>CAXTCJ010000131.1:0-14980 GCA_964242215.1 uncultured Acetobacteraceae bacterium | reverse complement strand
TACGGGTCGACTTTCAGATCGAGGTAAAAACGACCTTCAACGGCGAAGAACTCCCTCTCGTCAGGGGGCGCGATAGCGAGTGGCACAACGGGTGCATCATCGCTGCCGTGACGAAGCTCTAGGTCGCGTGGAGACAGTGCATGGGGGGGAGCCCGCTGCGCGGTGCCGCGCGACCTAGTCTTCTCGTCCTACGGGAAAGCGCGCCTACTGCCTTTCGAGCTTACTGCGGCAAGGGCGATCAGTCCCGTGCCGAATAAGATCATCGCGGAGGGCTCGGGAACGTTGGTCGAAGGCGGCGGGGCGTTCACACCACCAGCGCCAGAGACGAGAAAGGTTTCAAGGAAAATGTTGTCATCCCCGCTTGGGTTGACGGTATTCACATTGATGCTTGTGTCGCCCTTCTTGATGAATGACGCCAAGTTGTAGCGCTCGTGATCATCTGCAGTGACATTTTCGCCGCCGGCTACGATAGGTGTAAAGGGATCGGTATCACTACCGACCGTGATGAGATTTCCATTACTCGGAACGGCATCGGTGCTGTCGTCATTACACCCTGCAACGTTGGTCAGTGCACTACCATTGACTTTGACCAGCGACACTTGGCTGCTTGCAGTGCAGCCAGCTCCGTCGTAGCTGAAGCCGTCGCCGATACGGAAATCGGCGACAAACCCTGGCGCTGACGGGTTCAGCGGAGTTGCGAAATTGATTGTGCTGCTATCACCAGTGGTGGCGGAAAAACCGTCCAATATTCCAACGGTCTGTGTCGGTAGAGACGCATTTGAATAAGCGATCACCAACGCCTCGCCATCCTGATATTGATTTGTTTCCGTAACGTTAAATGTCAGCGTCGATGAACTCGCACCGGCCACGATAGGCGCAACGATTGAAGTGACATCCGCCCGATAAGCCTCCAGATCCGCCCCGTTCGTCCCAAGCGCTGTCGCGTAGTTGACAGTGCTCCCATCCAGCGTCCCACCCGGTATATTATTTGATGAGGCATCAAAGAGTGAGGAATAAAGATAGGCACCGAGAACAGTCGACCCCGTCGGAACAATCGAGGTGAAGCTGCACGCCTGCGACGTCGAGCCACATCCTCCGGTCGATAAACCATCGGACCCGACAAAGCTCTGAAAGGTAGCTAAGCTTGCGTGTGCTGCGGTGCCGTACATCAAACCAAAAGCGGCTGCCGCGGCAAAAATGGTATTTGGCTTAGACACTGTGAGACTCCAATTTTGCTCCCAAGCAGGCATGCAGCAAACCGCGTGCCAGCTGCTAACGCATTGGAATCGCTCGCGTTTCCGTCTTAACAATCTCAATGTGTAAAGGGAACGTTACTTGGACGATCGGTGGAAGGGTCCGAACAAGACCGTGTTGCGGATCAGCGCAGTCCTGACCGCTGACGCCACCATGCGGCAATTGCATGAGCGCGCGCGAGTGATCCTCGACCGGAGCGAGCCGCGATCAAACAGTCGTTCGTCTGCCCACGCGACCTAGTCGGTCAGGCTCGGCTGTTGCGTGTCGGGTCGAACCCTGGATCGCCGTTGACCGAAAAGATCTTCTCCAACCGCAGTCGGCCGAACGGCACATCGGGATGATTGGTGCCGGCGAACCAGTTATCCGTGTAGTTGTTCGGAAGATGGTGCAGTAGGCACGGCGTGGCCGGCATGCGCCCTGCCTTGGTGAACGGGATCACCATGCGGCAGATGTGGCCCGGCGGCACGGCCTCCCATGTCAGTCCCATGGCCGCGCGTTCCTGGATGTACCAATGCGAGACTTCTTTGCTTCGTAGCCGGTCGAACGAGCGTGTTTGGACGAATTCGGCCGCCAACTCCTGGTCCAGGACCGTGGACCCACTATAGACGCTGTCCAGCACCATGAAGAACACATCGTCCGCGTCGATATGCGGGTAGCCGTCGATGTTGGTTTGGCGTGCCTGGTCGCTGGAGTAGAAACCAAGCTGGCTGTCGTTCCATTCGTAGCGCACGAAGGACGGGATCAGGCCGTGCGGACGCAGGATGTCTCGAGCATAGATGAAGTAACAGAGATTGAGGTAGGTGAACCGGCAATCATCCTCGAGATGCAGCCAGTGGGTGAAATCGCTACCCAGGAAGCGCTCTGGGATCGACTGCTTGTCCGCCCAGGTCAGGTCGAATGGATGCTCGAGGTCAAGGACGCTGACGATCTCGAACTGCTTGTCGGTGAGGCGCACGAAGTCCAGCAGACGCTCGATCGTGGCGAGTTGCTCCGGGTCCACGGTGTTCGTGTAGATCAGCACACTCACCCGCTCGACCGGCATCTCCGAAAAGATCCGCAGCATTTCCAACAGGTATCGCAGCCGCTGCGGCCGGAACGCGAAAACGATGCACACCATCAGCCGGCTGTGGCGTGCGACCGGGCCGGCCACCTGCATCACGTCACGAAGCGGCGAAACGGTGAATGTCACGGCGATCTTCCTAAAGGGCCGGGTCAGCCGGCCTGTTGCAGCACGTAGCGTAGCCCGTCCAAGTCGACCGCATAGGGCGCGGTCGCGAGCGCCTGCGAGAAGAACGAGATCGGTCCGGTGAACATCCAGGTGAACGGCTGCCCGGCGAGTGCTGCCAGATCCCAGAAGAAGTAGTCAGCCAAGCCGTTGTCGATCATCACGACCCGGCACGTCGGCGGTGCGAACAGCATGTTGGTCAGGCCCGCGCCCAGCGAGCCGACGATGTGGCTGGCCTGGCTGAACAGCACGACCTGGTCGTTGAAGGGCAGGGTTCCCGGATGCACCGTCTCGTAGCCCGCCGCCTCGAGCAGCTCGCGGACCTCGCGCGCGTTGACGAGACCGCGCTGCTCGTTCGGCGGGCGCTCGATATAGAAGCGCCGATGCGGCTGCGGGGTGATCCCGAGGCTGCGCCACAGCAGGTCCCGGAACGCCAGCACCGTCTGCGACTTGCGCCTGTTGTGCTTCGAGACCGGGCCGACATAGACCAGGTTGCTAACCGACGTGACCTGCTGCTCATCTACGAAAACCAGCTCCGCGGTGATGCCGAGCAGCGCCAAAAGGCTACGCACCGTCGGCTCGAAGCCGGCCATCCCGTTCGGCAGCAGCAGGCGCACGTCGCGCAACGGCGAGCGCGCGAGGTTGACGAGCCGGGGCAGGATCTCCGTCAGGGTGTGGCCGTAATTGTTCGCGCCCGCCTTGGCGATGACCACGGTGGGCTTGTCCGACGGCGGCAGCACCTGCACCGAGCCGACCGCGATCCGCAGTTCGATCGAGGCGCGCATCCCCTCCGCCGGGGGATAGTCGGTGATCGAGGGGGCGAACCATTGGCGGTCCGGCCCGAGGATAAACTGGGCGCCCAGCACGTGTGCGGCGTCGAACTGGATCATGTATTCCGCCGGGCAGTGCGCTTCGCGCTGGCGGATGATGTCGTAGAAATAGGCCAGCAGATTGGCGTCGGGGCACCAGCAGCCGGCAACTGCTGGCGGCGCGCGTTGGTAGCTGTGGGCAGGGTTCAGGATGACCGCGTTGTGCGGAATGACGGCTTCGCTCATGGGTCGCTCGTTTCAAAGGCGGCGTTATGGCGGCCGTCGGGCCTCAGATCGGTCCCGCAGACAATACCTCGGGTGCTTCGCGTTCAAGCCAGTGGTAAAGGCTGTTGCCGTCGATCTCGAACGGGTCGTCGAAATAGGCCATCAGGTCGGCGCGTTTGCGGAAGAACATCCGGGCCGGCTTGGGAATGAGCTGGCCGTTCGAGAACCGGCCGTATGACCAATAGCGCGGCGGAATGCCGTCCAAGGTGGTCTGCAGCAGGGTGCGCTTGTACCACTGCCAGACCTCGAACACCTCGGTGTTGGCGCCGGCGTAACGCTCGGTCATCGTGTCGCCATCACCGCCGATCTTGGTGAAGTGGTAGAATTTCAGCGGCGACCCGTTCACCAGCAGCTGGCCGTTGTCGAAATGCAGCTTGCGGCGACTGAGATTCCAACTGGCCACGTTGTAGCCGGGATCGCGCTCGATGAAGACGTTGTCGAACAGGCCGGGGACCAGGTCGCAATACCGCTGGTCGGTGAAAATCCCGATCTCCACCGCGTCGTAGCAGGCGCGGTACAGCTGCTGCGCCCACCAGGCCGCAAAGGCGCGGCCCGGCCCATCGTTGCGGACAGCCACGAAGCCAAGGTTGAAGATACCGTATTTCAGCGACGTCATCTCGTTGTCGCCAACCTCCATCGGCGTCACGTTCGGCTCGCACTGGTGCGGGGTGAGCACGATGGACGCCGTCTCCAGCCGGTGGAGGATGCCGTCCAGCGGATAGAACACGGCGATGTCGGGATCGAGGTAGATCACCTTCTCGTATCCGGCGTCCAACAACTCAGCCAGCATCTGGCCTTTGACCGCCGTGCATGCCTCCACGATGTCGTGCTTGAACAGCCACGAGCGGAAACGCGGCAAGTTCAGCGTCTTGGCTTCCACAACATGATCGAAGTCGGCCAGTGCCGCGCCGTGGTCCAGTCCGTCCGGCGCCTCGTCCACCAGCGCGGCGTACAGCACCCAATCCGGATGCGCGCGGCGCAGCGACTGCGCCAGAATGCGGGCGCGCGACAGATAGCTATAGGTGAAACTGGTGTAACAACAGATCCGCCCGGCGTTTCCGATCCCCGCCTCGTCAGGCATCATCATGCGTCCGCCAGTTGCAACGTCGCCGTCGTACCCTCACGAACCAGTTGGCCGATGGCGACACCCTGCTTGCGGCAAAGGCGGACATATTCGACCGCACGCAGGCTGGTGAAGAAGTCGAACAGGCTTTCCTCGTCGGCCGCCACGATGCCGCGGCCGCGACGCAGCACAGTATCCGCCACATTACCGCTGTCCTGCATGCACACGACATCGGCGCCGCCCGCCATCGCCTCGTAGGTGACGTAGGAGAACGTTTCCGGCCAGGTGGACAGCACCATGACCAGGTCGATCTCCAGGTCCCTGACCGCGTCCGACATGGCATCCGGCTGGCCCGGCGAGGTCGCCACCTCGTAATGCGCCAGGCCGGCGGAATCCGCCGCCGTCTCAGCGCTGCCGATGTGGACGAACTCGTAGAGGCCGAGCGCCTTGCAGCGCGACACCAACTCCATCCAGAGCGGCCAGCCCTTGTGGGCGCGCGCGTAGCCGATGAAGGCCACACGGGCCGGCCGGCCGGGCTCGCGTTCGGTGGCTTGTTCGTCGGTGTCGATCAGGTCGCAATGCTCGTGCGCGACCGCGGACAAATGGGGCAGGTTGGCATGTTCCAACCAGATCGCCAGCGCGGCGCGCGAGGGGGCGACGACGCCGAACGGCACGGCCTCGAAGAACGCGCGGATTTGGTCCAGATGCTCGGGGCGGTGGGTGCCATAAACGCAGACCCTGCAGGCCATGCTGTCGGGCGGCGGCGCGTGGCAATAGACGACATCGTTGCGCAGCAGCGTGTAGCCGATGCAGATGGACGAATAATCGTGCACCCAGAACGCGTTGGCCGTGCTGTCGCTGGCACGCTGCAGCGCGACCAGGTCCGGCAGGTGGTGCCCGAGCAGGCAATGCACCAGGAACAGCCGGCGCTCGTCGGCCCGACGCTCCATGCGGTGCAGGGCCGCCGTGATGTCGGTGTAGCTGGTGATGCCGACGAACCGGCCGTCGATCACCAGGTTCACCAGCGTGCCCACCACCTCCGGATCGGCGAGGCGGAGCAGGGGGGCGAAGGGCGAGATGTGCAGGTAGACCAACCCCTGCCGGGCATAGCGCACCTGCTCGTCCGCGATGAAAAGCTGGATGCCGCCAGTGACGCGCACGTAGCAATCGTGGCTGACCGAGATCACCAGCCCGCTCGCTGCATCCCTGGCTGCCTTGATCAACCGCTCCACCCGATTGCGGGCCAGCAAGCCAGTGGGTGGTGGCCGGTCGTAGCTGCGCGCGCGTGTGTCCGGATCCACCGCCCGCTCGATGATCTGGCGCCGGAAGCCGCCGGGCCGATTGGGCCGGCGGCCCTCCCTGCGACCCTCGCTAAGGTAATGCCAGAACGGATTTAAGCCGCTCTGCGCGAGGTCCGGGTTGGCCCGCAGGTAGTATTCGGTGTCGAACCAGGCGGTCGGGTTGCGGTTCTCGGTCCATCCTTGCCGGCAGAAATGCTCGACCGGATCGATGCCGTGGGTGCGGACGTCCGCATAGGTGGCCAGGTAGTAAGCCCGGTCGATGTGGTCCGCGACGATGCGTTCCACCGGGTCCTCGTAATGCGGCCCGTCCGTGCCCCGCTTCGCCGCCGCGTCCTGCGCCAGGGCGGCCAGCCGCTCGCCGATACCGAACAGCGCCTGCCGCGGGAAGCGGGTCGTGGCGATCCCGGGATCGTCCAAATCGGCGGCCGATGGCACCGCTGGCCGCTCGGCGATCTGCGCCACGAGCGGGTTGACCCGGCCGGCGAGCAGCCCCGGGTGCTCCGACAGCGCGGCGTGCACGTCGAAGCGTTGGTTCGGGTTGCGCTCCTCCAGCCAGCCCCGATAGGCGAAATGCGCCACCAGGTCGAAGCTGCCGTCCGGCGGCGCGGCAAGCTGGCCGGCATAGAACGCCTCGTCCACTTCGGGGCGCAGCAGTTCGACCCAGTCCCCGGGGTCGTGGCCCAGGATTGCGGTGGCCGCGGCGCGGGGCATGAAGGCGGGCACGACCATACGGTTCTCGGCACGGCCTGCGAGCACATAGTGGTAGAACGGGTTCCAGCCGACTTGGGCCACGTCCAGATGCGTGCTGAGATACGAGACCGTGTCGAACCCGGCATGCGGGTTGCGACCCTCTTTCCAGCCCCGCTCACAGAAATGCCGCAGCAATGCCTCGGCATCGCCCACCACATCGGCATATTCTCGAGCATAGAGGTCGGCATCGAAGCCCGGACGTACCAGTTCCAGCGCGTGCGCCAGGCTGCCGTGAACCGGTTCTGCAGGCATTTCCGCTGTCTCGGGGGGTGACGACATCCGCCTCTTACTCTGTGTAGCTTGCATATAGCGGCCCGTTGGCGGGACGGCGGCCCGGTGGCGGGACGAACATTCCGTATGCCACGCCGGCGTTGACAAGCCAATGCGCGACATGCCCAGCGGGCCGGAGGCTTGAACTCCACCAACCCGGCGCTAGGGTGGCGCCCAACCCGCAAAAGGTGAGCGATGACGGACAATCAGGACCTGCTCTATACGGTGCAAGACGGGATCGGGCACGTGACGTTCAACCGTCCGCAAGCCCGCAACGCCATGACCTTCGCCATGTATGACCGCTTGGCGACCATCTGCACCGAAGCGGGGCAGGATCCCTCGATGCGCGCCCTGGTGCTGACCGGCGCCGGCGACAAGGCGTTCGCCTCCGGCACCGACATCTCGCAGTTCCGCGAGTTCAAGACCCCCGAGGATGCGCTGGCCTACGAGGAGCGGATCGACCGCGTGCTGACCGCGCTGGAGACCTGCCCGATCCCCACCATCGCCGCCGTGGCGGGCGCCTGCACCGGCGGCGGGGCCGGAATGGCCGCGTCCTGCGACCTGCGCATCGCCACCAAGGACGCGCGCTTCGGCTTCCCCGTCGCGCGCACCTTGGGCAACTGCCTGTCGATCTCAAACTACACCCGCCTCGCCGCCCTGGTCGGCCCGGCGGCGGTGAAGGACATGGTGTTCACCGCCCGCCTGCTCGGCGCGGAGGAGGCCAAGCAGGTCGGCTTCGTCACCGAGATCGTGGAGGACCGCGCCGCGCTCGATGCCCGCGCCGACACGCTGAGCAAGCACATCGCCGGGCTGGCCCCGCTGACCCTGCGCGCCACCAAGGAGGCGCTGTACCGCATCCGCGAGCGCAGCCGGCCCGAGCAGGGCCGCGACCTGATCCTGATGTGCTACATGAGCGAGGATTTCCGCGAGGGCCTCGACGCCTTCCTCACCAAGCGCACGCCGCAGTGGAAGGGCAAATGACCGAAGGCGTCCCCACGCTCGCGATCGCCGACGGGGTCGCTACGGTCCAGCTCAACCGGCCCTCCGTGCACAACCGGGTGGAGCCGGAGGACCTGGTCGAGTTGAACCGCCTGATGTCGGCGTGCGAGGCCGACCCGGCCGTGCGCGTGCTGGTGTTGACCGGGACGGGGCGCTCGTTCTCCTCCGGCTTCAACATAGGCAAGCTGAACGGCGGCGAGGGTGACGAAGGCGGCGACGGCTCGTTCGAGCGCACCGCCGACCGGATGGAGCGGTTTCCGCTGCCGACGATCTGCGCCCTGAATGGCGGCGTGTATGGCGGCTCGACCGATCTGGCGCTGGCGTGCGACTTCCGCATTGGGGTGGAGGGCATGACGATGTTCATGCCCGCCGCCCGGCTCGGCCTGCACTACTATGCTGGCGGCATGCGCCGTTACGTGGCACGGCTCGGGCTCGGGCCGGCCAAGCGCCTGTTCCTGACGGCGGCGAAGCTGGACACGGCCGAGTTGCTGCGGATCGGCTATTTGGACGAGGCGGTTTCAGCCGACCAGCTGATGGCCCGCGTGCTGGAACTGGCGGCGACGCTGGCGGCCAACGCGCCGATCGCCGTCCAGGGCATGAAGCGCTGCCTGAACGACATTGCCCGCGGCGAGCCGGACCTGGCCTTGATCGCCGCAAACCAGAAGCGCAGCCGCGAGTCCGCGGATCTGGTGGAGGGCCGGGCCGCGTGGCTCGAGAAACGCACGCCACGGTTCACCGGCGCCTAGCCGCCCAATCCAAAAGGAAACGCCACCATGATCAAGTTCTATTACAGCCTGGCCCCCAACCCGATGAAGGTGGCGCTGTTCCTCGAGGAAGCCGGCTTGGAATACGAAGCCATCCCGGTCGACACCCGCAAAGGCGAGCAGCACAGTCCCGAGTTCAGCAAGCTCAATCCCAACCACAAGGTGCCGGTGATCGTCGACGGCGACGCCACGGTGTTCGATAGCAACGCCATCCTGATGTATCTCGGGCAGAAGACCGGCCAGTTCATGCCCGACGACAGCCTCAAGGCACAGGGCGAGTTGTTCTCGTGGATGATGTTCGTGGCGTCCGGCATCGGCCCGTATTCCGGGCAGTCGGTCCACATGCGCCACATGGCCCCCGAACCGAAGGACTACGCCGTCAAACGCTATCTGTTCGAGGCCAAGCGCCATTACGGCATCATCGAAGCCCGTCTCGGCCAGCATGAGTGGATGCTCGGCGACGAATACACGATCGTCGATATGGCACTGTGGGGGTGGAGCCGCATGGTTCCGTATGTGATTGGCGCGTCGCCCAAGGACGACTCCGTTTGGGCACAGTTCCCCAACTTGAAGCGCTTCATGGACGCGGTGAATGCCCGCCCCGCTGCCGCCCGCGCGGAAGCGATCAAGGAACGCCACGCCTTCAAGGCCGAGATGGACGACGAGGCCAAGCGCCACATGTTCGGCCATATCGCTGCCTGAGGAACTTGCTGCGTATCGACAATGTTGCTACAACCTGTTGGTACGGAGGATGGCTTGATGCAGGTTTTTGTGAAGAAGTGGGGCAACAGTGCGTCCGTCCGCATACCGGGCGCGCTGATGGATGCCGTGGATCTGCAGCTCGACCAGGCCGTGGACGTGCGGGAGGAGGATGGCAGGCTCATCATCGAGCCGATCCGGCCCGTGCCCTGCGACCTGGCCGGGCTCCTCGCCGGCATCACCGACGAGAACCTGCACGAGGCAACCGACATGGGGCCGCCGGGCGGTCGCGAGATCTGGTGACCCGCCCCTACGTTCCCGACGCCGGGGACGTGGTTTGGCTGCAGTTCGACCCTCAGGCCGGCCACGAACAAGCGGGCCATCGCCCCGCCGTTGTGGTCAGTCCGGCGGCTTATAACGGCCGCACCGGCCTGATGCTGTGCTGCCCGGCCACGACCCGCGTCAAAGGTTACCCCTTCGAAGTCGCAATCACCAGCGAGCCACCCAGTGTCGTTCTGGCCGACCAAGTGAAAAGCCTGGACTGGCGCGCGGGCAAGGCCGTCCGCAAAGCCCGGGTCAGTGCCGGCGAACTCGTCGAGCTCCGTGCGAAGTTGACCGCGCTGATCGGATAGCCACACTACGAACGCGGACCGGCGGAAAAGCCGGCTGCCTGGGAAGGAAGCCAACAATGAGCGTGACCGGCACCGTGGCCCAGTCCGGACCCCGCACCCGATCGTCACCGGCGCTTGCGTTCTGGTCGAGTTGGGCCGGATGGATGCTCGACGGGTTCGACTCGGCTATCTACCAATTCGTGCTGGTCTCAGCCCTCGTCGAATTGCTGCCGCTCTCGGGGCTGCAGGCGAGCAGCGGCAATGTCGCGTTCTATGGCGGATTGCTGTTCTCCATCTTCATGCTGGGCTGGGCCGCGTCGATGTTCTGGGGCTGGCTCGCCGACCGGATCGGGCGCGTGAAGGTCATGTGCATGACGATCCTGTTCTACTCGCTGTTCACCGCGCTCTGCGGCTTCAGCTGGGGCCTGGTCAGCTTCGGTATCTTCCGCTTCCTCTCCGGCTTCGGCATCGGCGGCGAATGGGCGGCCGGAACACCGCTGCTGCACGAATCGGTGCCGGAAAGCATGCGCGTCCGCCTCGCTGGTTGGCTGCACACCGCGACGCCGACGGGTATCATGCTGGCCTCCATCGTGGCCCTGGTGGGGCTGCCGACGCTCGGCTGGCGCGGGATGTTCTTCGTCGGCCTTGGCCCGGCGCTGCTGGCCTTCGTGCTGCGCCGCTATCTGGCCGAGCCCGTGCGCCACGGCACCGAACGCGCCAGCGGGTTGTTCGCGCGGGGCCAGGCGCACATCACCTGGGCGGCCGCGCTGATGATGTCGTGTGCGATCTTCGGTCTGTGGTCCTCCACGTTCTGGGTGCCCACCGTCGTGATCACCAAGATGATCTCGCAGGGTTCGCCGCTGGCCGCAGCGCAGCACATGGCGGCGTGGAGCGGGGTGCTGGTGAACGTCGGCACGCTCGCCGGCTGCCTGATCATGCCGTATGCCACGGTCTGGATCGGCGGACGTAAGCGCACCGCGCTGGTATTCTTCGCCGGGTCACTGGTGGTGAACCTGGTGGCCTATCTGTGGGTGGTGCCGCGGGCCACCGATGTCACCGCGTTTTTCGCCGTGCTGCCGCTGCTGGGCTTCTTCACCAACGGCATCTTCTCGCTGTTCACGATCTGGCTGCCGGAGCTGTTCCCCGGCGTGCTGCGCGGTTTCGGCAGCGGCTTCGCCTTCTCGTTCGGGCGGCTGCTGGGGGCGACTGGCCCCACCGTGGTGGGCTCGCTGGCCGCCATCCTCGGCAGTTTCCCGCTCGCGATCGCCTGCGTGTCGGTGATCTACTTGTTGGCACTGCCCTGTGTGGCGCTCGCCCCCGAAACGGCGCACCGTCCGCTCCAGGCTTAGAAAGGAATGGCGGATGGCGGATGCGGCAAAAGGCTGTGTGATCGTGACCGGCGGCAGCCGCGGCATCGGGGCTGCGATCTGCCGCAAGCTGGCGGCCGACGGCTACCCGGTCGCCCTCAGCTACACCAGCCGGGCAGACCTCGCGCAGGCCGTCGTGACCGAGATCACGGCAGCCGGCGGCCGGGCTGTCGCGATCGGTGGCGACGTCGCCGTTGAGGCCGACATCATCCGCTTATTCACCAAAGCCCAGGCGGCGCTTGGCCCGCTGTATGGCCTGGTGAACAACGCCGGCATCGTCGGCGGCAGCTTCCGGTTTGCCGATCTCACCGCCGAGGCCTTGCATCGCACCTTGGCCGTGAACGTGTCCGGCACCGTGCTCTGCGCCCGCGAAGCCGTGCGAGTGCTGAGCACCAAACACGGCGGAACCGGGGGTGCCATCGTGAACATGGCCTCCGTCGCCAGCCGCCTCGGCGGGCCTGGCGAACTCGTGCACTACGCCACCAGCAAAGGCGCCATCGACACGTTCACCATCGGCCTGGCCCGCGAGGTCGCCGCCGAGGGCATCCGGGTCAACGCGGTCGCCCCCGGGCTGATCGACACCGAGATGAACTCGGCAGAACGCCAGGCCCGCATCGTCGGCAGCATCCCGATCCAGCGCGCCGGCACCGCAGCGGAAGTGGCGGAGGCGGTCGCCTGGCTGCTAAACCCGGCGGCGTCCTACGTGACCGGCACGATCGTCACCGTCTCCGGCGGCCGCTAAAAACCTCCCTCTCTCCTTGAGGGGAGAGGGAGAAGACTAAAATAGGCTCGCCAGATTGCCCCGGATGCGGTCGAGTACTGGGGCGTCCTCCGGCAATTCGAAGCTCTGCCCGGTGATCGTCTCGAACGCCTCGATGTAGACCGCCGAGGTAGCCAGGACCAAGTCGTCGGGGATCTCCGGGATCGGATCGTTGTACGGGTCACACCGGGCCACCACCCAGTTGCGTACGAAATCCTTGTCGAAGCTGTCCTGCTTCTCGCCGGCGGCGAAGCGGGCCTCGTAGCTGCCGGCGCGCCAATAACGGCTGCTGTCCGGTGTGTGGATCTCGTCGGCGAGCACGATCCGGCCATTCGCGTCGGTGCCGAACTCGTATTTCGTGTCGACCAGGATCAGCCCACGCTCGGCTGCCATCGTCTGCCCACGGGCAAACAAGGCGAGCGCATACTCGCTCAACTGCGCCCATTGCGCCGCGGTCAGCAGCCCTTTGCCGACAATGTCGTGCGGCGTGAGCGGAGCGTCGTGGCCGCCCTCATACGCCTTGCTGGTCGGCGTCAGGATGGGGGCGGGCAGGCGCTGGTTGGCGCGCAGCCCGTCCGGCAACCGCACGCCGTACATGTCACGCTGCCCCGCATTGTACATCGTCAGCACCGAGGTGCCCGTAGTGCCCGCGAGGTAGCCGCGGACCACCACCTCCACCGGCAGGATATCGAGCCGGCGCCCGATCACCACGTTCGGGTCGGGATACTCCAGCACGTGGTTGGGGCAGATATCCGCCGTGGCCTCGAACCAGTAGCGCGCGGTCTGGGTCAGCACCTGGCCCTTCAGCGGCACGGCGCACAGGATGCGGTCGAACGCACTCAATCGGTCGGTCGCGATGATGACCCGGCGTCCATCCGGCAGGTCGTAATTGTCCCGCACCTTGCCGCTGTAATGGTTCGGCAGTTCGGGAATCGTCGCATCCCGGAGCACGAGATGGGCGCGGGTGCGGAGCGTTTCGATGTCCATGTCGCCACATTACGGGAGAAGCGGCTGGCTGTCAGGCGGCCGCTGCCTCTGGCATGCTGCACGCCGTAATCGCACGGAGACCGCGCATGTACCCGACGCCCCGTAGCCACCGTCCGCTCATCATGGGCCGCAACGGCGCCGTCGGTGCCAACCACCCGGCGGCGGCGCAGGCCGGGCTGGACACGCTGCGCGCGGGTGGCAATGCGGTCGACGCCGCCGTCGCCATCTCGCTGGCGCTTGGCGTGTGCGAGCCGATGATGTCGGGGCTCGGCGGCGACGGGTTCTACCACGTCTACCGTCCGGGCCAGGCGGCCACGGTGTTCAACGGCACCGGGCCGGCCCCGGCCGCAGCCACGCTCGACCGGTTCGCGTCGGGCATCCCGATCACGGGCCCGCTGAGCGCGTCAGTGCCGGGCAAGTTGGCGGGGCTGGCGGCGATGCACGCGGCGCACGGGCACCTACCCTGGGCCGGGCTCGCCGCCCCCGCCATCACCCTGGCGCGCGACGGGTTTGCCGCGACCCACGGCTACCGGCTGTTCACCGGCGACAGCCAGGCCAAGCTCGCCGCCGACATGCGCAGCGCCGCCGTGTTCCTGGGTAAGGAGTTGGGCGACCTGGTCGTGCAGCCGGACCTGGCCCGCACCCTGGAGGAGATCGCCGACGACGGAGCCGAGACCTTCTACCGCGGCCGCCTCGCCACCCGGCTGGCCGAAGGCTTCGCGGAAACCGGCTGCCTGATCACCGCTGCCGACCTGGCCGCGTGCGTGGCAGAGGTCACCGCGCCGATCGGCGTAAAATATCGCGGGTGGGAGATCACGCAGACCCCGCCCAACTCGACCGGGTTCACCCTGCTGCAGATGCTGAAGATCGCCGAGCGGTTCAATCTCACCGCGATGAGCCCCGCCGACCGCGTGCACGTGCTGGTGGAGGCCAAAAAGCTCGCTTTCCGCGACCGCGAGCGCTACGGCACCGACCCGAGCTTTGGCACCGTCCCGCTGGAGCATCTGCTGTCCGACGCGTATGCAGACGAACAGGCTGCCCGCATCGACCTGCACCGGTCCGCCGAGTTGTCGTTGCAGGACATGGCGCAGGCGGCCGACACGACGTATTTCTGCGTGGTCGACGCGCAGGGCAATGCCGTCTCGGCGATCCAAAGCATCAATAGCGCCTACGGCTCGGGCGTGACCGCGGGGGACACCGGCGTTCTGATGAACAACCGGATGGCGTACTGGCATTTGGCGCCGGGTCACGCGAACCAGTTGGTCCCGGGCAAGCGGGTGCGCCACACGATGAACGCGCCGATGGTGCTGAAGGACGGCGCGCTGTGGGGCGTGTTGGGCACCCCCGGCGCCGACAACCAGGTGCAGGTCAACCTGCAGGTGCTGACGGCGATGCTGGATGGCGGCGCCGATCCGCAGACCGCGATCGAGATGCCGCGCTGGACCAGCAGCCAGCCCGGCCAAGGCGCCAACTGGCCGCACGAGGGCGACGGCGCGTTGACCATCGAGACGGATTTCGGCGCAGAGACGCTGGTGGAGTTGGAACGCCGCGGCCACCGGTTGACCCGGGTGGGCCACCTCGGCGGCCCGTGCGCGATGCAGGCGATATGCGTGCTGCCGAACGGAGTACGGATGGCGGCATCCGATACAAGGCGGGATGGGTGGGCTGGCGCGTACTAATCTAAACTCCCCCTCCCCTTGAGGGAGGGGGCGGGGGGAGCGGTAGGCCGCTCCGCCAAACCCGTGCGTGGGGCTTACCCCTCCCCAAACCCCTCACTCAAGGGGCAGGGCGATCGCATTTGCGACATCCTCCCCCGTTCTTCACGGGGGAGGGGGA
>CAXTCJ010000130.1:11133-15301 GCA_964242215.1 uncultured Acetobacteraceae bacterium | reverse complement strand
GCCAACGCGTCGTCGACGGTGTCGAGCCAAACGAAGCGGAGCCGGTCGCGGGCACCGGCTGGGATATCGTCGTAGTCGCGCCGGTTGCGGGCCGGCAGCAGCACCGTGTCAATGCCGGCGCGTGCGGCTGCGATGACCTTCTCGCGAATGCCCCCCACTGGCAGTACCAGCCCACGCAGGCTGATCTCCCCGGTCATGGCCGTCGTCGGCGGGACGGCGCGGCCGGTCATCAGCGAACTCAGCGCGACGAACATCGCCACACCGGCCGACGGGCCGTCCTTGGGCGTGGCGCCGGCGGGGACGTGCACGTGTAGGTCGCTTTGCGCGAACAAGTCCGCATCGATCACTATCGAGTGGGCGCGCGTCTTGATCAAGCTCAGCGCTGCTTGGGCACTCTCCTTCATCACGTCGCCGAGCTGCCCCGTCAGGATCAGCTTGCCACTGCCCGGCATGCGGCTGGCTTCGATGAACAAGATGTCGCCACCCACCGGCGTCCAGGCCAACCCGGTGGCGACGCCGGGCGTCGATGCATGCTGTGCGACATCCGCGTCGAACCGCACAGGCCCGAGAATGCGCGAGACCTCGTCGGCGTCGATCGCCACATGGGACGCCGTACCTTCGGCCACGCGGACTGCGACGTTGCGGAATACGGCGCCGATCTCGCGCTCCAGGTTCCGAACCCCGGCCTCCCGCGTATAGCCGTCGATCAACAGGTTCAGCCCGGCATCGTCGAATGGCGCCGTACCGTCCAGCAGTCCGTTCTGCAGCAATTGGCGCGGGATCAGGTGGCCGCGTGCGATGGCGAGCTTTTCGTCCGCGGTGTATCCCGACAGCCGGACGATCTCCATCCGGTCCCGCAGCGGGCCCGGAATAGTATCCAGCACATTGGCGGTCGCGATGAACAGTATTTTGCTCAGGTCGAACGGCACGCCCAGATAGGCGTCGCGGAACGTGCTGTTCTGCTCCGGGTCCAGCACTTCCAGCAGGGCAGAGGCCGGGTCGCCCTGGAAGCCACCGGCGCCGAGCTTGTCGATCTCGTCCAGCATCATGACGCAGCTTCGCTCGCCGGCGCGCCGCACCGCCTGGATGATGTTGCCGGGTAACGCGCCGACATAGGTGCGGCGGTGGCCGCGGATCTCCGCCTCGTCATGCACGCCGCCCAGGCTCACGCGGACGAATTTGCGTCCGATCGCGCGTGCGATGGATTGTCCGAGGGAGGTCTTGCCGACACCTGGTGGCCCGACGAAACACAAGATCGGTCCCTTGCCATCGGGATTGAGCTTCCGGACGCCGAGGAACTCCAGGATGCGCCGCTTGATCTTGTCCAGGTCGAAATGGTCCTCGTCGAGCACACGCCGCGCCGCTGCGACGTCGATCGGCGGCTCCGCGACCATCTGCCACGGCAGCTCCGTCAGCCACTCCAGGTAGGTGCGCACCATGCCGGACTCGGAAGCCCCCTCCGGCATCTTCTCCAGGCGGCGAAGCTCGCGTCGGGCCTGGCTCGCTGTCTCCTCCGGCAAGCCGGCCTCGTCCAACTTGTGCTTCAGGTCCTCGAGGCCGGGTTCGGCGTCGTCGCTGTCACCAAGCTCCTTCTGGATCGCCTTGAGCTGTTCCCGAAGCATGAACTCCCGCTGACGCCCCTCCATAGCCTGCCGGGTCTGCTGACCGATGTTGTGCGACAACCGCAGCACCTCGAGACGATAGGCGAGCTTGGTGATCACCCGGTCGAGGCGGGGCAGCAGCTCGACCGTCTCGAGCACGTCCTGTTTTTCCACCGGCGTGACGTCGAGCAAACCGGTGACGAAATCCGCAAGCGCGCCGGCCGGCTCGACGGAGCGGAGCGTGGCGGCCAGCTCGGGAGGTGCCTGTTCGATCAGCCCCAGGATCTCGCCGCCAAGCTGCCGCACCTGATGGGCCCTGGCGTCTATCTCCGGGCTGCGGTCGGTGGGCTCGTCGATCCGCTGCACGGTCGCGATCGGCAGCGATACGGTATGCGCGATATCCAGCAACCTGATCCGTGCCAGGCCGACCACGATCGCGTTGTGCGAGCCGTCCCGTCCGGTGAAGTAGCGCAGCAGCCGCGCCTCGGTGCCGATCGGGTAGAGGGCCTCCAATCCAGGATCTTCTTTGGCAGGCTGTCGTTCCAGCACGATCGCGACGTGCTGCTCGGTCCGTGCGGCCTCCTGCAAGGCCGCGGCTGCGGCGGGACGGCCAAGTGCCAGGGGCATGACGGTGCCGGGTAACAGCACGGCGTCAGTGACCGCGACGAGGATCAAGGTGTCGGATGAAACGCTTGGCTCGCTAGGAAGGACGTCCATCAGTCGAGCCTCCGCAGGGTCAGTAACAGGCAGCCGTCGACGTGCTCCTGGCCGAGCATCTGATAGGCACCCGGCGGCAGTGGCAGGTGCCGCTCGAAGCGGCCGTGCGGCAGTTCGATGCGGTGGACCCGCGCCGGGCGCTGCAAGTTGGGCCACCGCCGGGTTCCCCTGACGAGCAGCTGCCCCGGGCTCACGACGATCTCCATGTCGTCGCGCCTTACGCCGGGTAAGGCCACAACGATCAGCAACCCGGTTTCGGCTTCCAGCACGTCGGTCGCCGGTTCCCAGCCACTTTCTGCGGGCCAGGATTGTTCCGGATGCAGTCGCTCACTCTGCGCGAGGATTGCGAGCGCCGCCGACCACATGACACCCGTTTGGGACCGCGGCATTCAGGCCTCTTTCAAATATGAGGGGGCACAGATTAGGGCAGGGGAGTATCGGGGAGCGCGTCACGTCGAAGGGCAGGCGGACCTCGATCTCCTCGGCCAAGGCTTTGACGCCCTTGACCCGGCGCGCTGCTGTCTCGGCCGCGAGCTTGCCTGCATAGCTTCGACGTGGCCGGAGAGGGTTACCACGCCCGCGTTGGCTGTTACCCCGATTTGGGCGACGGTCACGCTCGGCTCCCAATCGAACTCTGCCAGCATTTTCGACATTGAGCCTCCGGAGGGTCTGGATGGGTTTGATGGGGTGCAACGTCCGCTATCTTGCTGCGCCTTCGCACGCCTGCAGCGCAGGTTCGGAATCTACTCAGGGTCACGGCCGGTGCACGGGCCGGGTGTGTGGGGATGAGTAGTTTCCGACCCTGCTCCGCCTGGCTTGCAGATGCGCTAGTGGCGTTTGGATCTCGCCGGCCGGGGAACTCACATCGAGCCGGGACGAGCGCCTGCGTGACGGCGCGCTGCAACTAAAGGATCAGTCCCATGATGGTGGCCATATCGGCGCTCAAAGGCTTCGCCATCGAAGCCGGCGACGGCAGGATCGGAACGGTCAGCGACTTCCTCTTCGACGACGCCACGTGGACGATACGCTGGATGGTGGTGGACACCGGAGGTTGGCTGACCGGACGCAAGATCCTGGTTCACCCGTCTGCGGTCGGCCAGCCAGACTACCGGCGCGAGGAGGTGCCGGTTCGGCTCACGAAATTGCAGGTGAAGCATAGCCCGAGCATTCTGTCGGACGAGCCCGTCTCACAGCAGATGGAAACCGATCTTTTTGGCTACTACGGATGGGACCCACTCTGGGGCGGCGGCAACTACTTCGGTGCCTATCCGTACGGGATGGGCGTAGGCTCCGCTTCGATGCCGTTGTCCGCAGACGCCGACGTGCTTGAGGCATCTCGTGCCAGTTCGGACGGGAATGGCGACCCGCACCTCCGCAGTGTGACCGCTGTCACGGGATATCACATCCAGGCCAAGGACGGACCGATCGGCCATATCGAGAACATGCTCGTCGACGACGCGAGTTGGGGCATTGGCTATCTCGTGATCGACACCAGGAACTGGTGGCCAGGTCAGCACGTGCTGATGTCCCCCCATGCGGTACGCGCGATTAGTTGGTCGGATCGTGACGTGACACTCGACGTCACACGCGACCAGGTCAAAGGCAGCCCTGCCTGGAACCCTGCCGAAGTCATCGAACGAACCTATCAAGAGCGTCTGCACGGCTACTACGGTTGGC
This sequence comes from uncultured Acetobacteraceae bacterium, assembly GCA_964242215.1. Lineage (GTDB taxonomy): Bacteria > Pseudomonadota > Alphaproteobacteria > Acetobacterales > Acetobacteraceae > LMUY01. The sequence goes on along the minus strand of CAXTCJ010000130.1, from coordinate 11,306 downwards.
CAGGCTATGGCTGGTGATGTCGTGCGTCCGGATCCGCCAGCATGATTGGAAGTAGCACAATGTATTTTGTTTTTATCCAGCTCTCTGTTCTGCTCGGCACGCTCAGCTTGGCTAGGAGTGGTCTTCTTGCAGCCCGAGCTCGCAGTGGTTCGTCGAAGCCGCGGTCTAGGTAA
>CAXTCJ010000130.1:0-11033 GCA_964242215.1 uncultured Acetobacteraceae bacterium | reverse complement strand
GATCTGATGGAATTCCCAATCGTATGCGTCGGCGGTTCGGCTGGGGGTCTCGACGCCTATGTCCGGTTGCTCAAGCATTTACCGAACGACATGGATGCAGCGGTCGTCATCGTGAACCATTTGAGGACTGTTGAGACGCACTTGCACGAAATACTGCCGCGCCATACCGACATGCCAGTTAGCATGATTACCGACGGGCTTGTTGTTCGCCCCAACCAGGTCTTCATCATTCCCTCCAACCGTGATCTGCATGTCGCTCACGGCGCATTCCGGCTCCGACCCCTCTCGAAGCCGCGGGGATGGCCAGATGTCATCACGATCTGCCTTCTCTCACTCGCGCAGCACTGGAACGGTCAAGTGATCGCCGTTATCGTGTCCGGCTTGGACGGCGACGGCGCAGCGGCCATGTGCTGCATCAGGGACGTGGGCGGCATCACGATCGCGCAAGAGCCCGATACGGCTGGGCAGCCGGGAATGCCGACATCCGCGATCGAAAGCGGCTGTATCGACTTCATCCTGTCACCGGAGGCGATCGCGCAGAAGATTGTTGGCGTTGCCCAGCAGCGTGGCCGAACGTCCGAATATCGCCCCTAACGACACCTGTCATCGGCCGCATTTCTCCCAGCTAGAGCACTCCTGCGGCGACCGTGACGGCGTTGTAGGCGCTCTCGCTTATTGCAATGAGCCCGCGGCCGCTAGCCATGAGCGGCTGAGCGCTCGTTATCAGCACTCATGGGGTAATGCCCCACTTCCAATCCCGAATCTCGGGAAGGTCTTCACCGTGCTGATCGATGTAGTGTTTGTGCTCGACCAGCTTGTCGCGCATCAATTGCTTCAGGTAGGCGCCTTTGGTGCCGAGATGGGGAACGCGGTCGACCACATCCTGCACCAGATTGAACCGATCTAGTTCGTTCTGCACCCGCATATCAAAGGCAGTCGTGATGGTGCCTTCTTCCTTGTAGCCACGCACATGGATGTTGCGATTGGTCCGGTTGTACGTGAGCCGATGCACCAGCCACGGATAGCCGTGGAAGGCGAAGATGATGTGCTTGTCTTTCGTGAATAGGCCGTCGTAGTCCAGATCGGTCAAACCGTGCGGGTGCTCGCTCGCGGATTCCAGCCGCATCAAATCCACGACGTTGATGACGCGGATGCGGATCTCCGGCAGGTGCTCGCGAAGGATCGAGACGGCTGCGAGCACCTCCAGCGTCGGTGTGTCACCGCAGCAAGCCATGACGACGTCGGGCTCCTCGTGCTGATCATTGCTCGCCCATTGCCAGATGCCCAATCCCTCGGTGCAGTGTATGACGGCTTGCTCGATCGTCAGCCATTGCGGCATCGGGTGTTTGCTGGCGACGACCACGTTGACGTATTGGCGGCTCCGCAAGCAGTGATCGAACACCGACAGGAGGCAGTTCGAGTCGGGCGGCAGATAGACGCGGACGACGCCCGCCTTCTTGTTGATCACGTGGTCCAGAAATCCGGGGTCCTGGTGGGTGAAGCCATTATGATCCTGCTGCCAGACATGCGACGCGAGCAGGTAGTTCAATGACGATATCTTGCGCCGCCAAGGTAGCTCGTTGGTGACCTTCAGCCACTTGGCATGCTGGCTGAACATGGAGTCGACGATGCGGATGAAGGCTTCGTAGCTGTTGAACAGGCCGTGGCGCCCTGTCAGCAGGTATCCCTCCAGCCAGCCTTCGCATTGATGCTCGCTCAACATCGAATCATGCACGCTGCCTGTCGGAGCGAGGAACTCGTCATCACCCACTCGACCGGCGTCCCACTGTCGGTTCGTGACTTCGAACACGGCATCGAGCATGTTGGAAAGCGTCTCGTCCGGCCCGAAGACACGGAAGTTGCGCGGTGCCTGGTTCTCGGCCGTGACGTCGCGCAGGAAGCGCCCGAGCACCCGCGTGTCCTCGGAGGTGACGGCACCGGGTGACGCGACCGCCACGGCATGCGTCCGAAAGTCGGGCATCTTGAGATCGCGCAGCAATGCCCCGCCATTCGTGTGCGGGTTGGCGCCCATGCGCCGGTTGCCCTTGGGTGCAAGCTCGGCTAACTCCGCGATGAGCCGCCCCTGCTCGTCGAACAGCTCTTCGGCCTTATAGCTCCGCATCCAGGCCTCGAGCGGCGCCACGTGATCGGGGTAGGCTGCGTTCACCAGGATCGGGACCTGATGCGCGCGGAACGTGCCCTCGATCTTGAGGCCGTCCAGTTCCTTCGGGCCGGTCCATCCCTTCGGTGACCGCAGCACGATCATCGGCCAACGCGGGCGCGACGCGTCGTTCGACGCACGGGCTTCGGCCTGGATGTGGCGGATATCCTCGACCGCACGCTCGACGGTCTCGGCCATGAGTTGATGCATCACCGCCGGGTCGTCACCCTCGACGAACATCGGGTTCCAGCCGCAGCCACGCAAGAATTGTTCGAGTTCGTCGGGCGCGATGCGGGCCAGGATCGTTGGGTTGCTGATCTTGAAGCCGTTCAGGTGCAGGATCGGCAGCACGGCGCCGTCGGAGATCGGGCTCAGCAGCTTGTTGGACTGCCAAGCAGTGGCCAGTGGCCCGGTCTCGGCCTCGCCATCTCCGATGATGCAGGCGACGATCAGCCCGGGATTATCGAACGCTGCACCGAACGCGTGGCTGAGCGAATAGCCCAACTCTCCGCCCTCGTGGATCGACCCGGGTGTCGTTGGCGCGACATGGCTCGAAATGCCGCCCGGAAATGAGAACTGCTTGAACAGCTTCTTCATCCCCGCCTCGTCTTGGCTGATGTCGGGATAGATCTCGCTGTAGCTACCTTCTAGGTATGTGTTTGCCACGAGGGCCGGCCCGCCATGACCGGGTCCGGCGATGTAGAACATGTCGAGGTCGAACTTCTTGATCACCCGGTTCAGGTGCACGTAGATGAAGTTCTGCCCCGGTGTCGTGCCCCAATGTCCGACGACAAGCGGTTTGACATGGGCGAGCGTCAACGGCTCGCGCAGCATCGGATTGTCGTAGAGGTAGATCTGTCCGACGGAGAGATAATTCGCCGCACGCCAATAAGCGTCCATGCGGTGCAACTCAATGGGGCTGCACACGCCACCCAAGGGGCTGCCCGGATTGGAGCGGCTCGGAAGAGCCAGCGTCGGGATGGCTGTATCCATTGTGGAAATCCTTTGAACGAGTTCGCTTGGACCCAAGCCTCTAACGCTGCGTCCAAGAAGTTTTCCGTTCTAGCGTCTGGCCTGCGTCATCTGCAGCTTCGGAAACTACTCAGACGGCCTCGTGCGTCGGGTGAAGCTTGAAACCTGGCAACCCTGTGGGTTCACGCCCGACAACTCGGTAGGCTTTGAGGTGGAGTTTCATCCTGTCACTTCGGGCGGCATAGCGGGCCGATCGTTTAGGTGTTCGTGGTCATTCGGCGGCGTGCCGGGTCGGCATCGCGGGTTGGTCAGGCTTGATGTCTGGTTCGGCTTGTGGCCTGACCACAGCGCCGGGCCCGGGCGGCGTCGTATCGGGCTCGGCCGGTCCCGCTCCGGTGACGGCTTGCGCAACGACACGCGCAACAGCGTCGGGGTCCTTCAGAACCTCCGCCAGTATGATGTCCCGGAGCGGCGTTTCGGCCAATTCTTTCAAATCGTCAGGTATGGCTGCGTGAGGGGTGGCCGGCGCGATCGCAGCAGTCGCTGTGGCCTCGGCATCGGATGCCGCGGCGAGGCCGAGTTTGGGCGGAGTGCCGCCTTGAGCATTGGACTGAGCCGCCGACGGATCAGTCTCAGGCTTGAGGGCCGCTGGGTCGGTCTCAGCGACAAGCTTAGGCTCACCCTTGGAGCTCGGCGGCATCGCATGGCTCTGGTGTGGCTCCGCGCGGGTGATCGCTTGGGCGACGAGGCGCCCGGCGGCTTGCGGCTCTTTGAGGAGGCCTTCCAAGACGATGTCGCCCAGTGGCCTGCCGACGAGCGTCGCCATGTCGTCGTGTTCGGAAGCGTGAGACGCCGCTGAACGCTCGGCTGCCATCTTAGATACGGCGTTGCCCACAGGTTTCGCGGAGGTGTCCGACTGCGGCGCCGCTTCGACGGGGCGTTTGGCGCCGCTTCTGGCAGTATCGAGAACCTTGTAGGCGAGTAGTTTAACCGGGTCGGTGATGAGGAACCAGGCAACCGCATAGGCCCAAACGACCCCCGCGAACGTCCAGCCAAGCGGCGTCACGAGGCCAATGCCGTAGACCGCGATCAGCGTTGCCAATACTTGGGTTCCGCAGACCGCAGCCAGCAGGATCCAGGCCGGGCGTATGGACCACCAAGGGCCGCGCGTCCGGGTCTGGAAGATCGTCAGATGCCCGGCGACCGACAGCATGAGGTACATCATGGTCTGGAGCTGCGGTTGGCCCAGCTGGAAGTAGCGATCACCAAGGAAGAACAGGCCGAACGCCGCAATAGGCCCGACGAGACCCAACACGGTGGCGATGCCCAGGACGAGCCGCATGTTCCAGACTTCCGGCACGTTTCGATAGCGGACGTTGTCATACGCGATCGACAAGATGGCGCCGTCGTTCAGCAACGCCAGCATCACGATCATGCTTGCGGTAAGCGGGTAGAACTTGAACACCAGGATCGCGAGCGTCATGAAGATCAGCACGCGCAGCGTCTCGGCGATACGATAGATCGCGTAGCTATTCATGCGCTGGAATATGCGCCGGCTTTCCTTGATCGCGTCGATCAGAACCGAGAGGCCCGGCGCCACCAGCACGATAGAGGCCGCCGCACGCGCCGCATCGGTGGCGCCCGAAACGGCGAAGCCGCAATCGGCCTTTTTCAGCGCCGGCGCGTCATTCACCCCATCGCCCGTCATGCCGACGATATGGTCATGTTTCTGCAGGATATCGACGATGTGGAACTTGTGTTCCGGAAACACCTGAGCGAATCCGTCAGCGTCCTCGACAGACTTGACCTGGTCCGCGGTTTCAACGCTTTTCGCATCACCGAGGCTGGCGCCATCGAGGATATTGGTGCCCATACCCAGCGTCAGCGCAGTTTCCTTGGCGATCGCCAGCGCATCGCCGGTCACCATCTTGATCTTGACGCCCATCGCGGCGGCCGTTGCGATGGTGGCCTTGGCATCGACACGCGGCGGGTCGAACAGCGCCAACACCCCGAGAAGCTGCCATTGGCCGTCACGATCGGCCCGCGCCACGCCAAGTGCGCGAAATCCGCGCTTGGCAAAATCATTCACCGCTTTGTCGACAGCGTCCTTCACCGATGCGGCATTCCCCGCCAATGCTTGGATGACCTGGGGCGCACCCTTCGTGACCTTGAAAACCGTGCCATCCTCGGCCTGTACAGTGGCTTCGGTTCGCTTGTGCACGGGGTCGAATGGCTGGAAATGCGTGATCTTGAACGGCTGCAACGCCGCCTTGTCCTTCAGGCCGCCCAGCACTGCCAAGTCGATCGTGTCGTCGTTTTCGGACCGTGAGGCCAATGCTGCGGCCAGGATGAGCTGGTCGGGCGTCGTCTTGTCGAGGCAAAACGGGTCGCCGAGCGTCAGCTTGTTCTGCGTCAGGGTGCCGGTCTTGTCGGCACACAGCACGTCGACGCCGGCCAGTTCCTCGATGGCAACCAGCTTGCTCACGATCGCCTGTTTTTTGGCGAGCAGGCGCGCTCCCACCGCCATGGTCACCGAGAGGACGGTCGGCATCGCGACCGGGATTGCCGCCACCGTCAGCACCAGTGCGAATTGCAGCAAGGTCATAAGCGGCTCGCCGCGGTAGATGCCGACGCCGATGATCACCGACACCAGCACCACGGCCAAGATGATCAGGTAATTGCCGATCTTCAGCACGGCCTTTTGGAAATGGCTGACGGTTACCGCCGACTGCACCAGTTCCGCCGTCTCGCCAAAATAGGTCTTGCCGCCCGTCGCGTAGACCAGCGCGCCGATCTCGCCCCGACGGACGATCGAGCCGGAAAACACCGCGTCGCCGGATATCTTGGAGGCAGGTAACGACTCGCCCGTCAGAGCGGACTGATCGACCGATATCTCGTCGCCGTCCAGCAAACGTGCGTCCGCAGGAACGATATCGCCCAGCCGCAAGCGGATGACGTCACCCGGCACGACGTCCCGGGCAGGGGGGGTGACCCATTTGCCATCGCGCTGCACCCTGGCCTTGACTGCCAACTTGGCTTTCAAGGCATCGATTGCGTTACCGGCTTGCCGCTCTTCCCAAAAGCCGATGGTCGCGTTTGCCACGAGAAGCAGCAGGATGATGAAGAAGTCGGGCCAGTGTCGGACGACCCCCGACAGCACGACCGCCACCTCGATCATCCACGGGATCGGGCCCCAGAAATACCGTAGGAACGCGAGCAGAGGGCTGGTTTTCTTCTCCGCGATCTCGTTCGGCCCGTACTGCGCCAACCGCTTCGTCGCCTCGGCTTGGGTGAGCCCGTCGGTTGACGCGCCCAAGCGCTTCTCGACCTCGGCCAACGGGAGCGACTTAAGGTCGTCTTTCGCCTCGGACGGTGAAACGGGCTTTGCATCCGGCGATTTGGCGTGAGCGGCATTGGACTTCGCCATGGCGGCTCTTTCTCTCATTCTCAGCTTCGGATGCGCTAAGACGTCAGCGCAACGGAGCGGGGTAGGCTCGGGGTGGATTGCCGAAGCGGGTCGCGCATCGCGCTGTGCGGTAGACGTCCAGGATCTGGTCTGTCCCGGAAGCATCGGAATCTACCTACGCCGTGCCTTGGCGAGGCGCTTTCGTTCTTGCAGTCAGGGCGCTCAGCATCGGCACGGTCCGACTGTGCAGCGGTGCTCGTCAGTGCGGCTGCCCGGTCGGTTGCACGACGGGCGTCGGCACGGCCGGGTCCGGCTTATGAGACAGGGCCATACTCGCGTTGAGCGCCAGACAGATCCAGAAATAGGCGAGCACCATCCAGCCCCATTTCGGGACAGTGCGGGAGGTGGCATCTATAACGGAGCTGCGAGATTGCATCGGCAGGAGCGATACCAGCCGAGCGGCGGTCGAGCGCGCATCGTGAATGTCTTGCGAGCACAAGGGCATCTCGACGATGTTCGCCGTCAGCCATTCGATCGCGTCTGCCTTTGGCTCCCGGGCCCATCGGGCCGCTTCTGCCCAGGGGTCCTTTCCAAGACGCGCGAGCGCGGAGAGTGTCGTGAGTGTCGATCCATTAAGTTCAACGCCGATCTCGGCGAAAAGAAACTCATTTAACTTCGAGTTCTGCAGGGCGAAGACGTCAGTCTGAGACATGTCTGATCCTCTACCAATCGCAGAAACGTGGCGAACCACGATGCGGCCGATTTTGTACAGAATACTCGGAAGCCGGCTGTCGAATAGTTTCGGAAAATACTCAAATTAGGAGCTGCAGGATTGAGGCTGGGCTATTTCGGACGCCGGGCCACACCGACCACGGCGTTTGTCTCTCATGCGCCCGCGAACCTCATCGACCGGCCATGGAGTAGGTAGTTTCCGAACCTGCCGCCCGCCCGCGACTCAGTGTTCAATACGTCCCGCTTCCAAAGCGGAGGATCGTCGCATGAGCAACACCCAGAACAGCCTGCCCGCCAGTGTCGCCGAGCCAACATCGTTTGATTCGGTGCCGTCCGCCCCGTCGGCGCTGCCTGATGGGGAGCGTCGGGGCGAGCTCGGGATGGCCGAGGGCGCCGACTCGGGTGGGCATAACTTGCTGTCCCGTTCCTCCGCGCCACAAGGTCGCAGAAGCCTGTTTCGGCGCTGACGCGGTGACCGCGAGCGGCTGGCGGTTCCCGCAGGCAGGGGAGTGATCATCGGCCGGCTGTCCGAGTCAGCGCCGCCCCTGCACGTTTGGGATCGGGCGGTGCTGCACGGCGAGCTTTTCGGCATCGAACGGCTCGAGCAGCATGCAAGGAGTTTGGCCGTCGCCCAACCGGTGACGGCCGGCCGGAGCCGGGACCACGAGCTGGCGGACCGCCTGGCCGCCAACGCCGCTTTCCTGCTGCAGTCCAACCACGCCATGGCGGACATCGCCGCGGACGGGCATCACACGACGCCTGCAGCCGAGTGGCTGGCCGACAATTATCACTTGGTGGACATGCAGGTCCGTGAGATCGGCATCGACCTGCCGCCGGGCTTCTACGCGCAGCTGCCCAAGCTGGCCGCCGGGCCGTTCAAAGGCCTGCCGCGAGTGTTCGGCGCGGCTTGGTCGCTGGTCGCGCATACCGACAGTCATCTCGACCCCGAGGCGCTGCGCCGCTACCTGCTGGCCTACCAGTCGGTGCAGCCGCTGACCATCGGCGAGCTGTGGGCCGTGCCGATCACCCTGCGCATCGTGCTGATCGAGAACCTCCGTCGTGTCGCCGAACTGGTCGTGGACGACGCGGCCGCGCGGCAGCGAGCAGACGACCTGGCAGATCGGCTGCAAGGGGAGGGCGGGCCTGACTTGCCGGCCGATTTGGCGGACCGCACCTTGCTGACGGACCCGTTCGCAGTGCAACTCGCTCACCGGCTTCGCGGCCACGACCCTAGGACAGACCCGGCGCTCGCCTGGCTCGACCGCCGCCTCGCGGCCCAGGGCACGACGGTCGAGGTCGTGGTGCGGGACGAGTTGCAGAAGCACGGCATGGCGAATGCCACCGTTCGTAACATCATCACCAGCCTGCGCCTGACAGCGGCGCTCGACTGGACGGATTTCTTCGAGACGGTGTCCCTGGTGGACGCGGCCCTGGCCGGCAGCGTGGTTCCCGGCATGGATGCCGCAACGCATACCTTGTACCGCACTGCGATCGAGGACTTGGCGCGCGGGTCCCTGCACGCCGAGCTCGACATTGCCCGGCGCGTGGTGGCCACAGCGGCTGAACACCACAGCGGACGCGAGGCCGACCCGGGTTACTACCTGATCGGCAGCGGCCGTCCGGGGTTCGAGGCCGCCTTGCAGTATCGGCCGCCGTTGCGAGCCCGGCTGGAACGCGCCTGTCGCAAGCTCGGCATCAGCTTCTATGGTGTCGCCGTCATCGTGCTGGCCGCCGCGCTTGTTGCGCTGCCGCTGTGGATGGGTGGGCAGGGCGGCGGCCTTGTGCTCGCTATTCTCGCCGTGGCCGGCTTCGTGATCGCCTCCGATGCCGCCGTCGCCTGCGTGAACCGGCTGGCGGCATGGGCGTTTGGCGCGACCATCCTGCCCGGGCTGCATTTGGACGATGGCATTCCCGCCTCGCTGCGCACCCTCGTCGCCGTACCCACGCTGCTGACGAACGCGGCGTCAGTGGCCGACCAAGTGGCGCGGCTGGAGATCCACTTCCTTTCCAGCGGCAACAGCGAGATCCATTTCGCGCTGCTGTCCGATTGGGCCGACAGTGTGGGTGAGCACAGCGACGGCGACACGGAGCTGCTTGCCGCCGCTGCGGACGGCATCGCCCGGCTCAACCAGATGCACGGCCCGGCGCCGGGCGGCGACCGCTTTCTTCTGCTGCACCGGCACCGGGTCTGGAACGCGGGTGAGGCGCGTTGGATCGGCTGGGAACGTAAGCGTGGCAAGCTGCACGAGTTGAACCGGCTGCTGCGCGGCGCCACCGATACGACGTTCCTCCACCCGCCTACCGTGCCGGCCGGTGTGCGCTATGTCGTGACGCTCGACTCCGACACGCGGCTGCCGCGCGGCGTCGTATGCCGGCTGGTGGGCAAGATGGCGCACCCGCTCAACGCGCCGCTTGTGGCGGACGGGCGGGTCGTGGAAGGCCACGCGGTGCTGCAGCCCCGCGTCACGCCGTCGCTGCCCACGGGGCGCAGCGCTTCGGTGTTCCAGCGCATCTTCTCCAGCATGGACGGGATCGACCCATACGCGGCGGCGGTGTCGGACGTGTATCAGGACCTGTTCGGCGAGGGGTCCTATGCCGGCAAGGGCATCTACGACGTGGATGCGTTCGATGCGGCGCTGCGGGGCCGGGTGGCGGACTCGACGCTGCTGAGCCACGACCTGTTCGAGGGTGTGTTCGCCCGCGCCGGTCTGGCCAGCGATATCGAGGTGGTGGAGGAGTTCCCGGCCGGCTACGCGGTGGCGGCGCTGCGCCAGCACCGCTGGGCGCGCGGCGATTGGCAATTGCTGCCGTGGATCGTGCCCGGGATCATGCCTGGGACTTTGTTGGGCAAAGGCCCTGCGGCGCGCGGCGCCATTCCGGCAATGGGCCGCTGGAAGATGCTGGACAACCTGCGGCGGACGCTGTCGGCGCCGGCCGCAGTGATCGCCCTGCTGGCCGGGTGGACGCTGCCGTTCCCGGCAGCGCTGACCTGGACGGCGTTCGTGCTGCTGACGATCGCGCTTCCGGCCGCCCTTCCGGTGTTCGGTGACATTGCGCCGAGGTCGCGCTGGGTGTCGCTGCGCAATCATCTCGCCATGCTGGGCAGCGGAACGTGGCATGCCGCCGCGCTGGCCGGGCTGATCGTCGTGTTCCTGGCGCACCAGGCGGTGCTGATGAGCGACGCGATCGGGCGGACCGTCATCCGGGTATGCTGGACACGTCGCAACCTGCTGCAATGGGTGACGGCGGCGCAGGCGGCGGACGGACCGGCGCTGCACGTTGGCGGTTACTACCGGGTCATGGCCGGCGCCTCGGCGTTGGGCGTGCTGGCTTTGGCGGTATCTGCCTGGTCAGGCGGCTGGACCTGGCTGCTTGCGACGCCCTTCGCTGCCGCCTGGATCGTGTCGCCGGCTATCGCAAGCTGGGCGAGCCGGGTGACGGCGGCGAACCGGCCTGTGGCGTCGCATGCCGATGCGCAGGCGTTGCGGAAGACGGCGCGGCGGACCTGGCGCTTCTTCGAGACCTTCGTGACGCCGGCCGACACCATGCTGCCGCCCGACAACTTCCAGGAAGACCCGGCGCCCGTGCTCGCGCACCGGACCTCGCCCACCAACGTCGGGCTGTATCTGCTGTCCGCGGCAGCCGCGCATGATTTCGGATGGGCCGGACTGGCCGACACGGTGGAGCGGCTGGAAGCGACGCTGGCCACCATGGCGCGGCTGCAACGTTTCCGCGGGCACTTCTACAACTGGTACGACACGG
>CAXTCJ010000129.1:9564-15329 GCA_964242215.1 uncultured Acetobacteraceae bacterium | reverse complement strand
TGCGGGACCTGGCGATCGTGCGCCCCAACCAGGTTTGGTGCTCCGACATCACCTACATCCCGATGCGGCGGGGCTGTTTGTATCTGGTTGCGACCATGGACTGGCACAGCCGCCGGGTGCTGTCGTGACGCCTGTCCAACACCATGGATGTGACGTTCTGCACGGCGGCATTGAGGGAGGCGTTGGCCCGGCATGCCAAGCCCGAGATCTTCAACACCGACCAGGGCAGCCAACCAACTCACCAGCCTGTCGTTTACTCAGGTGCTGATGGACGCAGGCATCCGGATCAGCATGGATGGCCGCGGTCGCTGGATGGACAATGTTTTCATCGAGCGGCTATGGCGGTCCGCTGCTGCCGGAGCATGCTCCGGCAGCAGCGGACCTGAGAATGGCGGAGTAATCGGAACCCGGGACTAGCTTATCTTCGCCGCCAACCTGTCCAGACGATCAGGGCCACCTCAGACATGCTGTCCCCCTCTGCCGCCTATACATACTCCCACCCTCGCTTGGCCCATCGTTGGATCGCGGTGACCTTAGCGATGGTGAGTGATCATGTGGTGTTCGCAGACCTCGCGGCAGGTTCGGAATCTACTCACGTAGCGAAGCCGTGAGCATGAGCCTATACTCAGGGTTTACGGCCAGTAGCTTGGTCTTCAGCCCGGCTTTGGCGTGTGGCGGCCACGTAGTCGGCTGTGTAGAAACAGCAGCTGAAATGAGTCAGAGTCACTACTAGCCGCGAATTTACGGCATGAGCAGAGTTATCCAGCTATGCGGCGCGAAGCCCGTCGAGAAATGCGGCGCTTTCGCGCTGTATCGTCTCGCCCTGTTCGGCCGCCTGCCGAACGACACGATCGAGATCAGCGAGCGTATCACCAAGCCTTCCCTGACCGCATTCCAACCCGTCCAATTCTGCCTGGACCTCTAATGCCTCGGCGGACACACGAACCATGCTGTGGACAATCGCCTCCGTGGCGGCGCTCTGTCGGCTGACAGCCTCGGCAATGTCGCCGCTGGCAGCTGCCAGCTCAGCAGTGATTCCGGTTATCCGCCGGATTGCGTCCACCGCTACGGTCGTGGTTTGGCGCATATCCGCGATCTGCTGCGACACCTCCGCCGCCGCACACGCGGTTTGAAGCGCCAGGGCCTTGACCTCTGCCGCAACGACGGCGAAGCCGCGCCCTGCCGGCCCGGCGGATGCCGCCTCGATCGCGGCGTTGAGCGCCACCAGTTTGGTTTTGTACGCAACCTGGCTGATGAGCGTGGCAACATCTCCAATCCGAACTGCACCGCCGGCAAGGCGCTGAACGGTGGCGTCCGTCGCCTGAGCGGCCGATTGGGCTGAGGCAGACATCGCCGCGCTGCTACCCGCCTGACGGTCGATGGACGCCACCGTCTGCGACAGGTCCCACGCAGCCTCGGTGATGCTTCGCACCTCCCCCGTCATGCGCCGAGTGGCATGTGCGATGGCGGAAAGCGACCGCTCGGCCGCGGCCGCCTCAGCGCCGATTGCCGCCATGCTGCCCGACTGGGTGACCGTAGTTTGGATCACACCTACCGCCGCGGCGCCGACGCTGCTCTCAAAACGATGCGCCAGCGCCTCCCGGACCTGCCGGGCGGCATCCGCTGCGGCTATCGCTTGCTGCGCTCGCTGCATGTCAGCGTCGCGGGCGCGCAGCGCCGCCAGGCTGGCGCAGAGTTGCGACAAGGCGCGCAACAGCACCGCCGCCTCTCCACGCCCGCGCGTAGGCGGCGGTATATCCAGGCGCCCCGCCGCGATGGCTTCAGCAAACTTCACTGCACGCCGCAACGGTGGGACAAGCCACAGGCTGAGCATGGCCGTAACGCCAATGGCTGCTGTGAGTGCCCCACCGATCGCCAGCAAATTACCTTGCTCCGCTTGCGCAGCTAGGCGAGCAACGTCGCGCTGCGTACGGTATCCATCAGCCGCCATCATTTCCACTGCGATGTCGAATTGTTTGTCGATCGGCTCCCAATCCTCCGAAACTGGCGGGTTGGCTAGAGGGCGGCGGAGCGCGGCCGACAGCGCTGCAACCGCGTCGCTACCGCCTCGCGACAGAGTTCGCTCAGCCGCCACGCCGATATCGGACAGTATCTCCGCCAACTGGTCATGCGACGGCTTGCAGGGCGCGTTGATGGCGCGGCAGCCCGCAGTCGAACGCGCAAAGCTAACCTGTGCAGACCGCAAGTAGCTCATGCCGAGGAACGCTTTTTCGTAAAGCGTCGCGGCGCCCTGGCCGACTGCTCGTTCCGAAGAGTGGTCGAACAGCCCCAATGCCACCGTCACCAAGGCCATGCAAAAGCATCCGGCCAAGATCGTCCACCGGATTGACACGTTTACGGCAAACGCTGGCGGAACGACTCACCGTACGCACGTGCCCGGGCCGTCAGGATTGGGTCGTCGGATCGCTCGATCCCGTCGGCGAGATTGAGTGGCGAGAACGCTACCGCACGTTCAGCCGCAGCGCCGCCGGGCGCCTCATGGTCAATCTGTAGCACCCCTAGTTCCACGACCCGGCGATCGGTCGCCCAATGTACGGTGTCATCGTTAGTCACGTCGTCATCCGATGCCACTTGCACGAGGATGCGCCAAGCAACGGGGCGCCCCGACAACTGCGCCAACAGACCCTGGCGCAAATAGTCCGGGTCTGCCGCTGCAGCCTCTACGGCACTTAGCCGCGCGTCGCCATCGACTGGTAAAATGCGGTACCGGCCGAATCGCCCCCGTCCACTGGCGTCCACGAAGCGGAATGCATTGACGCCAAAAAAGCTCTCATTCGCCCAGCCAGCCGGTGCCGGTTTCGGCGCTTGTCGGAAGGCGCGAGCAGCCGGGTGCGCGGACAAGAACCGGTCGAGTACGCCATCGCCGGGCGGCGCGCCTGCGTTGCCGGCGGTCACGGCGCGAATGAACGCCAGGAACTCCTCCGGTGTCGCCGCGGGAAAGCCGTCGTAGGAGTGGGCAACTATGTCAGTGTCTGTGCCGTCCGGCAGCAGGAACCTGACCGACATGCCGCGCGGCGCTGCAGCCGGGCCAGCATCCGGGTACTCTACAACTCCCGCAAAATCGTCCAGTCGCACTAGCGTATGGACAGAGGGACCGGCGAGATGAGGGGCCCGGCTAAATGCGGCAGCGCCCGGCGACGGCGTAAAGATGCCTTGTAGAAGGATGCCTTTGGCATGGACCGGTCTCTCTGGTGACGCTGGGTCAACGCCGAATTGCGCGCGGAATGCAGCGATTGTGTCGATTCCGGTCGGCTCTCCCGCGCCTCCTAACAGAACGGCTGCAGCCACACATGCGGCCTTCAGCCTACTTAACATCGATTTTCAGCGACATCAGAGGGTGGATGGCGCAGTGGGCCGTAAAGGTTCCAGAAACTGAAAAACTCACATTCTGCGTGGTGCCAGGGTCCTGGATGCCTGTCTCAACGACGAAATCCGGCGCGTTTATGTACATTTCATGCGGAAAAGGATCAGCGTTTGTAAAGCGCACCACGCTGCCCCGTTTGATCTCCAGCGTTCCCGGCTGGAACTGACGGTGGGTCTGCTCGACGAGCAGCAGCCCGCCGCCGAGCGCCGCCAAGGACGGCAACGCCACGGCGGCGACTATCACTGCGAGGAACAACCCACGCGGTACGCGGAATCGGGATGGTGATGTGGGCAACCCAGGAGCCTTCTTGCGCTGTTGCGCAATGAAGGATGCCGATACGCGGTCAATAAATCGTTAATGCGCTCTGTCCAACAGAACACGTCGAACGGTCGCCGTGCAAAGCGTGCAGCCGGGCCGCCCCGCGGCGTGCCGTTGGCATGATGCCGAAAAACTCCGGAGCCAGGTAATTGCGTCATCCTAAGCCATCTCGGTGGAGCGAATCCGGGCGCTGAACATGGAGGTCCATGCCTCGGCATCCTTCTCCATTATCCGCGAAGGCGTGCTGTGGGGTGTCATCGCCTGCAATAACGAGACCCCACGGTCATTGACCTACGACGTACGGAGCGAGTGCCGCTCGCTAGTGGGCAGCTTGGGCCGCTGGATCAAGGCCAAGGACGAAGCCCAGGGCTACCGGGAGCGCCTGCATCTCCGGAGCCTCGAAGACGATATCGTGGGGCTGTTCTCCTGCGACGAAGCGCTCGACGATATTCTGACCACCCACATGGATGAGGTGAGCCGTCTGATGACGGCAGACGGTATGGCGATCCTCTGCGGCCGCGAACTCCTGGTTCATGGGAGGTGCCCACTCAAAGGCGAGATCCGCACGTCCGTGGTTCGGTCTCGGACAGGGGGTGCGGGGTGGTCCGAGTAAAAGAAGGATTCCGCTCGCGAATCATGAAGGCTTTGGTAGCTCAGCTTGGCGGTAAGATGAAGCAAGTCGACAATCGACCAGGTCTACGCATCTAAATTACGATGCCTCTCGAATATTCCGTTCCTAGCTTGTAGGTCTAGGTTTGACCGCCGAGCAAAGCATCAGCCAACTCTGCGAGGCAAGTAGACGGCGCAGATCAAAAGACTGCCTTCTCAAGTAAGCAGTTTCGAACGGACGAGCAGAAGGACGATATGGCGAGAATGTTCGATCCGGCGTCGCTGGTGGGGAATATATGATCTTCTGCTTCCAGGTTTCGGGTGGTTGCGAGAAATGCCATTGACCACTCTCTGAAAACCCTCGTTTGTGAGTTATGGTAGCTGACAATCTTTATGTCGCCGTGACGATCATCGCATGATATCCGACCTATAAGGTGCTTGATCACCGGAGGCGGTCCCTCAATCACCTGGGAATACATCTTCCTGTCGGTCACTAGAACGCCGGTAATTCCGAATTGTTGATTCTCCTCACGACTTTTCCGCAGGATGATCTCAATGTCGTCGTCTATTTGGTTGGAACTCTTCGAGCGCGGAATCTTGCTACAATATAGAAGGCGCAAGAGGTACTCGTCGGGAATGCTGGTATCGACTTCAGGTGAACTTGCCATATCACGTTTCTCCGGCCAGAGGTCTGGGCGCTTATCGCGTAATCACCAAGAGAAATGTTCATTGCTGAAATCGCCGCTCTTTCGAAAGAAGCGCGGGTGTTCCAAATGCAGATTGACCAGCCTGAAGGTGCAGCTCAGACGAGCCTCGTCCCCACCAAATAGCGTCATCAGGTTCGCCGCCAGGCTGCGAACGGCGTCCGATCGTTGGCCCGTCCCGTTGAACAGGCTGCCGACTGGCGTAGTGGCGTTTCGTTCGACGATGCAGGGCTATCATGCCATCCTTCGCTCGGCAGGTTTCGCTCAGACGGCTCCAACACCGTCTTGATCTCCGGCCGTTCGAACGATGCACCCTTCCGCTCCGCATTAATGATACGGTCGTATTCCATCGCCTCTCGGCATAAATTCAGTACTTCCGCGTCCGGCAGCACCGTCACCGGCTCATTTTCGTCGATGTGCCGTGCCACTATGTTGGACGCGCCTACGGCGGAGCAGCTTCACTGTCCAATGGCCGGCGTTATCCCGATTGAGCACCCGGACCAAGTCACCTCAGGGCTGGTCCGGACGCATCCGCCGCACGGTTGGCAACCATGAGTCCAGCTGAGCAATCACCCCGTCCAAATGCGCCGAGTCTCGGGCTGCCCGCATGTTTCGGATCGCCTCCGGGTCGCCGTTCCGCAGCCCGGGATTGCCGCCGACGCGGCCGCGGCTGCGCGCGGACCTCAGGCCTGCTTTGGTGCGTTCGGCGATCAGAGCCCGCTCGAGTTGGACGACGGCGCCCAGAACCT
>CAXTCJ010000129.1:1231-9464 GCA_964242215.1 uncultured Acetobacteraceae bacterium | reverse complement strand
TTGGTGCGTTCGGCGATCAGAGCCCGCTCGAGTTGGACGACGGCGCCCAGAACCTGCAGGGAGAACATCCCTTGCTGCGTTGGTAGTGTCGATAGTGTCGCGCAGCTCCGGAAATGCGCACCGCCGGGTTCGAGCTCCTCGATGACGCGACGCGGACAGCCTGCAAGAGGACTGGCTCCACCTGCTGATTGGCCCAGCCCATCGCGCGCTTAGCCTGACCGGGGCCCGCGTGCTGGCGGGCCAGCTTCGTGAGGCGGTGGAGCATCGCCACGCCGTCGCCCTGGCCCGGATCGGCCACAGCCGGGCCTGCCCGTTCGACCTGCACGCGTTAGTGCCGGTGCCGGCCGCGGTCCCGCTCCTCGGCCCCGATCACCCGGACGCCCTGGCCTAGCTCTGGCAGCACTGGGGCACCACGCAGGTGCTGAGCCACGTGGCACGGATACGGCCCCCACCAGGGCACCCGTGCCAAAGCTGGCGGCGGGAGAGGACAGGCTGCAGCTGAGGTTCTGGTCGGCGGACTGGACACCGTGGCGGGCACTGGAGCGCATCCAGGCCGACTGGCCGGCCATGCGCTTAGACCTGCAGCCGCATTACGAAGCCGGCTGAAGGACGGGTCGGCACCGCCGGCATCTGCCCAACGTGTCCTTGCGCTGGACGGCTGGGACCAGCCACCGCGGCGTCAGCCAAGTCCGGCGGCCGCCCCGGTGCTGGCCGTCGACGGCGTCGAGGGGCCGCTTGACTGGCTGCTCGACCTCGCGCGCACCCGGCGCACAAGCAGACCAGTTTCCGCCCGATCGACGCGGACAGCTGCCTGATTGATCAGTTCAGCAAATCAATGCCTCAGCACTTCGCGTTGGACGCCGCCGCTGTCTCGCGCCCTCCTTAGCTAAATAATGCCGGTGACAGCCGGGCACGCAGGGGGGGGGGAAGATCCATTGACGGCACGCATCATCAATTCGGCTGGCCGGCTCGACCGGTTGCCAATTGGCAGCTTTCATTGGCGACTGTTCGCGCTGGTTGGTGCTGGCATGTTTTTCGACGGACTCGACTCCTACATCGCCGCTGGCGTGCTTGGAGCCACGACGAAGTCCGGCTTCTCGGACCTGCCGCACAACGCCCACTTCATCGCCGCCACCTTCGTGGGTATGACGATCGGCGCATTCGTCGCCGGCTTGATGGGTGACCGCTTGGGGCGGCGGACTGCTTACCAGGTGAACCTGCTGATCTTCGGCGCCGCCTCCCTGGCCGGCGCCTTCGCCCCCGATATCAACTGGCTGACGGCGGCCCGCTTGGTTATGGGCATCGGGATCGGGGCCGAGGTCGTGTGCGGCTACGTCATGATCGGCGAGTTCATGCCGCCGGGCACGCGGGCGCGTTGGGCCGGCGGACTGGCGATCATCACCAACTCGGCCCTGTTCGTGGCTAACGTGCTGGGCGCGCTGATCATACCCTCGTTCGGCTGGCGCTGGATGTTCGCCCTCGTTGGCATCGGCTCGCTTGCCGTCTGGCTGTTGCGGCGCGGGCTGCCGGAGTCGCCGCGGTGGCTCGAAAGCAAGGGGCGGTTCGACGAGGCCGAGGCAACCCTCGTGCAGATCGAGGCTCAGGCCGCGCGCACGGCCCCGCTCGCACAACCCGGCTACAGCGTGACTCCCGTCATCCCGCAGAAGCCGATCTCCGCCCTGTTCACCGGGCAACTGCTCGGCCGCACCATCGTCGGCAGCACGCTGATCATCGCCATCAGCATCGCACTGTATGGCTTCGTAGGCTGGCTGCCGACCTTCTTCGTCAAGCAGGGGCTGGGAATCGGCTCGTCGCTGGCCTTCACCGCCGCCATGTCTTTCGGCAGCCCGCTCGGCAACGCCGTGTCGATGTATTTGGCTGAACGGTTCGGGCGCAAACCGAGCCTGGTCGTCTGCACGCTCGCCGCCGCGGTGCTCGGCATCATCTACCCGTTTGCCGCCACTGCGACCCAGGTGGTGGTGGTCGGCTTCGCGCTCACCTTCTTCATGGGCGTGCTGATCGGCGCCGGCTGGGCGCTGTATGTGCCGGAGCAATTCCCCACCGAGTTGCGCATGCGCGGCGCCGCCGTCTGCAACACGGCGGGGCGCGTGGTGTCTATCTTCATGCCCTATGCCGTGGTGGCGCTGTTCACGGCCTACGGCGTGGCGGGCGTGGTGTTCACGCTGTCCGGCTTCATGTTGGTCACCGCGCTGCTGATCGCGGTGTTAGGCATCGAGACCCGCAACCGCACCCTCGAGCAGCTCCGCCCCACCGACGGCGCGACGCTCGATGCCGCAATGGAGCGTCAGGCATGAGTCGGCTGCAGCCGCTGTTCCAACAGGCGCGTGAGTTCGGCCGCGATCGGCGACAAGGGGCGGCCGTATTGCGTGATGATGCCGACCTCCCGCGTCAATGCCGGTGTGACGATCGGCAGCACGGCGATGCCGCGGGCGAGCGGACGCGGCACGGCGATATTCGGCACGATGCCGACGCCCAGCCCGGCCCGCACCAGGCCCAACACGGTCAGGATCTGCTGCGCCTCGTAGCGCACGCCGAGCGTCACTCCCGCTTCGTGCGCCGCGGGCTCCACCAGGGGGCGCAGCCCGCCCATCAGGACCACCGGGTGCGACACCAGGGAGGCCAGCGCAATGCCGCGCTTGCCCCGCATCGTGCCGGTGCGGAACAGCGCGCAGATCGGATCGACCAGCAGCGGCCGGAATGCCAGGCCATTCAGCACCGTCGGTGTCGGACCGATGCCGAAATCCACGTCCTGCATTCGAACGGCGTCCATGATGCCGGTCAGCGGCAGCTCGCGAAGCCGGGCGCTGACGCCGGGATAAGCGGCCTGGAACTCGGCCATTACCTCGGGCAGCCTTGTGCCCGCCACGCTGGGCGCGCAGGCGATCGCAACCCGGCCACGATGCGCCGCCGCCAGCCCGTTCGCCTGCCGCAGCCCCGCCATCAGCTCCGTCATCCCGGCGCGGACATGGCTCAGCAACTGCTCGCCTTCGGTGGTCAGCCGAACCTGGCGCGTGGTGCGGGTGAACAGTTGCAGGCCAAGCTGCGCCTCCAATTGCTGGATCTGCATGCTGACGGCGGATTGCGTGCGCCCGATCGCCTCGGCCGCGCGGCGGAAGTTGCGGTGCTCCGCCAGCTCGATGAAAGTTTGCAGCAGATTGAGATTGATATTCACCGCCTGACTATTCTGCGGCCGTCCCACGGCCGCAAGCCGGGTGCGCGATGACCGCCCGCGCCCACCGCTCCGAACTCGCGGTGCCCGGCATCCAGCAGCGCTTCCTCACCAAGGCGACCAGCAGCCCGGCGGACGTGATCTTCCTCGACCTCGAGGATGCCGTCGCCGCCTCCGCGAAGGAGACGGCCCGCGGCATGGTGATCGAAGCGCTCAACACGCTCGATTGGGGCCGGCGCACCATGGCGGTGCGGGTGAACGCGCTCGGCACCTTGTGGGCGCTGCGCGACATCGTGGACATCGCACGGGCGTGCCCGCGTTTGGACATCATCCTGCTGCCCAAAGCGGAGAGCCCGTTCGACGTGCAGTTCGTGGCCGAGCTGTTGGCCAGCGTCGAGCGTGAGACAGGGCGGGAGCGGCCAATCGGCATCGAAGTGCTGTTGGAGTCGGCTCGCGGCATCGCCCGCGCAGACGAGATCGCGGCCAGCTCCCCCCGGCTGGAAGCGATGGTGTTCGGCGTCGGTGACTACAGCGCCGATCTGCGCACGCCCGACACGGTGTTCGGCCGCCCCAACCCGGACTACGCCGTGCTGACCGATCCGGACGCCGCCGGACAACGCCAGCTGCATTGGAACGACCAGTGGCATTACGCCCTGGCGCGGATCGTAAACGCCTGCCGCGCGAACGGGCTGCGGCCGATCGACGGACCATATACCGACTACAAGGACCCCGTCGGCTTCCAGGCCAGCGCCGCCCGCGCCCGCAGCATGGGGTTTGAGGGCAAATGGGCCATCCACCCCAGCCAGGTGGAACCAGCCAACGCCGTCTTCTCGCCGCCTCCGGAACAGGTTGCCTGGGCGCGCGGCATCGTCGCGGGGCTGGATGCGGCTGCGGCCTCCGGACAGGGGGCCGTCGGCGTCCAAGGCGTGCTGGTCGACCTCGCCCATGCCCGCCGCGCCCACGAAATACTCACCCGTGCCGCCCTGATCGAACGCGTCGAAGGATTCAGCCCCCATGCCTGACACCATGAGCGACTCCGGGCCCCAACCCGGCCCGACGCAACCTCTCAGCGGCGTACGCGTGCTGGATATCGCGACCTTCCTGGCCGGGCCATTCTGCGCCACCATCATGGGCGATTTCGGCGCCGACGTGATCAAGGTCGAGCACCCCAAGACGGGCGATCCGTTGCGTGGCTTCGGCACGCCGACCGAATGCGGCGACACCTTCGCCTGGCTCAGCGAGGCGCGGAACAAGCGCTGCATGACGCTGGACCTGCGCGCGTCGGACGGGGCTGCGATCTTCCGCCGCATGATCGCCGAGGCAGATGTGCTGGTGGAGAACTTCCGCCCCGGCACGATGGAGAAGTGGGGTTTTGGTTGGGACGTGCTGCGGGCGATCAACCCGCGCCTGGTGATGCTGCGAATCAGCGCCTATGGCCAGACCGGGCCCCTGCGCGGCAAGCCCGGCTTTGCCCGCATCGCCCATGGTTTCAGCGGGCTGTCGTACCTCGCCGGCGAGCCGGGGCGGCCACCAGTGGTGCCCGGCAGCACATCGCTGGCCGACTACATGTCCGGCGTATGGGGCTGCGTTGGAGTTATGATGGCCCTACGCCAGGTCGCGCAGACCGGCGAGGGTCAGGTGGTGGATATCGGCCTGTACGAGTCGATCTTCCGCATGCTAGACGAGATCGCCCCCGTCTACGCCAAGCACGGCACGGTGCGGGAGCGCATGGGCGCCGACGTCCCCGCCGTCGTGCCGCATGGCCATTGGTGCACGCGCGATGGCCGTTGGGTGGCGCTGGCCTGCAGCAGCGACAAGATGTTCGAGCGCTTCGCCACCGCGATCGGCCGGCCCGAGCTGGCCAAGGACGGCCCGTACGGCACCACGAAACGCCGGGTCGCCGCACGCGACGCGGTGAACGCGCTGGTGGCGGAGTGGGTCGGCGGGCTGGACTACACGGCCCTGATGGCGGAGTGCGATACGTTTGGCGTGCCCTGCGGCCCGATCAACAGCATCGCCGACATCTTCGAGGAGCCGCAGTTCAAGGCGCGCGGCAACATGGTGGTGGTGGACGACCCGCGCATCGGCTCCGTCACCCTGCCCGCCGGCGTGCCCATGATGTCCGCCACCCCACCCCAACTACGCCACACCGGCCGCGCCATGGGGGCCGACACCGACGAGGTGCTGCGCTCCTTGCTCGGCCTGGATGCGGCTGCGATCGCCGGACTGCGCAGCAGCGGCGCGATCTGACCAATTTAGGAGAAGACCATGACAGCCTCTTCCAGGCAAATGACCCTCGTCGCCTTCCTGCAGGCGCAGAACTGCTCGAACTACCCCGGCTCGTGGCGGCACGAGTCTAGCATGAGCGATTTCCTCACGCCCGACTACTATCAGCGTGTTGGCCGCATCCTCGAGGATGGCAAGTTCCAGATGGCGTTTTTTGATGACCGCCTGGCCATCCCTGATATCTACGGTGACGACCACGCCTCCACCGTGGAGAACGGGGTGCGTGCGGTGAAGATGGACCTTACGCCGATCGTCACCGCCATGGGCATGGCAACGTCGCGGATTGGCTTAGGTGCGACCTATTCAACGACGTACTACGAACCGTTCCACGTGGCGCGCTTGTTTGCCACGATGGACCTGATGCTGGGTGGCCGCACCGCCTGGAACATCGTAACTTCGCTGAATGACTCCGAAGCGGCCAACTTTGGCGCCTCCGCACATCTGGAGCACGACGCCCGGTATGACCGCGCGGACGAGTTCCTCGAAGTGGTGATGGGCCACTGGGACACTTGGGCAGATGACGCCCTGATCGTGGACAAGCAGTCCGGCCGCTTCGCAGATGCGTCCAAGGTGCACCGGCTCGACCACCACGGGACCTATTTCCAGTCCCGTGGCCCATTCCCGGTGCCCCGGTCGGCGCAGGGCCACCCGGTGCTGATCCAGGCGGGGCAGAGCGGACGCGGGCGGCTGTTTGCGTCACGTTGGGCGGAGTTGATCTTCGCGGTGTTCCCCAACCTTGCGATCGGCCGCAAGCAATACGGCGAGATGAAGCAGGCGCTCGCTGCCGCCGGGCGTGACCCGGCGAGTGTCAACATCGCGCCCGCCGTGTATGCCATCGTCGCCGAATCCGAAAACATGGCGGCGGAGAAACAGGCCTATATCGACAGCCTGGCTAAGCCGGTGGATGGGCTGAACCTACTATGCGAGGTGTTGAACGTCGATTTCAGCAAGAAGCCGCTGGACGAGCCGTTCAGTGACGAGGAACTCGCCGCCATCACCGGCTGGCGTGGCTTCTGTGACCGGGTGATCACGCTTAGCGGCAAGAAGAACCCGTCGGTGCGGGACTTCGTGCACTTCTCCGGGCGCGGTACAATCAAGGAATTTCCTATCTTTGTCGGCACCCCTAAGAAGATTGCCGACGAGATGGAGGAGTGGTTCGGCAGCGCCTGCGACGGTTTCGTCATCGCTGCGACGCACATCCCCGGCTCTTACGAGGATTTCGTAAGGCTTGTGGTCCCCGAGCTGCAGCGGCGCGGGCTGTTCCAGAAGGACTATGCCGGAGCCACCCTTCGGGAGAACCTGCATCTGAAGAAGCCTGAGATCGGCGCATGGCGTGCAAGGACTCAGGCCGCCTAATCATCGCACTCCCTTCATCGAGATTACGGGAAGGCGCTGTCAGATTGCCGCTACGTGCTGGATCGGCAGCTCGAGGCCACGGCGCCGAACCAGAAGTGGATCGCCGACTTTACCTACATCTGGACGGTCGAAGGCTGGCTCTATGTGGCGGCCGTCATCGACCTGCTCTCGCGTCGTGTGGTCGGCCGGTCCATGAGCGCCACGATGGCTGCCCAGCTGATCGCGGATGCGTTGATGATGGCGATCTGGCGCCGCGGTAGACCGGACGCACTGCTGCATCACTCGGATCAGGGCAGCCAAGGCGGACCAACCGGTCGTCGCAACTCAGCCATCGGCACCCTGGTAGAGCGCACGACACGGTTCACCATGTTGCTGCACCTGCCGCCGATGCCGGGCTACGGCGACGGACCGCGCGAGAAGAACGGCCCTGCACATCGCGTATCTCCCGCCGACTCAATGGGATCAAACATCTGTTGCAGAACAGGCAAACGGCGCACTACACCGCCTGATCCGCCGCGCTGCGGCATAGGAGAGGCCTCATGGACCTGATCCCGTATCGATTTGACGAGCGCCGAATTACCACCCGGTCGCCAACGAGCCGGCGGTCTTCAAGGCTGCCGCGGCGAGTGCGCTTCCCGTCATGCTCAAAGGACCAATCGGCTGCGGCAAGACGCGGTTCGTCGAGCGCATGGCCTGGGACCTCGGGCGCCCGTTGATCACCGTGGCGTGTCACGAGGACATGACAGCCGCCGATCTCCGCCGGTTGCTTTCTGCTTACATCCCGGGGGCACGGTCTGGAGCGACGGCCCGCTCACGACAGCGGTGCGGCATGGCGCGATCTGCTACCTGGACGAGGTCGTCGAGGCGCGGCAGGACACCGTTGTCATCATCCATCCGCTGACCGACAACCGGCGCGTCCTGCCGCTCGACCGCGAGGGGAAACTCGCCCCGGCACATCCCGATTTCTTGCTCGTGGTCAGCTACAACCCCGGCTACCAAAGTGCGGTGAAGGACCTGAAGGAGTCGACCAAGCAGCGCTTCGTGGCGATCGACTTCGACTACCCGCCGGCGGAGGCCGAGGCCGCCATCGTCGCAGCGGAGTCGGGCGTCGAACCGGCGCTGGCCGCCGGCCTTAAGCGTAGATGCGGCGGCGCTCCGCTGTGGAGTGCCGCCGGCCAAGGCGGGGCAGGCTGGGTGTCGCACAAGGTGGTCCAATCCGGCCGTTCCACGCCGGCGGCGCTGTCCCATTCCGGGTAGGTCGCCAGCACCGCCCCCACCGTGTCCGACCCGGCGTCGCGGGCGCCCGGGGTGGGACTGGCCTCACCCGGCGTGTTGTTGGCCGTGCCGTCACCGGCTACGCCGCGCGCCGTCTCCACCGTGAGGCTCAGCGCATCATCTTGC
>CAXTCJ010000129.1:0-1131 GCA_964242215.1 uncultured Acetobacteraceae bacterium | reverse complement strand
GGGCATTGAACTGCAGCCGCATCTGACCGAGATCGTTGGCCAGCAAACCCCCGACGCGGTGACTGAATGGCGGATCCTGCCACTGCTCCGGGTCCGTCCGAAACAACGCGCACCCCTTCGCCACGAAGCCGTCACCATCATCGATGTCGGGGTCGAGCAGGGCTCTGGCCAGGCGCGCCATCAGGGTGACGACGGTCTGCACGCCACCGGGCTGCGCCTCGTGGAACCCGGCCCACAACCGGCACAGGCCAGGGAAGCGGCGGACCGCCAGCGTCTCCACCCGGCGTCCTCGATGAGGCCGATTATCGCGACCTGCAGCGGCTTCAGTTGCAGCAGAGGATACCGCACGGGCGGCAAGGCCAAGTGCGCCTGCGCGGTGGCCGCGCGGTACAGATCGCGGATGCGTACGCTGGATACGCCGGGATATGTCGGTGGCAACAGGATTGTTCCGGACGCGATCATTGTGCGCCGCGAAAGTCCAGGCGCGCCGGCTTCGACGCGGGCCGCGCGGCCCACAGCCCGGCATCCAACGCGGCCACCATCCGCTCGCAATCGGCGAAGCCCGCCGCATCGGTGTGGTTGCCCAGCGTCGCCAAGGCCAATGGATCGTTCAGCATGAAATAGGCCGCCGGCGCGCCTTGTCCCGCGCCGTCGCCTTCAGCCCGACCGCTACGAAGTCGACGAAGGCGGCCCCCCGTTGCGGAGCAACCGTTTGATGTGGCGCATCATGCCCGCGACCCAGTTGGCTCAGCTGTTACGACCCACCTATCGGGCAGATGCTCCGTTCCAACCACCCGGGATCCTGGACCGAGGTCCCACCGCTGCTGCTCTCTCATTCCCGAACAGACCACGAAGCCGGCAGCCGACCAAACCGTGCACGCAAATTGCGACAGAGCCATTTTCATACGACGCGACACGGGATACGCCTCCGGACACCCTAGCAACGGCCGCGTACATGTAGGGGGTGGTCCTCCTAGGCCGCCAACGCCTTGTCTCGCGCCACCACCCCCAGCCGCTGCCGGATCACCTCAATCTGATATCCATCGGTCACACGCGGCGCGCAGAATAGCCCAGCATCCAATGCGTCCGGGTACAGCGCTGCGAACTCCGAAGCGTTGTGGAATATCCCGC
>CAXTCJ010000128.1:0-15404 GCA_964242215.1 uncultured Acetobacteraceae bacterium | reverse complement strand
GAGGGGAGGTTAGGCTATGCCTCAGCCGGTAGTGCAGCTTCTATGCGGCGTCGGATGGCTTCGAGGGCGTAACCACTCGTGTCCCGCGGCGCACAAAACCCGCCACAGTCCTGGCCGTCATCGACGTAGTCCGCGGCATTGTGGAACACGCAGCGGCTACCCTCGTCGTCCAGGAACGTCTCGCACGGCGCCCCTTCCGCAAAGATCACGTCGTGACGCTCCAGTTCGATATGGATGTAGCGAACTTCATCACAGACGCGCTCGCGCACCACGGTCGTCCCGTTCACCAACTCCCCGGCGGGGACCAGCACGCCGTCGAGGAACAGGGCGTGACTGGGGGAAAGCAGCAGGTCGCGGTGCGGCAGCCCGTAGCCGAGGCAGCCGGTGCGGAAACGGATCGGCGCCACGCCGGGATGTGCGGCGGCCTCGCGGGCACGGTAGCTGCGGCGTCCGAGCCATTTGATCGGAGCGGCGTCGCCGCGCACGCTGACGACCAGATCACCGATCGCGAGCGCCTCGACGGGGACCTCGCCGGCAGGCGTCAGAATACGGGTGCCGGCCAGAAAGCAAGCCGGATTGAAATAGCCGACGGTAAGGTCGCTCGGTTGCAACCCGGACGCCGAGGCCCCTGTTGCCGGAACCTCCACTGTTCCGGCGGCCGTTCCGTTCGTCTGCCAAAGCTGCTCGTCGCCGTTCGCGTCCAGACCTTCGAACAGGGCGACGTTGCCGTAGACGGTGATGTCCTGCGGCTGCAGCCCCGCGGCCGTGGAGGCGCCGGCCGGCACGATCTCGGTGGTGCCGGCGGCAGTACCGTCGGTGACCCATAGTTCGGTCAGGCCGCTGCTGTCCGTGCCGCTGAACAGCGCGCCGCTGCCGAACGCGGTGATGTCGGTGGGCGCCAGGTCGGACGCGGGTGCGTTCGCGGGCACGATTTCGACCGTGCCGATCGCGGTTCCGTCCGTGACCCAGAGGCCGGTATCGCCCGTGGTGTCGACGCCGCTGAACAAGGCCTGGCTGCCGATGGCGGTGATGTCCGAGGGTTGCAGGCCGGCGGCCGAGGCGCCGGCGACGGTCAGGATGGCGGTTCCGGACGCGGTCCCGTCGGTGACGGCGAGTTGGTTGTCCGAGGCGAACAGAGCCTTGCTGCCGAGCGAGACCAGGTCGGAATCGGTCGCGTTCGCGGGCGCGGCGAGCAACTCGGTCGTCCCGGTCATGGTCCCGTCGGTGGCATACAGCCCGGTGTTGCCGTTAGCGTCGTTGCCAAACAGCAACGCTCCTGTACCGAACGCGGTGATGCTGGTGGGCACCAGCCCGAAGGGTCCCGAGTTCGCCACGGTGATCACGCCGGTGCCGGTGGCAGTGCCATTCGTGACATACAGCTGATCGCTGCCGGTCGCGTCGAAGCCGGCGAACACCGCCAGCGAGCCGCCGCCCAGCGTTGTGATGTCCGCCGGGTCGGGGCCGCCCTGCACGCCGTCATTCGCCGTCAGCTCCACCGTGCCGGCCGTCGTGCCGTCCGAGAAGAACAGGCCGATCCCGGTCGGATCGGCGCCGGCGAACAATGCCCCACTGCCGAACGGCGTGATGTCATCGGGCTGCAGGCCATTTGCGCTTGCGGCCGTGACCACCACGGGCGCCGTGCCCTTCGTGGTCCCGTCCGTGGTCCAGAGCTGCCGGTTCCCCTGGCTATCCGTGCCGACGAACAGCGTCCGTCCGGCGAGCGCCACCAAATCGGCCGGGTCGAGCCCGGCGGCGGAGGCGAGCGGCGAGACGATCTCCACCGTGTTGGCCGCGGTGCCATCGCTGGTCCAAAGCTGCAGAATACCGTTGGCGTCCAGGCCGGAAAAATAAACGCGGGTCGACATCAAATCACGTCCTTGAGTTCAAGATATTGATCGCTCGCAGCATGCCGCTTTGAGGCGCGACAATCGCCCGCTTCTCGGCTAACCGATAGCCAACGACGAGGGGGATTGCGATGGCGGGCATGCGTTGGGCGTTGCTGTTGGCGCTGAGTACGCTGGTGCAGGCCACCCCGGCAGGCGCCGTCGATTTCGACTGCCTCGTCAATCCGTCCATGGTGCTGAAGATCGGCAGCCCGGTCTCCTCCACGCTGGAATCCGTTTCGGTCGATCGTGGCTCCGTCGTGCAGAAGGGACAGGAACTGGCTCGGCTGGAATCGGGCGTGGAGGCCGCGTCCGTCGCGCTGCGCAAGGCACGGGCGGAGAGCGTCGCCGACGTGGTCTCGCACCAGGCCAAGGTGGACGCGGCCCAGCTTGAGGTGCAGCGCGCGGCGAAGCAGACGGAGGGCCTCACCGTCACGTCGCAGAAGGTGGCGGAGTTGAAGACCACCCTGCAGGTCGCGCAGCAGGACCTCGCGATGTCCGTGCTGGACCAGCAGATGGCGCAGCTCGAATTGGCCCGGTCGCGCGCCGAGCTGGAGCAGCGCATTATCCGCAGCCCGATCGACGGCGTGGTGACGGAGCGGCTGCTCGGGCCGGGTGAGTACGTGCATCCCGATACGCATATCGTTTCGCTGGCCGCGATCAACCCGCTGTTCGTCGAGGCCTACCCGCCGGTGCGCTACCATGACGCGATCCATGTCGGCGATACCGGAACGGTCAGCCTGGACGACGGCGCGACGCGCACGGCCAAGGTCACGGTGGTGGATCGTGTGTTCGACGCCGGCAGCGGCACGTTCGGCATTAGGCTGGACCTACCCAATCCCGGCCTCGTACTGGCCGCCGGGACGCGTTGCAAGCTGACATTCGGGACGCCGAGCGTCTCGGCGAGCGCCCACCCCTGACCGCGCGCGCGGTCGCTCGACGCCTGAGCGTTCATTCCGCCTCTCCCGCGAAGGCGAGTGCGTCGCCGAGCCACTCGTCCGAGCGCAGCAGGTCCCGCCGCATCCTGGCGTGCAGCCGCTCGGCCCGGCGCTGCGCCAGGCGCGACAAGGCGAGCACCCAGCGTCCACGACCCGGCAGCGCGCGCCAGCCCGCGAGGCGAAGCGCCGGGCCGGGGCAATGGCGCTGCAGCACCGCGTCGTCCAGCGACACGTGGCTGGCGACGGCGCCCGGGTCACCCTGTCGGCCGCACCGTCCGGCGAGCTGACGATCGATCCGGCGCGCCTCGTGCGGCTCGCTGATCACGACATGCAGGCCACCCACCGCTTCGATGCCCGCGCCGAGCCGGATATCGGTGCCGCGCCCGGCCATGTTGGTGGCCACCGTGATGGCGCCGGGTTGGCCGGCGTGCGCGATGATGCTGGCCTCCGCCGACGGCTGGGCGGCACTCAGCACCGCGTGCGCGAGCCCGGCCTGTGTCAGCGCGCGGCTGGCCAATTCGGATGCGCCTACGGTGCGCGTGCCGATCAGCACGGGGGACCCGGCCCGGTGCATGAGGGCCACGGACGCCGCGATCGCATGCCATTTCTCCGCCTCGCTGGCATGGCCCTGCGGCGACAGCAGCGTCTTGCGGTCCAGCCGGTGGGTCGGGATGGTGGCGACCCGCAGATTGTACGTAGTCCACAGTTCGCCGGCCACCTCGCTCAGCGTCCCGCTCAGCCCGGCGAGGCGGCGGTAGCGGCGGAAGAAGCGCTGGTAGGTCATGCGGGCCTGGGTCGTGCGGTTCGGGGACAAGGCAAGCCCCTCCTTGCGGTCGACCATTTCCTGCAGGCCGTCGCTCCAGGTGCGGTCGGGCATGATGCGCCCGGTAAACTCGTCGATGATACCGGCCTTGCCGTCGTCCAGCAGGTAGTGCTCGTCGCGGTGCAGCGTGTGCAGCGCGGTCAACGCCAGCGTGACCAGGCGCTCGCGCTCGGCCGGCTCGTCCCACGGCAACCCCTCGGCGGCCAGGGCCTGCAACCGGTCCCGCGCCTCGGGCAGCAGGGCGATGCGGCGCTCGTTGGCGAACAGCCGGAACCCCTCGCCTGGCCGCATGTCAGCTGCGACGGACAAGGCGCGGTCGTAGATCGCGGTATCGCGCTCGGCCGATGTCTCGACCGCCAGCACCAGCGGGGTGCGGGCTTCGTCGATCAGGACGCTGTCGGCCTCGTCCACGATGGCGAAGTGCAAGCCGCGCAGCAGTCCCGCCGACGGCTGTCCGGCAGGCCGGACCAGGCCGGCGACCCGGCTCCGCAACTCCCCCGCGCGACGCCCGGCCCGCAGGCGATCGCGCATGTAGTCGAATGCCAGCTCCTGTCCGGTGCAGACGGTGATGTCGCACCGGTAGGCATCGTGGCGGGCAGCGGGGAGGACGGCGTCAGTCACCACGCCGCAACTCAGGCCGAGCATCGAGTACAGCGGCAGCATCGCCGCAGCGTCGCGTTCGGCCAGGTAGCCGTTCACCGTCACCAGGTGCACCGGCACGCCGGCCAGCCCGGCGACCGCGGTTGCGATCCCGGCGGCGAGCGTCTTGCCCTCACCCGTCGCCATCTCCGCCGCCATCCCGCGCAGCACCGCATGGGCGCCTTGCAACTGCACGTCGTAGGGGCGCTGGCCGAGGCTGCGCGCCGCCGCCTCGCGTACCACGGCAAAGGCCCGGCCTAACTCGTCGTCCAGCCATTGCGGCCGGGCGCGCAGATCGGCGCCCACTGCGGCCGCCTCCTCGCGAAGCCGGCCGTCGCTGTGGCTGCGCAGCGCCGGGCCGAGCCGTTCGGCGATCCCCACAACCCCTGCCAGCCCGGCGGCCCGCCGTCGGGTGGCCCGGGCGCGCAACGCTGCATCTGCCGCCACGGTGAGCCGGGTCCAGGCGGAGTCGCGCGGTAAGGCCCGCTCGGGGTGCCGCATCAGGGCGGGAAGGGTGATCTCAGTCATTGATCATCCGCAGCGTGACCTGGCGCACCTGCCGCAGGATCCGCCAGCCGACCGGCTGCCACCCGAGGTCGAACCGCGCGAAGGCGTGCTCGCCGACGCGCTCGGACAGCAGCGCACCCAGCGGATGCAGCACGACCTCGAAGAACTGGCCGAGCGGGCGCTCCCGTCCGGAGCTGCTCGGGTCAGCCACCATCGGTCCGCCACTGTCCGAGGACAGGCCGGGCGCGGGGGCGCGGTCCAGGGCGGACGGCATCTCCCGCGCGATCACCGCCGGCACCGTGTCTGTCAGCTGCTCGGCGGAGCGAACCTGGACGGCGCGGGTGCGGCTGCGCACCAGGTCGATTTCGGCCTGCGGCACCACCACGCGCACCTCCCGGTCGCCGGGGGCGATCACGTAGCCGAGCAGGTCGCCCTTGTGCACGAAGCGGCCCGGCAGGCGCGCGGCGTCCGGCACGATGAAGATACCCGCCTGCAATGCTGCGGCTTGCAGGTCCTGGCGGCGCTGTTCGGCGCGGGCGAGCGTGGCGCGGGCGCGATCCAGCTGGTCACTCGCCAGCCGGGCGCGGTTGCGGTCGATCAGGTTGGCTTCCTGGAACCGGCCCTCGGCCACCTGCAGGTCGGCGCGATACACCTCGAGCTGCGCCGCGGCCGCCGGGTCCTGCAGGGCGAACAGGGGCGCGCCGGCCGCGACGTCCGTGTCGGGGGCCACCAGGAGCCGTTGCACGAAGCCGTCCGCGCCGGCCCGGATGATCGCCTGTTCAGGCACCCACACCACGCCGCTGGCCAGGGCGCCATACGGCAGCGGCAGGACGAACAGAAATGCCGCGGCCGTGGCCAACGCGCCGCCCACGATCCAGGCCGCGCGGAGGCGGTTGTGCTGCAGCTGCCGGCCGGTGAACACATACCGAGCGCCGCGGGCCAGCGGGAGGACGAACATCTGCACGGCGGCAAACACCGCGAGCAGCGTGCCGAGCACGAATAGTTTGGCCGAGACCAGCACCACGATCCCCACCATCACAGCTAGCCGATAGAAGAACGACGTCAGCCCGTAGGCCACGAACCAGAACCGCTCACCCGGGGCCTGCACCGGGTTGCGCACGGTCTCGTCCCCGAGCAGGCGGTGCTGCACGAGATACAGCAGGTATTTCCGCGCGCGCAGGTCCAGGTTGGGGATTTCCAGCAGATCGCACAGGACGTAGTAGCCGTCGAACCGCAGCAGCGGGTTGGCATTGAACAGCAGCGTCGACACGCTGCACAGCAGGGCGATGTTGAACATCGCGGCGCGCAACAGCCCGGGGGACAGCCCGACCCAGCAGCACACCGCGATCGCCGCCAACGCCAACTCCACCATCACGCCCGCCGCCGCCGCGAGCATCCGCACCCGGCGATCCCGGAACGCGCTCGACGCCGATCCCTCGACATACGGCACCGGGACGAGGATCAGCAGCATGATCCCGACCTCGTGCACCTCGCCACCGCCGAGCTTGATGGCTAAGGCGTGGCCTAACTCGTGCAGGATCTTGCTGGCGGGATACAGCAGCATCAGCATCACCAGGTTCTGCGTCGTCAGCACCCGGTCCGAGACGTTGGCCGACAGCTCCGGCCAATGCAGCGCCGCGAGCACCAGCCCGGCGGCGATCAGCGCGAACCAGGCGAGGGCGGCGAACCAGCCGGGGATGGCGCGCAACACCGGGGCCGCCCATTCCAGCGCCCGGTCTGGGTCCAGCAGCGGGAAGCGCACCGCCATCGGATTGCGCAGCCAGACCAGCATGCGGCTGCGGCGGTCGCGCTCCGCCCGGCGATCCAGTTCGGCCAGTTCAGGCAACCCGGCGTGCAGCAGGTCGCCCTGATGCAGTTGCACGAGCAGGCGCAGCGTGTCAGCGCGGGTGGGCCGCTCGGCGCCAAGCCGGTCGCTGGCGGCCTGCCAGATCTGCTCGGTGGTGCGCTGGCCGTCCATCAGGCACAGCAGCATGTTGGCCGCCGGCGAGAGGCGGAAATGGCGGCCGGTCTGCTGGTCCTGCAGCACGTACCAAACCTTGCCGCGATAGGTGTGGCGGTGCATCGCGGCGTGGCTGCGCAGGCGGGGCCGCAGCGGCGCCACGCGATACCAGTTGCTGGCGAAACCGTCCCCGCTCACGGCAGCCACTGCCACGCGGCGAGCCGGGCCCAGTCGAGCAGCGACCGCGTCCAGATCCACACCAGCCGCGCGCGGCCGGCGTCGATCTTGCCGACGCCCTCCATGCCGGGTCGCAGCCGGTGCGACTGGTCGTCCAGCTTTGCGTCCACCTGGAACACCATGCGGCCGTCATGGGTGGAGGCGACCGGCGTGGTGCGTTCCACAGTGAAGCCGAAGGATTGGTCGGGCAGCGACGCCACCACCAGCGTACCGTGCTGACCCGGCTGCACGCTCGCGACCTGCTGCTCGGGGACTGCCAGTTCCACCCGGTAGTCGTTCAGCGGCGCCAGTTCGAACAGGGTGTCGCCACGGCGCACGGGGGCGCCGATCGACTGGCTCAGGTCGCCGGAGATCACCAGCCCATCGAACGGGGCGGCGATGCGGGCGCGGGCGAGTTGGGCGTCGGCCAGTTGGATCTGCGCGTCCGCCTCGGCCACCAGGTTCTGCGCGCGCACTGCGTCCGAACGTTTGCCCTGGCTGAGTGCGGCGTCGTATTCGTCACTGTGCGCCTGCCGCTCCGTGGTCCAGCGCAACCGCTCGAGCTGCAGGTCGCGGTCGTCCAGTTCGACCAGTGGATCGCCTTTGTGCACCGTGTCGCCGGCCTTGATCGTGGCGTCGTTGACGAAGCCGTCGAACGGGGCGA
Organism: uncultured Acetobacteraceae bacterium; assembly: GCA_964242215.1. Lineage (GTDB taxonomy): Bacteria > Pseudomonadota > Alphaproteobacteria > Acetobacterales > Acetobacteraceae > LMUY01. The sequence continues at coordinate 7,774 of CAXTCJ010000128.1, read as the reverse complement.
CCACGGCCCGCTGCACCACACCCTCGATCTTGCCGTCCGCTGCAACGCGGTACTCGCCCCGGGCGAACTGGCCTGCCAGCACGAGGCCGATCACGGCCAGCACCGCCAGCTTGCGGCCAAGATGCATCGGGCCGAGCAGGGCGCCCGCCTGCCGCCACAGCACGTCGCCGGCCTTCCAGATCAGCCAGCGGTCGATCTCCTGCTTGTCGACCAGGGCGGGGGCGAGGATCGCCACGACGGCCTCCGCCAGGTCCACCGTCGCCTGGTCGAACGGCAGGCCGGCCGCGCGCTCGAACGTGGCGGCGCCGACGAAGCGGTCCTTCACCAGCATCGGCACCGTCAGCACAGCCGCGGCGCCCGAGGTCTCGAGCAGTGCGGCGTGCGCGCGGGTGAGCAGGGGCAGGGCGTCCGCCGCCGGGTGCAGCACCACGGCGCGCTGGTCGACCGCCTCGTCCATCGCCTCCTCCAGGTGGCGGACCAGGCGCATCTTGCGGCCGAACTGGGCGCTGTGCGAGACGCTCACCACCCGGGCACCGCCCCGTCGCAGCAGCCCGAAGGCGACGCGCTCGCAGCCCAGCCGGATCGCCAGTTCCGTTGTGGCGACCCGGCAGGCCGCCGTGAACCGTTCCTCCTCGAGTGCCGCCGCCAGCAGGTCGAGTGCAAGGGTGGTGCGCGCGGCAGTCTCCCGCAGCACGGCCCCGTCCTGCCGCCTGCGGTGGTCGCGCACCCAGGCCACGGCCCATTGCAGCTGCCGCATCGCCGCCCGCGGGTCGCGCGCGGGCATGGTGGGGGCTAAATCGAAAGCAGCCGCGCCGACCGCGGCATCGTCCAGCAGCACCGGGTAGGCGATGCGCGTGGCGTCGCTGCCGGGGATCGCCTGCAGGGCACCGCGTTTTGCCTCGGTGGCGGCCTGGGCGGCGGCGAGCAGCCCCGCATCGGGCTTTAACCCGGCCGGCCAACTGGCCACCGCCGTTAGCGCTCCGCCCACCTCCAGCACCAGCACGCCCGCCACCGCCCCGGTGATCGAGCGGCAGGCCAAGCCCAGCCACGCCTGGCCGAACCCGGCATCGTCGGCGGCCCCGATGTCGCGCCACAATGCCTGGTCGAGCACCGTGACCGTCGGCCGGGTATCGCGCTCCGGGCTGGTCGTTGCCGACATCGGCGCGTGCGTCAGCCGGCCGTCTCGAGCGCGCCGTAGCGCAGCTCGTACTCGCGCAGCACCCCGCTCAGCGCCAGCGACAGCCGCTTGGCGGCATGCGGGGACAGGATGATGCGGTTGCTCAGCGCGACCGTCACCGGGCCGCCCTTGGACACCTCCCAGTTGCGGTTGGTGCCGAACAGCAGGTCCACCTGCTCGCGGGTGCTCTGCAGGTTCACGACGTTGGCGAAGTTGGTCGCCATGGCGCTGTCGTCCCACACCAACTGCGCCTGCGTGACCTCGCCGGGCAGCTTTTCGTCGTTGTGTTCGGCCATCGTGGTTCCTCTATGCCTGGGCCTGCTGCGGCGTGAGCATGCCGGGCAGCATCAGCCAATCTTCGCCAAGCTCGTCCGTGAGCAGGACGGTGCGCGGGCCGGGGAGGCCGGTCGGCATCCAGTCGCCCGTCGCGTCGTCGAACGCCATGGCGGGCAGCACGGGCGATGGCTCGGGGGCCGAAGTCCGCATGCTGATGTTGCCGCTGCGCACCAGTCGGATGACGTCGTCCGGCTGCACGGCCGCCATCGCCACCGTGCCCGTGGCGATGCCCGCTGAGGCTGCATCGTCGTCCGGCGCAGCTTTGGCGTCATCCGTCCCGAGGGCGGCCATGCCGTCGCCGGTTGGGGCTCCGGAGCTGGCCGGGGTGACCGTCGCCGGCTGGCTCGTCGCCGCCGTCGCGGCCGCGGGGACCTGTATCAGCGGCGCCGCGGCCGGCGTCTCGGCCGCGAAGCTCTGCGCGACGAACGCGGCCTGGCTGACCACGGGCGCCGTCTGCGTGAGCTGTGCGGTCACCGTCCCGGTGGTGCCGTCCTGGTCGGTCGCGGTGGCGGTGATCTGCCGCGACACCTGGCTGCTGCCGGCCGGCACCGCCGCCGAGTAGGTGTGGCTCGCCGTGAAGCTTCGGCCCGAGGCGGACAGCACGGCCGCGCTCTGGGTCCCGTCGCCCCACTGGATCACCACCGATTCGCGATCCCGGCCCGGGTCGGTGATGACGCTGCTGACCGTCACCGTGCCGCCCGTGGCCACCGTTGCGTGGCTGAGCGTGAGCGGCGCCAGGGTCGGTGCCACGTTGGCCACGGCGATCGGAGTATTGGCCACCGCCGTGGCGCCGGTTTCGTCGGTCAGCGTTGCCACCGCGACGTAGCTGCCATCCGCCTGGCCCGGCAGGTTGTTCACGTAGGTGTGGGTCGCGGTGAACGTGCCGCTGCCGTTGCTCTCCGTCACGGTCGCCGCACTCGACGTCCCGTCCGCCCAGGCCACCACTGCCGTGTGGGTGTCCGCCGCGCCGGCATAGGTGAACGTGCCGGTCAGCGTGACGCTGCCGCCCTCGTCGATGCTGGCCGAACTCGGCGTGAGCCCGGTGATCTTCGGTGGCAGATGCAGGACGTCGGCGCCGATCGTGGCGGCGTCGCTGACGGCGCCGGCCTGGTCCGTGTCGGTCACCGAGACCGTGTAGCTGCCCGGTGGCGTCGGGGCACTCTGCGCGTAGGTGTGGGTGATGCTGAATTGGCCGTCGCTGCCGCCCGTGCCCGTCGGCGTCACGGCCACGGTGGTTTTCGCCGAGCCATCGCCCCAATCGACCGTCACGGTCTGTGCATCGTTGGTGCCGACCTCGCTCACCGTGCCCAGCAGGGTGGCGGGGCTGCCCTCCGTCACCGCATCGGTGAACGTCAGGCCGGTCACCACCGGTGCCACGACGCCGATCGTGATGCTGGTCTGTTGTTCCTGCGACGGGACCCCTGCGGCATCTGTCACCTTGGCGGTGATCGTGTCCGTGGCGCCCGCCTGGGTGGTGGGTGCGTCGGCATAGACGTGGGACACGGTAAAGGCGCCCGACGGAAGCGTGTAGCTGACCGGCTTCGAGCCATCGCCCCAAGTCACGCTCAGGGTGGAGTCCCCCGTGTCCGGGCTGCCGATCAAGCCGCTGAGCTGCGCCAAGCCGCCCGCATCGACACCCAACGGCGACTGCAGGCTCAGCGTCGGCGGGCTGTCCGTCACGGTCACGGTGAACGGCGAGCCCGTTGGGGCGGAGGCTGGCGGTGGGGCGGTATAGGTCCCGTCCCGGTCCGTCTCCGTCACGCTCACGGCGTATTGGCCCGTGATGGTGTAAACGTGGCTGTCACTCGTTGCGGTGCCGGCCAGGGCGTCCGTCGTGCCGTCACCCCAGTTCACAGTCCAGGCGAGCGGCGTGTTGGCGCCGGGCTCCACGGCGCTGAAGCCGATGGCGAACGGGCTGCCTTCCACAACGGTCGCAGGGGCGGGGGGGCTCGCCGGCGCCGGCGTGACCTGCTGCACGGTCAGGGTCGGCGCGACCGGCGTCACGGTGATCGTGGCGTCGGTGGTGGTGCTGCCCTTGTTCCCGTCCGTCACGGTCAGTGCCACGGCGTGCGTCCCGGACAGTGCGAGCGCTGCCTCGGGCACCTGGATCTGGGCGGTGTCCCCCGTCGTGGCGTTGCTGCCACTGATGCGGCCGGTCTGCTGCTGCACGCCGTCCACGTCCAGCACGTACGTGAAGCCCTCCTGGTTGTCCCGGGTGGAGGGATCGTTGACCGTCACGCCCAGGACCCCGGCCGAGCCGAGCGCCACCGAAGCGGGCGGCATGATGGTGACGACGGGTGGCACGTTCGTGATGGTCAGCGCGACCTGATTGGACGCGAAGGTCTTGGTGCTGCCGGCGTACGTCACCACCAACCGGAGCTGCGTCGCGTTGCCGACCTGCGGGTTGTCAGCCAGCGTCTGCAGCACTGCCCAGGTCAAGACCGGGTCGGCACTGGCCAGCGATGGGTCGCTCTTGCCGTTCACCTGCCACTGGTAGGTTGCCGGCGTGCCCGGCGCCGACCCAAACAGTTGCACGCTGCCGCCCTGCGCGATCGTGTAGGGGCCACCCGTCGTGAACTGGTTGAGAGTAGGGCCGACCGAGCCGATGGCCTCGGTCGCTGACACTGCCGTGGACACCTCGGCGAGGATGGCGGTCCCGCTCACCGTGATCTCGGCGCCCGATGCGACCGGCGTCTCGTACGTGTGCGTCACGGCCAGTGTGGCCGCGGTGTCGCTGAAAGTCTGGGTCGTGCCATCGCCCCAAGCGACGGTGTACACCGGCACCGTTTCCGTGCCGTAATCGGTCTGCGAGATATCGATCGAGAACGGGGTGCCGAGCGTCGGCACTGCGGCCGTGGCGGACGCCGGCGAAACACTGATCACCGGCGTCTTCGCCCCGATCGTCAGCGTGCTGGTGGCGGTCGATGTGAGCGTCTGCGTTCCGTCCGAGGCCTCCACCTCCGCATCGATCGGGTAAACCCCGGCCTGGTCCAAACCGAGCAGCGCCAGTTCCGCCGGCGTCACGCTGGCGGTCGCGGTGACGGTGCCGTCGCTGGCGGTGCTCTCGTTCAGCGGCACGTCCCCGTAAGCGCCGTCGCCGGCGAGGTCGAGCAGCACCGGCCCACTCAGCGGCTCGGGGTTGCCCGCGGTGTCGACGCCGGGGGACGCGGTGATCGTGATCGTGACGGGCGAGCCCTCCGTCGCGGACGGCGCGGTGCTGAAGCTGATCACCGGCCCGGACACGATCTCCAGGTTGGCGACGCTGTTGCGCTGGATCTGGATCTGCGCCTCCGCGCGCGACGTTTGGACCTCGATCCTGTTGCCATAGGCTTGCGGCTGCGTGCCGCTGTAGCCGGGAATGCCCGGGTCGGCGATGATCGTCTCGTTGCGGGTGCCGGCGCTGGCCAAGTCCCGGCCCGTCACGGTGATCTCGGCGGTCGGGTCGATGTTCGCGAGCTCCGCCGTGACCAGATCGGTGCCGCTGCCTTGGGTGAGGTTGATGGCGACCGTGCTGTTTCGAACCAGCGAGTTCAGCGCGATGGTGTCGTCGCGGCCGGTCCCCGTTGCAGAGACGTTGATCGTGGGATTGCCCGCCGTCGTGGCCGCATTCGTCGCGACGAGCAACGTATCGGCCGCGCCCCCCAGCGTAACGTTCGTCGTGCGGCTGGCGGCATCTAGGCTCACGGTGTTGCTGCCGGTGCCCGTCGTGATGTCGAGCGTCCGGGTCGCAGTCGGCGGCGCTGCGGTCACCGCGAGCGTGTTGTCGCCCGGGCCCGTGGTGACCGCGAGCGTGCCTATGGCGCTAAACTCGGTGACCTGCTGGTTCGGGGCTGCGGCTGTGCCCGCCACGTTCAGCACGCCGACGCCGCCGCCCGTGCCGACGCTGGCGACGTAGGCCTGCGACCCGGCGACGATGATCTGCGCCGGGTCGTTCAGCCCGGTGATCCCACCAACGGCGTTCTGCGCCAGTTGCACGAAGGTAAGGCTGCCATCGGCGGCGCGCTGGAAGACGGCGGCCGTATTCTCGGTCGCGGAGGTGACGAGGACGAAGCTGCCATCGGACGAAACCGCCAACGAGCTGGCGCCGAGCAGGCCACTGACCCCGGCCGTGCCCTCCGTTTGCGTCGTGCCGATCTGGGTGATCGTTCCGCTGACATCGGAGAACGCCGTCAGCGTGCCGAGCGTGGCATTGGCGACATACAAGTCCCCGTTCACCTCGGTCAGCCCGGTCGCGCCCGCCACGGCATAGGGCGAGCCTACTTCCGTCAAACTCGGCGTGCCCTTCGTGAATGTTACGCTATACGTCGCGATGGCGGCGGTACCCCCGGCAGTGCCGAGCACGTAGAGCATGCTGCCATCCGCGCTCTGCACCATCTGCGTGACGCCCGTCACGGCCGAAGCCGTGCTTCGTTGCGCCAGGTTGCCGCTGGACGGATCGCGTTGGAAGACGCTGACGCCGCCGTTGCCGCCCACGAACACGCCCTCGTTGTTCGCGGTCACCACGATGCTCGTCGCGTTCTTGACGAACAGCTGGTTGACATAAGTCAGGTCACCGCCGGTCTCCTGCCCGTTGGCGATGCCGTTGGCCGTCCGGCTGAACTGGTCGATGTTCTGGCTCGAGACGGTGTAGACGCTCCCGCCGTCCGGCGACGCAGCCACCCCGACCACCCCCGTCAATGACTGCGGCTGCTTCACGTTGGACGCGTTCTGGTCGCTGGTATCCTGCAGCAACTGGCGCTCGGTGAATTGCGTCGTGCCGCTCGTGCTGGTGGTCACGTTCAGCGCGACCAGCGTACCCTGCGCGGTGTTGACTGCGTACAGCTGGGTGCCGTCTACGTTGGTCACGGCGGTAACCGCGTTGAAGCCGGCGACATTGCCCGGCAACGTCGTCGCGACGGGGACGGTGGTAAGGAACACCGCGTCGGGCGTGGTGCTGGCGCTGGTGCCCGTCAGAACCGACAAACGACCGTTCGCAAAGCCCGACAAGCCGCTGAAGCTGCCGCCGACCGACGCGCTGACATAAAGCGTCTCGTTGTGCGGGACCAGCGTGGCCCACACCTGGCCATTACCGATCGCCGAGAGTGCCGTCTCCGCCGTGCTGCCGTTCACGCCGAGGCTGGTGAGTGCCACGGGGGTGCTCGTGCCCTCCGCCCCGGTCAGGGACAGGGCCGGAGCTGCGATGGTCTGGCCCGACAGGTTCACGAACAGCAGCATGTCGTAGCCGGCATAGGCCTGGTCGTAGGCGCCGGGTCCGACGGCAACCCGCAGGATGGCGACGGCGTCGTCCGGGGTGACGCCGACGGCCTGCACGGCATTGCCGGTTGCGCCGGAGACGGTGAGTGTGCCGTTGGCGACGCTCACGGTGACCCCGGCCAGAAGCCCGCCGACATCGGCCCCCGCCTCGAGCCCCGCAATGAACGGGGTCGACACCGCGGTCTGCTTCGCCAATGTCGGGCCTTGGGTGACGAAGGGGTTGGTGACGACCGTGCCGGGGTTGGTACTCGCCGTCCCGCCCGTCTCGGTCCCCGTGTAGTCGATGCTGCCGTTGACGACGGTGTCGCTCTCCACCAAGACGCGGCCGACGCCGCCCTGGCTCGTGCTCGTGCCCGTGCCCACGCTGCCGGAAAAGCCGCCATCGGCGTTCGCCGTGAATGTCTGTGCCTCGACGTCGGTCGCGTCGAGCAGGATGGTGCCTCCGGCGCCACCGGCGCCAGGCACGCCCGTGCCGCCACCGCCGCCCTTGCCGCCCGTGGCGCCAAGCCCGCCACTCCCGCCATCGCCGCCGCCGCCCTGCAGGTGGCCGCTTTCGCTCGTGCCGCCCGACAGCCCGGCATTGAGCCCCGCTTGGGACGCTGGATAGCCGTTGTAGCCAGTCGTGGGCGCAGCCGTGACGCTGCCACCCCCACCGCCCACGGCGGAGAAGCTGGCGCTGTCCTGCGCCGTGTCGGACGCGATGGTGCCGCCGGCGACGATCTCGAACGCGCCGCCACCGGCACCCCCCGCGCCGCCCGCGGTTCCGCCCTTGCCATCGCCACCGTTGCCGCCGGCACCGCCGGCACCGCCGTGACCGCCATTGCCGCCGTTCTCGTCGACCGCGCCGCTGCCGCCACCGCCACCGCCACCGCCGCCGCCGGCACCGCCGCCACCGCCGCCGCCGCCCTGGCCGCCCGAGCCGCCGGCACCGCCAGCCCCGCCCGATCCGCCCGATATTTCTGCCGCAACCGACGGTGTGTTGACACCCACGCCCGCACTGCTGCCGCT
>CAXTCJ010000127.1:0-15570 GCA_964242215.1 uncultured Acetobacteraceae bacterium | reverse complement strand
CCGTGTTCTTCGGCTTGGCAACCTACGCAGCCGCCATCACGGCGCTGCGGATCGGCGGGACGGAGTTCGCGGGCATCGCCGCCGCGCTCGTCGGCTCGCTGGTGCTGGGGATCGTGCTCGGCGCGGTGGTGTTGCGGCGCCGCCGGCTGTATTTCTCGCTGCTCACGCTGGCCTGTTCGCAGCTTGCGTTCGAGATCGTCTTCAAGGCGACCGACATCACCGGCGGCGAGAACGGATTACAGAACGTCCCGCGACCACTGTTCCAGTCCGCGCTGTCGTTCCATGTCTTCGCCGTCGTGACAGTCACCCTTGCCATGTTCCTGTTGTGGCGGATCGTGCATTCGCCGTTCGGCCGCACCATCCAGGCCATCCGCGACAACGAGCAACGCGCCACGTGCCTGGGTTACGGCACCTACTGGTACAAGCTCGGCGCGTTTACGCTGGCGGCAGTGTTCATCGGCTATGCCGGTGCACTGCTCGCGTTCCTGCTGCAGGGCGCCTACGCCAACAATCTCGAGTGGCAGCAGGCCGGCGACGCGTTGCTGATGCCCGTGCTGGGCGGCGTCCACCACTTCCTTGGGCCGCTCTGGGGCTCCATCGTCTTCATCCTCCTGACCGATCAACTGAGCGCCCTGCTCGAACAATGGTGGCTGGTGTTCGCGCCGATCATCATCATTTTCGTGCTCGTCTCGCCGGAGGGATTGTACGGCCTGGCGCAGCGAGCCTTTGGTGGCGAACGCTGGACGCTGGTTCGCCGCTCCATTCCGGCCCGTCCGGCGCAGATCGTCCCGTTCAGAAGTTCCGCCGCCCCGCTCGATCCCACCGTTCCCATTTTGTCGGTCCGCGGCCTCAGCAAGTCGTTCGGCTCGCTGGTGACGGCGCGCGACATAGCGTTGGACGTGAAGCCCTATCAACTGCATAGCTTCATCGGCCCGAACGGTGCCGGCAAGACGACGTTCTTCAATATGCTGACCGGCCTGCTGCGGCCGAACGCGGGGACGATCCTGTTCGCGGGCCGCGACATCACGCGGATGAGCACGACGCAGCGCATCCACGCCGGCATCTCGCGCTCGTTCCAAATCATCAGCCTGTTCCCGCATCTAACCGCGTTCGAGAGCGTCCGTGTCGCGGTGCAGGCGCGCCACCCATTGCGCTTCCGCTTGCTGCGCGATGCGCACGGCATCGCCGACATCAACGCGCGGACGTGGTCGCTGCTGGCGGCGGTCGGGCTGGAGGACCGGGCGGCGGAGCTGAGCGCCAATCTCGGCCACGGCGCACAACGCTTACTGGACATCGCGGTCGCCCTCGCAGCCGACGGGCAGTTGCTGCTGCTCGACGAGCCGCTGGCCGGGCTTGCAGACGCGGATCGCGAGATCGTCGGGCGGTTGATCCGCTCGCTCGCCTCGTCCCATGCGGTGCTGCTGATCGAGCACGACATCGATCGGGTGCTGGCCTTGTCGGACCGAGTGAGTGTGCTTCACCAGGGGCGGCTGATCGCCGACGGCGCGCCGCGGGAGGTTGCGGCCGACCCGGCGGTCATTGCGGCGTATCTCGGAACATCGGACTCCAGCGGCCGGCCCGGCATGCGCGTACCCGCTCGCGCGGCCACACGGGCGGGTGTACTTGGCGAGCCATTGCTGGTGATGGAGGACGTTTCGGCCGGCTACGAAGGCAGCACGGTGCTGAACAAGCTGACGCTGACGGTGCGACGCGGCGAAGTCGTGGCCCTGCTGGGTCGGAACGGCGTCGGCAAGACCACGGCGCTGAGGGCGATCACGGGCGTCATCGGCACGCAGGCGGGTCGGATCAGCTTCGCCGGACGCGATCTGACCGGGCTTCAGCCGCACGACATCAACCGCGCCGGTGTCGCGATGGTGCCGGAAGGGCGCCGGCTGTTCCCCAATCTCTCCGTCCTGGAGAACCTCGAGATCGCAATGCGACCCGGCGGCGCGCCGCTCGAGGCGGCCTACACGCTGTTTCCCAAGTTGCGCCAGCTGCAACGTTCGCGGGCGGAGAACCTGTCGGGCGGAGAGCGGCAGATGGTGGCGATCGCCCGGGCGTTGATGGCGCCGGCGGAGCTGATCTTGCTGGACGAGCCATTCGAGGGACTCGCTCCGGCGATCGTCAGCGAAGTCATGGAGGCCGTCGAGAAGCTTCGTGAGCGCGCCGCGATCCTGATCGTCGAGCACAAGGCGGAACTGATCCTTCCCATGGCCGACCGGGCCTATGCCGTCGTGAACGGCGCCGTCGCCTGGGCCGGTGATGCGGCCGACCTGGCGCGCGACACGGCACTACAATCCAGGCTGCTCGGGGTCGTCCACTGACCTTGCCTCTACTCGACTGGATCGGGGACGACGTATAAAGCGACCGGGAAGAAATAAGGGAGGCCGCAATGCCCGGGAAAGTCCTTTTGGTCGCCAGTGGCGATCTGCGACCGAGCGCCAATGCCATGTGTTGGCCGGCCCAGGCCGCCATGGAGCAACAGCTGTGCGACGCGGTCCGCGCGTGTGGCGGCGAGATCGAGCGTGCCCACCCCTACGACCCGGCGCAGCAGCACGGCTTCATCGCCAGCCAGAAGCAGGGCATGGCGATCTTCGCCGGGCTGGATGCCGACGCCCCGATCATCGTCGCCGAGGCGGTTTGGCAGTACAGCCACCATGTGTTCGCCGGGCTCACGAGCCATCGAGGGCCGATCCTGACGGTGGCCAACTGGTCCGGGCAGTGGCCCGGGCTGGTCGGCATGCTCAACCTGAACGGCTCGCTGACCAAGGCGGGCGTGCCCTATAGCACCCTGTGGAGCGAAACCTTCGCCGATGACTGGTTCCGCCAAAAACTGTCGGGATGGCTGGCGAACGGAACCGTCGAGCATGATCTGAGCCATGTGAGACCGCTGGATGCAGCGGCGTTGCCGCCTCGGGCCCGCATGGTTGCCAAAGCCATCGCCGCCGATTTGCGTCAACGCAAGTCCATCATGGGCGTGTTCGACGAAGGCTGCATGGGAATGTTCAACGCGATCATTCCGGACGAGCTACTGATCCCGCTCGGCGTGTTCAAGGAGCGGCTGTCCCAATCGAGCCTGTATGCCGCGGCGCGGGACGTGCCCGAGGCGGAGGCGCGGGCGATCTATGATTGGCTGCTGCGAGCCGGGCTCTCGTTCCATCTTGGCGCGGACGGCGCGACGGAGCTGACCGAGGCGCAGGTGCTGGACCAGTGCCGCACCTATATCGCCGCCGTTAGGATTGCGGAGGAGTTCGGCTGCGAGACCATCGGCATCCAGTACCAGCAGGGCCTGAAAGACTTGCTGCCCGCGTCCGACCTGACCGAAGGATTGCTGAACAACGAGGACCGCCCACCGGTCACCGGTGCGGACGGAAAGCCGATTCGCGCCGGCCGTGCCATCCCGCATTTCAACGAGGTGGACGAGTGCGCCGGGCTCGATGCGCTGTTTACCAACCGGGTCCACCGGGCGCTGGGCCAACCGGTTGAGACGACGTTGCACGATCTGCGCTGGGGCGATGTGGACCGCAGCGGCAGCACCAGCGACTACGTTTGGGTGTTGCAAATCTCCGGTGCGGCGCCGCCAGCGCACCATATCGGCGGCTGGGCCGGCAGCGACAGCCTGCGCCAACCGCCGATGTATTTTCGGCTGGGCGGCGGCTCATTGCGCGGGGTGGCCAAGCCGGGCGAGATCGTCTGGTCGCGCATCTTCGTCGAGGACGGCCGGCTGAAGATGGACCTTGGGCGCGCCCGCGTGGCTGAACTGCCCCAGGCGGAGACGGAGCGGCGCTGGCGGGAAACCACGCCGCAATGGCCGATCATGCACGCCGTGCTGTATGGCTTGTCACGGGACCAGTTGATGGCACGGCACAAGGCCAACCACATCCAGGTTGCCTACGCGCACTCCGCCGCCGACGCCGATCTGGCAATGGCCGCGAAGGCCGCCCTCGCCGCCGAACTCGGGCTAGAGGTGGCGCTCTGCGGCACCGCCGCCGATGGCCGCGCGTTGGGGCGCTGAGATGTTGGACGTTCTCATCGGCGTCGATGTCGGCACCGGCAGTGCCCGCGCGGGCGTGTTCGATCCGGCGGGCAAAATGCTGGCACAGGCGAGCCGCCCGATCCAAACCTGGCGGCCGGAAGCGGACTACGTCCAGCAATCCAGCGCCGACATATGGCTTGCCGTCTGTGCCGCCGTGCGGGAGGCCGTGGCAGCCTCCGGCCCGGTCACACCGCTCGGTATCGGCTTCGATGCAACCTGCTCCCTGGTGGTGCTGGACCAGGCCGGGCAACCCGTTTCCGTCGACCCGGCGGGCGCTCCGGATCAGGACATCATCGTCTGGATGGATCACCGCGCCGCCGAGCAGGCCGACCGTATCAACGCGACGGGCCACCCCGTGCTGCGCTACGTCGGTGGCCGGATCTCGCTCGAGATGGAAACGCCTAAACTACTCTGGCTGAAGGAGCGGCTGCCGTCAGCCTGGACGCGCGCGGCGCATTTCTTCGACCTGCCGGACTTTCTCACCTGGCGCGCCACCGGGGCATTGTCGCGCTCGTTGTGTTCCACGGTCTGCAAATGGACCTATCTCGGCCACGAGGGTCGGTGGGGCGACGGCTTTTTCCATGCCGCCGGGCTGGGCGAATTGGCCGATGAGGGGTTCCGCCGGCTCGGGCAAATGGTGCTTCCTATGGGTGCGCCGGTGGGCAACGGCCTGTCTGCGATGGCCGCGACCGAGCTCGGATTACCGGCCGGTCTTCCGGTGGGCACTTCGGCGATCGACGCGCATGCCGGGGGGCTGGGCGTGATCGGCGCGGCGCTAGACGAATCGACGGATTTGCGCCGCCGGGTCGCACTGATCGGCGGCACGTCCAGTTGCCACATGGCGGTGTCGCCCGAGCCCCGTTTCGTGCCGGGCGTATGGGGGCCCTATTTTTCCGCGATGGTGCCGGGGCTGTGGCTCAACGAGGGCGGGCAGTCCACCAGCGGCGCCCTGATCGACCACGTGGTGCAGACCCACGCCAGCTATCCGGCGGTGGCCGAGCAGGCCCGGCAATCGGGCCGGCACGTCTTCGCGGTGTTGGCGGACCGGCTGGACGTCCTAGCGCGGTCGGTGCCGTTTCCGGCCGCGCTAACCGCGGGGCTACACGTCATGCCGGATTTCCACGGCAACCGGTCGCCGCGCGCCGATGCGACATTGCGGGGGATGATCAGCGGCCTGTCGCTCTCCGCCACGATGGATGATCTGGCGCTGCTCTATCTGGCAACGGTGCAGGCGGTCGCGTACGGCACGCGGCACATCATCGCCACACTGAATGCGTCGGGCTACGCCATCGACACGGTGCTCGCTTGCGGGGGTGGCACTAAAGACCCGGTGTTCGTGCGCGAGCACGCAGACGCGACCGGTTGCCGCATCGTGCTTCCGGCGGAGGCGGAGGCCGTGTTGCTGGGCGCCGCGATGCTGGCCGCCGTCGCCGGTCACGTTCATGGCGACGTCGAGGCGGCCATGGCGGCCATGAGCCGAAGCGGGCAGATCATCGCCCCTGCCGACGGTGCGGTTCGCGCTTATCACGACGCGAAATATGCCGTGTTTCAACGAATGTTTCATGATCAAATCGAGTACCGCACGATCATCGGTGTTTCATGACGGGCCGCCCGAACCCCTACACCCGGGCCGAGCTGCGACGACTGATCAGTCCCCGCAGCGTCGCCATCATCGGTGCGTCCGAGCGCAAGGGGTCGTTCGGCAATCGCGCAATGGAGAATTTGGCCGGTTTCGATGGCCCGGTTTATCTCGTCAACGCGCGTTACCAGACCATCGGCGGAAAGCCTTGCTTTCCCGATGTCACGTCGTTGCCGGAGGTTCCGGACTGCGTCTTCATCGCCGTCGGGCGGGAGGCGGTGGAACCGATCGTCGTCCAATGCGCCGACCTTGGCGTGGGCGGCGCGATCGTCGTCGCATCCGGCTACGTCGAGACCGCACGGCCGGAGCGGATAGCGGAACAGCAGCGCCTCACGGCTATTGCGCGGCGCAGTGGGATGCGTTTGGTTGGGCCTAATACAATCGGTATCGTCGACTACACGGTTGGCGCCGGACTGACGTTTTCGGCCATGCCGGAGCGGCGGCCGCTCCTGCCGCATGCGATCGGAATCATCAGCCAGTCGGGCTCGCTCGGCTTTTCCCTGGCGCAGGCAATGGAGCGGGGCACGTCGGTCAGCCACGTGCTCACCTCGGGCAATTCCTGCGATGTGGACGTTGCGGACTACGTTGCCGCGCTGGCGGAGGAGCCCGCCTGCCGCGCCATCGCCTGCGTGTTCGAGGGCATGGCCGACCCGCGACGTATGATCCGCGCGGCAGAGATCGCGTGGCAGGCCGGCAAGCCGCTGATCCTGTACAAGATGGCAACCGGTACCGCGGGCGCGCAGGCGGCAATGTCGCACACCGGGTCGCTCGCCGGGTCGAACGAGGCCTATGCTGCCGCCTTCGCGCGCGCCGGCGTCGTGCAGGTCGACAAGTTGGAGGCGGTGGTGGAAACCGCTGTCTTCTTCGCTAAGGCGCCCGCTCCCTCCACGCCCGGTGTGGCCATGATCGCCACCAGCGGCGGCGCTACCATCATGGCCGCGGACAAGGCGGAACTGCACGGCGTGCCCTTGCCACAACCCGGCCCGTTCGCCGCCGGCGTGCTGGCGGAGCGGGTGCCGGAATTCGGCTCGCCGCGTAATCCGTGCGACGTGACGGCGCAGGTGTTGACCGACCCGGGGGCCTTGCTCGCCTGCACCGATGCGCTGTTGGCAGACCCGGCGTTTGCCGCGTTGGTGACGTCGCACGCATACGCCTATGCCTCCGCCACAGCGCGGCTGGCGGTGTTCAGCGCTTGTGCGGCGAAGCACGGGAAGATCGTCTGCAATCTCTGGGCGCCGGAATGGCTCGGCGGCCCCGGCTCGCGGGAGACGGAGGAGGATCCGCATCTCGCGCTGTTCCATTCCACCGACCGCTGCTTTGCCACCCTGGCCGCCTGGCAACGCCGCTTCCTGCTGGCGCGGCGGCCGGCGCGCGACCCGGCTGCCCGCGTAAGTCATCCCAGCGTCGCCGCCCAAGCCCGCGCGCTGCTGCAATCCGCTTCCGCCCAAGCGCTGACGGAGCGCGAGGCCAAGCAGGTCATGGCGCTGTATGGCATTCCTGTGGTGGAGGATCGCCTGGTGCAAACGCCGGATGAGGCGGCCGTCACCGCGGAGGCGCTCGGCTTCCCCGTGGTGCTCAAGGTCGAAAGCCCCGACATCCTGCATAAGACCGAGGCTGGAATCGTTCGGCTGAACTTGGCAACGCCCGACGCAGTGCGTCGTGCCTGTCAGGACATTGTCGCGGCGGCGGCGAAGGTGCACCCTACGCCGCGGATCTACGGAGTTTTGGTACAGCCTATGCTGCCAAAGGGCGTTGAGGTGCTGATCGGCGGCCGGACCGACCCACAGTTCGGCCCGCTGGTCGTGGTCGGTCTCGGCGGCGTCTTCGTGGAGTTGCTGAAGGACAGCGCCCTCGCTCTGGCGCCAGTGCAGCAGGACGAGGCGCTGGCGATGCTGCGGGGCCTCAAGGGCGCGGCGCTGCTGAGCGGGTTCCGAAATTCGGAGCCCGTGGATCTGGACAAGTTGGCCGACATCGTCTGCCGCGCTTCGGAATTGGTTGCCGATGCGGACGGGATGGTGGCGGAGATGGACATCAACCCGCTGATCTGCGCCGGGTCGCGCATCACCGCCGTCGACGGGCTCATCGTTAAGGCGGCATGATGTAAATAGACGGCCGACTTTCCAAGGGAACCCGCATGCACGCCCAAGTTCGAGATACGACCCTGTTCTTCGACATCGAGGGCGCAGGCCTGGTGCCGGACGGCCCGGTGATGCGGCAGCTTCCCGTCGCCATGGTCATTCATGGCGGCCCCGGCGGCGACCACACCGGGTTCAAGCCTGCGATGTCTCCGCTATCCTCGACGATGCAGTTGGTCTATTTCGACCACCGTGGCCAAGGCCGCTCTGCGAAGGGCGACCCGGCGCGCTACACGCTCGACGAGAACGTCGAGGACATGGAGGCCCTGCGCCGCCTGCTCGGGCTCGGCCCGATCGTGAGCATCGGCACGAGCTATGGCGGTATGGTGGCGATGGCCCACGCGGCCCGCTACCCGGAGGCGATCAGCAAGCTGATCCTGATCGTCACCGCGTCGCATGGCGGCTTCGTCCCGGTCGCCCAGCAATTCCTGCGCGACCATGGCAGCCCCGAGCAGCAGCGTGTCTGCGAGCGGCTCTGGGCCGGTACGTTCGAAACGGCGGAGCAGATGGCGGAGTACTACGCCGTCATGGGGCCGCTCTACAGCCGTCGCTACGACGCGGTGACGGCCGAGGGCGTGCGCGGCCGTTCGACCTATTCCCCCGAACCGCTCAACCGCGCCTTCGGACCCGGCGGCGTGCTGCGCCAGTTCGACTTGCGGGGTGAGATCGCCGGCATCACCGCGCCGACCCTGGTGCTGGCCGGCCGGCACGACTGGATCTGCCCACCGCAGTTCTCCGAGGAGATCCACACTCTGATCCCCAATGCACAATTGAGGATCTTCGAGAACAGCAGCCACTCCATCCGCGCCGATGAACCCGCGGCGTTGAATGCGGCAATTCGGAGCTTCGTCACGAGCTAGAGCCGGCGGCGGCGGATGATCGCTGTTGCGGTGATGGCACCGGCGATCACCAAGGCCGAAACGAACGTCGTCAGCGTGCCGAGTGCGTAGATCACCGGCGTTGTCACGTTCGCTGTCATCGCAAAGATTTCCAGCGGCAGGGTGTTGTAGTCGCCCGCGGTCATCATGGTGCGTGGGAATTCGTCGTAGGACAGGGAGAAGCCGAACAACGCGATGCCGATCACGCCCGGCAGGATGATCGGCAGCACCACGTGCCAAAAACTGCGCCACGGCCCAGCGCCTAAATCGCGTGCCGCCTCCTCCCATGCGCGGTTGAAGCGGTTGAAGACGGCGAACATGATCAGCAAGCCGAATGGCATGGTCCAGGTGAGCTGCGCGCCGAACGCCGATGTGTACCAGGCAGGATCGAGCCCCAATTGGCTGAACAGCAGCCCGATCCCCAGGCTCACCAGGATCGACGGCGCGATGAGGCTGGCGATGGTGAGGTAGAACAAGGCCGTCGCCCCGCGGAACCGTCGCCGGAAGGCCATGCCGGCGGCCACCGAAATGGCAACGTTGGCCACCATCACCATCAAGGCCAGCAGGACGGACCGTGTGATGGACCCAGCGAAGTCACCGACCAGTTGCGTTTGGAAGAGCGCAGCGAACCAGTGCAGCGACACGCCGTTCATCGGGAAGGTCAGTCCACCCTGCGGGCCCTGGAACGAGAGGATCATGATCGTCACGGTCGGGCCATACAGGAACAGAACGAACGCCACGAAAAGGGCTGCCAGTACATAGAAGGAGAGCCGGCGAGGCAAGTTCAGAGTTCCTTGCGGATGTTCACGACACGCAGGATGCAGAACACCAGGGTCAGGACGAACGCCAATAGGATCACGGCATGCGCCGCCGCCGCCGGGTATTGCAGCAGCGCGATTTCGTTCTGGATCATGATGCCGACCGACGCGCTCTGGCCGCCGCCCATGATGCTGACGCTGACGAAATCGCTCATCACCACAGTGACCACGAAGATCGTCCCGATGCCGATCCCCGTCTTGGACAGCGGCAGTATGACGCTCGCGATCGTTCGCCAAAACCCGGCGCCGCCATCCCGCGCTGCCTCGATCAGCGCCCGGTCGATCCGCATCATCGAGTTGAAGATCGGCGTGACCATGAACAGCGTGTTGAGGTGGACGAAGGCGAGTATGATGGCGAACGGACTATACAGCAGGAAGGTCAGTGGCTCGCGGATCAGGTGCAAATGCAGCAGCAGCGTGTTGATGATGCCGTTGCGGCCAAGCGAGGGGATCCAGGAGATGGTTCGGATGATGTTCGACGTGAGGAACGGCACCGAGCAGACGAGGAACAGGGCCATGCGCCAGGTGCCGTGCTGCACCTCGAAGGCGAGAAAGTAGGCGATCCAGAAGCCCAGAAACAACGTGACGGCCCAGGTCGTCACGGCATAGCCCAGCGTGACCCCGAACGTGTTCCAGGTCGTGGCGGAGGTCAGTGCTTCCCGGTAGTTCTCGAGGACGAAGGTCCAGAGAATTTGTACCGAATCATAGTCGAGGAAGCTGACCACGATCAGCATCATTAGCGGAATGACCAGGAACACGCCCAGCACGAGGGCTAGCGGCATGGCCAGCAGCCACGGTGAGCGCATACTCAGGGCACGATCGATGAAGATATCTCACCGTCATGCCAGGGCTTGACCCTGGCATCCACGGCGTTCCGCAGACACCAGCCTCGCCGTGTTGCACGCGACGCTGCCACGCACGCATCTGACGTCACCAGCCGAACCCTGTGGATGCCAGGGTCAAGCCCTGGCAAGACGGTGAAACCACAACGGAGGGGAGGGGCGGATCAAGTTACGGTTCGGCTGCTACGCGACCGAGAATTCATTCCACTTCTGCACGAGGTAGCGGTCGTTATCCATGACCGAGTTCCAGCAGGCGATCTTTCCGATGCGGTCGTAGTAGGAACCGCCATCGCGTAGATCACCGGCTTTGGCGATCTCCGTGCCATCCGGGCTGACGATTGCCGACGTGGCCGGCTTGCCGTCCATCCAATAACCCCATTCGTTCGGCGTCATATTCTTCTGCGCCGTCGACAGCACCGCCGAGTAATAACCCTGGCGATTGAGATACGCGCCGGTCCATCCCGAGAGATACCAGTTGATGTATTCATAGGCAGCGTCGCGCTCCAAGCCGGTCAGGTGCTTGGCGATGCCCAGCCCGCCGCCCCAGCCGCGATACCCTTCGGCCAAGGGTTGGAACACGCATTGGATGCCCTTGGACCGCACGGCGGTGACGGCGGGGGACCACATCGACTGGATGACGACCTCGCCGGAGGACATCAGGTCGACGCTCTCCTGGAAGCTTTTCCAGAATGCGCGGAACTGGCCGTCCTTTTTCTTCTGGATCAGGAAGGCGATCGTCTGGTCGATCTCGGGCTTCGTCATGTTGCCCTTGTCGCCGTATTTCATCGTCCCCAGGCTTTCCATCGTCATCGCGGCATCCATGATGCCGATCGAGGGGATGTTGATGATGGCGGACTTGCCCTTGAACGCCGGGTCCACCAGGTCGCGCCAGTTCTTGATTGGGCGGCCCACCAGATCTGGGCGAATGCCGAGCGTGTCGGCATTGTAGATGGTGGGGATCAGCGTCATCCATTCGGTCGGCGCGCCGGCGAACTTCAACGAGGTCTCGCCCTCGACGAAGCTGACCCGGCATGGCGCAGTGCCCTGGCCGATCGAGGCGGTGGGCGTCACCTTGCCGGTTTTGAACAGCGGGACGATGTCGTCGTAGAACTTGATCTTCTTCACATCCAGCGGCTGCAGCACGTTGGCGGGAAAGACCTTCTTGACGGTGAAATACTCGATGTCGGCCACGTCGTAGCTGCGGGGCTGGGTGATGGCGCGCTGCGCAGCGGCGTCCGTGTCCATCGCCGTCATCTGTATGGTGATGCCGGTATCTTCTTTGCACTTGCTGGCAATGGCGTTAAGCGCCGACACCCCCGTGCCAAACTGCCGAAGCGTAACGTTCTTGATGTTCTGCGCCCAGATGGTCGGGAACCCGGTGATCGCGCCCGACCCGGCGGCGATGCCCGCTGCGGCAATGCCGCCCTTGAGCAGGAAGCGACGGGTGGCGTTTGCCTTCTGTGCCATGGATTTCCTCCGTATGATCAGCCTTCCACGCAAGCAGATTGCGTGCCAGACGCTCTAGTCGGACAAGGCGATGATGGGCGTGGCATTGGCCGCCAAGGCGCCGCGGAACTCTGCCACACTGGAAACCCAGCCGAAGAACGTCTGGATGTTGTACAGCGATGCCTCCTGCACGGCCGGCGGCCCGGCGGCGTGCGTCGCATCGTGCAGCACCACGCCGAAATACTCGAGGAAGAAACCATCCCGCAGCGTGGACTCAACGCAGACGTTGGTGGCGATGCCGGTGAACACCAGCGTGCGGATGCCGCGAGCGCGTAATGTGCTGTCGAGGTTGGTGTTGTAGAATGCGCTGTATCGCGGCTTGGCAATGACGATGTCGCCGGCTTGCGGCTGCAGGGCATCGACCAAGGCATAGTCCCAGCCGCCTTTCGCCAGCAGTTTGCCCTCCAACTCCGGGTGCGCACGCATCGTTTTCAGCGCGTTGGATTTGTGCCAGTTGGGCGAGCCCGGGCCGCCGGCCTCCTGATACGCCGAGTCCCAGCCGTTCTGGAAAAACACGATCGGCATCCCGGCGGCGCGGGCGATGGCGATCGCCTCGGCAATCTGCGTGATCGCGGCGGCGGCGCCCGAGATGTCGAAGCCTGCCAGGTCCAGGTAGCCGCCCGGCGAGGCGTAGGCGTTCTGCATATCCACCACGATCAGGGCGGATTGGTCCGGCCGAAACGTCAAAGGCTCGGGCTTCGCGGGCAGGGCGCGGGCGTGCGGGTCGGACGGGGACAGGTAGCCGGCATGCGTGCTCATTCGGCAGCCTCCGCGGGATGGGGCATGATGTGGCGGCGGGATTGCATCAGCGGTTGAACGCGGGTGCCGAACGCCTCGGTGCCGCCGATGAATTCGTCGAAAGTCAGCATCACGCCGCCCAGTCCCGGAACCGTCGCGAGCTCGTCCAGCATGGCAGCCACATGGGCGTAGGATCCGACTAAGGTCCCCATGTTGAGGTTGACCGCCCGCGCCGCCTCCGTCAGCTGCCGCACGTTGGTGTCGGCGTTTGGCCTGGTGTCGGCCGCACCTTGTTGCGCCATCCAGGCAACCGCCTCGGTATCCACGCCTCCGGCATACAGTTCCCAGTTGGCCAATGCCTCGGCGTCAGTTTCGGCCATGATTATCATGAACAGGGCGAAACAGGCGATCGGCCGCCCGGACTCGGCGGCGGCGAGCTGCATGCGGGCCACGGTGGGTGCGCAGGCGGACGGGGTGTTGAACCCGGTTCCCAGCATGAAATTGTAATCGGCCCAGCGCGCCGTGAACGCCATGCCGGCGGCGCTTTGGCCGGCGCAGATCAGCTTCATCGGCACGGACGGGCGCGGGCTGAGCCGGCAATCGTCCATCTGGAAGAACTCGCCGCGGAAATCCGACACGCCGGTCTCCCACAGCTCGCGCATGACGCGGACGTATTCGGCGGCGAAATCGTAGCGGCGGTCGAAATATGCGTCGCCGGGCCAGATCCCCATTTGCGAATATTCCGGCCGCTGCCATCCGGTGATGACGTTGAGGCCGAACCTCCCGTGGGAGATGCTGTCGATCGTCACTGCCATCCGCGCGGCGATCGCCGGCGGCACTGCCAGGGTCGGCACCGTCGCGAACAGGCGGATGCGGGAGGTCACCGCCGCGAGCCCCGCCATCAGGGTGAGGGAGTCGAGGTTGTGGTCCCAGAACTCGGTCGGCCCGCCGAAGCCGCGCAGCTTGATCATGGACAACACGAAGTCCAGCCCGTGCCGCTCCGCGCTTTGCGTCACCGCCTTGTTAAGGTCGAAGCTGGGTTTGTATTGCGGCGAGGTGCTGGAGATGAGCCAGCCGTTGTTTCCGATCGGGATGAAGACGCCGACTTCCATAACCGCTCCCCTGCGCCATCATCCGCGTTCGACGGCAAACCGATCCCCAGCAAAGGCTATGCCATACGAGTGCTCTGACGCATTCAGGTGGCTTAGCATCGGTCAGAGCGCTGCTTGGTGTGGTGGGCCGATTCAGCCGACGGAGCCGCCTCGGACCCTCGTCGCGCGACACCACTTGTTTGATGGCCCGGGCTTCGTCAAACTCACGTCAAAACTAAGCACAAGAGGACAAACCTGTGGGCACCACGTACTCGGCGATCTACTCGTTCGGCGATAGCTTGTCTGACGCCGGCGACGCCTATTTGCTGACCTCCTCCGCCTACGGCGCCGCGCTCGGAACGCAACCCGAACCGGTCAGCCCACCCTATGCCCAGGAAACCTACGGCACCACCACGGCCGATGTATTCAGCAATGGGCCGGTGTGGGTCCAGGACCTAGCCACGACGCTCGGCCTCCCGAACGTCGCACCCGGCCAGGTCGGCGCCACCGGCACGCAACTTCTTGCCGCCGGGGTGCCATCCTATGTTGTCGCCGCCCTCGATGGCGGGAACGCCAGCAACTACGTCACCCTTACGCCCGGAGCCTCTGGCGGCACCGATTTCGCCATCGGCGGTTCCGTAACGGGCCCAACCGGTTTCAATACGAGCGGGGCCGCGGCGCTGACGGACCTGCAATCGCAGATCGCGAACTTCCAGCAGGAGATCGCGACGCCCGTCACAGGCGCGCTCTATACCGTCTGGAGCGGTTCCAACGACCTCCTCAATCTCCTGGGATCGTCCGCTTTCGCGTCTCAGAGCGCCGCCACGTCGCAGGCGGAAGTCGCTCAATCGGCGCAGAACGAGGTCAACGCCGTCATCAGCCTGGTGGATCTCGGGGCCAAGACGATCCTGGTCGGTGACGTGCCCAATCTCGGGCTGATCCCGGAAGTCACCGCGGAGGGCAGCACCGTCGAACAGACGGCCACCGCCTATGCACAATATTTCAACATCGAACTGCAATCCGATCTTCAAGGAGCGTCGAACCAACTCGCGGGCGCCGCGGTGACGGTCCTCAATATCTTCGGACTACTCAGCACGACCACGCCCGGCACGGTCGTGCCCGGACCGAACGGCGACACGATCACCAACACGACCGACTCAGCCTATACCGGCAGCTTCACCGCGGATAACGGCACCCTTGCCGCGAACGCCGACAACTACCTGTATTTCGACCAACTGCACCCGACCCAAACCGGCCACCAGGCCATCGCCAACCTCGCCGCGGCTGATCTGGGAATCGCCTGCTACTGCGAGGGAACACGCATCCGCACGCCCGAGGGAGATGTTCCCGTCGAAGCCCTGCGGTCCGGCGGTGCGGTTCTGAACGCAGCGGGCGAAGCGCGCACCATCAAGTGGCTTGGACGTCGCAGTTACGCCGGGCGGTTTCTCGCTGCCAACGCGCATGTGCAGCCAGTCCGGTTCACCGCCGGGTCGCTCGGTGACGCTCAGCCCGCGCGCGATCTGCTCGTCTCACCCGAACACGCCATGTTCCTCGACGGGATGCTGATACCGGCGCGTTGCCTGGTGAATGGCAGCACCATCGTGCAGGAGCGCGGGTTGCGCCGCGTCGACTATTATCACGTCGAGCTGGATAGCCACGATGTGCTGCTGGCTGAGGGTGCGCCGTCCGAGACGTTCTTGGACGATGGCAGCCGGGCCATATTCCACAATGCGGGCGAGTTCGCCGTGCTCTACCCCGATGCGCCGGAGCCGGGCACATTCTGCGCGCCGCGCGTGACCGAAGGCTATCAGCTCGAGGCCGTCCGGCAGCGGCTGGCGGAGGTCGCAGGGGTGCTAAGGCAAGCTGCTTAAGCCCGATCGACCTCCT
>CAXTCJ010000126.1:0-15931 GCA_964242215.1 uncultured Acetobacteraceae bacterium | reverse complement strand
GGCGACTTAGGCGGTCGGCTGCAGAGGGTTTACCCCGGAGGACGCGGATTCCCCGCCGGCGAAGGATTTCGCGGCGGTCCTGGCTTTGGTGCGCCAGGTTTTAACGGTGCCCGCTTCAATGGGCCTGGACCCGGGTTTAGGGGGCCTGGTGGCCTTGGACCCGGCTTCAGAGGCCCTGGGCCAGGCGGTCCCGCGGGCGGCGGTCATCCAAACGGCGAGCCACCGCCGGGCCACCCGCCAGGTCCGGATCGGCGCTGATGGCCACTCAACCGTTCTGACTGCGCGAATGGTGCTGCTGGAGGGGATTGAACTCTCGACCTCTCCCTTACCAAGGGAGTGCTCTACCACTGAGCTACAGCAGCGCGCCGGCGTGCCAGCCGCCGCTACCTAGACGGGGCGGCTGGCGGGCGCAAGCCTCAGGGCTTGATTGGCGTAACCTCACCGTGGTGCCGGTCGCTATTCGGCAGGCCCTTCGGTTCGGCGTCGTTTGCCGCCGGCGGTATACCGTGCTCGGTGTGCTCAGCGGTATCCGAATCGATGCTGCCCTCGGGGGGTAGCTCGTCCGGCTGCTTTGGTTCGTTTTCCATGTTGTCAAAACGAGCGGCGCTTTCCACGGTTCCCTAGCCGAGCGCCTTGGCCACTGCATCGCACACGCGTTCGGCGTCCGCATCGCTCAGGTCCGGATGGATCGGCAGCGCCATGATCCGGGTCGCAAGATCCTCCGACACGGGCAAGGCACTGCCATCATGGCTCGCCGCGTAAGCTGGCTGATGGTGCAGGGCACGCGGGTAATACACCGCACTCGGCACCCCATCCGCGCGCAGAGCCGCCTGCAACCGGTCCCGCGTGGCCCCGTCGGGCAGCAGGACGGCATACACTGCCCAAGCACTCTGCGAATCGGGCACCCGCGCGGGAATACCGAGGATGTTACCGAGCCGGCGATCATAAATGGCTGCGACCCGGTGCCGCTCGGCAAGTTCCTGGTCGAACACGTCCAGTTTCGCGAGCAGCACCGCGGCCTGCAACGTGTCCAGCCGGCCATTCATGCCGGTGCGCATCACTTCGTAGCGGGTGGTACCCTCGCCGTGGGTGCGCAGCGAGCGATACAGCGCCGCACGATCGGCCGAGTCGGTGAGCAGCGCCCCGCCGTCGCCGTAGCCGCCCAGCGGCTTGGATGGGAAAAAGCTGACAGCCGTGGCGTCCGCCTCCCGCCCCAGCTTCCGGCCGCCGAGGCTCGCACCGAAGCTCTGGGCGCAGTCGTCCAGCGTGAACAGCCCTTCCCGCTCGGCGACCTCGCGCAGGGCGGGCCAATCGGCGGGCTGGCCGAACAGGTCCACACCGACCAGCGCGCGGGGGGTGAGCGCGCCCGCGTTCCGGACCTCGGCCACGCGCTGGGCGAGATGCGCCGGGTCGATCTGGAAGGTCGCCGGATCCACGTCGACGAAGACGGGGGTGGCGCCCAGCACCAGCGGCACCTCGGCGGTGGCGGTGTAGGTGAAGGCCGGCAGG
The DNA here is from genome assembly GCA_964242215.1 of uncultured Acetobacteraceae bacterium. Taxonomy (GTDB): domain Bacteria; phylum Pseudomonadota; class Alphaproteobacteria; order Acetobacterales; family Acetobacteraceae; genus LMUY01. Next base: position 14,422 of record CAXTCJ010000126.1, on the reverse strand, counting down.
AACACCGCGTCGCCCCGGCCGATCCCCTCCGCCATCATGGCGATCTGCAACGCGTCGGTGCCGGAGCTGACACTCACGCAGTGCGCGGCGCCGCAATAGTCGGCCAGGCGGCCTTCGAGCTCCGCCACCTCCGGACCGAGGATGAACTGGCAGTGGCCGAGCACCGCCTCCAGCCGGCGCCGCAGCTCCGGTTCGATGCGGGCCTGCTGCGCCTTGAGGTCGAGGAAAGGGATCAAGCTGGGCTCCTGGCGGGTTCGGCTGCGATCTGGCCGGTGTTGTGTTCGAATTCGGGGACCATGCGGCTGAGCGTCGACAACGCCGGGTCGAGCTCCCCGGCACGGCAGGCAGCGCAGATATCGGCGATGGCCCGGCGGACTTCGGCGATGTCGACGGTGCGGGGTGCCGCCATCAACAGGCCGGGGTGGCCGGTGGGAACCGGGGGCTCCTCGCCGTGGAACAGTTCCTCGAACAGCTTCTCGCCGGGTCGCAAGCCGGTGAACTGGATCGGCACGTCCAGGTCCGGGCGCAAACCGGCTAGCCGGATCATTTGTCGGGCAAGATCAACGATCTTCACGGGCTTCCCCATGTCGAGTACGAAGATGCCGCCGTCTTGCAGGGCGCCTTCTTCGACACCCACCACGGTTGCCTGCAGCACCAAGCTCACCGCCTCGCGCACCGTCATGAAGTAGCGCTGCATGTCCGGGTGCGTGACCGTGAGCGGGCCGCCGCGCTCCAACTGGCGGCGAAATAGCGGCACCACGCTGCCGGTCGAGCCCAGCACGTTGCCGAACCGGACGGTGACGCACCGCATCCCGCCCCGCTCCCGCGCCTGGTCGTCGAAGGACTGGCAATACATCTCGGCCAGCCGCTTGCTGGCGCCCATCAGGCTGCTCGGGTTCACCGCCTTGTCGGTGGAGATCAACACCGTCGCTGCCGCACCCACCGCCGCCGCCGCATCCACCACGGCGCGGGTGCCGCCAGCGTTGGTCAGCAGCCCCTCGCCCGGGTTCGCCTCCACCATCGGCACGTGCTTCAGCGCGGCGGCGTGGAACACCAACTCGGGCTGCGCGGCGGCGAAGGCGGCTTGCAGGCGAGACTCATCGCGCACGTCGGCGATCACGGCGCGGCGGGGCACGGAGGCGAAGCTCTCACTCAGTTCGAGGTCGATCTGCCACAGCGAATATTCGCCGTTGTCCAGCAAGGTCAGCTCCGCCGGCGCCAAAGCTGCCACCTGCCGGGCCAGTTCAGACCCGATCGTGCCGCCTGCCCCGGTCACCAGCACGCGGCGGCCACGCACCAGCCGCGCCATGCCGTCGCGGTCCAGGCGCACCTGGGGACGGTTCAGCAGATCCTCCAACGCGACCGGCTTGAGCGTGATGCCGCCGGCCTCGCGCAGTTCCGTCGGGCGCGGCGCCTGGCGAACAGGGATGCCCTGGCGCTGTGCCTCCTCCAGCAGGTAGCCCATGCGGGAGCCGGCGAGCTTCGCTTCCGTCACCACCAGCGCGTCCGGCAGGCGGTCGGCAGCGCCCAGCCGCTCCAGCACCCGGCGCAGTTCGGACACGCCACCGAGGATCGGCCGCCCCTGCATGCGGCGCCCCGTCTGGTGGCGCCCCAGCGAGAGCAGGCCGATGACACGCAGTTGCGGCTCGCGCTCGGTGGCGAGGGCGCGCAGGAAGCTGTCGGCCCCCTCCCCGGCGCCGACCAGCAGCACCGATTGCACCGCCTGCCCGGCGCCGCGGAGTCGCCCGCGGGACAGGCGGTAGAACACGCGCGGGACCCCCAGGAACACCACGAGGGTCAGTGCATGCACGATCGGGAAGGTCGGCGTGGGCAAGGGGTAGCCGGTGATGATCCACACCAGCGCGAACAATCCCGCACTGAGCACGCTGCCGCCGGCGACGCCGACCAGGTCCTCGATCCCGGAAAAGCGCCAATATTGTTGGGATAGGCGGAAAGGCAGGCCACTCACCAGCAGGGTGATGGCGCCGCCGGCCAGGAACCAGAGCGGATGCAACAACCCACCGCGTGGGTCGGCAATCCAGCGCGCCACCACGGCGGCCACGGCGGCGAGCGCCCCGTCGAGCGCCACGTTGGTCAGGATGCGCAGGGCGGAGCGTTGCGAGGGCATTCCGCCACCCCTATAGCCCAGGCGATCGCCCGCTAGCCAATCCCACCCCGCCGGAGCCACCGTGACCGCTGTCGCCTTCGCCACTCATCTCGGCTTTTGCGCGTGTTTGGCGTTGCTGTCGGCGGCCGCCGTCTGGGGCATGACCCGCGTCGGAGCGATCGACACGCCGGGCAGCCGCAGCAGCCATACGCGGCCCACGCCGAAGGGGGGTGGCGTGGGGATTGTCGCCGCGTTCCTGGTCGGGATGGGGATCCTGTACGAATACGCCGTCTTCAGCCGGATCGCCGACCCGTATTTCCGCGCGGTGATGGCGGCGGCGCTCGGCATCGCGGCCGTCGCCTGGCTGGATGACGTGTTATACTGGCCGGCCTCCGTGAAACTGCTGGCCCAGGTGGCGGCGGCCCTGCTGGCGGTCGGCGGCGGCCTGAGCCTGACCTTCCTGCGCCTGCCCGTGATCGGGACTGTGCAACTCGGCTGGATCGGCCCGGTGGTGACCGTGGCGTGGATCGTCGTCGCGACCAATGCGATGAACTTCATCGACGGACTGAACGGTCTCGCCTCGGGTGTGACGGCGATCGCCTGCGCGGTGCTGGCCGGCATCGGGGCGTGGCTCGGGGCTCCCTTCATCTACTTCGCGTCACTGATCCTGTTGGCGGGCATAATCGGCTTCCTGCCGTTCAACTTCCCGCACGCGCGCATCTTCATGGGCGACGTCGGCAGCCAGTTCTGCGGCTTCCTGATGGCGGTGCTCGCCGTCGCCGCCGGGCGGTTCGAGGCGGTCGAGTTGTCCATCGCCCTGGTGCCCATGCTGCTGTTCGGCGTGTTGTTCGACGTCGCGTTCACCCTGCTGCGCCGCTTCATGGCGGGGGACCGGCTGACCGAGGCGCATCGCTCCCACCTGTATCAATTGGCCCAGCAGAGCGGCATCTCGGCGCTTCGGGTGACGTTGGTTCACTGGGGGTTCGCGGCGTGGGGTGGCCTCTGCTGCGCCCTGTTCCTGATGGCGACGCCGAGTTGGAAGCTGGCCTGCGTGTTGCTGGTGCTACCGCCACAACTCGCCTGGCTCGCTCTGGTGGCCCGATGGACGGCCCACGCCGGGATCATGCGGCCCACCCTGCGCTGGCGCCCCCGCCGGGCCTAGCAAGGTTTCATCCTCCCCCGTGCTTGGCGGGGGAGGTGGCGGCGAAGCCGACGGAGGGGGCGCGCGATCTTTGCCCAAGAGCCCCCTCCACCATGCTGCGCATGGTCCCCCTCCCCGCTGCGCGAGGGAGGATTTGAGCTTACCCCTCGAGCGGTTTCGCCCGCCCGGCGACTTCGTCCGTCTGGAGCTGCTCGCGCCGAACCACCTCCAACTGGGCTGCTTCGCGCCGCCGGGTCAGCAGGCTGTCGGCCGACTCGGCGGCGGCTCGCGCCAAGGTCAAGGCCGCGCGCGCCAGTGCCACCTCCGAGCGCGCCCGCTCGGCCGCCGATTGCGCTTCGGCCACCTGTGCACGTCCCACCGGCAGCCACCTCGCATAGGCCTCGACCGCACCGTCGCCGGCCATGAGGTCGGCCGCCGCCTCGCCCTCCGCCCCGATTGCCGCCTCTGCCGCGAGCACAGCCATGTTGGCCTGCTCCTCGGCCCGAATCGCCACACCCAATTGCCGCCTGGCGTCGTCAACGGTGATCCGGCGGATGCGCAGGACGGTCGCGAGTGGATCACGCATGCTGTGTCTCCATGGCCGCGGCGAGGGCGGCGAAACTGACGTCGAGGCTGCTGTTTCCGCCACGGTCCTGATGCAGCGCGCGCTCGATCCGCGGGGCCAGGGCGACGGCTTCGTCCACCGCAGGGTCGGTGCCAGCCTTGTAGGCGCCCAGCCGGACCAGGTCCGCCATTTCCGCGTATGTCGCGAGCAGCGCGCGGGCTCGCCGCACCAGCACCTGCTCCGCCGGCCGCAAGCACCCCGGCACGGTCCGCGACAGGGATCGTAGCACGTCGACCGCCGGGTATCGGCCAGCTTCGCCGATCCGACGGTCCAGGATGACGTGACCGTCGAGGATGCCGCGGACTGCGTCGGCCACGGGTTCGTTGTGATCGTCGCCCTCAACGAGGACAGTGAACAACGCCGTGATCTGCCCTGCTCGCCCGTCGATCTCGGGCCCGGGGCCGGCGCGCTCCAGCAAGCGCGGTAGTTCGGCGAAGACGCTGGGGGGATAGCCACGCGTGGCTGGTGGCTCCCCGGCGGATAGTCCGATCTCGCGCAATGCCAGGCAGAACCGGGTGACGCTATCCATAAGGAGGAGGACCGACTTGCCCTCGTCGCGGAAATGCTCGGCAACCGTCATGGCGGCATAGGCAGCCTCCCGCCGCATCAGGGGCGAGGTGTCCGAGGTCGCGGTGACGATGACGGAGCGGGCCAGGCCCTGCGGACCCAGATCGTCCTCCAGGAACTCCCGCACTTCGCGGCCGCGCTCGCCGACCAGCGCCAACACCGCCACATCGCAGGCGGTGTTGCGCGCCAGCATGGCCAACAAGGTCGACTTGCCGACGCCCGACCCGGCGAACAGGCCGAGCCGCTGCCCCGCCCGGCAGGTGGCGAACAGGTTGAGTGCGGTGACACCGAGGTCCAGCCGGTCGCCGAGGCGCGCACGCGTCGTGGCCGCGGGAGGGTCCGCACGGACCGGGCGGGGCCGGTCACCCTTGGGCAAGGCGCCGCGGCCGTCCATCGGCCGGCCGAGCGGATCGATGACCCGGCCGAGCCATCCCGCGCTGGGCGCGAGCGTCGCCTTGGCGCTTCCGACGGTATTGCCGAGAACGGTGCGCGCCGGGCTGCCCGGGCCGACGCCGTCCAGCGACTCGTACGCCATAACGCGCGCGTTGCTGCCGCGGAAGCCGACGACCTCGGCCGTGATGCCGCTGCCGATGCGGCGGTGAAGCGCCAATCGGTCACCGACGCTGAGCAAGCCGCCGATTCCCGACACGTCGGCCGACAGCCCGGAGACCGCGGTGACCCGGCCTTGCGCGACCGAAGGATTAAGAAATCCGGTGACTGCAGCCATAAGTTGTAACCGCTCATAAAGAGAAGATTGCCTCATGGATCGTGCCTGGTCCTTTAATTTAACGGTTTAGCAATGGTATTTCGTCGAAAACGGCACAGAACTTCGGTAGCTCGCAAAATATACACGTCTAAGATGAAAAATTCGTAGCCAGCCACACGCAATGGTGGTAACTTTCCTGAAGTAAAATGACGGAGTGCAACCCATGCGTGTTCTGTTGGTCGAAGACGATATCACTGCAGCCCGGGGCATCACATTGATGCTGAAAGCGAGTGGTCTGATCGTGGACACCACCGATACGGGCGAGGAAGCGCTCGAGTTGGTTCGGCACTATGACTACGACATTGTCGTGCTCGACCTCATGCTTCCGGACATGGAAGGCTACGAGGTCGTTCGGCGGATGCGCGTGGCCCGCTTGGAAACCCCCGTCCTGATCCTGTCCGGCCTGTCTCGCCCCGCCGCCAAGGTGAAGGGCTTCGGCATGGGCGCCGACGATTTCATCTCCAAGCCGTTCGATAAGGCGGAGTTGGTGGCGCGGATGCAGGCCGTCGTCCGCCGCAGCAAGGGCTACAGTCAGCCGACGCTGCGGGTGGGCAACCTGCAACTGAACCTGGACAGCCGCGAAGTGTTGGTGGGCGGCGCGCCCGTGCACCTCACGGGCAAGGAATATTCCATCCTCGAGCTGCTGGTGCTCCGTAAGGGCATGGTCCTGACCAAGGAAGCGTTCCTGAACCACCTATATGGCGGGATGGATGAACCCGAGATGAAGATCATCGACGTCTTCATCTGCAAACTCCGCAAGAAGCTCGCTTTGGCTGGCGCCGGAAGTCTGATCGGCACCGTGTGGGGTCGTGGCTACATGATGCGGGACGGCGGCGCGGAGCCGGTCATGGCCCCGATCGAGAGCCCTTACACCCCGGCGATGCGCAACCTCACCGCTGCTTGAATTGGCGCCTGAAGCGGGGCTCTACCCCGCCAGGGCTCCGAGCAACGCCCCGCCGGCCAACAGCCATAGCGGATGCCACCGCGTCAGCACGATGGTGGCGGCGGTGACCAGCGTGATCGCGCCGGTCAGCAGGCTCTGGGTGGTCGCGGCGGCAAGGATCGCGGCACTGGCGGCGACGAGGCCGACGGTCACAGGCACCAATCCTGCCTGGACGACCCGGCGCCAGGCCCGCTCCCGGAAGCGGTGCCAGGCACGGGCCGTGACATAGGTCAGCACACTGGACGGGCCGATCAGGGCGCCCGTCGCGATGACGGCGCCGGCAAACCCGGCGACATGCCAGCCGATCAGGGTCGAGACCATCATGTTCGGGCCAGGGGCCGCTTGGGCGAGGGCAAACAGCGCGGAGAAGGTCGGGCGGTCCATGTAGTGGTGCACGTCGACCACTTGCCGCTGCATCTCGGGCAACACGGGCGCGACACCCCCGACTGCCAGCACCGACAGCTGGCCGAAGATCGCTGCAAGGGAGCCCCATTCGCTCAAGCGGGGTCGCTCAAGTTGGGTCGCTCAAGTTGGGTCGCTCACTCGGGCCATTGCCGGGCCAGCAACATGCTCACCGGCGCTAGCACCAGCATGGTCGGCAGCAGCGGCAGGCGGGCAAGCGCGATGGCGACGAAGGCGATCGCGGCCACGGAGCACGCCAGCCACTTGCCGCGCAACGGCGCCGCGATCTTGACCGCCATGGAGATGACCAGCCCGGACGCGGCCGCAGCCAAGCCGCCGAACGCGTGCGCGACAATCGGCAAATGGCCGTAGCGGTCATAGATGCCACCCAGCGCGATCACGATCGCCATCGGGGCCGCAAGCAGGCCCGTTATGCACGCGACGCTGCCGGCGGCACCGCGATAACGGTCGCCGATCGCAACCGCCATGTTGACGATATTAGGCCCGGAGAGGAACTGGCACAAAGCAAGCAAGTCGTTGAACTCGGCTGCGTTCATCCAGCCGCGCTGCTCGACCACCATGCGGCGCGCCCAGGGCAGCACGCCGCCGAAGCCCACGATCCCGATCCCGAAGAATCCGGCAAACAGCCCATCCAGCCCCGGCGCGACCGGCTGGTCCGGCGAACTCAGCGCGCCAGCCACAGGCCCAACGTCAGGCCCAATGTCAGGCCCAGTGTCAGGCATGGGCCTCGGCAGTGCGGAGCGCCGCGGCTTGCCGCTCGATGAGCAGCACCGCGACCAGGCCGACAACGCCCGCCGCCGCCATCCAGGCACCGGGGATCGCGCTATCCCCGGACCACTTGATCAGCCCGGTGCAGATCGCCGGCGTCATCCCGCCAATCACCGTGGCCAGGCTGTAGGCAAGCGAGAAGCCGGAGGTGCGGACGTTCATCGGCATCACCTCGGTCAGGTAGACCACCATGGCGCCGTTGTAGCAGCCGTAGATGAAGCTCAGCCAAAGCTCCGCGATCAGCAGATGACCGAACGACGGGCTGCCGACCAGCCAGGACATCACCGGGTAGGCGGTCAGGATCGCCAGCACCGTCATGGCGATCAGCAACGGCCGACGACCGATCCGGTCCGACAAGGCGCCGCTGACCGGCAGCCAGAACAGGTTCGACACCCCCACGCAGACCGTGACGATCAGCACCGCGAGATCATCGAGCTTGAGCACCGACTTGCCGAAGGTCGGCGTGTAGGCGGTGATCAGGTAGAACGAGACCGTGGTCATCACGACCATCGCCATGCCCAGCAGCACGATGCGCCAGTTCGTCACCATGGACCGGAGGATCTGCCCGGCCGTGAGGTGTTCCTTGCGGGTCAGGAACGCTTGGGTTTCCTCCAGCGAGCGGCGGATCAGGAACAGGAACGGGATGATGGCGCAGCCGATCAGCAGCGGAATGCGCCAGCCCCACGCCTGCATCGTGGCCGAGCCGAGCGTCTGGTTCAGGATCACGCCGAGCAGCGCCGCGAAGATCACCGCAACCTGCTGGCTGCCCGACTGCCACGACACGTAGAAACCCTTGTGACCCGGCGTCGCGATCTCCGACAGGTAGACGGACACGCCGCCCAGCTCCACGCCGGCCGAGAAGCCCTGGATCAGCCGGCTGATCACCACCAGCAACGGCGCCATCAGCCCGATGCTGGCGTAGCCCGGCAATACGGCGATCGCGATCGTCCCAACCGCCATCAGCGCGAGGGTGAGGATCAGGCCCTTCCGCCGGCCGTGCGTGTCGATGTAGGCGCCCAGCACCAGCGCGCCGAGCGGACGCATCAGGAACCCGGCGCCGAACGTCATCAGCGACAGCATGAGCGAGACGAAGTCACCGTTCGCGCCGCTCTGCGGGAAGAACGTCCGCCCGATCGCTGCGGCGAAGTAGCCGAAGACGAAGAAATCGTACTGCTCGAGAAAATTGCCGCTGGAGACCCGGATCACACCCATCAGCTTGGATTGCGGCGCGGCGGCCATACTTCGTCTCCCTATTCTCGTCTGGAGCATAGCGGCCCGCTCCGCATTCGCCAGAGTGCGGGGCGAAGTTTGGGGCGCCGGAAAGCTGCTGCTAGCGTGGCCGTAACGAGATCAGAGGAAACGATCATGGCCGATATCGAGGCATTCCTTGCCGCGCGGGATCTGCTGCTCGCGAACCGCACCGATGTCGCCGCCGCGCGCGCGGCGTTCCGTTGGCCGGTGCTGGAGCGCTTCAACTTCGCCCTGGATCACTTCGACCGCCTCGCTGCGGGCAACGACTCCGCCGCCCTGCGCTTCATCGGCCCGGGCGACCACGACAGCACCGTGACCTTCGCCGCCTTGTCCGCACGGTCCAACCAAGTGGCGAACCACCTGCGCGGCCTGGGGGTCCGGCGCGGCGATCACGTGCTGCTGCTGCTCGGCAACGTGCCGGCGCTGTGGGAGGGCATGCTGGCCTGCTGCAAATTGGGCGCCGTCGTGGTGCCGGCCACGACCATGCTGACCGAGGACGACCTGCGCGACCGGTTCGACCGCGGCCGCATCCGTCACGCCATCGTTGCCGGCGAGCACACCGCCCGGTTCGCGTCGCTCGGCGACGGCTTCACCCGGATCGCGGTCGGCGGGGCGGCCGGGTGGCAGCGCTTCGAGGATGGCTACGACGCCTCGCCCGAGTTCCAACCCGAGGGCGAGACGCGGGCCACCGACCCCCTGCTGCTGTATTTCACGTCCGGCACCACGGCCAAGCCCAAGCTGGTGTTGCACTCGCACCAGAGCTACCCGGTCGGCCACCTGTCGACGATGTATTGGCTGGGCGTGCAGCCGGGCGATGTGCACCTGAACATCTCGTCACCGGGTTGGGCCAAGCACGCCTGGAGCAGCTTCTTCGCACCCTGGATCGCGGGGGCGACAATCGTGATTCTGAACCAGGCCCGGTTCGATGCGAAGGGCGTACTCGCCGTGCTGGACCGGGCGCTCGTCACGACTTTCTGCGCCCCGCCGACCGTATGGCGCATGCTGATCCAGGAGGATCTGACGGCCCACCCCGTGCACCTGCGCGAGGCGCTGGCCGCGGGGGAACCGCTCAACCCCGAGGTGATCGAGCAGGTGCGGCGCGCCTGGGGGCTGACCATCCGCGACGGCTACGGTCAGACCGAGACGACGCTGCAGATCGCCAACACGCCGGGCCAGCTGGCCCAAGCCGGCTCGATGGGCTGGCCCCTGCCGGGTTACGACATCGCCCTGCTCGACCCGGACGGCGAGGTGGCGAGCGAGGGGGAAATTGCGATCTCGCTCGAGCCGCGGCCGTTGTCGCTGATGGACGGCTACCTGGCGGAGGATGGCACGCTGCGCGGCGTGGACGGGCGCTGGTATCGCACCGGCGACACCGCCTTGCGCAATGCGGACGGCTCGCTGACCTATGTCGGCCGCTCCGACGACGTGTTCAAATCCAGTGGTTACCGCATCAGCCCGTTCGAACTGGAGAGCGTGCTGATCGAGCACCCGGCGGTGGCCGAGGCCGCCATCGTTCCCTCGCCCGACCCGACGCGGACGGCGCTGCCCAAAGCGTTCGTGCTGCTGGCCGCGGGGTTCGAGCCGGATGCGCGGACGGCAGCGAGCATCTTTGCGCATCTCCGAGCGCGGTTGGCGCCGTACAAACGAGTGAAGCGGCTGGAGTTTGCGGAGCTGCCGAAGACGATCAGCGGCAAGATCCGCCGGGTTGAATTACGGCGGCTGGAGTCGGCGCGGCGGTTGGCGGACGAACGTGGGGATGCGGAGTTTTTGGAGGAGGACCCTTCTCCCCCTCCCCTTGCGGGAGGGGGCCGGGGGGAGGGGTAGCTGCAGCTTCCAAGCTTGCCGGGTGGCGCGGCCACCCCTCCCCTAGCCCCTCCCTCAAGGGGAGGGGCATGTTCTTCTTCAGGCGGCTTTCAGCACCACGCGGCCGGTTACCTTGCCGTCCTTCAACCGCATCAGCGCGTCATTGGCCTGGTTCATCGGCACCGTGCTGTACGGCAGCGGCTGCAGCGTACCAGCCTGGGCCAGGGCGACCAATTCGCGCAGCTCCTTGGGGTTGCCAACGTAGCTGCCGCCAACGGTCAGTTCGCGCATCGCCATCACCGGCAGCATCAGGGTCATATCGCCGCCGAACAGCCCGACCTGGACCAATCGGCCGCCTTTCGTCAGCGCACCCATGCTGAAACGCGCCGTCGCGGTGCCGTTCACCAGGTCGACGATCCCGCGCACCGGGCCCCCGGCCGCGGCCATGATCCGCTCTGCCACATCCTCGCCGCGTCCATCCACGGTCGCGGTGGCGCCGGCCTTGGTGGCGCTGGCCCGCTTTTCCTCGCTGATGTCGACCGAGATGATGTTGCGGTGGCCCATCGCCTTCAGCACCGAGATCGCGTTCAGCCCCAATCCGCCGGCGCCCACCAGCACGATCGGCGCGTCCGGCGGCAAGGGCATCAGCTTCTTGATGGCGGAGTAGACGGTGATGCCGCTGCAGGCATAGGTCGCGGCCAGCGCCGGGTCGACAGTGCCGGGGTCGACCAGGTGGCGTGGCTCCATCGCCAGCACATGGGTGGCATAGCCGCCGTTCTGGAACACGCCGAGCGACTTGCCCTCGAGGCACATGTTGTCCTCCTCGGCCAGGCAGCGCTCGCAATGGCCGCAGCCGACCCAGGGGAACACGATGCGGACATCGCCCACCTTCACGCCGGTCGCGTCCGGGCCGAGCTTGACCACCCGGCCGACGATCTCGTGGCCCATCGCCAAGGGCAGCTTCACGCCGCGGTCCTTCAGCGACATGCGCTTGCCGCCGCCGATGTCGTAGAAGCCCTCCCAGATGTGCAGGTCGGAGTGGCAGACGCCGCAATGCGTCACTTCCAGGAGCACCTGCTTGCCGGTCGGCTCCGGCGTCGGCATTTCGATTTCCTGCAGGTCAGCCCCGTTCTCGACCACGGCCCAGGCGCGCATGGGTGTTTCCTTCTCGTTGTTTGCAGGCGGGATGACACACCCGTGCCGAGGGCAGGTCAACGGCAGGCGACACGGCCCAGCGCTAGCGCAGGAACGGGTTGGACCGGCGCTCCTCACCGATCGACGAGGCCGGGCCGTGGCCGCACAGGAAGCGCACGTCGTCGTCTAGCGGCAGCAGCTTGTCGCGAATGGCGGTCATCAAGTCGTCGGTGCTGCAATACGGGAAGTCGGTCCGGCCGACCGAGCCGCGGAACAGCACGTCGCCGACCAGGGCGAACTTGGCTGCTTTGTTGACGAACACGACATGGCCCGGCGTGTGCCCCGGACAGTGCAGGACCTCGAACGGGACCCCCGCCAACGCCACCGTGTCGCCCTCGTGCAGCCAGCGGTCGGGGGTCACGTTGCGGGCGTCGGTCAGGCCCATGGCGCGGCCCTGCTCGGCCAAACCGTCCAGGAGGAAGCGGTCCCGCTCGTCCGGACCCTCCACCGGGATGCCGCCCAACGCCTCCTTCAGCTCGGCCGCCCCCGCGGCATGGTCGATGTGACCGTGGGTCAGCACGATCCGCTCGACGGTGACGCCGAGTTGCTGCAGCTCGGCCAGGATGCGGGGCACTTCGCCGCCGGGGTCGACCACGACGCCCTTCATGGTGGCCTCGTCCCACAGGACGGAGCAGTTTTGCTGATAGGGTGTCACGGGGATGATGGCGATCTTCATGACCTGACCATCGGTCCACCGCGCCGCCGTTTCAAGGCTGGGAGGCGGCTTGCAGGGTGCGGAGGCGGAAACGCTGCAGCTTGCCCGATTCGGTCTTGGGCAGGGTGGCGCAGAACTCGATCTGGCGCGGGTATTTGAACGGCGCGATCTCCGCCTTCACGTGGTCCTGGATCGCGCGGGCCGCCTCTGGAGAGGCCGCGACCGCCGGGTGCAGCACCACGAACGCCTTCACCACCACGCCGCGCGCCTCGTCCGGCACGCCGACCACGGCGCATTCCGCGACCGAGGGGTGGGTCAGCACCGCCGCCTCCACTTCCGGGCCGGCGATGTTGTAGCCGGAGGACACGATCATGTCGTCGGAGCGCGCCTGGAACCAGAAGTAGCCGTCCTCGTCCTGGCGGTACGTGTCGCCGGTCACGTTCCAGCCGTTCAGGACGTATTTGCGCTGCCGCTCGTCGGCGAGGTAGCGGCAGCCGGTCGGCCCCCGCACCGCCAGCCGCCCGACGGAGCCGCGGGGCAGATCCTGGCCGTCGTCGTCGATCAGCTTGGCCTCGTAGCCGGGCACGGGCAGGCCGGTGGCGCCGGGCCGGACGGTCTCGACGGGGGCGGCGATGAAGATGTGCAGCATCTCGGTGGCGCCGATGCCATCCATCAGCTTGATGCCGGTGGCGTCGTGCCAGGCGTGCCAGGTCGGCTTCGGCAGCGTCTCGCCGGCGGAGACGCAGATCCGCAGGCTGTCGAAATCGCCGGGTTGGCGCAGGGCCAGCATCGCGCGGTAGGCGGTGGGGGCGGTGAAGCATATCGTCGGACGCAGCGTGCGGATGGTCTCCAGCAAATGCTCCGGCGAGGCGCGTTCCAGCAGGATGGCGGCGGCGCCGATCCGCAGCGGGAACAGCACCACCGCCCCCAGGCCGAAGGTGAAGGCGAGCGGGGCGGTGCCGATGAACAGGTCGTCCGGCCGGGCGCGCAGCACGTTCTTGGCGTAGCCGTCGCAGATCGCCAGCATGTCGCGGTGGAAGTGCATCGTGCCCTTCGGCTCGCCGGTGGTGCCGGAGGTGAAGGCGATCAGGCACAGATCGTCGGCGCGGCTATCGAAGGCGGTGAACTGCCCGCTCACCCTCTGCATCAGGGCGCACAGATCGTCCGGGCCGTCGCCGCCCATCGGGATGATCGCGCTCAAGCCGGGTTGCAGCGCTTTCGCCTGCTCCATGTCCGGCAGCAGGCGGTGGTCACACACGGCGATCTGCACGCGCGCCTTGCCCAGCATGTAGGCTAGTTCCTTGGCACGCAGCAGCGGCATGGTGGCGATGGTGATGCCGCCCGCCTTGATCACGGCCAGGTAGGTTGCGACCATCATCGGCGTGTTCGGCGCCCGCAGCATCACCCGGCCGCCCGGCACCAGCCCGAATTGGCTCGTCAGAACCTCGGCGATGCGGTTCACCCGGTCGGCCAGGTCGGCGTAGCTCCACTGCACATCGTCCAGCCGCAGACAGGGGCGCGCGCCCTGCCCGGACTCCACCCAGCGGTCGAGCAACTCGGTGACGCAGTTCATCCGCTCCGGATAGGTGAAATCCGGCCCGCCCAGCAGCAGATCCGGCCAAAGATCCGGCGGGGGCAGATTGTCGCGCGCGAAGCTGTCCATCACATCGTCGGTCACTGTCACGCCTCGGCGGAAAGAAGGAGAGTGGCGCAGCGTGACCCTTGGCCGAAAATGCTTCAAGCCTAAAATAGTTTGATCTTGAAAGGACGCCGCCTTGCCCGGCTACTCCCGCCTGTTCACCGTGCACTGGAACGAGTGCGACCCGGCCCGCATCGTGTTCCACGCCAACTTCGTCCGCTGGATGGACGAGGGCTTTTCGGACTGGGCCGCCTCGCTCGGCATCGACTTCCCGGCGCTGCAGGCGGCCGATCCGGCCTTCGTCGGCTCCCCCCTGGTCAGCGTGCGCTGCACCTTCACCAGCCCGGCCCGCTATGGCGACGTGCTCGAGCACCGGATCGGCCCGGCGGTGATCGGCGGCCGCTCCTTCCGGGTGCCGCATGCCTTCGAGAAGAACGGCGTGCCCGTGGCGGAGGGCGAGCACGTCCGCATCTGGGGCCGGCTGGACCCGGGCGAGGTGCTGCGCGCGTTGCCGATCCCGGCCGATATCGCAGCGTTGCT
>CAXTCJ010000125.1:0-16254 GCA_964242215.1 uncultured Acetobacteraceae bacterium | reverse complement strand
GGTTCAACACCACCAAGGGTTTCGGCTTCATCATGCCGCAGGACGGCGGCAAGGACGTGTTCGTGCACATCACTGCGGTGCAAGCGGCGGGGCTACGCGGCCTCGATGAGAACCAGAAAGTGAGCTACGACGTGGTTATGGAGCGCGGCAAGGCCGCTGCCAGCAACCTCAAGCTCGTCTAATACGACCGCCGGCCCCTCGGGGCCGGCGTTCTTTCTAGTTGGCCTCAGCCGGTCCAGCCTGTCGAATCGACTGCGGGCGTGGCATCGGTCCGCTTAACAGTGCCGACGCTCGTCGCTCCCGCCTCACGCATGATGCGCTCGGCAGTTGCCTGCTTCTCGTTTGTGGTCACTTGCACCGCTAGCACAAGTTGACCGGCTGCTGCCGCCTCGTCGCGGCTTTCTTCTTGGTCATGCTTCGCCGCCGTCCCAACCGCGTTGGCTGCGAGCGCCGATCCGGCGCCAACCGCTGCCGCCGCGGCGATGACAACGCCTGCTGCCCCCCCCGTCGCGACCGTCGCTCCGGCCGCCGCTAGCGCCCCGATCGTCCCGGCCATGCTTGTTCCCATCGTCCGCATCGAGCGGCTATCATCCTCTCCGAGCGGTTCAGCTGCCCCCTGGTTCGGCGTCGCTTCCCCCTTCAGCGGCTGCGTCGTTGGGAGGCTCAGGTCGGCGTGGTCGAAGCCCACCAGCCGCAGACGACCTATTGCGTCCTGGAGTGCTGCATCACTTCCGAAGATGCCCTGCACTTCCTCAACCGTTTGAGCCATCGCGGGGCCCGCGTTTGTCGTCTCATCGCTCATATCAGCTCCTCTAGTTTTGGGCATCAACGCCCGCGTTGGCCTGTCTGTTCCCATTCGTATCGGCCGGGCATCCGTAACCCGACCAGGAACCCGGGAAGCCCGCCTGAGCACTGAACTTTGGATGCTGCTCGCAAGCTGCGTCCCGATGCAAGCGATGCTAGTCGTCTATGCGCCCGGATTCACCAAGGCGCCCGGTCCCGAGCGGATGATCGGCAATTAGACGAACATGCCGGCCATGGAGGGCTGATCTACCTGGGCAGAGCGCGCCGAAGCCTTACGGAGAGAACCTCCTCCCCCTCGCCACCATCGGTTCGATCGCCACGTTGCGGGCACACACCCCGGCTGGACACAGGTGCTGTTCTTCAACGCCCGGGCGGCTCACAATTTTTCCGCTTACATCGTACTGTTGGACTGCCACGAACGCTGACCTAAGTGGTCGCCGCAGTCCGAACGTTGATGATCGCGGCTTACAGAAGGAGGCAATAATGACCGTTGTAGTCGTTGACCGTCACCAAGGCCACTGGACAATCCGATTAAACCGACCCGACAAGCTCAACACTTTCAACGATGAACTCCATTTAGCGCTAATTGCGGCCATTAACGACGCTGAAGCAGACCAGCATTGCCGCGCCCTACTCCTGACAGGAACCGGACGCGCATTTTCTGCGGGCGCCGATCTAGCTTCGACCATCGGCAGGGACAATCACGTCGATCTAGGGGATGTTCTCGAGCGGACGTTCAATCCCCTCATCCGGCGGATCCGGAGCCTACGCCTGCCGGTCGTCTGCGCGGTAAACGGTATCGCCGCCGGCGCTGGGGCGAATTTAGCGCTCGCTTGCGATATCGTCATCGCTAACCGCTCGTCCAAATTCGTCCAAGCCTTCGTAAACATCGGACTTGTTCCCGATGCCGGAGGCACGTGGCTGTTGCCTCGTCTCGTTGGTGACGCTCGAGCGCGGGGGATGGCCATGCTTGGTGAGCCCGTGACAGCGGAGCAGGCCGAGGCTTGGGGCATGATCTGGCGGGTTGTGGAGGATGATAACCTCTTCGAAGAAGCCACGGCAGTTGTCACGCACCTTGCGAGACAACCGACGGAGGCCATCTCGTTGATGAAGAGGCTGTTTACCGAGGGAGCCAACAGAACGCTCGACACGCAGTTGGACGCAGAACGGGACAACCAAAAACTCGCGGGAGCCACACGAGATTTCAGGGAAGGGGTTGAGGCTTTCTTGCAAAAGCGGCGCGCCGTATTCTCTGGCTCCTAATCTAGGATTGATCCTCGACCACCAGTTGTACACGTTGGCCTGCAAATCTAACCTGACTGCAGGATAACGGTAAACCGTCCGAATCAACGTCGACGCTCTCTACAGCCAATACCGGCTCTCGCCTTGACTGTCTGAGCTGTGTCGCCTCTTGAGCGGTGGGTAGGACTGCCGTGATAGAGGTCATAGCACGGCGGTAGTCAGGAAAACCGAAGTGCTTTAGCACGGCCGTGACTGACTTCAGCTCGCGATACAAGTCCGCCAGTCCTGAAAAACGCGCGTTCGGGAAGCAAGTAAGACCTACGCTGACTGGAATTCCATCAGCGAGACCTAACGTTTGCAGCACAGTCAGTATCGCACCGGGAGAAATCTTCAGTAACTCCGCAACATGGGGATCGGCGACCTTTTCAAAGGCGTCCAGCAACTCGTGCCCCGCGCTCCGGTTTTGTTGCTCCAACGTCGCCGTGAAGCGTGTCTGCCCCGAAATCGGATAGGTCAGGATCGGCGGCTCCACAAATGTACCTAACCCGCGACGGATACGCACGGCCCCCTTCTCAGCCAGAGTAGCCAGAGCTCGCCTGGCGGTATGCCGGTGGACGCCAAAAGCCGCCGCCAAGGTCTCTTCATTGGGAAGCCGGGTTCCCGGCAGGAGGACACCGGCTCTTATATCGGCTGCCAGAGCCAACTCGATTTGATGCCACATAGGTACCGGGCTTGCCCGATCGAGCTGACAAACAATCACTCTACTAATCTTCTCGCACGTGACACTTTGACGAATGCACGCTTTTCATCTGGAGGTCTAGACGTCCGAAGGTTACGTTTGATGGGTGATACCAAAGAGAGAGTGTGTGGTGGAACAACTGCCGCTGAACGAACGCCAGCATTGGATGGCCACACTGGCCCGTGCGACCGTCGCCGAAATCAAGCAGCATCTCGTCGGCTGTGAACAACTTCCAGGATATCTACGAGTACGAGGCCCAGAGTTAGGGCTCATTATGGTCCGCGGCCAAACTGGTGGAGGTGGGGCTCCGTTCAACGTGGGTGAGATGACAGTTTGCCGCTGCACGGTTCTCACAGATGACGGGTTTACAGGACACTCCTACGTCGCAGGACGTGACATCCGTCAGGCAGAGATCGCAGCACTGTTGGATGGCGTTCTACAAGATCCAAGACGTGAGGACCTCAAAATCAAGGTCATTGCAGCCCTCGCCGCGCAACAAGCAAAGCACAAAGCCGTAGTTGCTGCGAAGGCGGCGGCTACGCGCGTGCAGTTCTTCACCATGGCGACGATGCGAACATGAGAACGGACCTACCAGGTTTCTCCGATCCCGCGGCCGAGTCGCAGACCTGCTTCCGTGCCGTGTTAACCGCGATGGCACATCCGGGCAAGATCGTCGCGCTCCGAACAAAACTGAAGGTTCCTTCACCTCTCGCACCATCGACCGGAGCAGTGCTGCTTACCCTTGCGGATGTGGACACGGCTGTCTGGTTGGAACCAGCGCTGAAGCCATCAACCGCTTGGCTTCAATTTCACTGTGGCACGACGTTAACTGAACCGAACGCTGCGATGTTTGGGGTCTGTCTTGATCTCCCCTCTCTCGATGCATTCGAATGGGGAAGCCACGATGAACCCGAGAGCGGCGCCACGATAATCCTCCAACGGCCAAGTCTCGCTACTGGACCACTACTTCGGTTAAGCGGGCCTGGATTGCAGGATCCGGTGACACTTCGACTTGGGCTTCCTGAAGATTTTGCGTCGCGTTGGGCCGCGAATCATGCGGCCTTTCCTCGAGGGGTAGACATCATCTTATGCACTGATGAAGGTGTGGCAGCTCTGCCCCGCAGCTTGCACGTGGAGGCCGTCTGATGGCGTATGTCGCGACCAAAGGCGGTGAGCAGGCAATTGCAGCCGCACACAAATGGCTTGCGGAGCAGCGTCGTGGTGATTCTGAGATTGCCGAACTTGAAATCAACCAGATTGAGCAGCAACTCGGTCGAGCGGTCGACCGCGTTATTGCCGAAGGTTCGGTTTATGATCGTGGTCTCGCGTCGATCGCAATCAAGCAAGCACAGGGTGACCTGATCGAGGCCGGATTTCTGCTAAGGGCTTACCGGACGACTTTACCGCGTTTCGCGGCCAGCTCTCCAGTCGCAACTGCAAAAATGGACGTCATACGGCGAGTTTCGGCAATCTATAAAGACCTACCCGGCGGCCAAATACTTGGTCCAACCTACGACTACACCCATCGGCTCTTAGATTTCACTCTCGCTGAAAACAGTGTGCCTTCACCTGCTGTCTCCGACTCCCAAGCTGCGATCGAGCCGCTTGAGCCTGTGAACGGTATCTTGGCCGCGGAAGGGTTGATCGAGGAGGATGGCCCTGCTGGTCCGTCGATTGACCTCACGCGTGAACCGCTAGCATTCCCAGCCGCTCGGGCAACACGCCTGCAGGCTTTAGCACGGGCCGATGAGGGCTTCCTTCTATCCCTCAGCTACTCGACTCAGCGCGGCTGGGGTGGGACGCATCCCTTCGTCGGCGAAATCCGGGTGGGAACAGTCTCTGTCGAGATCGAACCGCCAGAGCTGGGGTTTGCTATAGACATCGGAGATATTGCTGTGACCGAGTGCCAGATGGTCAATCAGTTTACTGGCTCCAAGACCGAGCCACCGCAGTTCACTCGGGGATATGGCCTCGTTTTTGGACAATCTGAGCGCAAGGCCATGTCCATGGCGCTTGTCGACAGAGCTATGCGCTCGGCGGAGTTGGGAGAGGACGTCAAGGCCCCGGCTCAAGATGTCGAGTTCGTAATGTATCACTGCGACAATGTTGAAGCGACTGGCTTCGTCGAGCACCTGAAACTGCCACATTACGTCGATTTCCAAAGTGAGCTGGAGACCATCCGTCGAATGCGCACGGACGCAGTGAAAGTAACAGCGGAGGCCGCCGAGTGAACGGCTACAATTTTGCCTATCTAGACGAACAGACGAAGCAGATGATTCGAAGGGCTATCCTAAAGGGTGTAGCCATCCCCGGCCATCAGATCCCGTTCGGTAGCCGCGAAATGCCGCTGCCATACGGCTGGGGAACCGGCGGCATCCAGGTGACAGCTTCCGTCTTAGGAACGTCCGACGTCCTAAAGGTCATAGACCAGGGCGCAGATGACACCACCAACGCGGTATCTATCCGGGCCTTTTTCGCGCGGACTGCCGGTGTGCAAACCACGACGCATACCGCGGAGGCCACGATCATCCAGACGCGGCACCGTGTACCAGAGCACGGGCTCCACGAGGGTCAGATCCTCGTCTATCAGGTTCCGCAGCCCGAACCCCTATCTTCACTTGAGCCAAGCCGAGCGGAAACCACGCGCATGCATGGATTGGCGGAGTACGGGCTGATGCATGTCAAGCTCTACGAGGACATCGCGCGATTTGGCCATGTTTCGATCGCCTATAATTACCCTGTTATGGTGAACCATCGTTACCTGATGTCGCCAAGCCCTATCCCAGCTTATGACAATCCTAAGCTGCATATGTCGCCGGCCTTGCAGCTTTTTGGCGCTGGGCGGGAGAAACGTATCTACGCGATTCCGCCCTTTACCGCAGTACACTCGTTAGATTTCGAGGATCATCCGTTCCGCCTGATCCGCGCCCCGCACAGTTGTGCGCTCTGCGGGGCGGAGCACAGCTATCTCGACGAAGTTGTCACCGACAACGGTGGCTCGCGGATGTTTGTCTGTTCGGACACTGATTGGTGCGCAGACAGGCAGGCGGCATGAACACGCTGTTATCTGCCCAGGCACTCTCGATGCGCTTTGGTGCGGTAGCCGCATTGCAGGGGGTCGATGCCGAGCTTTGGCCGGGCGAGGTGCTAGCGATCGTAGGTGAATCCGGCTCAGGCAAGACGACGTTACTCAATGTCCTCGCTGGCACGCTTCGGCCGACCTCGGGCTGCGTCACCTACACCGACCCGGCGGGCGACAGGCACGATTTGCACGCCATGCCAGCACCGGTGCTGCGGGCACTACACCGGTCCGACTGGGGCTTCGTGCAACAAGACCCGCGCGCGGCCCTGCGCATGAGCATCACGGCCGGGGGCAATGTCGGCGAACGGCTAATGGCGCAGGGCGCGCGCCACTACGGCGACATCCGCGCCACCGCGATCGACTGGCTGCAGCAAGTGGAAATAGATCCCAGTCGGGTTGACGACTTGCCCCGCACGTTCTCCGGAGGAATGCTGCAGCGCCTACAGATCGCTCGCACGCTTGTCACGCATCCGCGCCTCGTCTTTATGGACGAGCCAACCGGTGGGCTGGACGTGTCGGTTCAGGCTCGGCTGCTGGATCTGATACGGAGCCTCGTCAGCCGGCTCGGCCTCGCGGTCGTGCTGGTCACTCACGATATCGGCGTCGCACGCCTACTCGCCGGTAGGATCATGGTGATGCAGGGAGGCCGCGTCGTCGAGACCGGGCTTACCGACCAAGTGCTCGACGACCCGCAACATGCCTATACGCAATTGCTCGTTAGCTCGGTCCTGCAAGCATGAGCGTCGTGCTGGAGACGAGGGGCCTCACCAAGGAGTTCACTCTGTATCTGCAGGACGGCGTGCGGCTACCGGTGCTGTCGGAGGTCCACCTGACGCTCCACGCGGGGGAGTGTGTGGCCCTCCACGGACGCTCAGGTGCTGGGAAGTCCACTTTGATGCGGAGCATCTACGGTAATTATCGCGCAACCAGCGGCCGAATCAGCATCTCGCATCAAGGCGCAATGGTAGATCTCGCCGCTGCAACACCCCGCACGGTGCTGGACGTGCGGAAGCGCTCACTCGGCTATGTCAGCCAATTCTTGCGCGTCATTCCCCGCGTACCCGCGATCGAGATCGTTGCGGAGGTAGCAGCCGCGCGTGGCAGCCCGGATCCAACCGGGGAGGCTCGCGCGCTGCTGAGTAGGTTTAACCTTCCCGCGCGGCTCCACGGCCTACCGCCTGCGACGTTCTCGGGAGGTGAGCAACAGCGCGTTAATCTCGCTAGGGGATTTGCTGGCCGGCACCCGATCCTGCTCCTGGATGAACCGACGGCATCGTTGGATCAAGACAATCGGGATGCAGTCATCCGGGTGATCATTGAGGCGAAACAGCGCGGAACGGCTATCCTCGGAATATTCCACGACGCTGAGGTGCGACGCCAGGTCGCCGACCGCTTATTCGACGTAACCTGACTTCGGAGCGATGAAGTTCGGCCAGGACGAACTTCCTGGCCGAACGTCGGGCGTTCAGATGTGTAAGGCGCGGCCTTCCACGGCGAGTGCCGCTTCTTTGACGGCCTCGTTCAGGCTGGGGTGGGCGTGACAGGTTCGCGCCACGTCCTCACTGCTCGCACCGAACTCCATGGCCGTTGCAATTTCGGCGATCAGCGTTCCTGCGTCGGGGCCGATGATATGAGCGCCGAGTATCTGGTCCGTGCTCTTGTCCGCTAGGATTTTTACGAAGCCATCGGTGGCGCCCATCGCGCGAGCCCGGCCATTGGCGGTGAAGGGGAATTTGCCAACATTGTAGGCCCGACCCTCGGCCTTCAGCATTTCCTCGGTCGCCCCGATCGAAGCGACTTCCGGCCAGGTATAGACCACGCCCGGTATCACGCCATAATTCACATGCCCGGCCTGTCCGGCCAGGATCTCTGCCACTGCGACCCCCTCCTCCTCGGCCTTGTGGGCCAGCATCGGGCCCGTCACGACATCCCCAATCGCGTAAACGCCAGGTACATTGGTGGCATAGTGAGCGTCGATGACGATGCGCTTCCGGTCGTCCAGCGCTAGGCCGGCCTCTTCAAGGCCCAGCCCCTGGTAGTACGGCCTGCGCCCAATCGCAACGAGCACGACATCTGCATCCAGGGTCTGCTCTTCGCCGCCCTCGGACGGCTGCATTTTCAGCCGAACACCGGAATTGGTTTTTTCCGCACCCGTGACCTTCGTTTTCAGGCGGAACTTGATGCCCTGCTTGCCAAGGACGCGTTCGAAAGCCTTTCCCACCTCGGTGTCCATTCCGGGCACCAAGCGATCGAGGAATTCGACCACGGTTACGTCTGCTCCGAGACGGTGCCAGACGCTGCCGAGTTCTAGGCCGATATAGCCGCCGCCGATCACGACGAGACGGCCGGGAACGGTATCGAGCTCGAGCGCGCCGGTGGAGGACACGATCGTCTTCTCATCGACGTCCAGACCCGGGAGCGGGATGCTCTCACTCCCTGTCGCGATCACGATGCTCTTGGTTGTGTACTCGGTGCCGTCCACCACCACCCGGCCTGCACCGGCTAGCCGTCCCTCGCCCTTGAGCCAGGTCACCTTGTTCTTCTTGAACAGGAACTCGACACCTTTAACGTTCGCGGTCACGACCTCACCCTTGCGGGCCTGCATCCGCGCAAGGTCGAGCTTCACGCTTTCAACGATGACGCCATGGTCCTTGAAGCCGTGCGTCGCCTCCTCAAAATTCTCCGACGACTGCAGAAGCGCCTTGGACGGGATGCACCCAATGTTGAGGCAGGTGCCACCCAGGGTCGCGCGTTTCTCAACGCAGCCGACCTTCAGGCCGAGCTGGGCCGCGCGCAAGGCGCACACGTAGCCGCCGGGGCCAGCACCAATGACGATAAGGTCGAAAGACTCGCTCATAAACACTCCAACTCGGCTTTGCTGATAGGTAGGGCGGCAACGGGTTCGACGCCAGCCAGCAGTGGGAAGGGGCTGATCTGCGACTTGTCGGCCTTGATGCGACCGCTATCGCGTTGCCAGGCGATCCTGGCGTCCAGGCAAAATTGGGGCCATGCTGCCCTCCCGAACAACGGAGGTTCCAAGCATGAGCGCAGCACTGCAAACCCCGGCCTTGAAAGTGCTCCGATCCGTCCGCGAGAGCGTCAGCCCCGAAGAGTGGGAGGCGCGGATCCAGCTCGCCGCGGCGTATCGGTTGACCGAAATGTACGGCATGACGGAGATGACGGCGAACCACATCTCGTGCCGGGTGCCGGGTGAGGAGGGACACTTCCTGATCAACCCATACGGCATGCTGTATGAGGAGGTCACCGCCTCCAGCTTGCTCAAGATCGATCTGGACGGCAATATCCTGTTCAACGCGACGGAATACGGCGTCAACCGCGCCGGTTTCGTGATCCACAGCGCCATCCATGCCGTTCGGCACGACGTGGACTGCGTGGCCCATACCCACACGCCTGCCGGTATGGCGGTATCAGCGATGGAATGTGGCCTGCTGCCCATCGCGCAGACAACCATGCGCTTTCTGCACGTCGCGTTTCACGACTTCGAAGGCATCGCGGACGACGAAGGGGAGCGGGCGCGCCTAGTCGCAGACCTCGGCGAAGACAATGCCATGATCCTCCGCAACCACGGCCTGTTGGTCTGTGGCAAGTCGGTCGGGGATGCGTTCAATCTGCTATGGCGGATGGAGCGCTCCTGCCAGACCCAGATCATGGCGCTGTCCGCCAACACGAAGCTGGTGTTCCCGCCGGCCGAAGTGTCGGAGAAGACTTACGAGAAGATGTCGTCTCGCCGGGAGCGCCGGCCCGGCGAGATCAAGGTCGTTTCCGCATGGCCCGCGCTGTTGCGCAAGCTGGACCGGATCGATCCGTCGTATAAGGACTAAGCCGTAAAGCCCCGCGTCCTCTCCTGCCCGTAGGAGAGGACGCGGCTTGTCTTAGAGACCGAGCAGGAGCCGTCGGGGATCCTCGACGCCTTCCTTGACGCGAACGAGGAAGCTGACGGCTTCCTTCCCGTCGACAATCCGGTGGTCGTAGCTTAGCGCCAGATACATCATCGGCCGGATCTCGACCTTGCCGCCGATCGCCATTGGGCGGTCCTGTATCTTGTGCATCCCCAGGATAGCCGATTGTGGCGTGTTAAGGATTGGCGTGCTCATCAGCGATCCATAGACGCCTCCATTGGTGATGGAGAATGTGCCGCCGGCGAGTTCGTCCAACTTAAGGGCGCCATCCCGGGCGCGTCGGCCAAAATCGCTGATCGTGCGTTCGATCTGAGCCAAGTTCATCTGATCTGCGTCCCGCACCACTGGAACGACCAGCCCGTTCGCGCCGCCGACAGCGATGCCCATGTGGACATAGTTCTTGTAGACCAGTTCGTCCCCGTCAATCTCACCGTTGACGGCAGGGAATTCCTTCAGGGCGGCGATGCAGGCCTGCACGAAAAAGCCCATGAAACCGAGCCGGGTGCCATTGTGCTTCTTCTCGAAGGCGTCGCGATACTCGGTGCGCAGAGCCACCGCCGCGGACATATCCACCTCGTTGAAGGTGGTCAGCATCGCTGCCGTGTTCTGCGCTTCCTTCAGCCTGGAGGCGATGGTGCGGCGCAGCCGGGTCATCTTCACCCGCTCCTCGCGAGCGGCATCAGGACCGGGGCCACGAACCGCTGACGGGGCGCTCACCGGGGCTGGAGCCGGCCGGCTCAGGAACGCAAGCACGTCGCCCTTCGTGACCCGGCCGTCCTTCCCGCTGCCAGCGCCGATCTGTTGCGCCGTGAGGTTGTTCTCCTCCATGCGCTTTGCCGCGGCAGGCATCGGCGCGTGGGCTGCAGCGACGTCAGCGGGCGGCGTTGCGGGACGCGCGACAGGCCCGGGAGCCGGCGGCGGCGGCTTGGCCGGCGAGGATGACGATGCGGGTGTGGAAGGTTGCCTGGCGGGAACCGCAGCGCCCACCCCATCCTCGATGGTGCCCAGGAGGGCGCCAACTTCGACCTCGGCACCCTCGTCGGCAGCAAGTGCCCCCAGGGTGCCGGCCATCGGAGAATTCACCTCAACGGTGACCTTATCGGTCTCGAGCTCCACCAGTGGTTCGTCTGCGGCTACAGCGTCGCCAGCCTTCTTAAGCCAGCGCGCCACCGTGGCTGTGGTGACGCTCTCGCCCAGCGTGGGCACCTTGATGTCGGCGGACATTACAGATCCTTCGTTTTACTCGTGTCAGTCCAGGGCAAGTGCCCGGGCCACCAACGCCGCCTGTTGCGCGGCATGCACCTTCGCCAACCCAGTCGCCGGGCTGGCGGCGGCGTCGCGGCCCACGTATTCGGGACGCGCGCAGCGATGGCCGATCGTTCCCAGTGTCCGCTCGATCTTGCGGTCCACGAAGTTCCAGGCCCCCATGTTCTCGGGCTCTTCCTGGCACCAGACGATACCGGCCTTGGGATACGACTTCAGCAGCGACGCGAGCGACTTCATCGGGAAAGGATAGATCTGCTCCAACCGAACGATGGCCACATCGTCGACACCCTTGTCCCGGCGTTCGGCCAATAGATCGTAATAAACCTTCCCCGTGCACAGCACGACGCGCTTGACCTTATCGGCTGGGCTGATCGCATCGATCTCGGGGATGATGTGCTGGAAGTGGCTATCCCCGGTGAAATCAGCGACCGCCGAGACCGCCAACTTGTGCCGCAGCAGGCTCTTGGGGGTCATGATCACCAGCGGCTTACGGAAATTCCGCTTCAGCTGCCGGCGAAGCGCGTGGAAGTAGTTGGCCGGCGTGGTCAAGTTCGCGACCGTCATGTTCCGCTCGGCACAGAGCTGCAAATAACGCTCTAGCCGCGCCGAGGAATGCTCGGGACCCTGGCCCTCGTAGCCGTGCGGCAGCAGCAGGGTCAGGCCCGACATCCGCAGCCACTTCGTCTCGCCACTGGCCAGGAACTGGTCGATGATCACCTGCGCGCCATTGGCGAAGTCACCGAATTGGGCCTCCCACAAGACCAAGGTGGTCGGATCGGCCAGGGTGTAGCCGTATTCGAAGCCAAGCACGCCCTGCTCGGACAGAAGCGAGTTGAAAATATCGATCTTCGCCTGGCCCGCACGGATATTGTTCAGTGGCACGTATTCGTTGGCGTTGGTCTGGTCGACCAGCACCGCGTGGCGCTGGCTGAACGTGCCGCGCTGGCAGTCTTCTCCGGACAGGCGCACTCGGTTCCCGTCCACCAGCATACCGCCGAAAGCCAAGGCCTCGCCCGTGGCCCAGTCGATCCCGTCGCCCTTCTCGAAGGCAGACTTCTTCGCCTCGAGTTGGCGGACGATCTTGCCGTTGGCGTCGAACCCCTCGGGAGTACGGGTCAGCGCGGCAGCGATCTCGGCCAAGCTTTCGCTCGTCAGCGCCGTCGCTTCCTCAGATCGCTCTTCCTCCTGGTCCGCCTGCTTGAAGCCGGTCCAGCGACCCTCGAGCCAATCGGCCTTGTTCGGCTTGTAGCTCTGCGCGGCCTTGTAGCTTTCCTCGAGCGTGGCGGTGAACCCGTCCCACATCGCCTGCGCGTCCTGCGTCGTGACTGTGCCCTCCGCGGCCAACTTGTCGGCATACAGGGTGCGGGTGGTCTTCAGGTCGCGGATCGCACGGTACATGATCGGCTGGGTGAATGCCGGCTCGTCCGTCTCGTTGTGGCCATGGCGACGGTAGCAGACGATGTCCAGCACGAAGTCGGTGCCGAACTCCTGCCGCCACCGCGCGGCCAAGCGGGAGCAGAAGATCACCGCCTCGGGATTGTCGCCGTTCACGTGCAGGATCGGCGCCTGGATCGATTTCGCGACGTCGGTGCAATACAGGCCGGAATAGGCATGCGCCGGGACGGTGGTGAACCCGATCTGGTTGTTCACCACCACGTGGATCGTCCCACCGGTGCGGTAGCCAATGAGGTTGCTCATCGCCAGCGTCTCATACACCAGGCCCTGGCCGGCAAACGCCGCGTCGCCGTGCATCAGGACACCCATGACGCTGCGCCGGGTCTTGGTGTCGCCGCCGGCGTCCTGCCGGGCGCGGACCTTGCCGACCACGACCGGGTCGACGGCCTCGAGATGGGAGGGGTTGGGCTGCAGCGAGATATGCACCGAGTGGCCGCCGGCCTCGATGTCAGTGCTGGTGCCGAGGTGGTACTTCACGTCGCCGGAGCCCTGCACGTCGTCGGGCTTCGGGCTGGCACCGCCGAACTCGCTGAACAGGGCGGTGAACGGCTTGCGGACCACGTTCACCAGCGTGTTCAGCCGCCCACGATGCGGCATGCCGATCACGACCTCGCCCACGCCATCCTTTGCTGCAGTCTCGATCATGGCGTGCAGCGCCGGAATGGTGACCTCGCCGCCCTCAAGACCGAACCGCTTGGTCCCGACGTAGCGCTTCTGGCAGAATGCTTCGAAGCCCTCGGCCTCCGTCAACTGGCGGAGAATGGTCGTTTTGGTTTCGGCGTCGACCTTCGTCGACCAGGGCACACCTTCGATCTCGCGCTGCAGCCAGGCCTTCTGGTCGGGATCCTGGATGTGCATGTACTCGACGCCGATCGGCCCGCAATACGTGCTGCGGAGCACCGACATGATCTCCCGCAGCGTCGCCGACTCACCACGACCGAGCATGTTGTCGATAAAGACCGTCCGGTCCATGTCGGCATCGGTGAACCCGTATGCCGCCGGGTCCAACTCGGGATGCGACTTCGGCACCGTCAAGCCGAGCGGGTCCAGTTGGGCCTCCAGATGCCCGCGAACGCGGTAGACGCGGATCATCATCAACGCCCGGATGCTATCCAGTGTCGCGGCGCGGATCTGATCAGTCGACATCGCCGGCGCGGTCGCAACCGCCTTGCCGCCCTTAGCGGCAGGCTTCGCAGGCTCGGGTTCGCCAACGTCGAACTGCCGGGGCGCCCAGGACGCGCCCGAGGCATCGGTCAAAACCGAGCGGGCCTCGTCGTTCAAGGCGGCAAACAGGTCACCGAAGCTAGCGTCGACGCTCTCAGGCCGCGCAATCCAACGAGCATAGAGGTCCGCGATGAACGCAGCGTTTCCGCCGTTGAACGCCGTTGCCAGAATATCGACGCCTGCCATCTTGCTCTTCCTTCCCTGTGTGCCCGACCTGTGCAGGCACTATCGTCATCTATGGCAGGCGGAGCCGTTCAGCATTGCCGCCCTTGCATACCTCAGCCGCGCAAGGCCTTCACCATGGTGCTACCCAGTGCCGACGGGCTCTCCGAAATGTGGATGCCAGCGATGCGCATCGCCTCGAACTTGGCAGCTGCCGTGTCCCGGCCGCCGCTGATCACCGCGCCGGCGTGGCCCATGCGACGCCCCGGAGGCGCCGTCGACCCCGCGATGAAGCCAACCACCTGCTTGCCGCTCTTTTCCCGGGCTAGGAACTCCGCGGCGTCGATCTCGCTGGCACCACCGATCTCGCCGATCATGATGATGCTTTCGGTCTCCGGATCGGCCAGGAACATCTCTAGCACCTCGATGAAGTCGGTCCCCTTCACCGGGTCGCCGCCGATGCCGACGCAAGTGCTCTGGCCGAGGCCGGCCGCGGTGGTCTGCGCGACAGCCTCGTAGGTCAGGGTGCCGGAGCGGCTTACGATGCCGACCTTGCCGCGGCGATGAATGTGGCCCGGCATGATGCCGATCTTGCAGGCGTCAGGGGTGATGACCCCCGGACAGTTGGGGCCGATCAGCCGGCTCTTGGACGCGGTGAGCGCGCGCTTGACCTTGATCATGTCCTGCACCGGGATGCCCTCGGTGATGCAGACGATCAGCGGAATTTCCGCGTCGATCGCCTCCAGGATGGCGTCGGCGGCGAACGGCGGCGGCACGTAGATCGCGGTGGCCGTGGCCGCTGTCCGCTCGACGGCTTCGGCCACCGTATCGAACACCGGCAGGTCCAGATGCAGCGTGCCGCCCTTGCCCGGCGTCACGCCGCCGACGACCTTGGTGCCGTAGGCGATCGCCTGCTCGGAATGGAAGGTGCCTTGGGCACCCGTGAACCCCTGGGTGATGACCTTGGTGTTCGCGTCGACGAGGACGGCCATTATGCGGCTTCCTTCACGGCCTGAACCACTTTTGCGGCGGCGTCAGCCAGATTGTCGGCCGAGATGATGGGCAGGCCGGATTTGGCCATGATCTCCTTCCCCAAAGCAACGTTCGTGCCTTCCAGCCGCACGACTAGCGGGACGCCTAGCGAAACCTCCCGCGCAGCCGCCACTACGCCTTCCGCGATCACGTCGCAGCGCATGATACCGCCGAAAATATTAACCAAAATACCTTCGACGTTCGGGTCCGACAGGATGATCTTGAACGCCGCCGTCACCCGCTCCTTGGTGGCGCCGCCGCCTACATCAAGGAAGTTGGCCGGCGAGGAGCCATACAGCTTGATGATGTCCATCGTCGCCATCGCCAGCCCGGCGCCGTTCACCATGCAGCCGATGGTGCCGTCCAGCGCCACGTAGTTAAGGCTGTATTTGGCAGCCTCCAGCTCCTTCGGGTCCTCCTCCGCCTCGTCCCGCAGCTTCTCAAGCTCGGGATGGCGGAACAGGGCGTTGTCGTCGAACGCCACCTTGGCATCCAGCGCCACGATCTCACCGCTGCCGGTCACCACCAACGGGTTGATCTCGATGGTGTCGCAGTCGAGCGCGGTGAATGCCTTGTACATAGCAGCCACGAACTTGCCGAAGGTGCCGATCTGCTTGCCTTCGAGGCCCAGCCCGAACGCAAGACGGCGAGCGTGGAAGCTGGAGTAGCCAGACGCCGGGTCGATCGCGACGCGCATGATCTTCTCGGGGTGGTGCTCGGCGACTTCCTCGACCTCCATCCCGCCCTCGGTGGATGCCAGGATGGTGATGCGGGAAGTGGCACGGTCGACCAGCAGCGAAAGGTACAGCTCGCGCTTGATGTCGCAGCCGGCTTCGACATACACGCGGCGCACCTTGCGGCCGGCCGGGCCGGTCTGCTTGGTGATCAGCGTGTGGCCCAGCATCGCCGCCGCAGCTTCCCTCACTTCGGCCGGGGACTTGGCGAGACGGACGCCGCCCTTGCCCTCGGGGGCGTCGGCGAAGCGGCCAGCACCACGACCGCCCGCATGGATCTGGCTTTTGACCACATACACGGGACCAGGGAGCTTGCTGGTCGCCGCCTCCGCCTCCTCCGGCGTCCAGGCGATATGGCCCTCGAGCACTGCCACGCCGAACCCACGCAGCAACTCTTTACCCTGGTACTCGTGTATGTTCATTGGATCAGCCCACCAGCTTCTTTGAGGCGTCGATAAGCTCCTGGACGGATGCGCAGCTCTTGTCGAAGGCTGCCTTTTCCTCGGCGGTCAGTTCGATCTCGACGATGCGCTCGACGCCGCCGGCACCGATCACGACCGGCACGCCGACGTACAGACCGCTCACGCCATACTG
>CAXTCJ010000124.1:0-16352 GCA_964242215.1 uncultured Acetobacteraceae bacterium | reverse complement strand
TGTCGGCGTTCAATCGGGACCCCCTTTTGGTAGGCTTGTGCCGGTAATCCATAGGAGAGCCCCGCGCGCCGCGGAGTGCCCGTCCAGAGGCTGACGCAGCGGCGCGCGGGAGGTGCCTGGGTTTACCGGTGCAAGCCGGGGCGCACGGTCAGGCTCGGTTCTTGAACCGCCAGCTCTCGTTGCCGGTCTCGACGATCTCGCAGTGATGCGTCAGGCGATCGAGCAACGCGGTAGTCATCTTGGCGTCGCCGAACACGCTCGGGCCACTCGCCAAAAGGCCAGGTTGGTGGTGACGATCACCGAGGTCTGCTCGTAGAGGCGTCTGATGAGGTGGAACAGCAGCTGGCCACCGGACTATGCAAATAGCAGGTAGCCGAGCTCGTCCAGAACGACGAAATCCATGCGGCAGAGATAGTCCGCCATCCGGCCCTGGCGGCCGGAGCGGGTTTCCGCTTCGAGCCGGTTTACCAAGTCGACGACGTTGAAGAACCGGCCGCGGGCGCCGTCGCGGATGCAGGCGCGCGCGATGGCGATCGCGAGGTGGGTCTTGCCGGTGTTCGACGCCGAGGGCATCGATCATTCGTCGATACGCCAACTGTGGCGCGTAGCCCGCGCCCGGGCTAGCCAATCGTTTAAGGCACCGGCCTCGAGTCCGGCGCCTTCGGGGGCTCCGGGGGGGCTGCAGCTCCGTCGGGAGCAATGCCGCCGGGCCGCGCATCCATCGCGGTGCTGCCTTTTACCGATCAAGCCGGCGGGACTTAGTATCCCGGCGGAATTGGCGATGGCCTCGCGCACGACGTGATCACGCGGCTTGCAAAGCTGAGAATTTCTTCGTCATCGCGCAGGGAAGCGTCTTCGCACTCAGCGAACGCGGTGTTGGGCCGGTGGAAGCAGACCGGATGCTGAATGTGGATTATGTCTGTAGTGGATCGTCGCAACGTCGGAGCAACCGCCTCACGGTCATGGTGGAGCCCATCCAGACGCGCACCGCTCGGGTGGTGTGGGCGGAGGCCTACAATCAGGCCGGGGACAAAACGGTTATCGTGCTCGATGACATTGGCGACCAGATCGTCGCATCGATTGCCAGCGAGATCGAGATGGTCGAGCGAAACAGCGCGATACTTGATCATCGCGCAGCTTACGGGGTCGAGCCGATCTGCAAAGTGCTGCCGATCGCCCCGTCGACCTACCACGCCCATGCCGCCCAGCGTGCCGACCCGGCCAAGCAATCGCTGAGGGCCAAGCCTGACCTGGCCCTGATGGCCGACATCCAGCGCGTGTTCGACGCGAATTTCGGCGTCTATAGCGTGCGCAAGGTATGGCGCCAGCTCGGGCGGGAGGGAAAGTATGTAGCACGATGCACCGTTGCCCGCCTGATGCGCAGGATAGGCCTGCCAGGGGTCGTGCGTGGCCGCGAGGTTCGAACCACGGTCAGCAATCCGGCACGCAGGATTTCGTTAGCCTGCCGTAACTCGCGGTTCTCGCGCTCCGAGGCTTTGATCTTGGCGCTATCCTCCGTCGTGGGGCCGCCACGCGGGCCTTGTCCCGCTCGGCCTGCCGGACCCAGTTCCGCAGCGTCTCGCCCATGCAGCCGATCTTGCCCGCAATCGAGTTGATCGCCGCCCACTGCGACGGATGTTCAGCCTGATGATCGAAAACCATCCGGACCGCGCGGGACCGAACCTCGGGGGAAAACCTGTTCGTCGTTAGCTTGCTCATCGCTCCATCCCCTCAAGGGTTAGAGCCTCCGGCAAACCCGGCGCGGTTCAATTGGGGATTGGAAGCGTCAGGCCATAGAGGAGCCGCCGAACTCGCTTGCGGCCGATCTCATGCCTCTCGGTCAGCAGGTGCCGCACCGTCTGCCGAGACCCCTTGGCCATCAAACTCGCCAGAACGCGGGCCAAGCCCTGTCGGCTCAAGCCGCTTGTCAGACTACCGATAAACTCATTTAGAACCGGATGCTTTACATCGTTGGGGGACTGCGACAGACCTATTGCGAACTTTGTCTCTGAAGATCACCGCCGAGATCTAGAATGGCGTGAACTAGTCGATCAGGGTTGGGTGTGGTTTAAGACCCTATGGATTGGTCGCACAATCATATTGAGGCATGGCACACTTGAGCGGTGCACGACCGACAGCGCTGTATCACCGCATTCAACTCGTGTTGCGGGAGCAGATCGTGACAGGCTATTATGCCACGGCTCGTTTACCAAGAGAACAGGAATTGGCTGTCCAGTTCCGCGCCTCACGTGTCACGATCCGCAAGGCACTGGACGAGTTAGAATCCGAAGGCCTGGTGGTTCGGGAGCACGGACGCGGTACTTTTACGCGCGGTGACCGTGCGTCCAGGCCGGTGTCAGCGGCTTGTTGGAAAATTTGTTGGCGCTGGGGCTTCGCACGCATGTCCGTGTGCTGGAGTTCGGCTATGTGGCGGCGCCAGGGGCAATTGCCGAGGTGCTACGTGTCGCCACGGGTACTATTGTGCAACGCGCAGTGCGGCAGCGTAGCTATCGCCAGCGGCCGTTCTCGCTAGCGACAACCTGGGTTATCGAGCGGGTCGGACGAACTTGGACCCCGGCAGACATGGCCAAAACCCGCCTGCTGACTTTGCTGGATCAGGCAGGGGTAGTCGTCGTCAGTGCCAACCAACGGATCGCCGCCACGCCCGCTGATGTCGCCGCCGCCGCATCGCTGCTGGGCGTCGCAGTCGGTGCGCCACTACTTCGGATCAGCCGTGTCGTAACAGACCAGCATTCCGAGGCCGTCGAATATATCCAGGCACACTATCGCCCCGATCTTTATGAATATGAGGTGGAGATGACGCGGTCGGGCGCCAAATCTGCCGGATATTGGCACTCCGTGTAGGCGCTAGAAAAGGCACCGGCCGAACGCTGACGAGACCGCCCTTTGCCGCCATTCAGCGCTTTCCAACTCATCTCGAAAGTAATACCAATATCGCAAGCGGCTGTAAACAAGCCGAACTGCGGGAGCACGGTCGAGATGCTGTTCAGCGTGATGCGTGACATGCCCGCCCATCCGGTGCGCTAGGATGGATTTGATCGCTGCCGGCGAAGCCACTTGAACAATCCCCGCTTGAACACCCGAAGTGGCGGCCAGATTATCGTCGATGCGTTGCTCACGCATGGCGTCGACCTGGTGTTTTGCGTGCCCGGTGAGAGCTTCCTGGCCGTTCTGGACGCGATGTCGGAGGTGCAAAGCAAACTCCGGCTCATCGTCTGCCGTCACGAAGCGAATGCCACAAACATGGCGACGGCCTATGGCAAGCTGACCGGAAAGCCGGGCATTTGCTTTGTCACCCGTGGGCCGGGCGCCTCACACGCTGCGATCGGTGTGCATACGGCATCGCAAGACTCTGCTCCGATCATCTTGTTCATCGGTCAGGTACAGCGGGACGGCAGCGACCGCGAGTCGCTGCAGGAGATCGATTACGGGCACATGTTCGGCAAGATCGCCAAATGGTCCGGACAGATCGATGACCCGGCGCGCGTCCCGGAGTTGGTCGGCCGCGCGTTCCATACCGCGGTGAACGGACGTCCCGGCCCCGTAGTGCTGTCATTGCCGGAAGACATGCTGACCGAGCGTTGCGAAGCGGCACCGCTGAAGCCATTCTGCCGCGCCGAGGCAGCTCCCTCCACGGCTGCGCTGGACCAGTTAAGCACGCTGTTGGCATCTGCCGTGAGGCCCCTCCTGGTCCTGGGCGGTGGCGGTTGGACGGCCGAGGCATGCCAGGACATCCGGCGCTTCGCCGAGCGGTTCGGATTGCCTGTGGCCACAGGGTTTCGCTACCAGGACCTGTTCGATAACTATCATTCGAACTATGTCGGTGAACTCGGTCTCGCGACCGACCCGTTACTGATGGCCTACGTCAGCGAGGCGGATTTGCTGGTCGTTGTTGGAGAACGATTAGGGGAGGCGACGACCAAACACTACAAACTGCTGGATATCCCGTGCATTAGCCAGACCCTGGTGCACATCTACCCGGAGCCTGGTGAACTCGGACGCATCTACCATTCCGAACTCCTGATCAACGCCACGATGCCAGCCTTCGCGCTTGCGGCCGCGGCGCTATCTCCGGTGGGCACTGCGCCGAGTCGCGAGGAGTGGGTCCGGCGTGGGCGCGAGCGACATGAGCGGCGTATTGCGCCACCGAAGAACGATGCCAAGCTGGACATTGCGGGCATCGTGTCTTGGTTGAGCGACCACCTGCCCCCCGATGCCATCGTGACCAACGGCGCCGGGAACTACGCCAGCTACGTCACCCGCTATCACCAATTCTCCGTCTTCCCGACCCAGCTGGCACCGACGAGCGGGGCAATGGGTTTCGGGCTGCCGGCGGCGATTGCCGCACAATTGCTGCATCCAGAACGCACCGTGATCTGCTTCGCCGGGGATGGCTGTCTATTGATGAGCTCGCCGGAGTTGGCGACGGTGGTGGACCAGAACCTCCCCGTGATCATCATCCTCATCAACAACAATGCCTATGGATCGATCCGCATGCATCAGGAGCGGGACTATCCCGGCCGGGTGTTTGCAACCGATCTCAAAAACCCGGATTTCATTGCGCTGGCAGGCGCCTTCGGCATCGCGGGCGAGCGGATCCACACCACGGCGGAGTTCGCGCCGGCGTTCAGCCGAGCCCACGCAGCTAGGCGCCCGGCCCTCATCGAACTACGTACTGACACGGCGGCCATGATCGCCAACAACCCGAGGCGGTAAGAGGTGTCTTACCAAGCTAGCTCCAACGAGAGGGCGCTACTGCGAGGTAGCGGAACGTAGGCCGTGAACAGTCACCAGAGCGCGCTACCACTGTCGCCGACGGCCAGCATACGCTCTGGCCGTCATCGCTCTGGCCTAAGCCGGATCAGTCTATCGGTGCTCGAGTGGCTCTCCGCGCTGCTCGTGTTGGGCGACATGCTGGTGCTGCTGATCGGCGTCGTCATGCGATATGTGTTCCACCACCCGCTGATCTGGTCAGACGAACTAGCTTTGCTGCTGTTCATCTGGCTCGCCGTCGTCGGGGCGACGCTCGCGCTGCGCGGTGGCGAGCACATGGCGATGACCGCGCTGGCGAAGCGGACATCGCTGCCCGCCCAGCAGTTCCTGCAAGCGCTGGGGTTCTGGGCTAGTCTTGCTTTTCTCCTGGCGGTGATATGGCCAGCGCTGGATTATGCATCGGGCGAGTCGATGGCGACCATTCTCTCGCTCGATATATCCCAGGGTTGGCATGTTTATGCGCTCCCGGTCGGGCTTGCCGCCATGGTCCTCACGATCCTGCCACGCATCGTATCGCTGCCGCGCGGGTCCATCATCTCCGCGGGCATTGCGGTCGCGCTGATCATCGTGACGTTCTACTTGCTTCGGCCGGTGTTTCCGGGGTTCGGCCGTTTGAACCTGCTCATCTTCTTCGTTGGCGTGGTATCCGCCGCCGTCTTTGCCGGTGTGCCGATCGCCTTCAGTTTTGGGCTGGCAACCTTCCTGTATCTTGCTCTGTCGACCCATATCCCACTCTCGATCCTCGTCGCTCGCATGGACACCGGCATGTCGCATCCGGTGCTGCTGTCGATCCCGCTATTTGTCTTCCTGGGATTGCTGATCGAGATGACGGGGATGGCGGCGGCGATGGTGGGCTTTCTAGCCAACTTGATCGGGCATGTCCGCGGCGGCATGTCGTTCGTTCTGATCGCGGCGATGTATGTCGTATCCGGCATTTCCGGCTCCAAGGCGGCGGACATGGCGGCCATCGCTCCGGTCCTGTTGCCGGAGATGGAGCGCCGCGGCGCGACACGGGGGGAGTTGGTGGCATTGCTGGCGGCGACAGGCGCGCAGACCGAGACCATTCCCCCCAGCCTGATCCTGATCACCATCGGCTCCGTCACCGGTATATCGATTTCGGCGCTGTTCGCCGGTGGCATGCTGCCGGGTCTGGCGGTTGGCTTGGTGTTATGCACGGTCGTTTGGCATGGCGCACGCGGAGTTGCGCGGAAGAGCCGACCGAACTTGGCCACGATTGGTCGCAGCTTCGTGGTGGCCTTGCCGGCCTTGGCGCTGCCGTTCCTGATTCGCGGCGCCGTGGTGGAGGGGGTGGCAACAGCCACCGAGGTCTCCACCATCGGGATCCTGTATGCCGGGCTGAGCGGCTTGCTGGTGCATCGGCAATTCGATTGGCGACGGCTGCTCCCGATGTTGGTGCGAACGGCGACGCTCTCGGGCGCGATCCTGCTCATCGTTGGCACCGCGACCAGCATGGCATGGGCCATCACTCAGTCCGGTTTCTCCCGCGTGATCACTGCCTGGGTGGTGGCAACACCGGGTGGGGCACCGTCATTCATGGCGATTTCCGTTCTGATGTTCGTCGTGCTCGGGAGCATTCTGGAGGGCATCCCGGCCATCGTGCTATTCGGACCGCTGCTGTTTCCCGTGGCACGGCAGGTTGGGATCAACGAGGTGCACTACGCCATGGTCGCGGTGCTCAGCATGGGGATGGGGCTGTTCTCGCCCCCCTTTGGCGTCGGCTACTACACCGCCTGTGCCATTGCCGGCTGCGACCCGGATGATGGCATGCGCCATATGCCGCGATATTTATTGGCGCTGCTGGTGGGGCTTATCATCGTGGCAGCAATTCCATGGATTTCTACCGCATTCCTATGACGTTTAAGATCAAACAAACCAAGAAGGAAGCTGCTGAATGTCCCTATCACGGCGCACTCTGTTGGTGGGCGGTGCTGGCTTGCTCGCCGCCCCCGCGCTCATCGGCCGGGCAAGGGCGGCTGAATTCTCGTGGAAGCTCGGCCATACGGCACCAATCGACAATCCGCTCCATATCCGCCTGGCGGAGGCAGCCGATAAGATTGGCATTGAGTCGAAAGGGCGGATGGAACTCGATGTCTTTCCCGACATGCAATTGGGCGGCGACAACGACCTGCTGTCGCAAGCACGCAGCGGTGCCATAGAGTTTTGTCAGCCGACCGGGCAATTGTTGGGATCGCTGCTGCCGACGGCGGCCATCAATGCGCTAGGGTTCGTGTTCGACAACTACGACCATATCTGGCCGGCGATGGATGGTGAACTCGGAAAATATGTTCGGGGCCAAGTGAGCGCAAAGGTCGGCCTTGTGCCGATGGAGCGGATCTGGAACCTTGGCTTTCGCGAAATCACCACGAGTACGAAGCCGATCAAAACGGCGGCGGACCTCAATGGACTGAAGATCCGTACGCCTGTAGCCCCCAGCCTAGTTTCGATGTTTCGGACCTTGAACGCGGCGCCGCTTGCACTGCAAATTCCTGAAACTTATTCGGCACTGCAGACGCATATCGCCGATGGCGAGGAGAACCCATTAACGTTGATCAACTCGCTAAAATTCGATGAGGTGCAAAAATACTGCTCGTTGACCAACCATGTGTGGGATGGGCATTGGATGTGCGCGAACGCTGCAGCCTGGAACGGATTACCGCCTGACCTGCAAGAAATCGTAGCGCGTAACATGAACGCGGGGGCGCTGCTCAATCGCGAGGATACAATGAAGAGCGATGTCAGTATCCAAGCGGAAATGGAGCATAAAGGGCTCGTGTTCAACACGACCGAACCAGACAGCTTTCGCGCCGCGCTTCGTGCGGGTGGCTTCTATAAGGAGTGGAGGACGCGCCTGGGGGAGGAACCGTGGTCCATTCTAGAGCAGTACGTGGGTCCGTTGGCTTAAGCGCTGCCTTCGCGCATTCAGGCTCGTCGCCAAGGTTTGCGCGCTACAGGCTACGCCGAGCTGCGATTTGCCGGACCCAAGCCGACGCCAGCTATCTGTCGCGATACACGCAGCGGGTCACCATCTCGAGCCCTCAGCTGAGAGCGCTCGGCCCTCCAGCCTCGCTGACAGGCAGCTTCATCACCTGCCAGCTGGCCGGGCGCAAGCTGATCGCCAACGGCGGTGGCGACCTCGTGACGATCTTGTCGTTCGATGCCGTGAGCGCGCATGCCGGGCGCGCCGCGTATTGCGCGGCAAGTTCGACGTCGCCGGGTCAACGAAGACGCTGACGATCGAACGGGCCACCATGGCATCCGCGCCAACTCGGCCGTGCCCGGCATCACCGATACGCTGGACGTGCGCCGGGCCATCCAGGTGGAACAGATCGACAAGGTGCTGGTGGACCGCGCGCCGCTCGGCCGCATGGTGTCGCCCGACGACAGGGGGCAAGTCGCGGCCTGATGCTGTCGGACGCTGCGGCCTATGTGACGGGTCAGATCCTATCGATCAATGGCGGACTGACGGCTGGGTTCTTCACGCGCTAGACGGCGTCGATCTTGCATCGAATGCGCTGCTCAAGGCTGGCCGCTGGGCGACACCGACATGGTAGTGGACGGCTCTGCCCGCCACCAGGAAGGGGAAAGTCGGCCCCCCTTCACCCCTGGGTCGAAAGACAAGATGTCCCGCTTTAGTGTTTGCTTGCAACCATCGACGGGCGCGCTGCAAACGTGGCGTACCAGTCGGCCAGGCTGGCCCGGCCGTCCCGCCACGGAAAGCTGGCGAAACGGAAATCCAAGTAGCCGAGCGCACAGCCGGTTGTGATCGTGCCGATATCCAGGCGGGAGCCGAATGCAGGCGCCCAGGCCTCCATCTGGTCCAGTGCGGTGCGTACCTTATCCATCTGCCCGGCGGTCCAGTCGTTCCACTTCTTCTCGTCGGGACGCAGCACGGCTTCGTAGCGAGCGAGCAAGGCGGCGCCTAAGATCCCGTCACCCAAGCTCTGTTCGAGCAAGGCGCGCCAGCGATCCGGCCCTGGGGCGGGGAACAGCTTGCCGCCACCCGCCTGGGCGTCGAGGTATTCACAGATGACCCGGCTGTCATACAACGCCGTGCCATCATCCGCGATAAAGGTCGGCACCTGTCCCAACGGGTTCCTTGGAATGATTGTCTGGTCCCGAACCACGGGGCCGGCGGCGCTCGGCAACTTCTCGATCACGAGCCCAAGTTCGGCCGCGCTGACCATGCACTTGCGGACAAAGGGGGAGGCTGGAGAGAAGAAAATCTTCATTGCGTTTCCTAAGTGTCTGACACGCGCGCAGGCATGATGGGTTGGGCGGCGAGAGCGTGGACGGCGTAATCGCTGCCCTTGCGGTGGGTAAGATAGCCAGCGGTCAGACCGCCATCCACCTCCAGCACCGCGCCGTTGACGTAGGACGCCTCGGACGAGAGCAGGAATGCGATGACCGCGGCGATTTCCTCGGGCGTGGCGAAGCGGCCCATGGGAGTTCGGTCCAGCATCACGCCGTCGCGGAACTCGGGGGGTACCCCGGCCGACAGCATCGGCGTATCGACGCCGTTGGGTGCCACCGCATTGACCCGCACGCCCCGGCCGCCCCACTCGAGTGCCATGCTCTTCAGCATACCGATTAGACCCCATTTGGACGCCGCGTAGTTTGCGCGCCCCGGTTGACCGCCCCGCCCGGTGATGGAGGAGATGCCGCAAATCGCCCCCCGCTCCCGCCGCAGCATCGGGGCCGCCGCAGCCGCGCAGGTGTGGAAGGCGCCGGACAGGTTCACGTCGAGCACAAGCTGCCACGCTGCCGGGTCCATGACCTCGGCCGGGGCCGATCGGGCCAACCCGGCAGCGGGCACGACCGCGGTGATCGGGCCAAGTTCGGCCTCGGTGCGGCCGACGAATGCTTCGGTAGCGGCGCGGTCCCGCACATCGACGACGCCGGTCAGCACGGGTATGCCCTCGGCGCGCATCGACCCGGCGAACGCGTCCAGGTCAGACTGGCTGACGTCGGCTGCCGCAATGGCCATGCCGGAGGCGGCGAGCCGGCGGGCCACGGCAGCGCCGATCCCCCTGGCCGCACCGGTGATGAACGCGACGTCTGTCACGCCGCTACTTTCTGCTGCTCGTCCGGCAATCTTTTGCCGGCCTCCTTGGCCAGTTCCTGCCCGGCAATGAAGCCGAAGGTCAGGTTGGGGCCGAGCGTGATACCGGCCGCGGGGTAGGTGCCCCCCATGATGCTGGCCATATCGTTGCCACAACAGTACAGGCCCGGGATCGGCGCCCCCGCCGCGTCCAGCACGCGCGTGTGGGCATCGGTGTTGATCCCGGCCGCGGTACCGATATCACCGGGCCATACCTGGACGGCGTAGAACGGCCCAGTGGCGATCGGGCCGAGGCACGGGTTGGGACTGTGCAACGGGTCGCCGAGATATTGGTCATAGGCCGACACGCCGCGGCCGAACGCCGTGTCCACCCCGGTCTTCGCCGCCTCGTTCATCTGCGCCACGCTGGCCGCCAACGCGTCGGCTGGTACGCCGATCTGCTGGGCCAATCCGGCGAGTGTGGGCGCCTGCTTCAGGTAGCCGGCATCCAGGAAGCGTTGCAGGGACGGCTTGCCGGGCCGCACCAAGCCCATGCCGTATTTGGGCAGGAACGCCGCATCACACACGAGCCAGGCTGGGATACTCGGGGCTGTCTCATTGGCACGGTGCATGCCGACCACGAACTCGTGATACGAGGTCGCCTCGTTGACGAAGCGGCATCCCAGGCTGTTCACCGCCATCAACCCCGGCTTCTGCCGGTCCATGATCAAGTGCGGGAACACCGTTTCCGTCCCGTTGTTCTCCCGCAGGACCGAGACGGGAGCCCAGAACGCGGGGCCAGCGAAGTCCTTCCATACGGTTGCGCCGACCGAGGTTGCGAGCGACAGGCCGTCCCCGGTATTGCCCTCCGGCGACATCGAGCGATGGACGGCCGCGTGCGGCACGTATTCCGTCTTCAGTGTCGCGTTCTGGCCGAAGCCGCCGGTGGCGAGCACTACGCCGAGCCGCGCCTCGATGTCCGAGCCATCCGCGAGCGCCACGCCAGTCACACGGCCGCCCTGGCGCACCAGGCTCTGCACGGTGACATTGTTGCGCAGCACGGTGTCGGACTGCTTCGCCGCCAGCAGCAACTGCCCGGCGAGTGCATTGCCCATGACCAGTCGCGTGCCCCGCTTCCAGCGGAGCCGGTCCGCCCCGAAGCGCGCGATCAGTTTCAGACTGTGGCGGAGAGCCGATAGGCTGCTCCTCATTCCCAGTAGCGAGTCGATGTCTTTGCGGTTGACCATCATGCCGCCGAACACCAGGAAGCTGGGATACGGCGCACGCAGATCGTGGAACAGCTCCCCTAGCCGGCGCCCGTCGAACGGCGGCGGATCCATGCTGCGGCCGCCGGGCATCGCACCCTCCAGCTCCGGCTTGTAGTCCGGCGACACGGCGCGGGGCACCAGGTCGAGGCCGGCGTGTTCGCGCATGAAGCCCACCATGCGAGGGCCCATGTCCAGGAACGCCTCCATCATGTCGGTGCGGATGTGGTTGCCGACGGTCGCGCGCAGATAGGCCCAGACTTTCTCCCGGCTGTCCTGGTGGCCGAGCGCCGCCATGCCGGGGTTGCTCGGAATCCACACGGCGCCGCCTGATACGGCGGTGGAGCCACCGAACACGGCCGTCTTCTCCAGCACCACCGCCGATAGCCCAGCGGCCCGCGCGGTAATGGCGGTGGCGAGCCCCGCAGCACCGGAGCCAAGGATCACGACATCGAACATCTCGCTCATGACGTCACTCCCCCCAGCGACTTGCCGCCATCCACCAGCAGCACCTGGCCGGTGATGAAATCGGTGTTGGGCGATGCCAGGAACGCGACCGCGTTGGCGATGTCCTCGGGCCGGGCCGTCTGCCCCGTCGGCTGCAGCGCCAATTGCGCCGCCCGCCGCTCCGGCGTCAGCGCCTGCAGCATCGGCGTGTCGACCAAGCCCGGCGCCACGGCGTTGACCAGGATACCTTGGCCTGCCAACTCCATGGCCATTGCCCGCGTCAGCCCCACCACGGCCGCTTTAGACGCCACGTAATGCGCGTGGTTCTTCGCACCCAGGTAGGCGCGCGAGGCGATGTTGACGATCTTGCCGCCCCGCGGCAGCCGTGAAATGGCGGCACGGCTGAGGCTGAACACGGCAACCAGGTTGACCTCGTAATGCCGGCGGAAGTCCTCCGCTGTCAGGGCTTGAAGGGACCGCTCGTCGAAAATCCCGGCATTGTTGACCACCGCATCAAGCCTGGGCAGCGAGCCCACGAGCGCCGACACGGCTGCTTCGTCCCGCAGATCGATTGCAGCGGCCCTCGCGCCCTCGCCGATGGACGCGGCGACCGTCTCGGCCGCAGCGGCGTTGACGTCAACCGCAATCACGTCAAACCCATCCGCGGCCAAGCGGTGGCAGATAGCGCGGCCAATGCCGCCGCCGGCACCGGTGACGATCGCGACCGGACGCTCCACCATGCTACTTCGCCGCCTGCACGAGCGGGCATCCGCCCTCGGCCATTGTACGGTAGGCTTGCGCGGCAGGCACCGTCGCAATGACGGTCGCGTAATCCCGAGGGCCAGTGGCCTCCTTCGCAGTCTTGTTCCGCATGAGATACTGGTCGAGCATGACCCGGCCGTCCTCCCGGATCGTGGCCCCCGGAAACAGACTGTCCTGTAGCGGCGTCGCCCGCATTTGGTGGGCGATCGTCATACCGTCATCCGAACCCGTTGCCTTCATGGCCGTCAGATAGTTGAAGACGGCGCTGTAGGTTCCGGCATGCAGCCGGGTCGGCAACTGGCTGCTGCGAAGCGCTTCGAACCGCTTGGTCCAGGTGCGGGACGCGTCGTTGCGATCCCAATAGAAGCTGGTGACCCAGCTCAGCCCCTGCGCCGCGTCGCGCCCCATACCCTCGATATCACTGATGTACAAGGCCAGGTCGGTGATCGCCTGGTGCGGCATGATGCCGAACTCCTGGGCCTGCTTGATGGCGTTCACGGCATCGCTGCCGGACGCACCCAGCGCGATCACCTCCGCGCCGGAGCTTTGTGCCTGCAGCAGGGCGGACGAGAAATCCGGAGTACCGAGCGGGAACCGAGTGCTGCCGACAACTGTGCCCCCGGCGGCCTTGATTCCCGCGGTCGCATAATTCTCCAGGTCGTAACCGAAGGTATAGTCCGCCGTCATGAAATAGAATGTCTTGCGGCCCTGGCTGATCTGGGCGCGAACGGCGGCCGAGGCGGTCGAATACGTGTCAGTCTGCCATTGGAACCCGGTAGGCGAGCACTGTTTTCCGGTGAACTCGTTGGAGGTCGACCCGGTGATCAGGAATAGCTTCTTGCGCTCCCGCGTCAGGTCCTGGATGGCGAGGGCGACGGCCGAGGATCCGCCATCGGTGATCATGTCCACCCCCTCGGAATCCAGCCATTTCTTCGCGATGCTGACGCCGATATCGGGCTTGTTCTGGTGGTCGCCGATCAGGATCTCCACCGGACGGCCCAGCACGGTGTTGCCGAAATCCTCGGCACCGAGCCGGGCGCCCACCACCGAGCCGGGGCCGCCCGGGGCCGAATAGGGCCCGCTCTGGTCGCTGATGACGCCGATGCGAATTGGCTTGCCCTGGGCTCGGGCGCGACGGGTGCCGGCAGCCAGCAACGTGGCGCCGGCCGCGGCCGCCAGGGTACGGCGTGTCAACATGGGGGGCTACTCGGGTCGGCCATCTTGTTCTTTCCTCTCTGTCGGACGTTCTTTGTTGGTGGGCGCGGCTACTGCATCCGGTAGCCGCCGTTGACGTCGATGGTGACACCGGTCAGGTAGGCGGCGTCGGCCGAGACCAGGAACCGCACCGCGCCTGCCACGTCTTCGGGCTGGCCGATCCGGTTGAGCGGTATGGCAGCGGCCGTCTTCGCGTCATCTTCTGGCTTGAGGGAGAGACGCAGCATCGGCGCATCGATCAGGCCCGGTGCGACCGCGTTGGCGGTGATGCCTCGCGGTGCAAGCTCTCGCGCCATCGCCTTCGTCAGTCCCAGCACGCCGGCTTTGCTGGCAATATACGCGGCGCTGGACCGATACCCGCCAAGTTGGGCCGCGGACGAGGAAACAGTGACAATCCGGCCGCTCTCGTTGCGGTCCGGTGCCCGTCTTGCGTATTCCCGCAGGCTCAAGAAACAGCCCGTCAGATTGACGTTCAACGTACGCTGCCATTCGGCCAGCTCGGTTTCGATCACCAAGGGACGGTCTCCGTCCGGCTTGAACAGCAACACGCCCGCGCAGGCCACCAGAATGTCGATGCCGCCGCCCACAAGCCGCTCGGCCTCGTCGAACGCGCCCGCGACCGAGCCTTCGTCCGTCACGTCCATCCGCATGCCGGCGTGGGAGCTGCCGGGCAATGACGCG
Organism: uncultured Acetobacteraceae bacterium; assembly: GCA_964242215.1. Classification (GTDB taxonomy): domain Bacteria; phylum Pseudomonadota; class Alphaproteobacteria; order Acetobacterales; family Acetobacteraceae; genus LMUY01. The sequence goes on along the minus strand of CAXTCJ010000124.1, from coordinate 2,129 downwards.
GCGGCCTCGTTGCAGCGCTGCGCGTCCAAATCGGCCACGATGACACGGATGCCATCCTCGGCCAGCCTGTGACATACGCTGAGCCCGATGCCGCGGGCACCGCCGGTTACGAGAGCTGATCTTGTCATTGGCGACGGACGTCCCTCTTCGATCACACCAAGTCGCTCGACTGACGAGGCTAGGATTTGTTAATGTATCCAATACCTGAGCAAAAATGACTGTCAACACCAAACGTGACCCTGCTGCGGTCGATAATTTATCCAATAGTGTCCTAACGGACGCCGTCGAGGTCGCATCCATGCTGCGGGAGCGGTTGCTGAGCGGCGATTTAGCTCCCGGGTCGCGCCTGCAGCAGGTGCCTCTCTCGGAGCAGTTAGGCGTGTCGCGCACTCCCTTGCGCGAGGCGCTGGTGACCCTGGCACGCGAGGGGCTGCTGTCCTACGAGCCGAATCGCGGCTACTCCGTCCGGATCTTCGAGTGGACGGACATTCAGCAGGCGTATGAGGTGCGTGCGCGACTTGAGGCCTTTGCTTGCCATTGCTGTGCAAGGGCAGGGATATCGGACGCCGTCACGACCGTGCTCCGCGAGCGCGTCGAGCAAGGCGACACCATCCTGTCGGCGCGGCATTTGACGGCCGAGAGCCTTCCACCCTACCGCGCCATGAACGTCGCATTCCACGAGGCGATCCTGGCGGCGGCCAACAACAGTTGGGTCGTCGATTTCGTCCGGCAGACACAGAACGTGCCCCTGGCCTCGGATCGCGTGTTCGTTTGGGAGGAGTTCGACGTCATCAAGCGATCGCACGATGACCATCGGCGCATCTTGACAGCGATCATCAATCGCGACGCGACACGGGCCGAGGCTCTCATGCGCGAGCATATCATCAATGCCGGAGATATCTTGAAGGAGGCCGTCCGCGCCGGACGAACACCGCTTGTAGCTTTCGAACGGTCTATAACCGCCGACTTAGGATAATGAGACGCACGAGATGTCGGTTGTCGAGGCAGACCATCTACAAAGGCGAGGGAACCCGGCCAGTTTCGGCTTGAGACCGGTGTCGAACGGCCGGCAGCGTCCGACAACGGCAACTTGTACTCACGCGAGGCCTCACAGCGAGCGGTCAAACCGGCGGCCAGCGATGCGCCCACGGATGCGCGGCCTCGAAAGCGGCCGCGACGGACAACAACAGCGCCTCATTCCCGAATGCCGCGACTAACTGGAAGCCCACGGGCAGTCCCGCGGAGGGTTCGGCAGGAATTGCGATCGCGGGCAGCCCCGCCGCATTCACGAAGCCGGTGAAGACACGCTCATGTGCCGGCCCGGCTTGTTCGGCCGTCCAGGGCAGGGCACCCGCGGCAGGTGTCATCAGAAGGTCATGGGTCGAGAAAAACATCCCCACCTGGCCAGCCAGAGTGCGGAAGGCAGCTAGGGCAGCGACGTAGTCGGCCGCCGTCAGTCCGGCGCCGCGCTCCGCCAACTCGGCATGATAGGTACTGACCCGGCCCCGCCAATCCCGCTCCCGCAACAACCACGCCATGCCCGCGGCAGAAATCACCGGCCAGGCTTGCTCGTGCAGCGCGGTGTCGAACGGACAATCCCCCTCCTCGACATGGTGGCCAAGTGCCGCGAGCCGTGAGGCAGCTTCGGCACACTGGGTAGCAACGGCCGGGTCGATCGGGTACGTGCCAAAACGGGGAACGAAGCGAATGCGCAAGGGACGGTCTGGCAATGCCGGTTCCGCGCAACGATAGGACCATGATAGCCGGTCCGACGGGTCCTCCCCCGCGATCGCACGGTACAGTAGCGCGACGTCGGCGACACTGCGACCCAGCGGTCCGATGACTTCGCAATCGTGTAGAATGATCGGCAGCCCATCGCGGCGGGCCACCCTGCCCGGTCCGGGCTTTAGTCCGACCAGGCCGCAATGACTTGCCGGCCGGCGGATCGAGCCGCCGCCATCGGTCCCCAGCGCGGCCGATCCCATGCCTGAGGCCACGGCCGCAGCGGCGCCGCCGCTCGAGGCGCCCGTCGTTTTGCTGGGGTCCCACGGATTGCGCGTGGTGCCGAACAGCGCCGTGTGGACGGTTCCCTGGCCCAGGGTGAACTCGGACACGTTGGTTTTGCCTAA
>CAXTCJ010000123.1:0-16767 GCA_964242215.1 uncultured Acetobacteraceae bacterium | reverse complement strand
GAGACCGGCCAGACCTATGAAAAGGTGTCCACCGACACCGACCGCAACTACTGGATGGGTGCGGAAGAGGCGATCGCCTATGGCTTGGTAAGCCGTGTGGTGACCACCGCAAGCGAGCTGTAGGGGGTTAAGGAGAGAGCCCCCTCCCCTTGAGGGAGGGGGTTGGGGGAGGGGTGGTCGCGCCCCAGTTGGTCGAGTTCGTGGCACCCCTCACCCCGACCCTCTCCCTCAAGGGGAGAGGGAGTAGTGTTTCTATCCCGCGATCTTCTTCACAACCGTCACCGCATCGGGGGACGACCAGTCGGCTGAGCCTTCCAGCCACCCCAACTCGTTGCCATGCTTGTCGATCAACAGTGTCGTCGGGATGCCGCGGACGTTCAGCGAATGCGCCATGCTGCTCATCGGGTCGAGCAACACTGGCAGGTTCTTGATTCCGTGATCGGTATAGAACTTCTGCACCACCGCCGCGCCGCCATGGTCGGACGACACCGGCAGCACCACGACCCCGTCCCCCGCTACCAGCTTAGCCAGATCGTCCAGCGCTGGCATCTCGCGGACGCAGGGCACGCACCAGGTCGCCCATAGGTTCAACACCACCGCGCGCCCGGCATAATCCGCCAGCGACCGTGCCGACCCGTCGGCCGCGGTAAAATGCAGGTCCAGCTTGCGCGGCTCGTGCAGGGGCTGCAGCGAGCCGATCCCTTGCAGCGACTGCGCCCTTGGTTTGCGGAGCGGCAGAGCCAGGGCTAGGGTCCCGCCGGCCGCGACCAGGGCGCGGCGTGTCACGTCGGTCATCAGGATAGGTCCTTGTCGAACAACGATCCCCAACGTCGGAACGCCACTGCCAACGCGCAATGGGGCGGACGCTTCGCCGCCGGGCCGTCGATGATCATGGCGGAGATCAACGCCTCGATCGGCTTCGACCGCAAGCTCTGGCGCCAGGATATCCGCGGCTCGATCGCGCACGCGGCCATGCTGGCCCGCGCCGGCATCATCGAGCCTGCGGACGAAGCGGCCATCCGCGAGGGGCTGGCCGCGATTGGAGCGGAGATCGAAGCAGGCCGGTTCAGCTTCGATGACGCGCTCGAAGATATCCACATGAACATCGAGGCGCGACTCACCGACCGCATCGGCGAGGCCGGCAAGCGCCTGCATACCGCGCGCAGCCGCAACGACCAGGTCGCCACCGACTTCCGCCTGTGGGTGCGGGATGCGCTGGACTCGCTCGACACGCAGGTGGCCGAGCTTATGCGCGCCCTGGCCGACCGGGCGGCCGAGCATTCGGCGGACCCAATGCCTGGCTTCACCCACCTGCAAACCGCCCAGCCGGTCACCTTCGGCCATCATCTGCTGGCCTATGTGGAGATGCTGCATCGCGACCGAGGCCGGCTGACCGATGCCCGCCGCCGGCTGAACGAGTGCCCGCTGGGCTCCGCAGCCCTGGCCGGCACGTCGTTTCCGATCGACCGGGACGCCACGGCGAGCGCGCTGGGCTTCGACCGGCCGACCGCCAATTCGCTGGATGCGGTGTCGGACCGGGATTTCGCGCTGGAGTTCCTCTCCGCAGCCTCGATCTGCGCCATCCACATTTCCCGCCTGGCGGAGGAAATCGTCATCTGGTGTTCTGCCCCGTTCGGCTTCGTGCGGCTGTCGGACGCGTTCACCACCGGGTCGTCCATCATGCCGCAGAAGCGTAACCCGGACGCGGCGGAGCTGGCGCGGGCCAAGGTGGGTCGGATCATGGGCGCACTGGTAGCGCTGCTGACGGTGATGAAGGGCCTGCCGCTCGCCTACGCCAAGGACACGCAGGAGGATAAGGAGCCAGTGTTCGACGCCGCCGATGCCCTGTCGCTGAGCCTGGCGGCAATGGCCGGCATGGTGCGAGACCTGCAGCCGGACACCGCGCGCATGCGGGCGATGGCGGGCAGCGGCTTCTCCACCGCGACGGACCTGGCGGATTGGCTGGTGCGCGTGCTGCACCTCCCGTTCCGGACCGCCCACCACGTCACCGGCCGTCTGGTCGCCGCGGCGGAGGCAAACGGGGTCGATTTGGCGGGTCTGAGCCTGGCCGAGATGCAGGCGGTGGAGCCCGGCATCACCGAGGACGTGTTCGGCGTGCTGACGGTGGACGCCTCGGTCGCATCTCGCACCAGCTACGGCGGCACCGCCCCCGCCAACGTGGCCCGGGAGGCGGCACGGTGGCAGGCGGCTTTGGCATGAGGACGGCGCTCGTTCTACTGGCCGTCCTGGCACTCGCAGGGTGCGGCAAGAAGGGCGCCCCGACGCCGCCCGGGCCCGCCGATCAGATCATCTTCCCCAAGAGCTATCCGACGCACTAGCATCGTCTGCAGCCGTCGGATTCGCCTGAACATTCGACCAATACCGTCTTGCCAGGGCTTGACCCTGGTATCCACGGGGGTCCGCAAACACCGGACCCGCCGAGTTGCATCCGGCGGCGACAAGCATTCGTCTTGACGTCATCCGCCCAACCGCGTGGATACCACGGTCAAGCCCTGGCATGACGGTGTCTTTACGTCGCGGCTACTGGAACGGCAGGTAGCGCAGGCTGAAGAACAGCATGTTGTCGTCGGTGGAGTGGTTGCCGCCGCCGCCCGTGGCCGCGACACCCTTGTAGATGTCCCGGCGCGTGTAGGAATACTGGAAGCCGGTTTCCACCGTGCCGTAATCGCCGTGCAGGAAGCGCCACCAGGCACCGAGCGTGCCCTGGGTCAGCCCCGACGTGTTGGCCGTGCAGGTTGACGTGCTCAGCTCGACGTTGCAGCCGGCGTTGGAATAGGCCGGGTTGCCGTAGCCATACGCCTTGCCGGCGGAGTTGAAGAATTTGCGGCCGATCTGCTCGGTGCCGACATAAGAGTACAGGTCGATGTCGGAGCGCGGATGGCCCACGATGCCGACCAAGGCTTGCACCTCCGGCAACGGCGACGGGGCGCCGCTCGGGCTGATGGTCGCGTCAGGCAGCTGGCCGGAGCCATAACGGCCGATGCCGTAGCCCGCCAAGCCGCGTGCCTCGAAGGTTAGGTTGTTGCCGATGATCGGCAGGATGAAGCCGCCGCCAACGCCGCCGCCCAGCCGGGTGTTGCTATGGCCATTCCCCACCACGGAGACGCGGTCCTGCATGAAGCGCGCGAGGCCATACAGCTCGTAGTGGCCGTAGCCCGGGTCGGCCGTGCCCTTCACGATCACGTCGGGTGCGATATCGGTACTGTAGGCCTGCCCCGGATCGAGCTGCGCGATGCCCGGGTTGTTGTAGTTGGCGGTCCCCAAGTCCACCCCCGTGCCATTGGACCCGATCGAATACGTCGTCTGCGGGCTCTCGAGCGAGGCGGCCAGGAAGAACTTGCCTTGGTCGAAGCCCTTGGCGATGCGCAATTCCGGCTGCCGCGCCCAGGTGAAGCCCGGCACGTATTGCGAGTCGATCGTCAGCGGCACGTCTTCCTGATGCGGCGTGACCCCCTGCTTGAACATAGTGGCCAAGCTCCACGATTGGCCGGCCAGGGCGTGCAGGTCGAGCGCGTCGTTGTCGTAGTCGAAATAGGCCTGACGCAGCCGCGGCGTGTAGCTGTTGCTCTCGTTGCTGTTGGCGGTGCCGGCGGCACCCAGCAGGTCCAGCTCGGCATACGCTTCGACGTGCTGGTTCGGGTCGATATCGCCATGCATCAGCAGTGAGAAGCGGCTCTGCTGCGCGGTGAAGCGGAACTCGCCTTCGTGATACTGCTGGCTTTGCGCAAGCGGGATCGAGTTGAAGTTGGAACCGATGCTGGTGGTCTCGTTGCGCGTCCGATACACCGACTCCGCCGCCGTGAAGCCGCCGAGCTGCAGCGTCAGCCCGCCGATATGGAAGGTCCCCTGCGGGCCCGCGCTGCCGGCATTCTGGCTGCTTGCCGAGGTGCCATTGATGTTGAGCGACGTCCAATCCGTCTTGGGCGAAGCGTATTCGGGATGCGCCGGCCCCATCCCCAGGCCGAGATTGAGCTGACTGGGCGCTCCGGTCCCAGGATTGAAGCCGGCCGGCCGCGGCAGGTTCGCCACGGCCGTCTGCGTCTGCTCCGCCGTGGCACGGGCATGGGCCGCGTCGTCCTGGGCGGCACGGACAGCCGCATCCTTCGACGCCATGTCCCGCTTCACACGGGCCAATTCCGCATTCAGGGCGCGGATCTGAGCCTGAATGGCATTGATCTGGCTCGCCGACTGCGCCCAGGCGGGGGAGCTACCGAGCAGCGCGGTGGCAGCCAAAAGGGCGCCGCGCAAAGTGTAGGATCGAACCATCGACACGCTCCATTGGCCTCGTGGAGTCACTGCTAGCCGCCGGTACCGGAGGTGTCCTGTGAAGGGGTTATGACAGTCCGCGGGTGTGGCAAGGCAGCCACAACACTGGTTAAGCGGCCGTTGCGCCCTTAATCTCGGGGCATGGACGCACTTCCTTTCCTGCCCGAGACCGAAGCCCCGAGCATCGCGGACATGCTCGCTGCCCGCCCCCATTTACAGATGCACGGGATCGAGGGGCTGATGGTGGAGGGCGTGCCCCTCGCCACCATCGCAGCCGCGGTGGGCACGCCCTGTTGGGTGCTGTCGGCGGGTGCCCTGCGATCACGACTTGCCAGCCTGCGCGCTGCGTTCGTACCGCTGGGCGCCCACATTCACTACGCGGTGAAGGCGAACGACCACCTCGCGGTGCTGCGGATCATGGTGGCCGGCGGGGCGGGGGCCGATGTGGTCAGCGGCGGCGAGTTACGCCGGGCGTTGCAGGCCGGAATGCCGCCGGGCCGCATCGTGTTCTCGGGCGTGGGCAAAACGCCGGCCGAGCTGCTGCTGGCTGCCGAGACGGGGATCGCGCAGGTCAACGTGGAGAGCGCGGAGGAGCTGGCGATGCTGTCGGCCGTCGCCGCCTCGGCCGGGCGTACTGTGCCGATTGCGTTGCGGATCAACCCGGATATCGACGCCGGCACGCATGCCAAGATCACGACCGGGCGCGCCGACAACAAGTTTGGGGTCGGCTTGGACACTGCCGCGTCGCTCTTCGCCCATGCTGCCGAGCTGCCTGGCATCCGCCCGGTCGGCCTAGCCTTGCACATCGGCAGCCAGATCTCCGCCATGGCCCCGTATCGCGCCGCCTTCGCCCGGGTGGCCGACCTCGTGCGGGGCTTGCGCTCGGCCGGGCACCGCGTCACCCGCCTGGATTGTGGCGGCGGGCTCGGCATTCGCTACCGGGACGAGGTCGAAGGGTCGCCCGCCGCCCTGGCCGGCGCCATGCGGCTGGCGTTCGAGGGATTGGGGCTCGACCTGATGATAGAGCCCGGCCGCTGGCTCGCCGGACCGTCGGGGCTGCTGCTGACCCGGGTGGTGCTGACCAAGACGACGGGCGGGCGGCGGTTTACGGTGCTGGATGCCGCCATGAACGACCTGGTCCGGCCGGCCATGTACGACTCATGGCACGGCATGGTCCCTATCGCCGCGGCCGATGCCCTCGCCGAAGGGGCGTTGACCGACATCGTCGGTCCGGTCTGCGAAACCGGGGACACCTTCGCGCGACAACGCTTGCTTGCGCCGCTGCCCCCCAACGCCGTTGTGGCGATCCTGGATACAGGTGCTTATGGTTCCGTCATGAGCTCCACCTATAACGCCCGCCCGTTGGCGGCCCAGGTGATGGTTGATGGCGATCGCTGGGCCATTATCCGGCCACGCCAGCCGGTCGAGGCGCTTTGGGCGGACGAGAGCATTCCCGGCTGGCTTACCCAATGAAGGATCTCCGCGCCCGCCTGACCGCACGGCGTGCCCAAGCGCGGCGCGTGTTGTGGTTCGAGCGTATCTGGCCCGCGATGTGGCCCGCCTTCGCCCTTATCGGCGCCTGGATTGCTCTGGCCCTGTTCGACCTGCCCGCGTTGCTGCCGGTCTGGTGGCACATCGCGGCGCTCGGCCTCGTAGTGGCGGGCCTGGCATGGTTACTGTGGCGCGGTCTGCATCCGCTCGCCCGGCCGACCGATACCGAGGTCGACCGGCGGCTGGAGCTCACCTCGGGCGTGCGGCATCGGCCGCTCGTGGTGCTGGACGACCAGCCGGCCGACACCGACCCGGCGACCGCTGAACTCTGGCAGGCGCATCTGTCCCGCGCCGCAGCCCAGGTCGCCCGCCTGCGCGCTGGCTGGCCGCATCCCGGCATTCCGCAGCGCGATGTGTGGGCGACCCGGGCAGCGCTTGCGGTGCTGCTGGTCGCCGGTGTCGTGATGGCCGGCCCGGATGCGCCGGCAAGATTGCTGCGCTCCGTCTCGCCGGGCCTCCCAGAAGGCGCCGCCACCCCGGCCCCGCAGTTGCAGGTTTGGCTGACCCCGCCGTCCTACACCGGCCTGGCGCCGATCTTCCTCCATCCGGATACGCCGGCCGCACCGATCCCCGCCGGGTCGCATCTTACGGTGAACCTGACGGGCGGCACATCGGCGCCGACCATGCGGTATGGCGATGTGGACACCGCGTTCGCGACCCTGGATGCCACAAGCTGGCAGGCGGAACGCGATATCACCCAGGCCGCAACGCTGACGGTGACCCGGCGCGGCTCGATTCTCGGGCATTGGCCGCTTTCCGTCATCGCCGACCAGCCGCCAACCGTTGCGTGGGCCGAGCCGCCCGGCCCCGTGAGGGGGCAGCGTCGGCTGCAGACCCGGCTGCCATGGACGGCATCGGACGATTACGGCGTTGTCTCGCTGCAGGCGGAACTGCGGCTGAAGGACCGGCCGAGCGCCCCCCCGCTCGTCATCACCATCCCCGTTCCGGGCGGGTCGACCAAGCAGGCGCATGGGGCACCGGTGCAGGATCTTACCGCTAACCCATGGGCCGGGCTGCCCGTGGTCGTGACCCTCGTCGCCAAGGATGCACCGGGCCAGCGTGCCACCAGCGCCGAGGCCGGGTTCATCCTGCCAGAGCGCGCGTTCAAAAACCCGCTGGCCCGGGCGGTGCTGGACATTCGCAAGCGTCTGAGCGTGGCACCCGAAGGCCACGGCCAGGCCGCCGCCGATCTCTCCGCCCTGGCCGGCGCACCCGAGGCGTTCGACAACAACACCGCGGTCTATCTAGCGCTGACCAGCACCGCGAGCCTGCTGGACCGCAGCGGCGACCCGGCGGACATCACCGAGGCGCAGAGCCGGCTGTGGTCGCTCGCCTTGCAGCTGGAGGACGACGCCGTCGCACGCACCGCCCAGGCCGTTCAGGCGGCACGAGACGCGCTCCAGCAGGCCGTGAACAAAGGCGACAAGACCGACATGGATCGCAAGGCGGACGAACTCCGCCGCGAGATCGAGAAGCACCTGCAAGCGCTGGCCGACAAGGCCCGCAAGGATGGCACGCTGATGCCGTTCGACCCGTCGCAGCGCACGCTGAACCAGCAGGATTTCAACAAGCTGACGCAGGAGATGAAGGACGCCGCCCGCGCCGGCCGCATGGACGAAGCGCAGAATAAGCTGCAGCAGCTGGAGAAGATGCTGGACCAGTTGAAGCAGGCCGAAGCGAACCCGAGCCAGGATCGCCAGCAAGCCCGCCAGCAGCGGCAGAAGGGCCAGCAGCAGATGGGCGCGGCCGAGGACATGGTCCAGCGCGAGGGCACCATGAAGGGTCGCGCTGCCGGCCGCGAAACGGCTGAAGACAAGCCGGGCCGCGAGACCGACCAAAAGCAGCAGAAGGCGCTTCGCCGGGCGCTCGGTCAGATGATGCAGAATTTCGGCGACCTGACGGGCAAGGTGCCCGATGCGCTGAGCCAGGCCGACATCGCCATGGACCAGGCCGGTCAGGCACTCGGTCAAGGCAAGGACAAGGATGCCGGCGGGGCCCAGCAACGGGCCATCGACGCCCTGCAAAAGGGCGAGCAGCAGATGAGCCAGCAAATGGCCCAGTCGCTCGGCATCTCGATTCAGCCCGGCCAGGGTGAGGGCCAGGGCGATGGTCCGGGTGACCAGATGACCAATGAGGATGGTCAGGGCGGCGACGGCCAGGGCGATGGGCGCGGGGGCCAGCAGGATGCCGAGTCCAGCGATAATGGGGGGCAGCCAGGCGACGACCAGGCGCCCGATGTGCCGCGCGATCCGCTTGGCCGGCCCACGAAGGACGGCACCTCCGGCCGTGCCGACGGCGGCGACGTGCATGTTCCCGACCAGATGGAGCAGGCCCGCACGCGCGAAATCCAGACCGAACTCCGCCGCCGCGAAGGCCAGCGGACCCGCCCGCCCGGCGAACTGGACTACATCGACCGTCTGCTAAAAGCTTACTGATCTCCCCCTAAGGGGAGCGCGATCGCATTTGGCTAATCCTCCCCCGTCTTTACGGGGGAGGTGGCGGCAAAGCCGACGGAGGGGGCATTCAGGCAGAGGCCGCGTGTGTGGCCTGCCCCCTCCACCATGCTTTGCATGGTCCCCCTCCCCCGCTTCGCGAGGGAGGACTACTTGACGACACCGCCGGATCAATCTGACCGCTGGACGGCTCCCGCGCGCATCAACACGACACCGTTGCGTTTCAGCCAAATGATGGCCGTCTCCATCTCCGGCGCATGGGTTTCGACCAATGCCCAGAACGCAGCGCCATGGTTCATGTGCTTCAGGTGCGCCAGCTCGTGCACTACGACGTAATGCTGCACTGATGCTGGCGCCATCACGAGACGCCAGTTGAACATCACGGTGCCGTCGGCCGTACAGCTGCCCCAGCGGCTGCGTGTGTCGCGAATGGCAAGCTTTGCCGGTCGCAAACCGGTTTGGGCCGCGACGTGGCTCACCAATGCCGACAGCATCCGCCGCGCCTCGGCCCGTAGTAGATCGGTCACGCGGCGAGCTAGGAACGCGGAATCCCCAGCCACGTGGATTTCACCGGCCTCTATCCAGGCTCCGCCGCGCCCCCGGGGCACGTGCCGCACCGTGTGCATGTCACCGCCGATCGGGATCACCGCCCCGTCCGCAAAGCCGAGCGGCGGCGGCAAGGCAGCAAGCTTGCTGCCCACCCAGGCCGAATGGTCGGTCAACAATCGCAGCCCCGCCGAGCGCGCCGCCCGCGCCGGCAGCGTCACCACCACCACCGATGCCCGTGGATCGATCCGCAGGCTGACCCGACGCGCGCGCGCGCTACGTCGCCACAGCACCGGCGTCGGGCCATGCGGCAGGTCGACCGTCTCGCTGAGGGGTTGACTCATGTTTGTAGGATGGCAAGCCAGCCGAGTCGGAGCAATCCGCAAGTCTGATCAGCAAGTCTGGTCAGCAAGTCTGGGCAGCAAGTGGGAGTGACTACCCCTGGGGCATGGGCCGGCGCGGACGGGGTACTCGACCCGGCCAGTCGACCAAGTGGCGCTCCAGCGGGCCGGAAGTCTCCTCGCTGATCGCACGGCCCCGCACGGAGATGCCGGCCTCGTGCACAGTCGCCGGGTTGCCGGACACGAGCGGATGCCACCAAGCCAGGCCTCGCCCTTCCTGCACCCGGCGATAGCCGCAACTCGGCGGCAGCCAGTCGATCTCCTCCAAGGCCTCGGGCGTCAGCGAGACGCAATCCGGCACTTTCTCCTGTCGGCGCTCATAGTTGCTGCAACCGCAACCATGCAGGTCCAGCAGGCGGCAGGCGACATTGGTGAAGCTGAGCGCCTCCGTCACGTCGTCGCGCAGCTTGTGCAGGCAACAGCGGCCACAGCCGTCGCACAGCGACTCCCACTCGGTGTGGCTCATCTCCTCGAGGGATTTCGTCTTCCAGAATGGCTCGCCGATCACGGGTGCAACACCCAACGAAGCGCCATGGCGACGGCGCCGATCGTCACGACGCCGCCGGCCCAAAGCCCAACGAACCAGAGCAAGCGCTGCCAAAGCGGCGGGACTAGGGGAGGATTGATAGAGGGCACCGATCTGCACTTTGCACGGGACACCCCGTAGCTGAAGCCGGAGGGGCCGCGGATCAAGGTCTCCTCGACTTCAAATTAGGGCCAGACAACGACGGGCACTCGCGCCACCGGGATCGCGCCGACGAGCAGGGTGCGGTCCTTCAACGTCAGCGGCAGGTCAGCCTCCGCAACATCGCTAGCGCCGGGGCGCGCCATCAACCCAAGCAAGGTGCCGGCGACCCGGGCGTCATTGCGGCTGATCGCGCCGGACCGGGCGAGCGCCTCGATCAGGTCCATGAAGCCAGTCAGCTGAACCTGGGCCGATCCGTCCGGCTGCATCGCGGCATCCAGGCCGAGCGAGGCGCTGCCCCGAACGTCCAGTGGGCCCCAGCGCAGCACCAGGTCATCGATCGCCAGCGTCTGCCCATGGTCGCGCCACGCCGCCAGCGCAGACGCCACGTCCCGCAGGAGCGGCACCGGTCCACTGGAACGAACGTGGAAATCGAGCGACGAAATCGTGCCGCCGAACGGCAGGTTCGGCTCCGGCACCACGGTGTCGCTCGCGGAGACGAAGGCGTCCATCTGCCGGACACGAACCGACAACGCCCCGATCCGGACCGGGCCGCTCGGCACCGGCACCGCCACGTCTCGCGCGGCGATGACGAACCCCTGGGCTTGGCCCGCTGCATTGAGCGGCAGGTAGACGTCCAACCGCGCCACGCTGATTTCGACAGGGCGGGCGGCCCCGAGGCGGACCGTCTGTTTGCCTTCGACCAACAAGGTGAGCGTCTCGGGCAGCCAGGGCGCGTAGACCAGCCGCACCTGGTCGGCTTGCCAGGCGACAGCATCCGGCTGGCCAGGCGTTCCGGTTGCCATGGTCACGGCCGGCAGGATGAGTTCGGCTTCGAACGGCCAGCCGCCCCGCGTCGGCGAACCAGCTTGGACGACGAAACCTGCGGTGGTTTGCGCCTGCTTCCAGTCTGCGACGTCGGTTTCCATACGGTTCGTGATCAACCACCAGCCGCAGGTGTCGATCGCAAGCAGCAGGACCAGGAAGCCGGCAAGGGCGATAGCTAGGCGGGTTTTCCGGCTCATGCGGCCTTATAGACGCGTGCCCAGGCCGCAGGAATGTCAGTCATCCACAACCTGACCGGCCGCTTGCCGCCGCCCGACGCACCTCCGAATGCCCCCGATCCAATGCGTTGCGAGGCTCGCATACAGAGTTAAAGAAAACTTATGTAATACATAGACTTCTACGAAGTTATGTTATGTTATCGCACCGTAATACCGCCGTATTGTCCGTTTTATCACAAGAAAAAAGTGATGTGATTGAAGGCGTTGCAGAGCTCTGCTCGCTCAAGATGGTAGGCAGGCAGGCTACCCACTCACAGACTTACCCACAGGCTCGTGCCGAACTTCGGATATCGGCTGGCGGATAACATGCGACACGCCCGCCCAAGCCGCCAACAGCTTGACGTACTCAGCCCCGAGAAGCCGGAACGAATGCCGATATCCGACCCCCTGAGGCTGCACCGGCACCGCGTACAGCATGACATCCGGCATCGCCCGGCGGAGTTCGAGCAGGGCTCGTGGCATGTGAAAGCCAGCCGTCACCACGATCAGCGAATGGATGTCGTGCAGCCGCACCCAGTTCGACGTCTCCTCCGCATTGCCCAACGTGGTCGTCGCGACGCGGCCCAGCGTGACCCGGGCGGCGATCGGCCCATCTTCCAGCCCCACGCGGTGCAGCAATTCGGTCAACGCCGCGCTGTGGGACACCCCCGAAATCAGCAGAAGCTTCGCCCTGCCCGCAGCCAGTAGGCGCAAACCTGTCTCCACCCGCTCCGCGCCCCCCGTCAATGCGACGATCGCATCGGCGTCCGGTGGCGCACTGGCAGCCCGGTGCGAGACGGCGACGAACTCCACGAACCCGGCACCGAGCGCGACGATCGCCGCGATCGCCAGAGCTGCCAGCACGGTGGAGACGCGCCGCATGCTACGGCAGTCCCCGCAGCCAGCCTCGCACCGTCGCCTGCGCCGTGACCCAACCGATGAGGGCGGCGATCGCTGGCAGGGCTGGCAACGACAGCCAGAGCGGGATCGGCAGGCTCGGCAGCAGTCCCCCAGTGGTCGCGATGCCGGTGAACGGGGCCGCCAGCGCCGCCAGCCCCAGCAGCACCGGCAGCGCGACGAGGGCCCCCAGGCATGCCCCGATCACGGCCAGCACGGTCGCGCGCGATGCGAAGCGCCCGGCGATGAAGGCATCGGTAGCGCCGAGGCCATGCACGATCTCGATCGCATCCCGGCGCGCCGCCAGCCCGGCGCGGGTGGCGACGGCCACCACGGCGGCACCAACGCCCGCCACCAGCAGCAGCGCCGCGGCCGCACAAAGCTGCAGACTGCGCGCCAGGGTGGTCAGCCGCTGCAGCCACACGCCGTGGCCCTCCAGGAACGTGCCCGGCGCCGCCTCATTCAGGCGGGTCTGCAGGTTGCGATCCGGTTCCGACTCGCCTGGCACAAGCCGCACCTCGATCACGGCCGGGAGCGGCAATGCGCTGGCCTGCGTCGCGTTGCCGAGCCAGGGCCGCAGCAACTCGGCAAGTTCAGCGGTCGAGAGCACGCGCACGGCATTGACGCCGGGCGACCCGCGCAACAACGCCACGACGCGGTCGAGCCGGGTGCCGTCGCCAGACGCCGCGGCCGGCTGGGGCACCTGCACCGTCAGCACGGCGGCGGCGCCGGACTGCCAGTGCTCTGCCAGCGACGCGGCGGCCACGACGCCCGCCAGGGTGAGTGCCGCGAGGAAGGTCATCGCAGCCACCAGTGCCGGCAGCAACCGGTCCGACAAGGCGCGCCTCAGCCCCAGATCGTCGAACCGGGCGGGGCGGAGGATCGAGCGCCTAGACATCGGTGATCAACCGCCCCTCCGACAGGCGCAGCGAGCGGCCCGGGTAGCGCTGCACCAGCCCGTCATTATGGGTGGCGACGATCACCGTGGTGCCCAGCCGGTTCATCTCCCCGATCAGCTGCATCAACCGGTCGGCCTGGCGTTCGTCCAGATTGCCGGTGGGCTCGTCGGCGAGCAGCAGGCTGGGGCGGCCGATCACCGCCCGCGCGATCGCCACGCGCTGCTGTTCACCGCCCGAGAGCTCGGCCGGGCGAGCGGCGGCCCGGCGTTGCAGCCCCACCCACCGGATCATCTCGTCCACATCGGCGCGGATCTGACCTTCGGGCCGGCCAGCCAGCCGCAGCGGCAAGGCGACATTGTCGAACGCCGTCAGATGCGGCATCAGCCGGAAATCCTGGAATACGACACCGATCTGCCGCCGCAGTGGTGGCAGGTCCTGCCGGGTCGCGACGCTGATCTCGTGGCCCAGCACATGCAGAAACCCGACGCTCGGGCGGCTGGCCAGATAAAGCAGCCGCAACAGGCTCGACTTGCCGGCGCCGGACGGACCGAGCAGCCAGCGGAACCCACCGGGTGCCACCGAGAAACTGATGTCGCGCAACACCGGCTCGCTTGCGTCATAGCGCAGGCCAACGCCCTCGAGCCGGATGGCGGCGCCGGCGTCGCGCGTCATGATAAGTGGGCCTGGTTGGTTGCCAAGGACGGTTCGGGTCCGCAGGATTGCGCCGTGCGAATCACCTGTCCCACCTGTTCGGCCGAGTACGACGTACCCGGCTCGCTGGCCCCTGGCCGTGCCGTCAAGTGCGCCCGTTGCGGCAACAAATGGGCGCCCGTTCCGCTGCCGGAGCCCATCGTCGAAGCGGTGCCGGAGCCCATTCCCGAACCGGCGCCACCACCGCCGCCGCCGACCTCGCTCGTCCCCGTGCCGGCGCCCAAACCGCCCAGCCGGCTACCGCTGCTGCTGGCCTGGATCGGCAGCGCCGTCGTGATCGTGGCCCTGTTGGCGGCGGCGTTCATCCTGCGCGACGCAATCATGCACGGGTGGCCTCCCAGCATACGCGTGTACAATCTGCTCGGGCTCACCGCACGTCCATAGCGATGTCGTGGAACAGCCGGGCCGGCAGGCTGCCCCCGGTGACGCCCTTCATCGGACGATTATCGTCGTTGCCAAGCCAGACCGCGATCACGTCCGGTCCGATCGCACCGATGAACCAGGCGTCTTTGTAGTCTTGCGTGGTGCCCGTCTTGCCAGCCACGATCCGGCCCGGCACCGCCGCCGCCCGTCCGCTGCCCCGCGCGACCACGGCAGACAACATCCGGATCATCATGCCCGCCTGCTCCCCCTCGACCACCCGAACCTGCCCGGGCTTCGGTAGAGTAACCGGAGTGTGCCCCGATTCGGCGGATTCCAATCCGGTCGGCGTGACCGCATAACCGCCGTTGAACAGGCTGGCATAGGCCGCGGCCATCTCCAGCACCCCGACCTCGCCGGTCCCCAACGCCAGGCTCGCATTGTTCGGCAGCGGGTCCGCGATCCCCAGCCGGTGCGCCACCGCCGCCACCACGCCGGGTCCACCCGCCTGCAGCAGCAAGCGGACGGATACGGTGTTGAGCGACTGCGCCAGCCCATCCTCCAGCGTGACCTCGCCCCGGCTGCCCGGCTCGAAATTGGACGGGCTGTAGCCCCCGACGTTGACCGGGCCGTCCGAGATGGTGTCGTCCGGCTTGGCGCCATGCTCCAGCGCGGCCAGCCAGACGAACACCTTGAACGACGAGCCGGGCTGCCGCCGGGACAGCACCGCACGGTTGTACGGGCTGGTGTGCCAGTCCCGTCCACCCACCATCGCCCGCACCGCGCCGCTGCCCGCATCCAGCACGACGACGGCGCCCTGGCTGACGTTGGCTGCGACCCCAGGCCCCCTCAGCAGCGCCTCGAGCTTGATCTCCGCCACGGATTGCAGCTTTGGGTCCAGCGTGGTGCGCACGGTGGCGTCCGCGTCCGGCGGCAGCACCGTCTGCGCCTGTTGCGCCGCCCAGTCGGCGAACCACGGCGCGGCCGGCCCGCCGCTCTGCGGGAACGCGATCTGCGCCGCCGCCGCCTGGGCCTGCACCTGCGAGATCGCGCCGGTCTGCACCATGGCTGCCAGCACCTCCCGCCCCCGCACGGCCGCCGCTTCCGGGTCGGCCCGCGGATTGATACGGGACGGCGAGCGCGGCAGCCCGGCCAGCACCGCACATTGCCACAGACGTAGCTTGCGGGCGGAAACGCCGAAATACAGCCGCGCCGCCGCGTCCACCCCCCAGGTGCCGCTGCCCAGATAGACGCGATTCAGCCAGATCTCGAGGATCTCGCGCTTGGTGAAATGCTGCTCCAGCCAGAAGGTCAGCATCAGCTCCTGCACTTTGCGGCGGAAGGTGCGGGCGTTGGTCAGGAACAGGTTCTTGGCGACCTGCTGCGTGATCGTGGAGCCGCCCTGCCGCAACCGCCCGGCGCGCAGGTTCACCAGCATCGCGCGCCCCATGCCGAGCACGTCGATCCCGGGATGCGACCAGAACCGCCGGTCCTCGATCGCGACGGCGGCCTCGGGCAGCGCCGGAGGCAGCTCCGACAGCCGCAGCGAATCGCCGACCACGTCGCCGAACGTCGCGAAGGTATGGCCATTGCGGTCCTCCAGCGTCAGGCCAGGGCGGCGGGCTGCATCCAGCGCATCCTCCGGTCGCGGCAGATCGCGCGCGAACCAGATCACGGCGCCGGCGCCGGCGAGCACGGCCCATATCCCCAGTATCAGCAGCCATCGCGCCAGGACCCAGCGCAGCTTACGACGCGGAGCACCGGCCTGCCGGCTCGGCAACGGAGTATCGAGCGCGGGGGCGGGCCGTGCGGGCAAAGTGGGTCACCGAGGGCCAAGGGAATCGGGGAGGCGTCGTCATCTTGCGCCACCGGGCCGCTGGCTGCCACAAACCCGGCAGCGATCGGTAACACAGAGCGGGAGTGATGCATGAGGGGTCTTTTCCTGGACGCGAGCGACGCGCTGGCCGATGTGTTCGACCGCATGGTGCGCCCCGACGACCCGGAGATCGTGGTGAACCAGGAATCTCTGGTCCCGACCGAAGCACTCCCCAGCCTGCTGGACGGCTACGACTTCGTGATCGACGACCACAGCTATCTCCCGGCCGACATGCTGCGGGAGTGCAAGTCCCTGAAGCACGTGATCTTTCTAGGCACCGGCGCGCGCTCCTACATGAACCCGGAGGAGCTCGCGGCGCTCGGCATCACCGTCCACACGATCAAGGGCTACGGCGACGTGGCCGTCGCCGAACACACCGTGGCCCTGATCTGGGCCGCCGCGCGCGGCCTGGCCGCGATGGATCGCGGCATGCGCGCCGGGCAATGGCTGCGCACCGAGGGCGTGCAATTGCGCGGCAAGACGCTCGGGCTGCTCGGCTTCGGCGGCATCGCGGCGGAGGTCGCCAGCATCATGGCCGGCGCCGGCATGCGGGTGATCGCCTGGAACCGCACGCCTCGCCAGGCCCCGGGCGTGGAGTTCGTGGAGTTGGACCGCCTGCTCGGAGAGAGCGACGTGCTGTCCCTGCATCTTCTGCTGACCGACGAGACCCGCGGCTTCCTCGGGAAGGAGCGGCTGTCCCGGCTGCGTCCCTCCACCATCCTTGTGAACACGGCCCGCGGCGCGCTGGTGGACGAGCCGGCGCTGATCGACGCGTTGCGCGCCGGCCACATCGCCCATGCCGCGATGGATGTGTTCGACACCGAACCGCTCCCCGCCGGCCATCCGTTCACCGAGTTGGAGCGTGTGACCCTGTCGGCCCACAGCGCCTTCCGCACGCCGGAAGCCAGTGACACGCTGATCCGCCGCGCGCTGGACATCGCCAAACAGGTCGCGAACGGCTAAACCAACCCGGCGCCCGCCTGGCGAAATGGTAGACGCAGCGGACTTAAAATCCGAGGCCGTAACAGGCGTGCCGGTTCGAGTCCGGCGGCGGGCAA
>CAXTCJ010000122.1:0-16857 GCA_964242215.1 uncultured Acetobacteraceae bacterium | reverse complement strand
TGGTAGGTGTCGAACTGCATCTGGCCGACGATGCGCGCCCAATCGGGGATGTAGCGGCCGAGGAACCCGGTTTCGTTCAGCACGTGCAGCCAGCGCGCCGGGTCGTTGCCGGAGATCAGCAGGTCCATGAAGGCGGCGGCCGCCTCCGGGTCGCCGCGCAGGTCGGCGGCCCGGCGTTCGTGGCGGATAAGCGCCCGGATCGCCAGCGGATGCAGTTGCAGGTCGCGGTCGCGCGCCACCTGCAGCAGACGCAGCATCTGCACCGGCTCGGTACGGAAGTCGCGCCCGGGAGCGGCCAGCAGCTTGCCGTCGGCTAGCACAAAGCCCTGCGCCAGCAAGGCGGCATCCGTCTCCTCCGCCAAGGCCGGTGGGCCCAAGGCGGCGCGGACGATGGCGGGCTCGAGCACGGCGGTGATGCGCGTCACCTCCCGCGCGGTCAGGAAATAGTGGCGCATGAAGCGTTCCACGCCGTCCTGCCGGCCGTGGCGGGTGTAGCCCATGCGTGCGCCGACCACCGGCTGCATGTCGAAGGTCAGCCGCTCCTCCGCGCGCCCGGCCACGTAATGCAGGTGAAAGCGCACCGTCCACAGGAAGTCCCACGAGCGGCGGGCGTGCTTGGCCTCGCGCTCGACCAGGATGCCGCCGCCGGCGCTGTGCGGGCCGACCAGGTCGCTCATGACGTTAGCGCCGAACACGTAGCGCGTCATCCAGTACATGGTCTGCAGGTCGCGCAGGCCGCCGCGGCCCTCCTTGATGTTGGGCTCCACCAGGAACGGGCTCTCGCCGAAGCGGCGGTGGCGAGCATCGCGCTCGGCCTGCTTGGCCTTGATGAAGTCGGCGGTGCGAACGGCGCAGGCGGCGGCGAAGCGGACGCTGAAATCGCTGAACAACGCCGGGTCGCCGGCGAGGCGGCGGGCGTCGATCATGGAAGTGCGGACCGTCACGTCGCGCTCCGCCTCGGCGATGCACTCGGCCACCGAGCGCGTGGCGTGGCCCACCTTCAAGCCGAGGTCCCACAGAAAATACAGGCTGAATTCGACCGCCTGGTGTGTCTCGGGAGCGGGGTCGTCAGTGGTGATGAACAGCAGGTCGATGTCGCTGAACGGCGCCAGCATACCGCGGCCGTAGCCGCCGGTCGCCACCACCGTCAGCGGCTGCGCACTGCCGGCCGTCTCCCGCGCGTAGCCGTACAGTGCGGCGATCATGCCATCGGTCAGCGCCGCCAGCAGTCGCGCGCTCTGCAGTCCCGAGGCCTGGTAGTGCTCGAACGCCTCTCGCACATGGTGCTGGATGCGGCTGAGGTGGCGGCGGAACACTGCCAGGGCGACGTCCCGCGGTACGTGGCCCTGCTCGGCCCGCACCTCCGCCAGTGCATCGCTCAGCACCAGGGCCGCTTCGTCCGGAGTCTCAGGTAGCGGTTGTGTCGTCAGCATTCATCCGATGATAGCGCCAGTGCCTTTAAATGATACAGCGCCTGCAATGCGTCGCGCGGCGAGAGCTGATCGGGCTCGATCCCGTCCAGTGCGGCGCGCAGCATGTCGGGTCGCGGTTCGGCGGCGGGCAAGCTGGCAAACAGAGGCAGATCCGGCCCGGTGGCGCTGCCGCGTTCCAGGGCGGCCAGCAACGTGGCGGCGCGCCGCACGGTAGCCGAGGGAATGCCGGCGAGCTTGGCCACGTGCACGCCCCAGGACCGGCCGGCCGCGCCCTCGCCGACCTCGTGCAGGAATACGATCTCGTTCTTCCACTCCCGCACCCGCATTGCGTGTGGACACATTTGCGGCAACGCCTGTCCCAGCCCGGCCAATTCGTGGAAATGCGTGGCGAACAGGGTGCGGCAGCGGATGTGGGAGTGCAGCGCCTCCAGCACCGCCCAAGCGATTGCCAGCCCGTCCAGCGTCGCCGTGCCGCGGCCGATCTCGTCCACCACCACGACGCTCCGAGGGCCCGCCTGGTTCAGGATCGCCGCCGTCTCCGTCATCTCAGTCATGAAGGTGGAGCGGCCGCGGGCCAGGTCGTCGGCGGCGCCCACGCGGCTGAACAGCCGATCCGCCGCACCGATTCGGGCAGCGGCGGCGGGCACCGGCAACCCGGCCTGCGCCAGGATCACCAACAATGCGTTCTGCCGCAGGAAGGTGGACTTGCCGGCCATGTTCGGCCCGGTGAGCAACAGGATCCGCCGCGACGGCGACAGGTCGCAATCGTTCGGCTGAAAGGCGGTGCCGGTGGGCAAGGCCGCCTCCACCACGGGATGACGGGCACCGGTCACGCTGAACGCGGTGTCGGCGGTGACCACCGGGCGGCACCAGGTGCCCGGCTCGGCCAGGTCGGCGCAGCCTTGCAGCACGTCCAGGTTGGCGAGGGCGGCGGCCGCCCGGCGCAGCGGCTGCGCGTGGTCGAGCACGGCGGCCACCAGGCTGGCGAAGATCGCCGCTTCGCGCGCGCTGGCCCGCCCGGCGGCTTCGGTGATACGGCGGTCGAGATCGGCCAGTTCGGGGTTGGTGAAGCGGGCGGCGTTGGCCATGGATTGCCGCAGGCTCAGTTCGGGCCGGGCTTTCAGCGTGTCGGCGGCAGCGGCGGGGACCTCCATGACGTAGCCGAGCTGGGCGTGGTGGCGGATCTTGAGCGACGCCACGCCGTAGCGTTGGGCGTAGTCCAACTGCAGCCCGGTCACGACCCGGCGGCTGTCGTCCCGCAGGCGGCGTTCCGCGTCCAGCTCGCCGTCGAATCCCTCGGCGATGGCCCCCCCGTCGTCTAGGCGTAGCGGTGGGCTGGGGGAGAGTGCGGCGGCGAGACGTTCTGCCAGCGAGGGATCCAGGGCCAGGTCGGCACCGAGATGGCCAAGCAGATCTCCCTCTCCCCTTGAGGGAGAGGGTCGGGGTGAGGGGTGCCACGCGTTCGAAACCTTTGCCTGTGGCCACCCCTCCTCCCGGCCTCCTCCCTCAAGGGGAGGAGGGGCGTTGCCCGGTATTAGGCCGGCGAATTCGGTGGCTAAGGTCAGCAGTTGGCGGATGGCCAACAGGTCGCGCGGGCCGCCGCGGCCGACGGACAGGCGGCCCAGGGCGCGCGTGGCATCCGGCACGCCGCGCAGCCCGGTTCGGATTCCGGCACACACGTTCGGCTCGGCCAGCAGGCGCATCCAGGCCTCCTGCCGGGCCGCGATCGCCGCCGGGTCGGTGAGAGGGGCCGAGAGCCACTCGGACAACATGCGGCCGCCGGGTGCGGTGACGGTGCGGTTCACCGCGGCGAACAACGTGTGCTCGACCGAGCCGTCGCGGGCGCGGGTGATCTCCAGGCTGGCGCGGGTGGCCGCATCCATCGCCAAGGCTCCGCCGCCATCGTAGCGGGCGGGCGGCGACAAGGCGGGCAATTTTCCGGCCTGTGTCGTGCGGACATAGGCGAGCGCCGCGGCGGCCGCCATCGCCTCGGCATCGCTGAATGCGCCGAATCCATCGAGCGTCGCCGCACCGAACGCCTCCGCCACACGCGCCCGGGCAGCCAAAGGCGGCGGCGGCAAGATTTCGGGCGCGCGGCGGTCCTCGTGATCACCCAGGGACAGGTCGAGCGGGGCCAGGATTTCCGCTGGGTCGAGCCGCCCGAGCAGGGCCGGCAGGTCGGAGACCGCCTCCGTCTCGAACAGGCCCGTGGAAATGTCGAGCCAGGCGGCCCCGATGGCCCGGCCGGCGCGGGCGAAGGCTAGCAACAGGTTGGGCCGCGTGCCATCCAGCAGCGACTCCTCGGTCAGCGTGCCCGGCGTCACCAGGCGGACGATCTCGCGCTTTAGCGGCGCCTTGCCGATTCGGGCGGATGCCGCCTCCATCTGTTCGGCGACGGCGACTCGGAAGCCCCTGCGGATCAGGCGGGCGAGGTAACCCTCGGCGGCATGGATCGGCACGCCGCACATGGCGATGGGCTTGCCCTCATGCTCGCCCCGGGCGGTGAGCGCGATCCCGAGCGCCCCCGCGGCCAGGGCGGCGTCGTCGAAGAACAATTCGTAAAAATCGCCCATCCGGAAAAACAGGAGGGCGTCGGGCTGCTGCTCCTTGGCAGCGAGCCATTGGGCGATCACGGGGGAGGCAGCCATCTGCCAGTCGTCAGTCGTTGAGCGCCAGACGTCAAGCCAGGAGGGGTAGCGGGCACGGCGTGCCGTTGCCACCCCTCCCCCAACCCCCTCCCTCAAGGGGAGGGGGCTTTTGATCGACGGGTTAGCGGGACTTCTTGTAGAGCTTGCTGGCGATCTCGAACATTTCCTCGGGGGCATAATCCGGGGCGAACGCGCCGTAGTTGCCGGCGAGGTCGGGGATCTTGCCGCCCTCGGGGTGGCCGTCCACGACCTCGAGCTCGCCCGGCGGGTCGCCCGGCAGTGCCATCTCGCCGTTGCCCCAGATGCCGGCCATCTCCGAGTAGTCATTCGGGCTGAACTTGTACAGCCGGCGATGGCTGCCTTCGTTCAGGTACTTCTGGCACTCGGGGATCTTGTCGAGGTTGATGTTCGGCGTCGGCAGCATCTTCTCGATCTCGACGCCGGTCAGGTTCTTTAGGGCGAGCGCGTAGGCATGCGCGTGCACCGAGCCACGAACCAGCAGGTAGCCGCAGACTTCACGGCCGGTCGGCTCCGTCATCGTCTCGTAGACGCGCAGCTTGTGGATGCGGGCGCCGCATTCCAGGTGGAAGTTGTGCAGCAGATCGATAATCACGTTGCCGGTCGTGGTGACCATGTCGACATTCCACGACTGGGCATTGCTGTTCACCGGCGTGGCACCGCCGCCATTGGACAGGAAAGCGCCGGGCAGCGTCGTATTCTGCATGTCGGCATACGGCGCCTTGGAGAGGTCCTTGTTGGACTTCGGGTCGCCCTGACCATTCGCCAGCATCGAGATGCCGGTGCTCACCAGCTCCACGTGACCCAGTTCTTCCGCGAAGATCGCGGAGACCAGGCTGTAGAACGGGCGCAGCTTGGACTTGTTTCGGAAGTTAAAGCTTTGAAACATGTAGTTGCCGAGTGTGGACATCTCGCCATACTTGCCACCGAGCAGTTCCTGAAGGGCGGCTGCGGCGTTTGGATTTGGAACCTTCGTCTCGGGAAGTTCGGCTTGGAGCTTATCGATTCGCATGAACATGGTCGTAACTCCTTGTGGGCGGCAGCATCACGAGAAGGATACTACCAGGGGGTATACGACGGCGATGGAGTACGAGTTCCGTGACGGTAAGCTGTTTGTGTCGCGAACGGAGGAGGAGCGCGCCCCGATCATCCAGCGCCTGCGCAAGATCGAGGGGCAGGTTCGCGGTTTGATCCAGATGGTCGAGGCCGATCGCTATTGCCTGGACGAGGTGCAACTGGCCAATGCGATCACGGCCGCCACGAGGGAGGTGGCCCTGCTGGTGCTGTCGAGCCATCTGGACGCGGGCGTCGACTATGCCGTGAAGTCCGGCGAGGCCAACGCGATCACCGATGAAATCACCGGCGTGCTACGGGCCGCGTTGCGCCTTTAGCAGGCTATATTGAACTCGCAGCGCCGCCCTGCTTGGATGGCGCGGCAAGGGGGATACACCGACAATGTCCGATACCGAGACCCGCGCGTTCCGCCCCTTCGTCCCGGGATCGCAGCCACCGCTGAACCACCCGCCCTATCGCAGCACGGGTAAGCGGCACCCCTCGCAGCCCTTGACCCGGCTGCCGACAGGGCAGACCGCAACCGAATTGCGGGCGCCGCGGATGCTCCCGGAGCGGTATCCAGCGGTCACCGACCTCACCCACGGCAAGGGCGGCTTGGGAGAGCGCATCATCGTTGCCGGCCGGGTGCTCGACGAGGATGGGCGCCCGCAGCCCGGTGTGATGATCGAAATCTGGCAGGCCAACGCCGCCGGCCGCTACGACCACGAACGTGACCAGCACGATGCGCCGCTCGACCCGAACTTCCACGGCACCGGCCGGGTGTTCACCGATGCCGAGGGCCAGTACCGCTTCACCACGATCAAGCCGGGCGCCTATCCGTGGCGCAACCACCACAATGCGTGGCGGCCAAACCACATCCACTACAGCCTGTTCGGCGCCGGGTTCGCGCAACGCATGGTGACCCAGATGTACTTCCCCGGTGACCCATTGCTGCAGTACGATCCGATGTACAACGGCCCGTCCGATCCGGAGGCCCGCAAGCGGCTGATCTCGGAGTTCACGTTGGACCTCACCGAGCCGGAATGGGCGCTGGGCTACCGGTTCGACTTCGTGCTGCGCGGTCGCGGCGAGACCCCGTTCGAAGCAGGCCACGACCATGCGCACGACGGCGGAGACCACCACTGATGCCGATTGCCACTGCCAGCCAGACGATCGGCCCCTATTGGCACCTGATGGAGGACACGACCTGGGCGGACCTGACGCGCTTTGGTGCGGAAGGCGAGCGCATCCTGCTGATCGGTACGGTGACCGACGGCGACGGCCTGCCAGTGACCGACGCCGCCGTCGAACTGTGGCAGCCGAGCCCCGAACCCTCCGAGACCTGGGACGGCTTCGGCCGGGCGGCCACCGACATCGAGGGCAATTACCGCTTCGTCACGCTGAAACCCGGCCCCGTGCCCGGCGCACCTGGCGCGAACACCCCGCAGGCGCCGCACATCGCGATCAGCCTGTTCGCGCGCGGCATCATGTATCAATTGCAAACCCGGGCGTATTTCGATGGCGAGGCGCTGAACGAGTCGGACCCGTTGCTGTCCAGCCTGGACCCGGAACGCCGCGCGACACTGATTTCCCGCCCGGTTGGGGAACGCGACGGCCTACCCGCATGGCGGTTGGACATCCGGCTCCAAGGCGCCGACGAAACGGTGTTCCTAGACGTCTGATCGCGCGCGACCTGCGGTATGCTCTCTCAGCGGGAGGGTGACATGAGCGTCAGCTTCATTCCCACGTGGCTAGGCTCGAACCCGAGCGACAGGTAGAACCGCTGCGCATCGGTGCGAGTGGTGTTCGTCGTCAGCTGGACGGTCGCGCACCCCTTTGCACGGCATTGTTCGATCGCCCAGCCGAGCATCTGCCGCCCGATCCCACTCCCACGAAGCGACGCGTTCACGCGCACACCTTCCACTTGTCCGCGCCACGAGCCCATGTGCGAGACACCCGCCAGAAACGTCAGTTGAAGGCAGCCCACCACACGCCTCGCCGTCTCGGCCACGGCCAGCATGTCGTTGGGGTTGGCCTCGATCGCCTGGAAGCCGGCCAGGTAGCGAGGGTCCAAGGGGTGGGACACGATCTCGCGGCTTTTCCCCCGTATATCGTCGGCCAGCAAGGCGACGATTGCCGGCAGGTCGTCGCGTGTGGCGCGCCGCAACATCACGCTGACCATCGGGCACGATCCCTTGCTGCGTGCGTCCACACGATCGGCGTCCGGCCGCCCCTGGTCATGCGGAGAGGGGTTCGGCGATGTCTTCCAGCGACTTGCCTTCCGCGTCGACCCCGAGCCAGACCTCGAGCCCGGCCGCGATCATCATCAGCGCGCCCGCGAAGCAATAGCCACCCGAGAGCGCCCACGCCTGCTTGGTCGCGATCAATTGCCCGAACAGCCAGGGCGCGGCGGCGCCGCCGATCAGCGTGCCCAATGCGTAGAACACGGCGATGGCCAACGCCCGGGTCTCGAGCGGGAAGATCTCGCTGGCGGTGAGATAGGCCGAAGACGCAGCGGCGGAGGCGAAGAAGAACACACCGACCCAGCACAGCGTCTGCGTCGTGGCATCCAGCAACCCCATGCCGAACAGCACCGCGACCGCCACCAGCAGCACGCCAGACAACGCGTAGGTGCCGGCGATCATCTTCTTGCGGCCGATCGTGTCGAAGAAGTGCCCGAGCACCAGCGGCCCGAACAGGTTCCCGGCGCACAATGGCAGGATATAGAGGCCGACATCCGCGCTGGCCACGTGCTCGTAATCCGTCAGCACCAGCCCGTAGGTGAAGAACACGGCGTTGAACAGGAACGCTTGGGCCACCATCAGCGCCAGCGCCAAGCACGACCGCCCACGGTGCTTGCCCAGCATCGCGCCGAAGATCAGCCCGAAACCGAAGCTTTTGCGCGGATGGATGGTCAGGCTTCGATCGGTAGGGGGCAGATCGCCGCCGCCGCTTTGGCTGACCCGGCTTTCGATCTCTGCCATAGTCCGCTTGGCGTCGTCCTGCTTGCCATGAGTGACCTGCCAGCGCGGGCTCTCGGGCAGCAGATGCCGCAGGAACAGCACGCCAATGCCGAGTATGCCGCCGATACCGAAGCCAAGCCGCCAACCCCACGCGATCGGCACGAACGTTCCGGACAGCAGCGGGATGGAGGCCGCCGCGCCCGCCGCCGCACCCAGCCAGTAGCTGCCGTTCACCATGACGTCGATGCGGCCGCGTAGCCGGGCCGGCATCAGTTCATCGATCGCCGAGTTGATCGCGGCGTACTCGCCCCCGATGCCAAACCCGGTGATGAAGCGAAAGGCGGCGAAGCTCCAGAAATCCCAAGCGCAGGCCGACAGCAGCACGCCCACCACATACGTCGCCAGCGTAAAGTAGAAGATGCGTTTGCGGCCCAGTCGATCGGTGAGCCAGCCGAACATCATGGCCCCCGACACCGCACCCACCACGTAGAACGACGCCAGACTGCCGATCTCGCTCGCGGACAAGCCAAGCGTGCGATGATCCTGCAGGATCGGCCCTAGCGAGCCCACGATGGTCACCTCCAACCCGTCGAGGATCCAGGTCACCCCGAGTGCCACCACAACCAGCATGTGGAAGCCGCTCCAGGGCAATCGGTCGAGCCGGGCGGGGATGTCGGTCTCTATCGTAGCCCCGCTCACTCATCGCCCTCCGGTACAATCGAGACCTTGCCATCCCGCTCCACGACCGCATAGCGCACTTGTTCGAGACGCATCAGCCCCTTTTGCCGCGCGGCGGCCATCACGTCGCTCTCGAGGATGCGTAGCCCACGCATGCGGTCCTGGTGCCAGTCACCATGTTCGTAGATGACGACCGGGGTGCCGTCGACCAGCCGGCCGAACCAGGCCAGCCAGCGCTTCAAACTCGACACCGAAATGTGCATGAGGCCGATGGCGAACACGGCGCTGACGGCGGCGGTCATGGAATGGTCATCGCCCAGCACGCCGGCCATCAATGCGCCACCGAACAGGAACAGCACGATCAGGTCGTATGGTGCCATCATGCTTGCGGTACGCCGCCCGATCAGTCGGACGGCGAACAGCAGGATGAGGTAGGCGGCCGCCGCGCGGATGATGACGTTCATGGCAGGACGAACTGCGTCCAGCGGATCGGGGCATGTCCGTCCAGTTGGGCGATCAGCTGGTTCGGACCCAACTCCTGCGGCTCCAGATCAAGCCGGACCTCCGCATTGTGGGCACCGGGGGGGATGGCGAGGGTCAGGGTGAGCCCGTCCGGCACCGCCCGTGTGGTGATCGGCTGGGGCAGGATCTGCTTCAGCCCCATCGGTTCGATCGTGTTGGAGCCGATGAACAGGCTCATCTCGGGCGAATCTGTCGGGTTGTCGATGTGGAAGGTGACCTGGGTTGGCGCCTGAGACCGGGTGATCGGTTCGAAATCGACGGTGAGGGCTGACTCGGCGGTTTTCTCGGTGCGGTGGCTGAACGGCCCGCGGCCGAACACCCCCGCGACACCCGCAGCCACGCACGCGATCATGACGATGCGCCCGATCCATTCGGCCTTGAGCCAACTTCGCTCGAAGCGTTCGTCGAAGCCGACCTCGAACTCACCATTGATTTGATCGGCACCTTGCATGGCGCCCTGAACACCGCCTGCCTCGACGGGTTCCGGCAGCGAAGAACGGGGCTTTGCCCCGGACCCCACCAGAGGACAGTCGTCCTCTGGACACCTGTTTACAGGGGTGCAGGGTAGAGCACTGCCCTTAAACGCTTCCTTTGTTTTCTTCCGCTTATCCTATTTGCGTGATCCCTTCAGGTCCCTGGTCCGTCCTCGAAAACTGGCGCCTCCCCCGCCTGGGCCGCCGCATCGATGCCGTGGTGTTGATGCCGGGTGCCATCGTCGCCTGCACGCTCCGCCAAGGCCGCCGACACACCAGCCGGGACCGGGATGCCGCCGAAGATGCGGCGCTCGACCTACACGATTTCCACGCCGGGAGCCGGGATCATCCCGTGGTTCCGTTGCTCGTCACGGCCGACGCCGTCCGCAATACCGCCGCGCGCCCGCTGATGCTGCCGGGCGTGACGCCGGTGATGGAGGCCAACATGGCGACGCTGGAACCGACGCTGCGGGACATCGCCGCGTCCACGCGGTTCGGCCCGGCCCTGCAGCCCACCGAGTGGCGGGACGCCCCGTATCGCCCGATGCCATCGCTGATCGAGGCGGCCAAGATGCTGTATGCCCGCCACGGTGTGGCCGACATCGCCGCCGCGCACGCCGATGCCGAGAATTTGCGCGCCACCCGCACCGCTATCACCGCAGCCATCGCCCGGGCCGCGGCCGACCAGCACCCGGCCATCCTGTTCGTCACCGGCATTCCCGGTGCCGGCAAGACGCTGTGTGGCTTGGACACCGCCTTCGCTGGCCAAGCCACATTCCTCACCGGCAATCCCAGCCTGGTGCACGTGCTGCGCGAGGCCCTCGCCCGCGACTCCGGGGTATCACTGCGGGCCGCACGGCAGCGGATGGAAGGCGTGATCCAACCCCTGCCCGCCTTCCGTGACGCCTATGCCGCCCGCGGAACCCCACCGGAACGCGTCGTCGTGATCGACGAGGCACAACGCTGCTGGTCCGCCCGGCACGCCATCGACAAGACCGCGAAGCGACCCGCGCCGCTGCTCGCGAGCGAACCGGCCGTGCTGCTGGACATCATGGTGCGCCGAACGGACGGGCCGGTGATCCTCGCCCTGATCGGCACCGGGCAGGAGATCCACGATGGCGAGGGTGGGATTGCCGAGTGGGGCGAGGCGCTGCGCACCCGTCCTGAGTGGCGCGTGCATGCTGCCCCGGCCGCGCTCGCCGGGTCAGCCCGCCACCGCCTGCCGGACTTGCCGGGGCTGGCA
The DNA here is from genome assembly GCA_964242215.1 of uncultured Acetobacteraceae bacterium. Classification (GTDB taxonomy): domain Bacteria; phylum Pseudomonadota; class Alphaproteobacteria; order Acetobacterales; family Acetobacteraceae; genus LMUY01. The sequence goes on along the minus strand of CAXTCJ010000122.1, from coordinate 5,826 downwards.
CTGGAACCCGCCTTCCACCTGCACGTCCCGGTGCGTTCGCTCCGCAGCGCGACGGCCCCGGCCTGGGTTGATGCCGTGCTGGCCGGAGATGCCGCCGGCGCCCGGCAGCTTGCCCAAGGCGGCGTTCCGTTCAGCGTCACCCGCGACATTGGCGTGATGCGCGCCCGCCTGCGCCGCGCCTGCCGCGGCACGCGTAGGGCCGGGCTGCTCTGCTCGTCCGGGGCGCGGCGGCTGCGGCCCGAGGGGCTCGGCGCCACCCTGCCCCACGACGACCCGGCCGCCACGGCCCGCTGGTTCCTCGACCGCTTCCCCGACGTGCGCGCGTCGGACGCGTTGGAGGTGGCAGCCAGCGAATTCTTCTGCCAGGGGCTCGAGTTGGACGCGGCGGGGGTCTGCTGGGACGGCGACCTGCTGTGGGACGGCGCCGCCTGGCAGGCATTCGCATTCCGCGGCACGCTGTGGACGCGGCCGCGGGCTGCTCTGAAATTGCAGAACAAACTGAATGCATACCGGGTCCTGCTGACGCGGGCGCGATATGAGACGGTGATCTGGGTACCAACAGGCGACCCTGGTGATCCGACGCGCAAGCCCGAGAGGCTGGATGCGGTTGCGGACTTTCTGCTCCGGTGTGGGGCGCATCAGGTGGGGCGATAGATGAGGCAGGAAAGCAAGGGGCGCTGCCCCTTCACCCCGGCAAAGAACAGTTTCGCCCGACAGCCCTGGCGCCCCCTGCACCCCTGGTTGATTGCAGTCCTGCTGCTGCTCGCCGCGCCAGTGCACGCGCGGGATCTGAAGGTGACGACCTGGAACCTGGAATGGCTCACGGCACGCACCGAGGGAGATCCGGCGCTGCCTGCCGACGTGCACCCGAAGACCGCGCCCGATCTCGCCGTGCTGCGCCACTACGCCGCCCAACTCGACTCCGACGTGGTGGCGCTGGAGGAGGTGGACGGGCCGGGTATCGCTGCCGCGCTGTTCCCGCCCGACCGCTACCGCCTGATCTTCACCCACGACCGCGTCGTCCAGCGCGTCGGTTTCGCCATCAAGCTCGGCATTCCCGTGCACCAGAACCCCGACCTCGCCGGGCTCGACCTATACCCCACCGCCCGCTACCCCCTGCGCAGCGGCGATGACGTTACGCTGGACCTGCCATCCGGACCGCTTCGCATCCTAGCGGTCCACCTGAAAACCGGCTGCCAACGCGACCGGCTCGAAACCAGCGAGCGCCCGCAGTGCGCGACCCTGCGCGACCAGGTGCCGGTGCTGCAAGGCTGGCTCGCGCAACGGCGCCAGGAGGGCGTGCCTTTCATACTGCTGGGGGATTTCAACCGCTGGATGGCTCCCGGCGACGACGTGCTTGCCGCACTGCAACAGCCCGGCCCACTCACCCAGGCGACCGCTGGGCACGATAGCCCGTGCTGGGGCGGAGAGCATTTCATCGACCATATCTTTGCCGGCGATGCGGCGCGCGCTTGGCTAGACCCGAACTCCTTGCGAGTCCTGGTGTATCGCGAGGGTCCCGACCGGAAGGAGCATCTGTCCGACCACTGCCCGGTCTCCGTTCGCTTCCATCTGCCGGGGTGATCGGTCTAAAACCCCCGGACACCAACAGATCGAGGGACAGCCATGCCCGAATACACCGCCCATGCCACGACCGTCGCCGGCCGCAACGGCCACGTAAAGAGCAGCGACGGCATCCTGGAGCACGACCTGACCCTGCCGAAGGAAATCGGCGGCCCGGGTAAGGCAGGTGCCACCAACCCCGAGCAGCTGTTCGCAGCCGGCTACTCCGCCTGTTTTGGCGGCGCGATCAGCGCGGTGGCCGGCGCCGAGAAGGTCAAGGTCGGCGAGGTCACCGTTACAGCGGACGTCACCCTGCACATCGATCCCGGCCCCGACTTCTACATCTCGGTCAAGCTTGCCGCCAAGATCGACGGCGTGGACCACGAGACGGCCGAGAAGCTGGTGCACAAGGCCCACGAGGTCTGCCCGTACAGCAAGGCGACCCGCAACAACGTCAAAGTCGAGCTGACCGTCCTGTGAGTATCGCCTTCGTCACCGGTGCGAGTGCCGGGTTCGGGCAAGCCATCACGCGGCGCCTGGTCAAGGATGGCCACCGGGTGATTGCGACAGGGCGCCGCAAGGATCGGCTGGACGCGCTTGCCGCCGAGTTGGGCAGCGCCGTGCTGCCGTTCGTTCTGGACGTGACCGATGCCGCCGCCGTCGCCGCTCTGCCGGGCAGCCTGCCCGACGGGTGGCGCGAGGTGGACGTGCTGGTGAACAACGCCGGCCTGGCCCTCGGCCTAGACCCGGCGTGGAAGGCCAGCGTGTCGGACTGGGACACGATGGTCGCCACCGACGTCACCGGGCTGCTCCATATGACCCGCGCCCTGCTACCCGGGATGGTAGAGCGCAATCGAGGGTATGTGCTCAATCTGGGCAGCACGGCGGGCACCTACCCGTATCCGGGCGGCCATGTGTATGGCGCGAGCAAGGCGTTCGTGGCGCAGTTCACGCTCAACATGAAGGCCGACCTGGTCGGCACGAACGTGCGCGTGACCAGCGTCGAGCCCGGTCTGGTCGGCGGCACCGAGTTCAGCAGCGTCCGCTTCGGCGGCGACGCGGATAAGGCAGCGGCTCCCTACAAGGGCACGGTGCCGCTGACGGCCGAGGACATCGCCGAGACTGTCGGCTGGCTGGTGGGGCTGCCGGAACACGTCAACATCAACCGCATCGAGATGATGCCGACCTGCCAGGCGCCGGGCCCGCTCGCCATCAAACGCACGTAACCGCCAACTCCCTCTCCCTTTCCGGGAGAGGGCGATCATTCGATCATCCTCCCCTGCGAAGCGGGGGAGGGGGACCGTGCGAAGCATGGTGGAGGGGGCTTGCAACTGGCACGAACTCTGCTCAAACGCCCCCTCCGTCGGCTGCGCCGCCACCTCCCCCGTGTAGAACAGGGGAGGATGATCCTTGTGAAATCGCGTTGCCATGAGGGAGAAGGTCGCGGTAACGGGTGGCCGTCGCTCCGATGGAAGTTTACAGCAGCCCCTCCGCGCGAAAACTAATCCAGCGGCCGTTCCCGACGATGACGTGGTCATGCAGTACCACACCGATCGTGGCGAGCGCTCGTCCGACCTCCGCCGTCATCGCGATGTCCTGCTTCGAGGGCGCCGGGTCGCCGCTGGGATGATTGTGCACCAGGATCAGCGCCGAAGCGTGCAGCTCCAATGCCCGCTTCGCGATCTCCCGAGGATACACCGGGGTGTGGTCCACCGTGCCCCGCCCCTGCGCCTCGTCAGCGAGCAGCACGTTCTTGGTGTCCAGAAACAAAACCCGGAACTGCTCGACCCGCTCCCGTGCGAGCTGAGCGTTCAGGTAGCCCATCAACGCGTCCCAGTGATCCAGCACCGGCCGCCCCTGCACCTCGGACCGCACCAACCGCAGCGCCGCCGCTTGCACTGTCTTCAGCGCGGCGGCGGCCGCCTCGCCCATGCCCTCGACCGCCACCAACTGCGGCAACGGAGCCGTGATCGCGTTGGCGAAGGAGCCGAACCGGGCGAGCAATGCACGGGCGATCGGCTTGGTGTCGCGCCGCGGGAGCGCCAGGAACAGCACCAGTTCGAGCAACTCGTGGTCTGCCACGCTGTCCGGCCCGGTTGTCAGCAGCCGGGCGCGCAGACGGGAGCGATGGCCCTCCGCGCTGACGGGCGAGGGCGGCACCGGGTCGGGGCCGAGCGGCAGAAGGTCGATGCCGGGCGGCCGTGGCATGGCGGTCAGTTGGCCGGCAGTGTCCAGCGGGCGAACTTGGCGCGGACATCGTCGTCTAGCGGCACTGCCCGGCGGCTCTCGCGGTCGATCAGGGCCAGGATCGCCAACCCCTCGGCGACGACCTCGTCCTTGAATAGTAAGCGGTGCCGGATGTGGACGGATTTCGTGCCGAAGCGGCCGACCGCGCTCTCGATCACGACGTCGCCGGGCCAAGACATCTCGCGCTTGAAGTCGATCTCGAGCCGCACGATCACGCCAGCGAGCGGGCCGCCGCGGACGAAAATGCCAGCCGCGTCCATCAGTTCGGTGCGGCCGGCCTCAAACATCGTGGCGTAGATGGCGTTATTCACATGGCCGACGGCGTCGTTATCGCTATAGCGCAGCCGCTGCGTCGAACGGTGCCACACACTCTCAGACATAAGGCGGCTTGGTGTAACCCGCGGGGGAATAGGTGAAAACCTCGCAACCGTCCTCGGTCACGCCGACCATGTGCTCGAACTGGGCGGACAGGCTGCGGTCGCGGGTGACTGCGGTCCAGCCGTCATCGAGCACCTTCACCTCGGGCCGGCCGGCGTTCACCATCGGCTCAACGGTGAAGAACATGCCGGGCCGCAGCACCACGCCCTCTCCGGGCCGGCCGAAATGCAGCACGTTGGGTGCCTCGTGAAAGCGGCGGCCGATGCCATGGCCGCAGAAGTCGCGCACCACGCTGAACCGCTGCGCCTCCACGTAGCTTTGGATCGCGAACCCCACGTCGCCCAGCGTGGCACCCGGCTTCACGACGGCCAGGCCGCGCACGAGCGCCTCGTAGGTGACGTCCAGCAGAACGCGGGCCCGGGTGCCGGCCTGGCCGGCCACGTACATGCGGCTCGTGTCGCCGTGCCAACCGTCCAGCACTGGGGTGACGTCGATGTTCAGGATGTCGCCATCCATCAACCGGCGCTCGCCTGGGATACCGTGGCAAACTACATGGTTGATCGAGGTGCAGATGGATTTGGGGTACCCGCGGTAATTCAGCGTTGCGGGGATGGCGCCATGATCCTGCATGAACTCGTGGCACAACACGTCCAACTGACCCGTGGTCACGCCCGGCTTCACATGCGGAGTGATCATGTCCAGCGTCTCTGCCGCCAGTCGCCCGGCAGCCCGCATGCCCGCGAAATCCTCCTGGGAATGTAGGAGTATCCGCCGCCCGTCCGACCCGCCGTCCATCTCAGCCCCTATCTGGCACTACCGAGGGCTGAAAATGCGCAAGCCGACCCCTTCGTGCAAGTGCGACGCGGAAATCGATCGTCAGCTGTGGATCCGGTTACCGCTGGCGGCCGAACGATTGTAGCCGGAGGGACGCACTAGGGCGTGTGCCGGCAACCGGGCCGGCTCTGGCCGCAGATGCGGATGGGCGATCGCCGGCGCCACCCGCAAGTCCATGTGCCGCTCCAACCGGGGCTCCAATCGGGTTGCCACCCTCGGCTCCTCGCGCGGCGCGACGAAGGTGCGGGTGCCCCGGCCAGACCGGGCGAAGCGGCGCGGATTGGGCAGCGTGGAGGGCGGCAGGGTCGCAGCGGAAGCGGCCGCCACCAAGGTCGGCACGCGCCAATGCTGCGGCTCCCGGCTAATCGGCACGCCCATCCGGTCGAACCCGGCGTCGAGCAGTGCGGCCATGTGCGTGTCCCGCTCATACCCGTTGGACGCGCCCATCACGACGCCGATCATCCGCACGTCGCCGCGGACGGCCGAGGTGACCAGGTTGCAGCCAGAGGCGTCGATGTAGCCGGTCTTGAGCCCGTCCGCGCCCGGGTAGGTCTGCAGCATGCGGTCGTGGTTGGGGATCAGCCGCCCGTGGAACATGAACGATGGCGTGCTGAAATAGCGATATTCCGTCGGGTAATCCTGGATCAGATGCCGGGCCAGCAGCGCCAAGTCCCGCGCGGTGGTGACCTGGTCCGGATCGGGCAGGCCGGAGGCGTTGCGGAACGTCGTGCGGCTCATCCCCAGCGCGCGCGCCCGCATTGTCATCATCTGGCCGAACCGATCCTCGTCTCCACCCAGGAGCTC
>CAXTCJ010000121.1:0-16915 GCA_964242215.1 uncultured Acetobacteraceae bacterium | reverse complement strand
CCGGCGACTGGAACGCGTTCTTCGGCTTCGGCACCAACATCCTGGTCAACCTGCTGGTGCTCACCGGGCTGCTGCGCTTCGTGCTGAAGATGCCGGACGCGCTGGTGTTCGGCCGCATCCTGCCGGCGACCGGGCTGATGCTGTGCCTGTCCACCCTTTACTATGCCTGGCTCGGGTGGCGGCTGGCGCAGCGCACCGGGCGCAGCGACGTGTGTGCGCTGCCCTCGGGCATCAGCGTGCCGCACATGTTCATCGTCACCTTCGTGATCATGCTGCCGATCGAGCTCCGCACGAACGACCCGATGCAGGCGTGGCAGGCCGGGCTGACCTGGGTGTTCCTGCAGAGCTTCGTGCTGATGGCGGGCGGCTTCGTGGCGCCAATCATCCGCCGCATCACACCTCGCGCCGCCCTGCTGGGCTCGCTGGCCGGCATCTCCATCACCTTCATCGCGATGAGCCCGGCCAACCAGATGTTCAGCACGCCGGTGATCGGCCTGGTGTGCTTCGCCATCATCCTGTGCAGTTGGTTCGGCGGCATCAAGTTCGGCGGCGTGCCCGGCGGCCTGGTGGCGATCGCCGTCGGCACGGCCATCGCCTGGGGCTCGACCCTGCTGGGCCTGAGCTATGGCGGGCTGAGCGGGGGCGCCGTCGTGGCCTCGGTCGCCAATTTCGGCCTGTCGTTGCCGACACCGGCGGTGTCTCAGGTGCTGTCCGGCTTCAGCTTCATCGGCGTGATCCTGGTCACCGCCATCCCGTTCGGCATCTACGACTTGGTCGAGGCCATGGACAACGTCGAGAGCGCCGAGGCCGCCGGTGACCCGTATCCCACCACGCGCGTGCTGACCGCCGACGGCGTGATCAGCCTGATCGGTTGCCTGATGGGCAACCCGTTCATCAACGCCGTCTATATCGGCCACCCCGGTTGGAAGGCGATGGGCGGCCGCATCGGCTACTCGGCCGCGACCGGCATCGTGGTGTTGCTGCTGTGCTGTTTCGGCGTGTTGTCGCTGATAAGCTCGCTCGTCCCCATCGTCGCGATCCTGCCGATCCTGCTGTATATCGGCATGCTGATCGGCAGCCAGGCGTTCCAGGAAACGCCGGCCCGGCACGCCCCCGCGATCATCCTCGCTTTCCTGCCGCAGATCGCCGCCTGGGGTAAAACGCAGATCGACGGCGCGTTGGGCGCGGCGGGCACCAACGCGGCGCAGGTCGGGCTCGACAAACTGGGCCAGGTCGGCGTGCTCTATCACGGGCTCGAAGTGCTCGGTGGCGGCGCGACCCTGGCCGGGATCGTGCTAGGCGCCATCGCCGTCTGCATCATCGACCGGCAGATGGCCAAGGGCGCCGCCTTTGCCCTGGCCGGTGCGGTGCTGACCTTCTTCGGCTTCATCCACGGTGAGGCGATCGGCATCGGCCGTGCCCCGGCGGTGGCATTCAGCTACCTCGCCGTCTCCTGCCTGCTGTTTGCCTCTGCCCGCTACGCCGCCGCCCCGATCCTGCAGCCCGACCGAATGGAGATAGCGGAGTAGAATAGCGACCGCATCCGCGGTAGGCATGCCCCCGCTAGCCTGTAGGTGGGGGCGGAGCCATGGACAAAGCAACTATCCGGGTCGAGACCGCAGCGCGCCCCGCTGGGCTGATCGCGACCATCACGGTTCACAACCCCGCCCGCCTGAACACCCTGAACACGCCCCTGTTGGAGGCGCTGGCCGCGGCGCTGCTCAAGCTGGCGCGGGAGGATGACCTGCGCGCCGTCGTGCTCACCGGGGCAGGGGACAAGGCGTTCATCGGCGGTGCCGACATCAACGAGATGGCGGCGCTGCAGAACGGGCACGACGCGCGCGCCTTCATCTCCCGCGTGCATGCCTGCTGCCATGCGATCCGGGCCGTCCCGGTTCCAACGATCGCCCGCATCAACGGCTACACCTTCGGCGCCGGACTGGAGATTGCCGCCGCCTGCGATCTGCGCCTCGCCGCGTCGACCGCACTGTTCGGCATGCCCGAAGTGCGGCTCGGCATCCCTTCGGTGGTGGAGGCGGCGCTGCTGCCGATGCTGGTCGGCTGGGGACGCACCCGGCAGATGCTGCTGCTGGGCGAGACGTTCAGCGCTCAGGACGCGGCCGAGTGGGGCCTGGTAGAACGCGTGGTGCCGCCGGCGGAGCTGGATCAGGCGGTGGACCAATGGCTCGACCAGGTGCTGGCCAGCCCACCGGGTGCGATCCGGCGGCAGAAGCAGCTGATCCGTGCCTGGGAAGACCTACCGCTGCGCGCTGCGGTCGAGGCGGGGGTCGACGCCTTTGCCGGGGCATTCGCGACGGACGAACCGAACCGTGCCATGACCAAGTTCCTGACCGCGCAGGCTGCCCGAAAGGCGTCGCGCTGAAACCCTGTAAGGAGGCCGCATGCGCATCGTCGATGTTCGTGAAGTAACGGCGCCGATCGCCTCGTCGATCGCCAACGCCTACATCGATTTCTCGAAGATGACGCTCTCGCTGGTCGCCGTAGTGACCGACGTGGTGCGCGATGGCCGCACCGTGATCGGCTATGGCTTCAACTCGAACGGGCGTTACGGGCAGGGCGGCCTCATCCGGGAACGCTTCGCACCCCGCCTACTGGAAGCCGACCCGGCGACGCTGCTGAACGCGGCCGGCGACAATCTGGATCCCGACCGGATCTGGGCCACGCTGATGCGCAACGAAAAACCCGGCGGCCATGGCGAACGCTCGGTAGCGGTCGGCACGATCGACATGGCGGTGTGGGATGCGGTCGCCAAGATTGCGGAGAAGCCGTTGTTCCGCCTGCTCGCGGAGCGCCACGGGCGACAGGCCGATCCCCGCGTGTTCGTGTATGCCGCCGGCGGCTACTATTATCCGGGCAAGGGCGTCGAGCAGTTGCGCGCCGAGATGCGCAGCTACCTGGACCGTGGCTACACCGTCGTGAAGATGAAAATCGGCAACGGCATCGCCGAAGATCGCCCCCGCATCGAGGGCGTGCTGTCCGAGCTGGACGGCCGCGCCCGGCTCGCCGTCGACGCCAATGGGCGGCTGACGCTGGAGGACGCGATCGCCTACGCCAAGATGCTGCGGGATTATCCGCTGTTCTGGTATGAGGAGGCCGGCGACCCGCTGGATTTCGCGTTGCAGGCCGCACTCGCCGAGTTCTATCCGGGCGCGATGGCAACCGGCGAAAACTTGTTTAGCCACCAGGACGCGCGCAACCTGCTGCGCTATGGCGGCATGCGCCCGGACCGCGACTGGCTGCAATTCGACTGCGCGCTGTCCTATGGCTTGTGCGAATACCAGCGCACCCTCGCTGCGCTGCAAGTGGCCGGTTGGTCCGCCAGCCGATGCATCCCGCACGGCGGCCACCAGATGTCCCTGAACATCGCCGCCGGACTCGGGCTGGGCGGCAACGAGAGTTACCCGGACCTGTTCCAACCGTATGGCGGCTTCCCCGACGGCGTACGCGTGGAGGACAGCCACATCGTCATGCCCGACCTGCCCGGCATCGGGTTCGAGGGTAAGTCGGACCTGATCCGTGTCATGCGCGACCTGGCGGCGTAGCCCTCTCGTGCATATGTAGGGCCGCCCAACGCGACGGTGTCCAGATGAACCGCCTCCTGTCAGACCAACAGAGTTCTGCGCCCGGGGCTCGCGCCTCGCCGGTGATCGGCGACTTGCAGCCGCGTTACGCCGCCGTCGCCGGCGCGCTTGCGGCCGACATCATGGAGGGCCGCCGCGGCGTGGGCGAGATGCTGCCGACCGAGGGTGAGTTAGGCGCAACCTTCGGTGTCAGCCGCTCGACCGTGCGCGAAGCGTTGCGTCGCCTGCGCGAACTCGGCCTGGTCGAAGCGTTCCGCGGCGTGGGCACCCGGGTGATCGCCGACTCCCCCCGCAGCGACTATGTACTGGCCGCGCGCTCCGTCGCCGAGGTGATGGGCTACGCGGCCCCGACCCGGTTGGACATCACCGGGCGTGCAATGGTGCGGGCGAACAAGGGGCTCGCCGCCCAGCTCGGCTGTGAACCCGGCTCCGCCTGGTGCCATGTCGCCGGTGTCCGCCGGCCCGAGCGGCAGGAGGCGGCGATCTCGTGCGTCGACCTGTACATCGCCGCCGAATTCGCCGATGTGGCGGCCGACCCGGCGTTGGTATCCACCCCCGCGTATCGCCTGATTGGGCAGCGCCTCGGCATTGCCGTTGCCGAGATCCGGCAGGAAATCACCGCAATCGCGCTGACCAAGGCGGAAGCGGCCATTCTGGGCAGCCGCGGTGGCCGCCCCGGCTTGCACATCCGCCGCCGCTTCTACGCAGCCGACGGCCGCCTGCTGGAGGCAACGCTCAACGTGCACCCCGCCGCCGACCGCTTCGCCTACGCCCTCCGCCTAGGCGAGCCAGTAGCATAGGCCAGGACTAAGCCTCCCCCTCCCCCCCTTGAGGGAGGGGGAGTACGAGTTAGGCCAGGACTAACTGCGCCGCTAACATCTGCACGTCTGCCAAGTCTTCGATCCGCCACAGCATCTCCAACCCGAGCTGTGCCTTCTCCGCCCCAATTTGCGGCACGGCAAGCTCGCGGAACTTCGTATCCAGCACGGTGTCGTTCAACGGATTGGAAGCGGCGCCATACGGCTCGGCAACGTAGCGGTCGAACCGCCGCCCATCCCGCGTCCGCACTTCCACCTTCGCCGCGCGCAACCGCGGGTAATCGGTATCGCACTGCGAATCCACGCCGACCTCGATCCGCCGCGTCAGCGCCAAGACCGCCGGGTCGGCACGGGCTGCGTCGTCGAAATCGTGCAAATTGGCATGGCCGCGGGCCAGCGCGACGGAGACGCAGAACGGAAAACTCATCTGCGCCGTGGTCATCTCCGTCCAGCCGATCGCAGCATGGGAGGCCGCCACCGCGTAGGTCCCGACGCGCACAACTTCCACATCCTCGGCACTGAGATGCTCGGCCGCCGCGATGTCGATCACCGCGTCGATCGCGGAGTGGATGTGCCGGCAGCAGGCATGTGGCTTCATGTAGCAATTCGCGACGGCGAAGATCGATTTTGGGTTGTTGTCACCGGCCGCGAACATGTCGATCGCACGGTAGTCCTTGGCCCCGGTATCGCCGCCGGCATAGGCGTTGAAGAAGCCCTCCTTGAACTCCAGCACGCCGCGCGGACCGCCCAATCCGCCCTCGGTCAGCAGGGCAGCCAGCAGGCCCTCGCGCGCGGCATGACCGGGATGGACCCGCTTCACGTCGCCACCGGCCGCGAACGAGAACAGCCCCGACGCCGCCGATCCGGCGAGCCCCAGCGCGTTCTCCACCCCGTCGGCATCGAACCCGAGCAGCAGGGCGCTCGCGGCAGCGGCTCCGAATACACCGGCGATCCCGGTATTGTGAAAGCCGCGCCAGCGCGCCCGCGGGTGGATCGCCGCGGCGATGCGGCAGGTGACTTCGTAGCCGGCGACGATGGCGCGCACCAACTCGGCCCCGGAACTGCCGCGCATGATGGCGAGCGACAACGCGGCCGGCACGACCACGGCTCCGGGATGCACCGACCCCGGCCGGTAGCCGTCATCGACCTCGAGCCCATGGCAGGCGGCACCGCCAGCATAGGCCGCGTGCAACGCGTCGAGCCCTTGCCGCATGCCGGGCAGTACCACCGGACCAGCCGGCACGCCGGCCAGCCGATAGGCCGTGAGCACCGCCTCGGTGGAGGCTTGCGGTACCCCGGCGATCATCGCGCCGAGCGTGTCGATCAGGTGGCGGCACGCGGCCCGCCGGGCGAAACCGTCGATGCGGTCAAGGCTGAGCCCGGCTACGAATTCCGCCAGTTGCCGGGTCGGCCCGGTCGTGGTGATCTGGCTGAAATCCGGGTCATGTACTGGAACGTCCAATTTCTGTCTCCCCGAAGCGCGGTGGTGGGCGGACTTGTCATCCTGTACGGACAACCGTATAGCTGATTGCCAGGGCATGCAAACGGCCCGTGCGTAACCCGCGGATCACGCGGGTGCGAAAAGGGGGATGCGGATGGACGACGCGACGGCCGAGCTTCACGTCTCCCTCGACGGCCACGTCGCCCTGCTCGAGATCGACCGCCCGCCGAACAACCATATCACCTTGCCTTTGGTCGTAGCCATCGCCGAGGCGCTCGAGCAGCTGGATCAACAGTCGGCGTGCCGGGCCATCGTACTCGCCGCACGGGGGCGGCATTTCTGCGCGGGCGCCGACTTGGTGAACCGCGCACCCGGCGAAGCTGTGCCGCGCGATGCCAAGACGGGGCGCACGCTCTACACCGAAGCCGCCCGTCTGTTGCGCACGCGCAAACCGATCGTGGCCGCCGTTCATGGCGCCGCCATCGGCGCCGGTCTCGGTCTTGCCGTCGTTGCCGACTTCCGCATCACCTGTACCGAGGCGCGGTTCAGCGCCAATTTTACCCGGCTCGGCTTTCACCCAGGTTTCGGACTGACCGAGACTTTGCCGCGGCTGATCGGCAAGCAACAGGCGACAATGCTGTTCTACACCGGCCGCCGTATCCCCGGCGACGAGGCTGTTGCGATCGGGCTTGCGGATCGCCTCGTGCCGCAAGACAACGTTCGCACGGTCGCCTTGGCGCTCGCCGCCGAAATCGCCGAGGCCGCTCCGCTTGCCGTCATGGGTGTGCGTGAGACGATGCGACGCGGCTTAGTCGAAGCCTACGAACGTGCGACCGAGCGCGAGTTCACCGAGCAGGCCTGGCAGCGGCAAACTTCGGATTATCAGGAAGGCGTCGCCGCCATGAAGGATCGCCGTCCCGCCAAGTTCACGGGGGCCTGACGCCATGGACGCTGGCCATTTCGATGCCGAGGCACTGGCCGCTGCCCTGTTCCGTCCGCGTGCGGTTGCGCTGATTGGTGCCACCGCCGACCCGGCGAAGAACAACTCCCGTGCACAGCGCCTGCTGGTGAAGGCCGGCTATCAAGGCCGCATCGTCCCGATCAATCCGGTGCGCGCCGAGGTAATGGGCGTGCCGGCCTATAAGCGCGTGCAGGACGCACCAGGTCCGATCGACCATGCCTTCATCATGGTTCCGGCTGCGTCCGTCGAGGAGGCGGTGCGCGGTTGCGTCGAGGCCGGTGTGAGAGCGGCTACGATCTTCAGCGCCGGGTTCGCCGAGGTTGGACCCGCGGGGGCGGTGATGCAGGACCGGATCGTCGCTGTCGCGCGTGCCGGCGGATTGCGCATTCTCGGACCCAATTGCCTCGGCCTATTCAACGTTGCGAGTGGCGTGCCGCTGACGGTGAATGCGGCCTTCGAGGCGGAAACGTTGCAGCCCGGCTACGTCGGCCTAGTGTCGCAAAGCGGGAGCATGATGGGCGCGTTGATGACACGCCTGCAGGCTCGCGGCTTAGGATTCTCCACACTGGTGTCAGTCGGCAATGAGTGTGACCTGGGCGTCGGCGAGTTGGCCGAGATGGTCATCGAGGACGAACAAACCCGTATCCTGCTCCTGTTCATCGAGACGTTCCGGGACTCGGCGGCGCTGGCCCGTGCGGCGCGGCGCGCGCATGATCTGGGTAAAGCGGTGATCGCGCTGAAGCTCGGCCGCTCCGAAACCGGGCGGCGGTTGGCGGCCTCCCACACGGGGGCGATGCTGGGTGGCGACGAGCTTGCTGCGGCATTCTTCCGCGACCACGGCATCATGCGCGTGGACACTCTTGAATCGCTGGTCGAGATGCCGCGCCTCGTGCTGGGCCGCCGCCCTCCGAAGGGCCGCCGGGTCGCCGGGTTGACCGGAACCGGTGGGGCCGCGGCTCTGGTGCTCGATCGATTGGGCGGGCTGGGCGATGACGTGTGCGGCCCGCCGCCGGAGATGCGGGCGCGGCTCGCGGCACACGGGCTCGATCTCCCGGACGCGCCATTGGTGGACATCCCGATGGGCGGCACGCGGCAGCAATACACCGCAGTGCTGTCGGAATTTATGGCCTCCGATCACTGCGATGCCGTGTTGGCAGTACTCGGCTCCACGACGCGGCTGCGGCCGGGGCAGGTGGACGAAAACATCTTGGCCGTCGATGTCACCACCAAGCCATTGGCCGTTTTCATCGCGCCTCAGGCGGAAGCTGGGATGCAGAAGCTGGACGACGCCGGCGTGGCGGGTTTTCGTACGCCGGAAACCTGCGCCGACTCGCTGCATGCCTATTTGAATTGGCATGCGCCGCGGCCGGTGCCAAACGCGCCGCCGGGGCTGGGCCGTGCGGCCAGCCGACTTGCTGAGTTTGGCCCCGGTGCGTTGGACGAGGCTCAATCCTGCTCAGTCTTCGCTGAACTCGGTATCGAGGCGCCCCGCAGCCAAGTGGTGGCCGGCCCGGCGGACATCGGCGAGTTCGGTGGCCCCGTCGCAATAAAGCTGCTCTCACCCGATATCCTTCATAAAACGGATGCCGGCCTGGTCCGACTGAACGTCGTGGGGCGTGCTGCGATCGAAGCCGCCGTTGGCGACTTGCTGGCCATCGCCGGGCAAAAATTCCCGCAAGCCCGCATTAGGGGCGTCCTTATCTCGCCCATGGAGCGTGGCCTGATGGAGGTGATCCTCGGGTATCGGCACGACCCGGAAGTCGGGCCTGTGGTGATGCTCGGGCTTGGCGGCGTGATGGCCGAACTGCGCCACAGCCTGTCCGTCCGCCTGGCCCCAGTGGATGATGCGACGGCGGGCGAGATGATCGCTGAGTTGGCGGAACTGCGCATGCTCACCGGCTTTCGCAATCTGCCGCGCGGCGACGTAGCGGCGTTGGCCCGGGCCGTGAGTGCGTTGTCGATGCTGGCGGCCATCTCCGGCACGCCGGTCAAGGATGCGGAGATCAACCCGCTGATCGTACGCGAGGACGGCCGTGGCGTCGTCGCCGTGGACGGATTGGTGGTGATCTCGAACGAAACAGCCGGATAGAATAGGGCGACGATCATGGACATGCAGGTAGGCAACGACGAGCAGGACATGCTGCAGGACCTGGTCGCGAAATTCGTCGATCGGGACCTGATGAAGCTCGAGCCGGTCATTCTGGCGAGGGAAGCATCCGGCGGCAAATACGCGCTGACGGACGAGGAGGAAGCGCCGCTGCTTGCAACGTGCCAGGAGCTGGGGCTGATGGCGCTGGACGTCCCGGAGTCGCTCGGCGGTGCAAACCTGCCGGCGACGGCGCTGATGCGGGTCGAGGAGGAATTGGCGCGCACGCTGGTGCCGTTCACCTTCCCACCAGATTCGCCCAATCTGCACATGATGCTGGCCGTAGCCAACGAGGATCAGCGCGAACGCTATCTGAAGCCCTATGCCGAGGGCCGCGCGAAATCAGCTATCGGGATCTCCGAACCGGGCGCGGGTGGCGACCCGGCGGGCATGATCACGCGGGCCGTCCGCGATGGCGACGACTGGGTGATCAACGGCCGCAAGATCTGGGTCGGCCGGGTTCCATCGGCCGATTTCATTATCCTGATGGCGCGCACGGGCGAGGGTAAGCGGGCCGAGGGAGTCACGGCCTTCATCATCGAAAAGGGCACGCCGGGCTTCATCATCGAGCGCGAAATCCATATGCTCGGTGGTCGCCGCACGTACGAGATCGTGTTCGAGAACTGCCGCGTGTCGTCTGCGCAGATACTGGGCGAGCTCGGGCGTGGCTACGAGCCGATGCAGCTGCGGCTGAACGTACGACGGCTGCAGATGGGTGCGCGCTGCGTCGGTATCTCCCGACGCGCGCTGCAGATGATGTGCGAATATACCCAGCAGCGCAGCACGTTCGGTGTGAAGTTGGCGGACCGGCAAGCGATCCAGTGGTGGATTGCGGACGCCGCCACGCAGATCCATGCGTGCCGGCTGATGGTACAAGCCGCGGCGCAGACGCTCGACCGCGGCGGCGACGTCCGCACGGAAGCTTCGATGATCAAGGTGTTCGGCACCGAGATGGCGACCACCGTGGTCGACCATGCCATGCAAGCGTTCGGTGCCATGGGCATGACGAAGGAGATGCCGCTGCAGCTGTTCGCGCAGCAAGTTCGGCTGATGCGGGTGTACGAAGGGCCAACTGAAGTCCACCGCATGTCGATCGCGCGCAAGACGCTGAAGTCCTTCGCGTAGGCGGTCCCGTGCGGGGCTGATCACCGAGAACCTCGAAGAGGACCGTCCAATGATCACTTCCACCGAAGCACAACGCGGGACAGTTGGCGGCCGGCTCGACCGGTTGCCATTCTGCTCGTTCCACACCCGCGTTGTCGTGCTGATCGCGCTCGGCCTGTTCATCGACGTGTTCGACATCTATCTAGCCGGTGGCGTGCTGGCGACATTGGTGAAAAGCGGCTGGTCGACGATGCAGGCCAATGCCAGTTTCATCTCCGCGACCTTCCTCGGAATGGTCGTGGGATCCTGGGTCGCCGGCATCCTAGGTGACCGTTTCGGTCGGCGCTTTTCCTACCAGTTCAACTTGGCGCTATTCGGCCTAGCCTCACTCGCGGCCGCCTTTGCGCCGAGCATGACGGTGCTGATCGCGCTGCGCTTCGTCATGGGCCTGGGCCTGGGTGCCGAGATTGTTGTCGGCTACGCGACACTCACGGAATTTGTCCCGGCCCGAAGCCGGGGGCGTTGGATGGTGCTGGTCGCGACGACGACGAACTCCGCCCTCGCCGTGTCGTCCGTGGTGTCGCTCTGGGTGATTCCCAATCTTGGCTGGCGGGCAATGTTTGCGGGCATCGGTGTCGCGGCGCTGGTGCTATGGCTCGTGCGTAAAGCGATGCCTGAGAGCCCCCGCTGGCTCGAGAGCAAGGGCCGCTACGCCGAGGCCGACGCCATCGTGTCCAAGGTCGAGCAGATTGCGGCCCGTCGTGGCCCGCTACCTGCCGTCATCGCCGCCCCGCCGGTCGACACGACGCCCGTCTCGCTCCTCGTTCTGTTCAGCCGTCCCGTAATCCGGCGCACGTTAATCGGCATTCTCATCAACATCGTGCTGGGCTTCGGCCTGTATGGCTTTGTGCAATGGGTGCCCAGTTTCCTGGTGCGGCAGGGCATGGACGTGTCCACCTCGCTTGCCTTCACCTCAATTCTGTCGTTTGGCGGTGTGGTCGGTTCCGTGATCGCGTTGCTGTTCGCCGACCGCATCCGGCACAAGACGGGGATCGTTTGTGCATCGGTGGTGGCGGCGATCATGGGCTGCATCTTCCCGTTCACCGGCGGCGGCGCGCTGTTCCTGTTCACCGGCTTCTGCCTGGTGACGGCGATCTACGCGAACAACGCGTTCGGGTTCGTCGCCCATGTGCCGGAGTTGTTCCCGACGCAATATCGCCTCCGTGGCACCGGTCTGTGCATCACCGTGGGCCGCCTCGCGACGTCCGCCATCCAGTTCGCGGTTGTCGCGGTGTTTGCCTGGGGCGGGCTGGCTGGCGTTGTGGGCATGCTCTCGTTGGTGTTCGTGGTGCAAGCGGTGCTGGTCGGCTTGTTCGACATCGATACCCGGCAGCGCACACTGGAGGAGATCGCACCCGTGATGCCGGACGCCGCGAGCCACGTCTCGCCGGAGCTAATGTCGCAGGCGCGGTAACTTCCTTTGAGTGGCCGCCCCTCACCCCGACCCTCTCTGGCAAGGGGAGAGGGAGATCAGAGCACGCGGGATAAAAAATCTCGGGTGCGGCGTTCTTGCGGGGCGCTCAGCACAGCACGTGGCGCACCACGTTCGACGACACGGCCGGCGTCCATGAACGTCAGTTCGTCACCAACCTCGCGTGCGAAAGCGAGTTCATGCGTGACCACCACCATCGTCATCCCGCTGCGGGCGAGGTCCTTCATCACGGCCAGAACTTCACCGACCAGTTCGGGATCTAGGGCAGAGGTCGGCTCGTCGAACAGCATCAGTTGCGGGTCCATCGCCAAGGCACGGGCGATCGCCACGCGCTGCTGCTCGCCGCCGGAGAGTTGTGCCGGGTAGTTGGCGTGTTTGCCGGCGAGGCCGACGCGCTCGAGCAGCGACATGGCGCGCTCCCGTGCCTGCGCGGGCTTGGCGCGTTTCACCTGGATCGGCGCCTCCATGATGTTCTGCAACGCTGTCATATGGGGAAACAGATTGAACTGCTGGAACACCATGCCGACCCGCTGCCGCATGGTAGCGACCTGACGCTCCGGCAGTTCATAGAGCTTGCCATTATGCTCTCGGTAGCCGACCAACTCGCCATCTACCCAGATCTGCCCGGCGTCGATGCGCTCCAAGTGGTTGATGCAGGACAGCAGCGTGCTCTTGCCCGAGCCAGACGGGCCGATAATGCACATCACGCTGCCGGCGGCGACGTCCAAGTCGACGCCGCACAGCACTTGGCGCGAGCCGTAGTACTTCGAGAGCCCTCGGACGCGGACCATGCTGGTCATCGTGCGCGGTAACGGTGTTCGAGCACGTGCTGCCCGGCGGATAGCACGGACACAACGAGCAGATACCAGAGCGAGGCTACGATCAGCAGCGGGATCGTCTCGTACGTGCGGGCGTAAATCAGCTGCGCCGTATACAGCAGTTCTGCCAAGGCGATCACACTGACGAGCGACGTGTTCTTGACCATTGAGATCACTTCGTTGCCGACGGGCGGGATGATCACGCGCATGGCCTGCGGAAAGATGATGCGCCGAAAGATCGTCATCGGTCGCATGCCGAGCGCCTTGGCCGCCCGCGTCTGCCCATGTGGGACCGCGGTGATCCCGGCGCGCACGACCTCCGCCGTGTAGGCGGCTTGGGCCAGGCCTAATCCGGCGAGCGCGGCAAACATCGGTGTGATCAGCGTGTTGGCACTGGCGCTGAACAGTGTCGGGCCGCCCGGAAGGCGTAACGCAATCACGGGATACAGCGCGCCGAAATTGTACCAGAAGATCAGCTGCACCAGCGTCGGTACGCTGCGGAAGAACCAGATGTAAACCCAGCTCAACGTCGAAAGCAGCCGGTTCGTCGACAGCCGCATCACAGCCAATATCGTGCCCAGCACCAAGCCGATTGCCATCGCGATAACGGTAAGTTCCAGCGTGCGCGCGAGGCCCTGCAGTATCTGCCCATTGAACAGGTACTCGGCGACGACCGGCCATTCGAACGCCGCGTTGGTGGCGACGCTCGTCAGTGCGCCGGCGGCGATGAGGACCGCGACGGCGGTGGCGGCCCACGTCCAGGGATGACGCAGTGGGACGACCCGTAGCGGCGCCGCCTCACCCGGCGAGGCGGCGCCGGGCATCACCGCGGCGTGCCGGTCGGGTTCACTGGGACCTGCTTGATGGCGCCGTCCTCTAGGCCCCATTTCGTGATGATCTTGGTGTACGTGCCGTTATCGACCAGGTACTGGATCGCGGCCTGCAGCGGCTTCACCATCTCCGATCCCTTCGGCATGCCGACGCCGAGATAGCTCCGGTCGGTGTAGCTGCCGACAACCTTGGTGCGTCCCTTGGACTGGCCCACGAAATAGCTGACCGCCGTCGAGCCGAGCCAGAATAGGTCCGACCGGCGGCTCATCAATGCTTCCACCGCACCGTTGCCGTCATTGAACGCGAGCGCGTTGATCGGCGGCTTACCGGCTGCTGCGCATTGCGGCTGCGCGCTCTCCACGAACACCAACTCGCGCGAGCCGCGGGTGGTGCCCACCGTCATTCCGCATAGATCCTGCAGCCCGGTGATCTTGATGTCCCGATCGGACAGCGACGCAAAGAGCTCGTTGGCGATCAGCGTGCCAACCATGTCGAGCACCTTCTCGCGCGCATCGGTGATGCCCATCTGTCCGGTTGCTCCGTCGAAACGCTTGGACTGCAGCCCCGGGATCAGCGTGTCGAACGTGGTCGGCCGGAGGTCCAGCTTCAGCCCTAGCGCCTCGGTGGCGGCGCGCATGATATCGATCTCCCAGCCTGCGATCTCGCCCTTGGCATCCCGGAAATCATCGGGCGGCGAGCCGAGTGCGACGGCCAAGGTGAAGGTCTTGGACGCAGCGATGTCTACTGGCAGCAGCTTCATCAAATCGGTTTGTGCAGTCTGCGTCGGGATCACCACGTCGGTCTGTGCTTGACCCGGCGTCGCGTGCAGGCACCAGGCAATGCTTGCAGCCAGGGCGAGGCGGAGGGGCGTTCTCATCGAATGGATCCTGTGCTGGTGCCGTCGCAAGGATGGCGTATTCCGCTGCGCTTAGGCGCCCTACGCAATTGGGTGCTTCGCTGCACTGGTCTGGCGGCGGTGACTGCCGAATGCGGGTCGTGCCAGGCCGAGACTGCCACGGAGCGTGCCGTCGCCCTGGTATTCGGTTTGGAACAGGCCACGGCGCTGCAATTCGGGCACGAGCCATTCGAAAGCTTCGATCGCCGGGTCGGGTAGGAAGGGGGGCATGATGTTGAAGCCGTCGCAGCCGCGGGCGGTGAACCAATCCTCCATGAGGTCGGCGACTTCGGCCGGTGTGCCGACCACGACGTTGTGGCCGGAGGCACCGGCCATAATCTGATACAGCTTGCGGATCGTCATCCCCGGCTGCGCGCCGAGCTTGGCCAGCTTTTCGTGCGCGCTCTTGACCGCGTTGTGGCGATTGAGCGGCGGGGGCAGGGGGCTGTCCGGGTCGTGCCCCGAGAGGTCACCGAAGGTGTCGGTCAGCATCGGCAAACCAACACGTGGGTGCACGAGGCCCTGCAATTGTTCGAACCGGTCGTGCGCGTCCTGCCGCGTGCGGCCCATGATGGCGAGGATACCAGGCATCACCAGCATGCTGTCCGGATCGCGCCCAGCGGCCGCGCC
This sequence comes from uncultured Acetobacteraceae bacterium, assembly GCA_964242215.1. Taxonomy (GTDB): domain Bacteria; phylum Pseudomonadota; class Alphaproteobacteria; order Acetobacterales; family Acetobacteraceae; genus LMUY01. The sequence goes on along the minus strand of CAXTCJ010000121.1, from coordinate 2,177 downwards.
ATGCTCCTTGACGCTGGTGTAGAAGGCGACCGCGTCCTCCTTGGTTTTTTGCGCGGTGTAGATCAGGTCGGCGATGCGCGAGCCCAGATTCTGGCCTGGTCCGGAAGAGCCGGCCTGCGCGATGACCGGGTAGCCTTGGATCGGTCGCGCAACGTTGAGCGGACCTTTGACGGCGAAGGTCTCACCGCGATGGTTCAGCGTGTGTAGCTTGGCCGGGTCGAAATACTGGCCGCCGACTTTGTCGCGAATGAACGCATCGTCTTCCCAACTGTCCCACAGACCGAACACGACGTCGACGAATTCCTCGGCCCGGCGATAGCGCAGCGCGTGCTCCATATGCGCGTCGCGGCCAAAATTATACGCCTCCTGCTCGCTCCACGAGGTGACGACGTTCCAGCCGACCCGGCCCTCGCTCACGTAATCCAGCGACGCGAACTTGCGGGCGATGGTGTAAGGGTCGTTGTATGTGGTCGAGGCGCTGGCGACGAAGCCCATGCGCTCCGTCACCGCCGAGAGCGCACCGATCAGAGTGAGCGGCTCGTAGACGTCGATGCGGGCGTTGTAGCTCAACTCGTCATCGTCGCGGGCGGAGTGGCGGACGGCGATGCCATCGGCCCAGAACATGAAGTGGATCCGCGCACGTTCTGCCGCCTGCGCCATGCGCTTCCACAGCCGGATATCGAGCGCGGCGTCGGTCAGCGCGTCGGGCATGCGCCAGCCGGAGGCGTGCGCCCCGTTTGCCACGATGTTCAGGCCGAGTTTCATCTGCCGCTGGGCCAAAGCGTCGTCGCTCCTATGCTGCGGCGCATCGTATGAACATGACCTACCCGGCGTCAAACTGAACGCCGCTCAGGCGGGACGTTGCCACCGGCTGACATAGGCGGGCAGGCCCAGATTTTCGCGCAGGGTGGCGCCTTCGTATGCCGTGCGGAAGCGGCCGCGTCGCTGAAGTTCGGGCACCACGTGGGCCACGAAATCGTCGATGCCGTGGGGCAGGTGGGTCGGCGTGACGTTGAAGCCGTCGGCGGCGCCGTTGTCCATCCAGTGTTCCATCACGTCGGCGATTTGCTCCGCGGTGCCGACGACGCGAAAGCCCTCGCCGACGGCATACTGGCTGTACATCTGCCGGATCGACCAGCCTTCGGTTTTGGCCTTCTCCCACCAGCCATATGCCAGGCTGCGGACTTTGGCGCCGACGGGCTCCGGCACCGGGCCGTCGAAATCATAGGCGGACAGATCTCCCATCAGGCCGTACAACCGTGCCTGGCCGACGAGCGGATCGATCAGCGCCTGCAATTGGTCGAGCTTGGCGTAAGCGGCCGCTTCGGTTTGTCCTACGATGGGAATGATCGCCGGCATGATTTTCAGCAGGCTCCGGTCGCGGCCGTATTTGGCCATGCGCCCCTTCACCGACTCGTAGTAGGCCTGCGCCTGCTCCAGGCTGTTGATGGAGGAATACACCACGTCGGCGTCGGCGGCCGCGATCTCCTGCCCCATCGGGTTGCCGCCTGCCTGCACCAGCAGCGGCCGGCCCTGCGGCGTCGGCTTGGAGCTGAGCGGGCCGCGCACCTGGAAGTGTTTGCCCTTGTGATTGAGCACGTGGAGCTTGGCCGGGTCGTAGAATTGTCCCGTCGCCTTGTCGTGGACGAAGGCGTCCGGCTCCCAGCTGTCCCACAGCCCGGTGACGACATCGACGAACTCGCGTGCGCGGTCGTAGCGCGTATCGTAGTCCAGGTGGGTCTCGCGGCTGAAGTTCCAGGCTTCCTGCTCGGACCAGGACGTGACGATGTTCCAGCCGGCCCGGCCGCCGCTGATGTGGTCCAGCGAGGCGAACTTGCGGGCGATGTGGTAGGGCTCGTTGTAGGTGGTGGAGGCGGTGCTCACCAAGCCGATATGCTTTGTCATCGGTGCAATGGCCGAGAGCAGGGTCAGCGGCTCGAGCTCCACATTGCGGTTGGAGTGGCTGAGTGAACCCGGCGGCTCATCATTCGCGCGTACGCCGATACCGTCGGCGAAGAACACCATGTCGAATAAGCCACGCTCGGCCGCCTGGGCGCAGCGCAGGAAATGGTGATAGTCGGACGAGCCGTCGGACGGGACCTCGGGATGGCGCCATGCGGCGTCATGGTAGCCGAGATAGCGCATGGACAGACCGAGCTTCATCATAGGTTTCTCCT
>CAXTCJ010000120.1:0-17111 GCA_964242215.1 uncultured Acetobacteraceae bacterium | reverse complement strand
CCTTCTCGTCCTACACGTGGAAGGCGGCGATAGCGTTCTACGAGAACGACACCCCATTCGAATCCCGGATGGTAGATCCCGATCATGCGGAGAACAGCGCTGAAGTCGCGCGCCGATCGGCGATGGGAAAGTTCCCGCTGTTGGTCGAAGGCGAAGTGGCTGTGTTTGAGGCGACCGCGATCATAGAGTATCTCGACGCGGTCCATCCCGGTCGGGTGCAATTGATTCCCGCCAATCCGGAGGCCGCGGTCAAGGTGCGGACAATGGACCGCGTGTTCGACAACTACGTAATGAACGCGATGACAGTGATCGTCGGCAATGCGCTGCGCCCCGAGGAACACCGCGACCCCTATGGGGTCGAGCGCGCCCACGCCAATCTGGACAGGATCTATGCCTGGCTCGACGGAGAACTGGGAGGCCGTGAATGGGCGTGTGGGGCCGACTTCACTCTTGCCAACTGCGCCGCCGCCCCCTCGCTTTTTTACGCCGATTGGGTGCACCCGATCGCTGAACAGCACGCCACGCTAAAAGCCTATCGCGGCCGCCTGTTGGCCCGCCCGTCGGTCGCGCGCTGCATCGAAGATGCGCGACCATACCGCGCTTATTTCCCACTCGGCGCGCCCGATCGTGATTGAAAGGCGCGGGCTTGAGTTGCGACGCTTCTGCGCACCGGGTTGCTCCGGCTGTCCGGGGCTCACCCGTTGGTCACCGACGCGCCGGTGCCGGGCCTCTGCAACGCTTGGCGCTCGAGCAACTCGTCAAGGTGATCCCGCGGAAGGGGTCGTGGTGCTGCCCAGCAAGGGCTAAATAGTTTGTCGCACATGGATTTCACCCAAGTAAGGGAGACGCAGCCATTGTCGGTCGTATGTCATCAATCTTAACCTGCGCCGTGAATGACAATGGCCCCATACATCAAGATATATGACTTGCGGGAATTGCGATTATCGCAGGTAATGCCGACGTGGGCGACAGTGAGAAACTCAGTAACCCGGCGCGAGCCGCACAGTGCACATCTGCGACGGCGCTTGCGACGCCTGACGTTCGGGCGTTGTTGGTGACTGGCTGGTGATGACGGCCGACTTGATCGCGGGCAGAACCAGCGCGATGGCGGGACCGATCGATGTGGCTGGCACATAGGAGGTTGCCGCATCTGGCAGCTAACAGCCGCCGAGGGCTGCGGCGATAGTCTTGCCTACCTCAGGCGAAGGCTCACGATGTGCTGCCACCATCTGAGGTCCCAGCGCGGCTGTTCGATCCCGTACAAATGGGCGGGCTTACCTTGCCCAAACGCAATCGTCATGGCGCCGCTCACCCGCATGGGGGTGTCGAACACGGACATGTCGCCAACGGCGCTGCACGCGACGTACTACGCGCACCGCGCCACCGCGGGGCTGATCGTCACCGAGGGCGCGTCGATCAGCCGCGAGGCAGTCGGGTGGGCGGACACGCCGGGGCTGTGGAGCCGGCGCAGCTCAGGGGGGCGGCTGGCCGGCCCGGTCTGCAAACACCAGGCGGGGGCGAACGGCCCGGATCGCTTGTCCAGACGGGAGTGGGCGGCCGGCACCAGGGAGTATGGCTCGGCCAGCGTCACCACCGGAATACGACATTCACACGCTCCGGATCCTGGCCTAGTTAGGGATAAATGCCGGAAAGGCTAACAACGCATGGCCGAAACGAAGATCGTGATTGTCACGGGTGGCGCGACCGGCATTGGGGCTGCTTGTGTGAACTACTTCACCGACCAGGGCTGGAACGTCGTGGTGAACTTCTTCCTGGCCGAACAGGCGGATGCGGCGGCCCGGCTGGTCGCCCAGGCCGAGGCACGCGGGCTTGCCGGGCTTGCCGTGCAGGGTGATGTCAGCAACGACGAGGATTGCCGCCGGGTGGCAAAGGCCACCGTCGAACGGTTCGGCCGGATCGACGCCCTGGTCAGCAGCGCCGGCACGACCCGGCTCGTGCCGCACGCGGATCTGGACGGTCTGACGATGGCCGACTTCCAGCAGACCATGGAGGTCAACACGGCCGGCCCGTTCCAGATGGCGCGCGCCTGTGCACCGGCGCTGACTGAGGGGGAGGGCGGCGCCATCGTCCTGATCTCGTCATACGGGGCGATCTATGGCACCGGGTCGTCGATCGCCTACGCCGCGTCCAAGGGCGCCACCAACACGCTGACGATGTCCCTCGCGCGCGTGCTTGCGCCCAAGGTGAGGGTAAATGCCGTGTGCCCGGCGCTCGTCGCGGACGGGTTCGTGCAGCGCTTGTCCGCAAGCCTGTACGAGTCGAGGGCACAGATCCAGATCGCCCGCGCACCGCTCCAGAAGGTGGGTACCGCGTCGGAGGTGGCGGCCGACGTCTACTGGCTCGCCGCCGGCGCATCGCTGATCACCGGCAGCGTGCTGCAACTCGATTGCGGCCTCCACCTGAACGGAGATGGCTGAGGCTTGCCGGCCTCAACGCGTCACGGCGCCGAAATGCGCCGGACCCACATATTTCGGCAGCGTGGGCTGCATGCCGTGGTCAGCTCTTGACCATGGGGCAGCCGCCGGCGCTGAGCGGGCGGTAGGCCTGTTCCGCCGGGATGGTGGACAGGATACGGTAGTAGTCCCAGTCGCCCTTGCTGTCCTGCGGCGACTTGGTCTCGAACAGGTACACGTCCTGCATCTTGCGGCCGTCCTCGCGGATGCTGCCCTTGCCGTAGATCGGATCGTCGGTCGGCATCGCCTTCATGGCTGCCACGACGGCACGGCCATCGGCCACGTCCACCCCACCCGCTACGGCCTTGATGAGATGCTGGGTCGCCGAATACATGCCCGCCTGCATGTCGTTCGGCATGGCATGCTTCGCGTTGCGAGCAGCAAAGCGGCGGGAGAAGGCCCGCGTCTCGTCATTGAAATCCCAATAGAATGGCGTCACGCCCAGCACGCCCTGGGCCACCTGCAGGCCGACCGCCCGCGTCACGTTGATGTTGTAGGTGCCGCCGCACACCTTCATCGTCTTGGTCAGGCCGAACTCGGCCGCCTGCTTCAGCGCCGTGCTCATGTCGTCACCGGAGTTATCCAGCGTCAGCACCTGCGCTCCGGAGGCCTGGGCCTGCAGCAGGTAGGAGCTGAAATCGCTGTTGGGGAACGGTGCCTTGGTGCCGCCGATCACCTTGCCGCCCGCGGCGGTCACGGCCTCGATGATGTTGCGGTCCAAGTCGGCGCCGAACGTGTAGTCGGCCGCAAGCGTGAACCAAGTCTTGCCGCCCGCCGCGGTCACGGCCTGGCCGAGCGCGTGGGCGATCTCCCACGTATCGAAATCCCAGTGCAGGATGTTGGGGGAGCAGCGCGACCCGGTGAGTTCGGCGGTCCCGGCGCCCAGCCCGATGAAGACGCGGTTGCGTTCGGTGGCCAGTTGCGCGACGGCCAGCGCGATCGAAGAGTTGGGAAGGTCCATGATGACGTCGACGCCGTCCTGGTCGATCCAGCGGCGCGCGATCGCCATGCCGGTGTCGGGTTTGTTCTGATGGTCGGCGGAAACGACCTGGATCGGCCGCGACCCGGCGTGGCCGCCACTATCCTCGACCGCCATCTGCGTGGCCAGCAGCGAACCCGGCCCTTGATAGTCGGCATATACGCCGCTCATGTCGTTCAGCACGCCGATCTTCAACGGCTCGTCCGCGGCACGCCCCCGCCCCGAAATGAGGGTGGTTCCGAGGACGCTCGCTCCGGTGAGAAACGTACGGCGGTTCATGGCTGCTCCCTTTCTTGTTGTGTCTCGACCGCTGTCGTTCTCGAGGTGCCGGTCGAGAGGCTCTTGTCGCCACCATGCCACAGGCTCGGCGTAGACATAGAGGGCAATGTGCAGCGACGACCGCGGGCCTTGGCTTCGGACAGCCTGTGAACCTAGCTCGAGCACTGGGACGGGCACGCCGACTAAGGCACAGTCCGGCCATGCCCTTACGCTCCGGGAAATTGCCCTTCACTCTGATGCTGGGTTGCCTGGGGCGCTTCCGCCGCTGGCGACCGACATGGCGCTTCCGGCGCTCGGCCCGGAACAGCAATGAGGTTCTGCAGAGCTGACTTGTCGTGTCGTTTGCGGGCGACATGAGCAGCGTCGACGCTGTTGACTCGACGGCTAATCGTCCGCCAGTTTGGGACTGGGACACCCACTTGGTGGCAACGCGCCGCGATCCGCTCGACGATGTCGTACAAGCGTGGCCGTTCCGCTCTCAATTGATACGTCTTGACCTCTTCAGTGATAATCCTCTTTCGCTTGGCATCCAGCGGCCGGGCACCTGCGGGACGCCCCCGCCGAGACGGGAGCAGCGTGGACGTCACCTCCGCAGCGCGGAACTGCGAGATAAAGCGATACAGTGCCGTACGGCCGACTCCGAGTTCAGCAGTCGCAGCCCTCACCGCAGCTGGATCAAGACATGTTCCACCTGTGGCCAAAAGGGTGCGGATGACGTCAGCCCGACGTTTGGCGACAGCCCAGGCGTCGTCCCGGCCTCTGCTCCAGCGTCGTTTTTCGCCTCAAATCTGCCCCCGACCTGCAAGATTCACAGTCCCGCAATTCGTGGCTCTTCCTCAATATATGTGAGGCCAGGGCTCCCCTGCCGAGCGGAAGCGTTCATGCTAGCTAGGACATAGGTTTAGCACCCCGGCCATTCGTTCAAACCATGAAACGCGCGGGAAGCTTGCCGGACGTTCACTCCACGACGCGAACTGCAGACGCACCTGTCGACTGAGCTTTACCATTGCGCGACGATCTCCACGCGAGAGGGGCCAAAGCTATCTACGCCTCGGCAAGCGTTGCGAATGGCTGCATGTGTCAGGAGAAGTCGGTGCTCCAGATAACCCGTCTGATTTGTATGGAGACGCGAGATGGGTGTGGAACATGTAAGGATGTGAACCTCTAAAACTTCCTTGGCCCGAGGAACTCCCACCGATTTGCTGGAGATCATCAATGACCACAACGGCTGCGGCTCGTTGCTGATGATCAGCCAGGTGCCGATCGAGCGCTGGCACGAGATCATCGTCGATCCAACGCTGAGTCCTGATCGCCTTCGTAGGCGCCCTGCGCCGGTCCGAGTTCCGTGCCAACGGCGTCGAGCATATCGCTTGGAAAGCGCGCAGCCTCGAATTGTCGATACCCAATCGAAGACCGACGCCGAGGCAGAAGGCGCACGGATTGGCATCCCACGGGGCAAGGGCGGCAACTGTGCTGTCCGCGCCCTCCGGGCCTGGTTGGGCGCTGTCGGTAACGACCGGGGACCGGTGTTCCGTGCTATCACTGGGCGCCGGACTGTTCGGGCGACAGCGCTTAGTGGCCAGGCCGTGAGGATGATCTTGCTCAAGCGTGCGCGGCTTGCCGGCATCAAGGGTATACGGCTGGAGCCCATCTCACCGCATGGCTTGCGCGCTGGTTTTCGTGACGTCGCTTACCGGAACCAAGTGGCGGAGGAGGAAATCATAGGGCATAGCCGCCACCGCAGCTTGACGAAGATGCGGAGTTACGTCCGGCGCTCCAAGCTGAGCCATGCCAGTCCGGCCGGTAAGGTTGGATTGTAAGTCCCGTTCATTCTGTCGACTCGGATGGCGATCGGGTTTGTCGACGAGCTAGGAGTCCTCGAGGTGAAAAGCAGGCCGGCGCGGATGGGCCATATTCCAGCAGCCGGTGCGGCCACTCGTATTGAGGCCAGCAAGAAGGTCGCGTTGCAAGGGATCTCTAGCATGCTTACAAAAGCCCCGGGTGCCCGAGCGAGCTCTGCTCGGCACCCCCATCATTAGGCAGCGGCTGACACTTCAGTTGGCTTGCGTCCACGGCGCCTTACCGGTGCCTTTGCTTCGGACACGGCTTTGGCCCTGGGCGCAGATCCTTCGCGGCGACCGGCGCTTCGGACGCCAGCTTATGCGAAGCCTTCTCTTTAGCAGCGGCAGCTTTCGCCTTTGCTGCGCCGACCTTGGCTTTCTCACGCTGCGTCTTCATCTGATCGCGGATCAGCGCCTGCGCGGCCTTTGCGACGGCGACGCGGCTTGCTTCTGGGATCGTCTCCAGCGCCGTGAAGAACGCTTGGCTAACGGGTTTGGCACCGCGCGGTGAGCGCGCCGTGGTGGTCTCTACTTTCCCACTTGGTTTTCGAATCCTATGTCCGATCAAAATTGATCGTGTCGGCTCTACAACTTGCCGGCGTCGAAACAAGGAGCCGGGTAGTATAGATCCGCGATTGCTATTTGGGGTAGCTGGTTGGCTTATTGAATCGCCCAGTTCGCATCATCTTTTCCGGTGGTCCCGAGCCTGTCGTGAGCCGTGTCAGAGGCCGACGGGATCGGTGCACCGCGCAGTCTACCGTCAGCGTTGCCGACTGGCGGCTTCCATTCGCAACGCTGCCGCAGTGTCCAACCATAGGCGGGTCGGCGGTGAGCCAGAAGCGGGCAAGCGTCTCGTGCGCGTCGCGCTCGTCCGACGTGGCGAGTTGCACCGTGCTGCCTTGGCCGCTCGGCACCCAGCCGCGTAGGATCTCCGCGTAACGCCGGGCATGGATCTGGTCGGGCGCCACCACCAACAGCTTGCCGAGGCCACGCGCGTCAGTGCCGGGCGGCAAACCACGCTCCTGCCGCCGTTTCGTCCGCAGCGTTCGTGTCGCGGTGAACGCCTCGCGCAGCAACTGCTCGGCAAAACCGGTGCGCAAGGCGGTGAACAGCGCTGGGCGGGTGGTCTCGGTTGGCCAGTGCGAGAACAACCGATGCGGGCCAACCGGGGCCCGCGACTCGTCCAGCCAACTCGCCTCGCCATCGACGGCGCCGAACAGCACGGGCAACACGGCCCGTTCGGCCAAGGCTTGCGACCGCGAGTAGCCGACCACCGCCCAGCCGGGGGCCGCGAGGTCCACCTCCCGCGTCTTCGCGCGTGGGCCGGTGCGATAGGGCAGCCATAAGATGCTGCGGCCGTCGGCGCGTTGCAGCGTGCCGGACAGCAGCAATCGTAGCCGTGCGCTTTCCAGCAGCGGCAGCAAGGCCCGGCTCCAGCCCGTGGCGGCGTCGGCAATGGCGGGATCGGCGAGCGGGTCCGGTGCCATGTCGGACAGTGCCGGCAGATGATGCACCTCGTCGACCACGAGCACGCAAGCACGGTCCATTGTCGCTGAACGAAATCTCACCCCTCGAGTTGGTTTACGAGGTCAGCGGCTGCGCGGACAAGCCGATGGCGCCGAACGTGCAAGGTGGTCACCCTCGCGCGCTCGTTGGGGAAAGATTAACCCCAGTCTCATTATCTAAGGTAGCGAGGCCATTTTGGCCGCTCGACCAGATAGGGAAACATAGTGAGCAGGGGGCGGGGGCGGTGGACGAAAAGACTAGGCTCGTCCTCATTCTCCCAAGTATTCCGCCATCGCTGTAAGACAACAGTCTGGCGCAGGATGTGCGTGCTGGTAACCATTACAGTGGTTCCGATGGCGATGGCTGGCGCGTACGTCTCGATCGAACAGTACGAGCAACAACGTACTGGAGCCGAGGCCAAGCTGATCGAGCAGGCGCAGTCGGTCGCATCCTTCATCGATCGGGAGGTCGAGCGTGCGCTGGCCGTTGCGCAAATTCTCGCCGGTTCCGCGGCTTTGCGCAGTGGCGACTTGGATAATTTTAGGCTAGAGGCGCAGGTCGCCCAGACCGCGCTGACAACGAGCCTGGACAAAGCCGCCCAACCGATCGTGATCGCCGCCTTCTCCCACGATGCGTCACGCCTTCTCACCTTAGGTGTGCCAGAGAGGCCGCGGCGTAGCAAAGAGGTGTCCGAGACCGTTCAGCGGGCAATCGACAACGGGCAACCCCAAATCTCCAATTTGTTCATCGGATCAAGCAGCGGCATCCCGCGCATTGAGGTCGTGGCGCCAGTCAGAGCCGATCCAATTGCCGCCGACACGCCAACTTCGTCGTCGGGCGCGGTTGCCATCTTGCTCCCGCCCGAGCACCTCCTCGCGATCGCGTTGAGCGCTTCGAAGTTGACTGGCATCGACGTAAATATCCGAGACCGCACCGGCGTCACAATCGCACGCTATCCGTTCACCGACCTTGTGGGAAAGTTGCCGCGTACTCCGGGTTTGCTGGAGGCGATACTCGATCGAAACAGCGGCTTGTTGCAAAAACGCTCAACAAGGCGAGACGGCAGTCCCGGTCTAGTAGCCTTCGCGCGGGCGCAGCGTAGTGGTTACATCGTTGTACTCGGCATTAGCGAGCCGATCATGCTGGCTCCATTGAAGGCATCGCTGGCCCAGCAGGTGCTTGGAGGCGGCACGGTTCTCCTGCTCGGCGCTACGCTCGCTCTCGTCCTCGCGCGTAATACGTCACGGGCCTTTCACCGTGTGCTACCCATAGCCGATCAGGCCGTATCGCTTGGACGCCCAGCGGAGACGACGGGCATTCTGGAAGCGGACGTTCTCACAAACGAGATTGCCCAGCATCTTGCTGGCCGACAGCGCGCCGAGATGGAGCAGGCATGGTCGCATGAGCAACTTGCCCAGGCACTTGAAAAGGCGGCGCAGGCCAACCGGGCCAGGTCGCGCTTCCTGGCCGGGATGAGCCACGAACTCCGCACGCCGCTGAACGGCATACTGGGCTACGCGCAGTTGTTGCACATCGAAGGCGGCCTGACCGATACCCAGGCCACGCGGGTGGATGCCATGTTGGGAGCCGGCAAGCACCTGCTTCAGATGATCACCTGCGTGCTGGACCTGTCGGAGATTGAGGCCGACCGCCTTGAAGTAGCAGCGGTCGAATTGGACCTCTGGGCAGTTGCCGAGGCGTGCATGGACCTGATCCGTCCTGCCGCAGAGGCGAAGGGCCTGGCGCTTGGCATAAGCGCAGAACCGGGCACACCGCGGACGTTGGTTGCTGACGCGACTCGGCTGCGGCAAATCCTGTTGAACCTGCTGGGCAATGCGGCGAAGTTCACCGGTCACGGTGCGATCACGCTGCATCTGCGCCACTCGACAGACGCTGCCGCGTTGCGGATCGAAGTCGCCGATACCGGTCCGGGGATCACCGATGAGCAGTGTCAGCGCCTATTCATGGACTTTGAACGGCTGGACACGGAAGGGACCCGTGCGGTCGAGGGCGCTGGTCTCGGTCTTGCCCTCTCGTACCGACTTGCGGAGGTGATGGGCGGGCGCCTCGGTCATGACAATAATCCGGGCGGCGGTAGCCTGTTCTGGCTCGAACTGCCGTTGGACACGATCGCCACTGCAATTCCCGGCCTGACCCTCGCCGCCAATGGCTTGGACGACGCGCCGGCTTTTCTGCCGTTACGTCCTTTGCAGATTCTTGTGGTCGATGACGTGCTGATGAACCGCGAGATCGCTGCCGGGTTTCTGCGCACGGCCAACCATACCGTCATCTGCGTCGAAGGTGGGGCAGAGGCGGTCGTGGCGGTTGCAAGCACTGACTTTGACCTGGTGCTCATGGACGTGCGCATGCCGGAGATGGACGGGCTGGAGGCAACACGCCGCATCCGCGCAATTGAGGGTAAGCGTGGAAAGCTGCCGATCCTGGCGCTGACGGCCCACGCCTTTACCGAGCACGTAGCGGATTGTCGCCGCGCGGGTATGGACGGCCATCTGGCGAAGCCGTTTGACCTAAGTAACTTGCTCGAAGCCGTTGCGCGCACCTTAGCGGCTGGAAATGTGTCTGAGGAGGAGCCGAAGGTTGGCGGCAACGAAGCAGCGACTGTGGCACCTGGGGTCGCCGCTCTTGCCGCCCCGGTTATCGACCCGGAGCAGCCCGTTCTCGATACGAGAACCTTCAAGCAAACCGCGGGTTTCCTGAAGCCTGAGTCGGTCGCGGATTATCTTCAAACGATTGCGGCACTCGGGCACACTCTGCTCGGCATGCTAAATGCGACGGACGCTCTCTTGCACGATGGGGACGCGCTTGCCGCCACGGCGCACACTCTGGCGGGCAGTGCAGGCATGTTCGGTTTCGGGCGGGTTTCCGCCAAGGCGCGTTTGTTTGAGCGTGCGGTGCTTGCCGGTTCGGCTGACGGACCCGCGCTGGCCGACGCTCTGAAAGTGGCGATCGCAGTGACGGATCAGGCGATCCTTGCGGCGATACGCAATACTGCACGGCCCGACATGCCTGCCTTCTCGATGCTCGGCGCTGATGAGAGTGTCGGTTCATCCAAGCGACTTGCGGCAGAACAAGTTTAATCATACCAAGGCCAAAGAAGAGTCCTCGGCGATTATCGCGTCGCGGGGAGCCGCGCCTTGCGCGTCCTTCCCAAGCCAGGTTCCAGCACCGGCACGATTGTGTTGTCGGCATGCACTCGCCCGCCTGCCATCACATGCCGGGCCACGGCGTCGACCAGTGACCGCACCAGGCTTGCCACCTGCCCGACCATGTCGGCGAGGGTCGATCGGCTGAAATCGATGTCCTCGTGAGCGTAGATCTCGGCCGGCCGGTGCAGTGGCAGGTGGTCGCAGTATTTCGTCACCAGCACATGCGCGAGCAGGCCGGGCCCGGCGCGACCGCGCCGGACCGGTAGGCTTGGCGCCGGGGCTTGCGCGATCGTCTCGCACGTCCGGCAGGGCAGCTTGGGGCGAACGTGGCGGATGACACGGAACGATCCCGGCACGTAGTCCAGGATCTCGGCGGGCGCCGCCGTCACGAACCCTGCAGACGCCCCCCAGGCGAACCGCGTGTCGTCAAGTTGGACGACCGAACCCTCGTAGATCCCATCCTGGGGCGGCAGCGACGCCAAACTCCGTGCAGAAGTCAGGTCCAGGGCTGTGGTCGAACCACCCGCAAACTGCGAGAGCAGATCGCTGGCGCCCTTTAATCGTCACCGCTGTAATCCGGCGTTAGTACCTCGCGTGCTTAGACCTAGCCTTGCGGATCGTCGCGAGGTTGGACTTCTAAGCATGGTACCGACTACGACCAAGACCCTCCTGCAGCGGCTTTCATTGCATGCCTGGCTTATCACGGCTGTGTTGACAGCCTGTATCCTACTGGTCGGGCTCGATGGCTGGCGGACTTGGCAGAACCGCTTGCGAGATATCGACGAAGCCAAGGTCGAGACGGCAAACCTCGCCAGGTCCCTAGCTCAGCATGCCCATGATGCAATTGCGGCAGCAGACAGTGTTGTGGCCGCCGTACGCGAGCGCCTGGAAAAAGGCGACGCGTCGCCCGCGCAGCTCGAGCGAGTCCACGTCTCGCTGGAAGCACAGGTCAAGGCCATGCCTGGGATCCAAAGGCTGGCTATTTTCGACGCCGCCGGCAATTGGACCGCGAGCTCGGACGCGTTCACTCCCCCGAAACTCAACAATAGTTACCGGGAGTATTTCCAGTACCACCGATCGCACACCGACCGCGAAGCTCATCTCGGCGGCCCGATGCACAGTCGATCGAACGGCCGCTGGGTCATCACCGTATCCCGCCGGCTGGACGATCCACAGGGCAATTTTGCCGGCGTGGTTTCCGCGACGATCCTGGTCGACCGGCTGGAGGCATTCTACGACACCTTCGACGTTGGTCCCCGAGGGATCATCGGGTTGGACTCGGCGACAGGCATCGTCATCGCCCGCAGCCCGAGCGCCCGCAAGACGACTGGCACGGACACCTCGCGTAGTCGGATTTTCAGCCAATTGCTCCCGCATGCTCCGGTGGCCAGCTTCGAGTATGTATCGCCGATCGACGGCGTGGAGCGTGTCGGCAGTTATCGTCGCGTCGACGAGTATCCCCTGGTTCTCATCGTGTCCCATGGCATGGATGACGTGCTGGCCGACTGGTGGTCCGACTCCGCCCTTCATCTTTTCATCAGCGTCAGCGCCGGGCTTATTTTGATACTGGTCAGCCTGCGCGTCGCACGCCAAGTGGAACGCCGGCAAGCGGCGGAGCGGCTCTACCGCTTGCTCGCCGTCAATTCCAGCGACGCCATTATATGTGTCGCCTTAAATGGGAAGCGGACTTACGTGTCGCCCGCTTTCACCGTGCTCACCGGCTGGACAGTCGAAGAGACCTTGCGAGTGCAGTGGGGCGAACTGGTCCATCCCGATGACCAGCAATCAGTGGCAGTCATGCAGGCGGAGATCGTGGCCGGTCGCAAGCAGGTCACCATGGACTATCGTTACCTCTGCAAGGACGGCTCTTCGCTCTGGGTCGAAGCGCGCGTAAGCCTCTCCAAGGGCGACGATGTGACCCAATTCGTCGCCAGCATCCGGGACATCTCCGAACGCAAGGCGGTCGAGGAACAGCTCGAGGCACTCAACCGCGTACTATCCGGGCAAGCCACCACCGACGCACTGACCGGGTTGGCAAACCGTCGCCGCTTCGACGAGGCGCTCGATGCGGAATGGCGCCGTGCCGTGCGGGACGGCGCACCCTTGTCGCTATTGTTGCTCGATGTGGACCGGTTCAAGCTTTACAACGATCGATACGGGCATCAGGGCGGCGACGGCTGCCTGCAAGCCGTGGCATCAACCGTGGCCAATCAGGTCCGCCGCCCGGGCGATCTGGCGGCGCGCTACGGCGGCGAGGAAGTGGCGGTGCTGCTGCCTGGCGCCGATGCCGAAGGGGCCGCAATCGTGGCGGAGCAGATCCGGGCCGCGATCGAGGGTCTGGCCGTTGAGCATCTTGGCAATCTCCCGGCCGCGGTCGTCACGGCAAGCTTCGGCGTTGCGACCGCTCAAGTCCAGGCGGAGAACGGCCCGGCCTCGGCCGAGGAGCTGATCGCCGCCGCGGATGCCGCGTTGTACGAGGCGAAGCGCACCGGCCGGAACAGGGTCATGTCGGCATCAGACATGCCCACGAGCCCAACCCCAGCGGTGCACTCCCAAGAGGAACAGAGGCTGGCCACGCTGGCGATCTACGACGCCGCCGGCGCCACCCGGCCGAGTCAGAGTTTGGATAGCGTTGTCCGGCTCACGGCTTCGATTTTCAACGTGCCGGTCGCCCTCGTCACGCTGGTTGGGCAGGACAGACAGAACTTCGCCGCCAAGGTCGGCCTTGAGGCAGACGGCACGTCCCGCGATGTTTCCTTTTGCAATCACACGATCGTCAGCGACGGGGTATTCACAGTCGCCAATGCCTGCAAGGACCCGCGCTTTTCAGACAATCCCTTGGTCCAAGGGGATCCTGGCATCAGGTTCTATGCGGGCGCCCCACTTGTCACGTCGCTGGGCCACCCGCTCGGCGCGTTGTGCATCATCGATCGTAAGCCGCGACCGCCATTGTCGTCGGCCGAGAAGGCGCTGCTGACCAGTTTCGCCGCTCTGGCGGTCAGCTACATGGATCAGCGGCTGATTGAAGCCGAAGCCATGAAGCCGGGCGCCGAATCGGGTGATCTGACCCAGCCGGTTGAGGCTTAAAGGAGCTTCAACGAACGATACGTCTTTTTGACTCGTGATGTATGGTTCCACCACAGGCTGAGTGTCTGCTTCCAGGTCAGCGTTGACATGGCAAGTTACCCGCCCTTGGTTCGGCAGGGGAACCGTAACCAGCTTCTAAAGCTATTTGGCTGCGACATCGCAGTGTCAGGCTCAGAATCTATCTACGACGTCGCAATGAACGCCGTGCTATGCGGGGCGACTATCACCGGGGTTGAGCCGCCTCCAACTATCCATTCATGCCACCAGGCCCGTCCTGCCGGGCCTGGCCACGAGTTTGCACCACGCCCAGGCATGCACTCGTAGGTAGATTCCGAGTCTGGCTTCAGCGAGCAACCTCGCGCGCACTACTCGAGGAGGATACTATGGAAGATTATCGGATCTACCACATGGATGAGGCGGGCGCGGTCGTGGGTGGCTTTGATGCGAATTACGCGAGTGACGAAATCGCCTGTCAGATGGCGCGGCGTTTTATCGGCCTTTATGACCGATCAGAGGTTTGGTCGGGGACCCGATGGGTTGGAGAAATCGTTCTTCGACCCGCCACACTGCATTGAGACGCAACTATAGCGCGCCATGCAGGTTCTGGCGGGACCCACCAGAACCGCCTCGCCCTCACGGGTGGGGCGGTTTGCTGGGCGTTTACGAAGCCGCCACGTAACATGGCTCATAACGTGTTGCAGTTTGAGCAACACCTCGCTTTGAGACAAACAATGGCCTGTTGTCTCAAAGACCTTGTAGCGTCAGGCAACAAGTCACGGTGGTCCGATGCGACGTGCGAATGCCATCGGCCGCGCCGGCTTCGATGGCACCCCTCCACACACCATCGTCACGATCAGGCTAGGCCACAGCGCCACGACGGGGCGCGCGCTGGCCGTTGGATAAACGCATCCACTTCATCTCCGGCCTGCCGCGCTCCGGCTCCACCCTGCTGGCCGCGCTGCTGCGACAAAACCCCAAGCTGCACGCCAACATCACCAGCCCGGTATCATCCATGATCGGCGCCATGCTGGCCGAGATGAGCGCGGGCAACGAGGGTTCCGGTGTTCTTCGATGCCGCCCAGCGCGCGGCGGTGCTGCGTGGGGTGTTCGACGGCTACTACCACGCGATCCACGCTGCCCGGACGGTGTTCGACACCAGTCGCGGCTGGACCACCCGGCTCGACCTGCTGGCACGGCTGTTCCCCGAGGCGCGGGTAATCTGCTGCGTGTGGCCGATCCCCTGGATCATCGACAGGGTGGAGAGGCTGCTGCGGCGCAACCCGTTCGAGTCGTCCAATATCTTCGTCTTCGAGCAGGGCGGCACCGTCTACTCGCGCGCGGAGGGCTTGATGGGTCCGGCGGGGATGATCGGCTTCGCGCTGAATGGCCTCAAGCAGGCCATGCACGGCGACCAGGCCGGTCGCCTGCTGCTGCCCTATGACACGCTGGTAACCAATCCGGCCGCGGCGATGGGGGCGGTGTACGAGTTCACCGGGCTAGCGCCGTTCCAGCACGACTTCGAGGCGGTCAGCTTCGACGTCAGCGAGTTCGACGCGCGGCTGGGTACGCCCGGTTTGCACGAGGTACGCCGCCAGGTCCGCCCCAGCGACCGCACGACCATCCTGCCGCCCGATCTGTGGGAGCGCTTCGAGCGCACCAGTATCTGGCGCACGCTGGAGTTCAGCACGACCGCCATTCCGATCGCCTGCGAACCATCGCAAACGGCGCGCGCCTAGTCTGGACGCGTGTTCGGTCGACACGACCACTTATCTAAACAGAAGAATCCGCCATGGGCACTTACAGCTTCTCCGGCAAACTGGTTTTCGTCACCGTGGGTACGACCGGTACGTACAATCTGGATGCGTTCGGCGCCCAGGGGGCGCCTCGTCCACGGATGGCCGGCGTGAAAACCGGGAATGGTGGCCTGACCCTTTCATTCGTTGCCTGCTACTGTCCCGGAACCCTGATCCAAACCAACCCCGGTGCGATGCCAGTGGAGATCCTAGCCATCGGCGACACGGTCGTGACCGCCTCGGGGGAGCATCGCCCGATCAAGTGGATCAGCCGTCGGAGCTACGCGGGCCGCTTCCTCGCCGCCAACCCGGCCGTGCAGTCGGTCCGCTTCCGCGCCGGGTCGCTCGGTGGTGGCATGCCTCGCCGGGACCTGCTGGTATCGCCGGAACATGCCATGTTCATCGACGGCCTATTGGTGCCGGCCCGCTGTTTGGTGGAAGGCAGCACCATCATGCAGGAGCGTGGGCTGAAGCGAGTCGACTACGTTCACGTCGAACTCGACACCCACGACGTCCTGCTGGCCGAAGGCGCTCCGTCCGAGAGCTTCATAGATGACGACAGCCGCGGCGTGTTCCACAACGCGCACGAGTTCGCTGCGCTGTATCCAGATACGCCACTGTCGGACGGGTTCTGCGCTCGCCGGGTGGAGCAGGGTGCGCAGTTGGAAGCGATCCGACGGCGGATGGCGGTGGTGGCGGGGGAGATGGCGCTAGCGGCGTAGCCTCGCACGCATAACCCTCCAGGGACGTACCTGGAGGGGTTTCTCCCGCTCCTAGCCTTGACTCGCTTGCAGTTTGCTCTCCCACATCGGCGACTGCTGTTGAGTATTGGGACTAGATAAGGGCAGTCGCTTCGCTGCGAGAACCTGCTACGCTTGCCCGTTTTGACGGCGCCGGACCGCCAGGATCCCGAGCAAACCTGTGCCAAGCAAGGCTATGGTGGCGGGTTCGGGAACGGCCGTGGGCTTGGCCGGCAGGAGATTAATGGTGACTAAGCCGTTGCCGGAGTTCTCGCTGGCTATGTCGATGAAGCCGGGGTCACCAGAGATGTCCGCCAGGAACGAACCGCCACCACCACCGCCGCCGATGTAGCCGGCGCCACCGCCGCCGAAGCCACCGCTGGTACTGGAGGCAGAACCGTCGCTGGGCCCGCCATGAAGCACTTGCGTATTACTTGTAGGGGTCTCGGATGAGTGGCACTCGCGATATTGGACAAGCCGGACGCGCTACACCCCGGATTGCACATCTGGATAAGCGAGAAACGGCGAAGGTGCCTAAGCTAGCAATTTGGGGTGTTTCTCAAATAATGCGCCCCTTAAAAGGAACGAAGTCACTGTGTCATTGACGTATGCGCGGCATTGACGTATGCATGGGTCATGCAGTCGGTTGCGGAAACCTCGATCTTTACCCGGCGCGCTGACGCGCTGCTGAACCGAGAAGACCGGGCAGCACTGATTTCCACGCTGGCCAGCAACCCTAAGGCGGGCGACCTGGTGCCGGGACTTGGCGGCATCCGCAAGCTACGGTTCGCCCCGGCTGGGCGGGGCAAGAGCGGGGCCTTCCGAGTAATCCACTACTACGCCGGGATCGACGTGCCCGTGTTGGCGCTGCTGATTTACGCGAAGAACGAGCAGGACAACATCAGCCCGGATCAGCGCCGGGCGCTGCTGTCCCTCATCGACGGATACAAGGTTGAGCGACGGGCCATGAAGAAGGGGAAGGCAGGATGAAGAGCAGCAAGCAGGGCAGCCCACTGGCAGATGAGCTGATCGCTTCCATGCGTGAGGGTGTCGAGATCCTGGCGGGTCGGCAGCCTCCCAGCCGGTTCTACCCAGCGCCGGTCAATGTGGACGTGCGCGCGATCCGCGCGGGGTTGGGCTTGAGCCAGACTGCCTTTGCGCGGCGCTTCGGGTTCTCGCCCGCCACGATCCGCGAGTGGGAACAGGGGCGTCGGCAGCCGGAAGCCGCGGCCCGCGTGCTGCTCC
>CAXTCJ010000119.1:4969-17127 GCA_964242215.1 uncultured Acetobacteraceae bacterium | reverse complement strand
GCGCGGGGCGCAGATAGTCCATTTTGACGCGGCGCACCACGAAGATCAGCCCGTGGTCGTTCACGAGCTCCTCGTGAGGCACGCCGTTGTCACGCAAAAGTTCCGCCCGGGCGCGTTCGGCGAACGCCAAATAGCGCGCGTGGTACACGATCCCGCCGGCGTCGGTGTCCTCATAATAGACGCGGATATCCAGCTGGTGCGGCGGCTTCGGGCCCTCAGACATCAGGCCCGAGCAGGTCGAGCAGGGGGGCGGACGGCGAGGGCGGGGTCAGGCCGAGATGCCGCCAGCCGGGTTCGCCCAGCATGCGGCCGCGGCTGGTGCGCAGGACGAGGCCTTCCTGGATCAGGAACGGCTCGATCACGTCTTCCAGCGTGTCCCGCGCCTCGTTGAGCGCCGCGGCCAGGGTTTCGACGCCAACCGGGCCGCCATGGTGATGCTCGGCGATGCGGCGGAGGTAGCGCCGGTCCATCGCGTCCAGCCCCCGCCCATCGACCTCGAGCCGGGTCAGCGCGGCGTCTGCTTCGGCGCGGTCCACCGGACTGTGCCCGTCATAGGCGGCAAAATCCCTGACCCGGCGCAGCAGCCGCCCGGCGATGCGTGGCGTGCCGCGGGACCGCCGTGCGATCTCGATCGCGCCGGCCTTGGTCAGCTCCAGGCCGAGCTTTTCGGCGCCGCGGTTCACGATCAGCTCCAGCTCGGCCGGGCTGTAGAGTACAAGTCGCAATGGTATGCCGAAGCGGTCGCGCAGGGGCTGCGCCAACAGGCCGGCGCGGGTGGTGGCGCCCACCAGGGTGAACGGCGACAGGTCGATGCGCACGGAACGTGCCGCGGGTCCCTCGCCGATGATGAGGTCGAGCTGGAAATCCTCCATCGCCGGGTAGAGGACTTCCTCGATGGCGGGCTGCAAGCGGTGGATCTCGTCGATGAACAGCACGTCGCGCGGCTGCAGGTTGGTGAGGATGGCGGCCAGGTCCCCGGCGCGCTGGATCACCGGGCCGGAGGTGGCGCGGAACCCCACGCCCAACTCGCGGGCGACGATCTGAGCCAGGGTGGTCTTGCCCAAGCCCGGCGGCCCGTGCAGCAGAACGTGGTCCATCGCCTCCGCCCGGCCGCGCGCGGCGTGGATGAAGACGCGCAGGTTTTCCCGGCTCGCCTTCTGCCCGATGAACTCCGCGAGCACCTGCGGCCGCAGCGACGCCTCGGCGGCATCCTCCGGCGTGCGCGCGGGGGAGAGCGGGTTGTCGCTCATGCGGGGGTTGGGGCGGTGATCATGGTGCAGTGGCGGCTGTTATCACGGGCCGCCGTAGTCATGCCAACCGTGTGCGGAATTCAACATCCTCCCCTGCGCAGCGGGGGAGGGGGACCGCGCGACGCGTGGTGGAGGGGGCGTGGCACGAGCGGCGCCCGCGCCCCCTCCGTCGGCTGCGCCGCCACCTCCCCCGTGAAGAACGGGGGAGGATGAAGACTCATCCATCAGCCCAGCAGCGCCTTTGCCTGCCTTAGATCCGCGACGAAGGCGGCATATTCGCGTTGCTTGCTCGCCTCGTCCGGCAGCCGCAGCAGATAGGACGGGTGTACCGTCACCAGCACCTGCGTGTTGCCGTCCAGCGCGATCGGCCGGCTGCGTTCGCGCGAAATCGTCACCGCGCGGCCCAACACCGCCCGCGCCGCGGTGGCGCCGAGCAGCACCGTCACCGCGGGTTTCACCTCCCGCCGCTCCAGGTCGAGCCAGAACTTGCAGGCGGCGATGTCGGTGTTGTCGGGTTTGGAATGGATGCGCCGTTTGCCGCGCGGCTCGAACTTGAAGTGCTTCACCGCATTGGTGACGTACGCCGAGTCGCGTTCGATCCCGGCCTCCGCCAGCGCCGTGTTGAACATCTGGCCGGCCGGGCCGACGAAGGGGCGGCCGGCCAAATCTTCCTGGTCGCCGGGCTGCTCGCCGATGAACATCAGCCGGGCGTCGGCCGGCCCCTCACCGAACACGGTCTGCGTCGCGGGCTCCCACAGCGGGCAGGCGCGGCAGGCGGCGGCTTCCTTGGCTGCTTCACGCAAGGGGGTGTCCGGTAGGTGGTCCAATGTTGGTAGGCTGGCGGTCGGCGGCGCGGCGCGGGCGGGTTTCGGGGGCGAGAACACAGGGGCCTCCACCATGTTGGCGACCCGGGTGGAGGCGTTGCGGATCAGCTCCGGGATCGCCGCTGCCTCGGGCAGGTTGCGCCAGTATTTTCGCGGCATTTCGGACGTCATGGCACCGATCTTCAGCCGGGCCGGGTTGAAGATGCTGCTGAAATAGGCGCGCCAGTATTCCTCCAGCTTGTCGTCGTCCGGCACGTCGGCCCGGTTCGCGCCGGCGGTGAAGCTGAGTTCGTCGCCGTTCCAGTGCGCACTGCGGTAGGGCGTCAGGATCGACCACACCATGGTGGCGAAGCGGCGCACGAAGAAGGCCGCATTGGCCTCCACGATATAGTTGTCCGGTTCGAACCAGGCGACGTAGCGGGTGCCTTCAGGCTCGGTCACTTCGCGGAAGCGGACGAAGGCGCGCATCTTGTGGGTGTCGCGGCGGACGGCTTGCGCCAGGCGCTGGGCGCGCTGCACCTCGGGGTCGGTGACCTGCTCCAACAGGTGCCGTTCGCCGGCATGGGCGCGGTAGAGCAAGCTGTAGAGCAAGGTGAAGCGGGCGGGCTCGTTCGCCTGGATGACGGTTTGGGCCAGGTCGACCAGGGCGCGGGGGACGTTGAAGGTGCCGGTTGTGGGCGCGGACGGTGGTTCGGCTCCGGAGGCGAACAGGTCGTCAGGGGCGCGGACGGACCAGACGATGTCGGTGGGGGGCACGTTGTCGAGCGCAAGGCGCCGGGCCGCGTCCCGCCAGCCACCCCAGTCGACGTCGTGGGCCAGGACGATGGAGTGGGTCATCGCCCTCTCCCCTTTAGGGTGAGGGCCGGGGTGAGGGGTGGAACGCGCACAATCGATGGGGCGTGACTACCCCTCCCCCAACCCCCTCCCTCAAGGGGAGGGGGCTTTTGACTGTGTGGGCTCATGCGAATAGGTCGGCTTGGGCGGGTTTGGGCGTCAGGCGCGCGCGCAGGCGTTCGCTGTCCAGCCCGGTGCCGCCCTCGTGCCCGGCGGCGGTGACGAAGGCGGTGATCTTGGCCAGCGGCAAGCGCAGCCGGGCCAGATCGTCCATCCGAAGCTTGCGGTGGCGGCGCGCCTTCAGGATCGCGTTCACCGACTTTACCCCGATGCCCGGGATCCGCAGCAGCATCTCCTTCGGCGCGGTGTTCACATCGACCGGAAACTGCTCGCGATGCGCCAACGCCCAGGACAGTTTTGGATCGACCGACAGATCCAGATTACCCGTCGCATCCGTCTCCAACTCCGGCGCCGTGAAGCCGTAGAATCGCATCAGCCAGTCCGCCTGGTACAGCCGATGCTCCCGCACCAGCGGCGCATGGTCCGGCGGCAGGCTGGACGAAGCGTCCGGGATCGGGCTGAACGCGGAATAATACACCCGGCGCAGCCCGTAGGAGCCATACAGGTTCGTGCTCATCGCCAAGATGTCACGGTCGGAACTGCTATCCGCCCCGATGATCACCTGGGTGCTCTGCCCGGCGGGGGCGAACCGCGGGCCCTTCCGCTCCGCCTTCGACTCGTCGATGCGCAGCCGCATGCGGCCCATGGAGCGGCGAATGCCCGGCAGGTCTTTCTCCGGGGCGAGTGCCGCCAGGCTGCTCTCGGTCGGCAGCTCCACGTTGATGGACAGACGATCGGCATACTTCCCGGCTTCCAGCAGCAAGGCCGGGTCGGCATCGGGGATGGTCTTTAGATGGATGTATCCGCGAAAACCGTGCTCCTCCCGCAGGCTGCGGGCGACGCGGACCACCTGCTCCATCGTGTAGTCGGGGTTGCTGATGATCCCCGACGACAGGAACAGCCCCTCGATGCAATTGCGCCGGTAGAAACCGAGCGTGAGGGTGACGACCTCCTCCACCGTGAACCGCGCCCGACGCACGTTGGAGGAG
Organism: uncultured Acetobacteraceae bacterium; assembly: GCA_964242215.1. GTDB lineage: Bacteria > Pseudomonadota > Alphaproteobacteria > Acetobacterales > Acetobacteraceae > LMUY01. The sequence continues at coordinate 13,110 of CAXTCJ010000119.1, read as the reverse complement.
CGGCGGTTGATGCAGTACAGACAATCGTACACGCAGGAATTGGTCAGCAGGATCTTCAGCAGCGAAATGCACCGCCCATCCGGCGCGTAGGCGTGGCAGATGCCCATGCCCTCGGTGGAGCCGATGCCGCTCTTTTGGCCCGCCGAACTGCGCTTGTCGGTGCCACTGGACGCGCAGGACGCATCGTATTTTGCGGCATCGGCCAGGATTTCGAGTTTTTGCAACAGGTCCATGAGCGATCCAGCGTTTCACATTTGTTCTTAAGGAGTATAGCGCATCTTTCAACCGCAACGCCCGGCAGTGCCGGTTGTTTGCGGCCGGCTTCGCCCATAGATCGGCTCGGCCCTTGGAGTGTTGCCCGATGACCCTGCTGTTCCAGCCGATCGAACTTGGCGGCCTCACGCTGCCCAACCGCATCGTGATCGCGCCGATGTGCCAATATTCGGCCGAGGACGGCAATGCCACCGACTGGCACATGATCCATCTCGGCCACATGGCCCTGTCCGGCGCCGGGCTGTTGATCATCGAGGCGACCGGGGTGGAGCCGGAGGGGCGGATCACCCACGGCGACCTCGGCCTGTATTCGGACGCCAACGAGCGGGCGCTGGGCCGCGTGCTGGAGGGCATCCGCCGCTACTCGAACATGCCGATCGGCATCCAGCTGGGCCATGCCGGACGCAAGGCGTCCAGCGCCCGGCCGTGGGAAGGCGGGCAGCAGGTCACCTCGAAGGACGGCGGCTGGATCACGTCCGGCCCCTCCGCCGAGCCGGTGAAGTCCGATGACGAGCTGCCGGTGTCGCTCGACTCCGCCGGGCTGGTGCGGGTGCGGGACGCCTTCGTGGCAGCCGCCAAGCGCTCCGTGCGCCTGGGGCTGCAGGCGATCGAACTGCACGCGGCGCATGGCTATCTGCTGCACCAGTTCCTGTCGCCGATCGCGAACAAGCGCAACGACGAGTATGGCGGCCCGCTGGCCAACCGGATGCGCTTTCCGCTCGAGGTGTTCCAGGCGGTACGCGATGCCGTCCCGGCCGAAATTCCGGTGGGCGTGCGCGTGTCGGCCACCGACTGGGTGGAGCACGGGTGGGATTTGGAGCAGACGATCGAATTCACTCACGCGCTGAAGCCGCTGGGATGCGATTTCATGGACGTGTCGAGCGGCGGTGTCTCGCCGGCGCAGCAGATACCGCTCGGGCCGGGCTACCAAGTAGAGTTTGCGGCGAAGGTGCGGGCGGCGACCGGGCTGCCGACGATGGCGGTGGGGCTGATCACCGAGGCGCGTCAGGCAGAGCAGATCCTCGAGCGCGGCGAGGCGGACATGATCGCACTGGCCCGCGGCATTTTGTTCGACCCGCGCTGGCCGTGGCATGCGGCGGCGGAGTTGGGGGGCTCGGTGCAGGCGCCGAAGCAATATTGGCGCTCGCAGCCGCGCGAACACGCCAAACTATTCGGCGAAACCAAGCTTGGGCAGCGCTGAATCCGGCACCGCATCGTGTTGCACGGCCAAAACCTGCGTGGTAAGGCGACCGGCATCGGCCAAACGGCCGGTTTCCGACCCTCTCCCGTTTATGGATGGACCGTTGCGTGGCCGCTGAAGGCACGATTTCCCAAGGCTCGATTTCACAGAGTGGCGGCCTGCCAGGCCGGTATGCCGCCGCCCTCTACGACCTCGCCGATGAGCGTCGTGAGCTCGATACCGTCGTCGATCAAATGGAGGCCCTCGGCCGCCTGATCGACCAGAGCCCGCAATTTCGGCGCTTGCTCCTGTCGCCACTGGTGGACGTGATGCAGGCCCGCAACGCCGCCAACGCGGTGCTGACCGAGCAAGGCTTTGGCAAGACGGTCAGTGACTTCGTCGGCGTGATCGCCAACAACCGTCGGCTGAATGCGTTGCGGGGGATCGTGACCGCATTCGGCACCCTCGTTGCCCACAAGCGTGGCGTGGTGACGGCGACCGTCGCCTCCGCCCATCCGCTGAGCGACGTGCAGCGCGAACAGCTGCGTGCCCGGCTGATCGAGGCCGGGTATGGCAACGTCAACATCCAAGAATCGGTCGACCCGGCGTTGCTCGGCGGCCTCGTCGTGCGCGTCGGTGCGCGGCTATACGACACAAGTCTCAAGAGCCGTCTGCAGCGCCTGCAGTACGCCATGAAGGGAGCTGCGTAAGCACCATGGACATTCGCCCCGCTGAGATCAGCGAGATCCTCCGCCAGCAGATCGCCAGCTTCGACAAGGAGCAGGACGTCGCCGAGACCGGCCAGGTGCTGTCGGTCGGTGACGGCATCGCCCGCGTATTCGGGCTGCAGAACGTGATGGCCGGCGAACTGGTGGAGTTCCCCTCCGCCGGGCTGCGCGGCATGGCGCTGAACCTCGAGACCGACAACGTCGGCGTCGTGGTGTTCGGCGACGACAAGGCGATCCGCGAAGGCGACACCGTCAGCCGCACGCAGACCATCGTGTCCGTGCCGGTCGGCAAGGGCCTGCTGGGCCGCGTGGTGGATGGGTTGGGCGTGCCGATCGACGGCAAGGGTCCGCTCGTTGACGTCAAGGAGATGCTGGTCGAGCAGAAGGCCCCCGGCATCATCCCGCGCAAGTCGGTGCACGAGCCGATGCAGACCGGGCTGAAGGCGATCGACGCGCTGATCCCGGTCGGCCGCGGCCAGCGCGAGCTGATCATCGGTGACCGGCAGATCGGCAAGACCGCCGTGATCCTGGACACCATCATCAACCAGAAGCACGTCAACGCCGGCACGGACGAGAGCAAGAAGCTCTATTGCGTGTATGTGGCGATCGGCCAGAAGCGTTCGACCGTGGCGCAGATCGTGCGCACGCTCGAGGAAAACGGCGCGATGGAATACACCATCGTGGTCGCCGCGACCGCCTCCGACCCGGCGCCGCTGCAGTTCCTGGCGCCCTACACCGGCGCCACCATGGGCGAGTTCTTCCGCGACAACGGCATGCACGCGATGATCGCGTATGACGATCTGTCCAAGCAGGCCGTCGCATACCGCCAGATGTCGCTGCTGCTGCGACGTCCGCCGGGCCGCGAGGCGTATCCGGGCGACGTGTTCTACCTGCACTCCCGCCTGCTGGAGCGCGCCGCCAAGATGAGCGACGTGAACGGCGCCGGGTCGCTGACCGCTTTGCCGGTGATCGAGACGCAGGCCGGCGACGTGTCCGCCTACATCCCGACCAACGTGATCTCCATCACCGACGGCCAGATCTTCCTGGAGTCGGAGCTGTTCTTCCGCGGCATCCGCCCGGCGGTGAACGTCGGCCTGTCGGTGTCCCGCGTGGGGTCGGCGGCGCAGACCAAGGCGATGAAGAAGGTCGCCGGGTCGATCAAGCTGGAGCTGGCGCAGTATCGCGAGATGGCGGCGTTCGCGCAGTTCGCCTCGGACCTGGATGCGTCGACGCAGAAGCTGCTGGCCCGCGGTGCGCGGCTGACGGAACTGCTGAAGCAGCCGCAATTCCACCCGCTGCCGGTCGAGCAGCAGGCGGTGGTGCTGTTCGCCGGCGTACGCGGGTATCTGGACAACATCGATGTCGGCAAGGTGGGTGCGTTCGAGCGCCAGATGGTGAGCGAGATGCGGTCGCGCGAGCCCGGCATCATGGACACGATCCGCGCCGACCTGGACATCAAGCCCGAGACGGAAGCCAAGCTGAAGGGCTTCTTGGACGCGTTCAGCAAGTCGTTCGCCGCTTAAGTGACGCCCGCCCCCACCGTCATCCCAGGGCTTGACCCTGGGATCCACGGCGTCCCGCTGCCGCCGGCCGTGGCGTGTTGGCGGGCTACGACGTACTTCGCGGCGACCCCGTGGATGTCAGGGTCAAGCCCTGGCATGACAAGGTAATATAGATGGCCTCCCTCAAAGCCCTCCGGGCCCGCATCAACAGCGTTAAGTCCACGCGCAAGATTACGTCCGCCATGAAGATGGTGGCGGCGAGCAAGCTGCGCCGTGCGCAACAGCAGGCCGAGTCCGCGCGCCCGTATGCCGAGCGGATGGAGCGCATGCTGTCCGCCCTGGCGCAGAGCGTGCAGGGCAGCCCGACGGCGCCGCGCATGTTGGCGGGCACGGGCAACGACAAGGTTCATCTGCTGATCGTCATCACCGCCGATCGCGGCCTGGCGGGTGCGTTCAACACCAACGTCGGCCGCGCCGCGCGCAACCTGGCCCGGCGGCTGATGAGCGAAGGCAAGACGGTCAAGATCATCACCGTCGGCCGCAAGGGGCGCGATTACCTGCGCCGCGAGATGGCCGGCAACATCGTCGGCGACATCTCGTTTGCCGGTAAGAAGCGGATCGACTTCGCCGACGTGCGCGCGATCGGCGAGCGGGCGGTCGAGATGCTGGGGCGCGACGAGTTCGACATCGCGACCGTCGTCTACAACAAGTTCGTGTCGGTGATCAGCCAGACCCCGGTCGAGTTGCAGATCATCCCGCCGCTGATGACCGAGACCGGCCCGGCGGAGCAGACCACCGCGCAGGCGATCTACGAGTTCGAGCCGGACGAGGAGACCATCCTCGCCAAGCTGCTGCCGCGTAACCTGGCGATCCAGCTGTATCGTGCGCAACTCGAGAGCGGCGCCGGCGAGCATGGCGCGCGGATGACGGCGATGGACAACGCCACGCGCAATGCGGGCGAGGCCATCAATAAGCTGACGTTGAACTACAACCGCACGCGTCAGGCGAACATCACGCGTGAGCTGATCGAAATCATATCGGGCGCGGAAGCGCTTTAAGCACCAGGGCTCTGCCCTGGACCCGCCAAAGGACAGTCGTCCTTTGGAAACCTGGTCAACAGGTGTCCAGAGGACGATCGTCCTCTGGTGGGGTCCAGGGGCAACGCCCCTGGTAACAGGAGGTAGACCATGGCGAACAACAACGTAGGCCGCATCACCCAGATTCTCGGCGCCATCTTGGACGTGCAGTTCGAGGGTGACCTGCCGTTCATCCAGAACGCGCTGACCACCAAGCGCGCCAACGGCGACATCATGGTGATGGAAGTCGCCCAGGAGCTCGGCGAGCGCACCGTGCGCTGCATCGCCATGGACACCACCGACGGCCTGGTTCGCGGCAACGAGGTGCTGGACACCGGCGCCCCGATCAGCGTGCCCGTCGGCCCCGAGACGCTCGGCCGCATTCTGAACGTGCTCGGCGAGCCGATCGACGAGCGCGGCCCGGTCAATGCCAAGATGACCTACCCGATCCACCGCGCCGCTCCGTCTTTCGAGGACCAGGCGACGTCGGCCGAAGTGCTCGTCACCGGCATCAAGGTGGTGGACCTGCTGGCCCCCTACCTCAAGGGCGGCAAGATCGGCCTGTTCGGCGGCGCCGGCGTGGGCAAGACGGTGCTCATCCAGGAGCTGATCAACAACATCGCCAAGGGCCACGGCGGCGTGTCGGTGTTCGCCGGCGTCGGCGAGCGCACCCGCGAGGGCAACGACCTGTATCACGAGATGGTCGACGCCGGCGTGATCAAGCTGAACGACGGCAACACCGAGGGTTCCAAGGTGGCGCTGGTCTACGGCCAGATGAACGAGCCGCCGGGTGCCCGCGCCCGCGTCGCGCTGTCCGGCCTGTCGCTCGCAGAATACTTCCGCGACGAGGAAGGCCAGGACGTGCTGTTCTTCGTGGACAACATCTTCCGCTTCACCCAGGCCGGCGCCGAAGTGTCCGCGTTGCTGGGCCGCATCCCGTCCGCAGTGGGTTACCAGCCGACGCTGGCCACCGACATGGGCGCCCTGCAGGAGCGGATCACCTCCACCAAGAAGGGCTCGATCACCTCGGTGCAGGCCATCTACGTGCCCGCCGACGACCTGACCGACCCGGCGCCTGCCACCTCGTTCGCCCACTTGGACGCCACCACGACGCTGTCCCGCTCGATCGCCGAGCTGGGCATCTACCCGGCCGTTGATCCGCTGGACTCCACCAGCCGCGCGCTGGACGCCCGCATCATCGGCGACGAGCATTACGACACCGCCCGCGAAGTGCAGCGCATCCTGCAGACCTACAAGTCGCTGCAGGACATCATCGCCATTCTCGGCATGGACGAGCTCTCCGAGGAGGACAAGCTGGTCGTGTCGCGCGCCCGCAAGATCCAGCGCTTCCTCAGCCAGCCGTTCCACGTGGCCGAAGTGTTCACCGGCGTGCCGGGCGTGTTCATCCCGCTGGCCGACACGGTTCGCTCGTTCAAGGGCATCGTGGCCGGCGAGTATGATCACCTGCCGGAGAGCGCGTTCTACATGGTCGGCACGATCGAGGACGCGGTGAAGAAGGCCGAGGGCATGAAGGAGAAGGCGTAATGCCTGTCGCCCTCGAGGTCGTCAGCCCCGAGAAGCTGTTGCTGTCCCGCGACGTCGAGATGGTCGTCATCCCGGCGTCCGAGGGCGACATGGGCGTGCTGCCGAACCACGCGCCAATGATCGTGCTACTGCGCGGCGGCACGATTTCCATCACGGAAGGCGGCCGGGTCACCGATCGCCTGTTCGTCAGCGGCGGGTTCGCCGAGATCACCCCGGAGCGCTGCACGGTGCTGGCGGACGAAGCGGTGCCGACGTCCGAACTGTCCCGCGCCGAGGGCGAGCGGCGGTTGGCCGAGGCGCAGGCCGACTACGACAAGGCCGACAAGATGGACGTCGCCGCGCTCGACATCATGATGGATCGCATGCAGTCCGCCCGCGCCATGGTGGAGGCTGCCGCCGCCTGAGTGTGGCTGTTACGCAACGTTGCTTGCGGCGCGGCCACACTCACGTCAGCTTGCCTTTCGTTCTTGCGACTCAGATGCGAGTTGAAGGGCGCATGAGGGTTTTCGACAAGCGATGAAACATTGGCGGCTCGAGGATGTGGCTTGGGATAAGTTCAATCCCGCAGAGGTCGATCCGGAAATAGTAAAGTTAGTTAAGTCCGCCGCGATGGTGGAACGCAATGGCACCGAATATGCGGTTTATCTCTGCCGCGTGTTCAAGGAAGACCCGGCGTTCTGTCAGGCTTCGAACAATTGGGCCCTCGAGGAGGTCCAGCACGGTGACGCACTGGGCCGCTGGGCCGAGTTGGCAGACCCCGGCTGGAAGTTCGAGACGGCGTTCGAGCGTTATCGCACGGGCTACAAGATTCCGTTTGCCGAGGAAGGCTCGACCCGTGGCTCCAAGACCGGCGAACTGATCGCACGCTGCATGGTGGAGACGGGGACGTCGTCCTATTACACCGCCCTTGCGGACGCGACGGGGGAGCCGGTGTTGCAGCAGGTCTGCCGGCTGATTGCGACCGACGAGTATCGCCACTGGAAGCTATTCTACGACCACATGCGCCGCTATCTCGCTCGGGAACGAATCAGTTTGATCACACGCCTGCGGATCGCCGCCGGCCGGATCACCGAGACGGAAGACGACGAGTTGGCCTACGCCTACCACTGCGGTACCGAGCCGGAGGGCGAGCCGTATGTGCACGAGCGCTGCATCGCCGGGTATATGGGCCGGGCGATGAGCTTCTACCGCTACAACCATATCGAGCGCAGCATCGGGATGATCCTGAAGGCGGTCGGGCTGCCGCCACGCGGCCGGCTTGAGCGAGTATCGGCCAAGCTGTTCTGGAAGGTGCTGCAAAGCCGCCAACGCAAGTTCGCCGCCCAAGTCGCCGCGTAAGCTGTATGCCAAGGGCTTGATCCACGGCTGCCCGGTTCGCCTGAAACTCAATTGGATCAATGACTTACCGTCATGCCCGGGCTTGACCCGGGTATCCACGGCAGTCCGCAGACACCGGCCATGCTGCTGTTGCACGCGATTGTGGCAAGCACTCGTGTGACGTCAAGGAGCCCAACCCCGTGGATACCAAGGTCAAGCCTTGGCATGACGGTGTCTTTGCTTCGAGCGCGCGGTAACAACACGAGCTGGACAGCAGTGGGCGTGGACCTGGCATCCCACGGGGTTGGGTAGCCATAGGGCCCGCTGCGTTGCAAGGGTCGGTGCCCAAGCACCTGTTGACGTCACCGGCCCAACCGCGTGGATACCAGGGTCAAGCCCTGGCATGACGGTAGGAATCAGGCGGGGGCCTGGACCAATTCGCGGTGCGGGACGGGGCGGATCGCCCGCTCCTCGCGGTTCTGCCGCATGGCCGCGGCGCCGCCTGCGACTGCATCCCAGG
>CAXTCJ010000119.1:0-4869 GCA_964242215.1 uncultured Acetobacteraceae bacterium | reverse complement strand
CGCTCCTCGCGGTTCTGCCGCATGGCCGCGGCGCCGCCTGCGACTGCATCCCAGGCCGCCAGGGCCAGCAGCTTGCGGTTGGCGAAATCCTTCGGGTCGAGCGGCGGGTGCATCATTATGGTGGCACGCATCCCACGCCACTGCGCCAGCCGCCAGAAATGGCTGGCCAGGTCCATGTCGCCATACCAGGCGAACACCGCGCGCGTGCCGCGCCGGGTCGGCAGACCACCGAGACGGTCGTACACGACGGAGATCGGCTGGATCAGCGGCACATCCTCGCCCTCTGCCAGCGAGAAAAAGGCGGACCGGAACGGCAACACCCGGCTCCCGTCGGAACTGGTGCCTTCGGGGAACAGCAGCAGGTCGTCGCCCGCCGCCAATCGGTTGCGCATGTCGTCGCGCTCCCGTCCGGTGGCGCGGCGCTGGCGGGTGACGAAAACGGTGCGGCCCAGCTTGGCGATCAGGCTCACGCCGGGCCAGCGCGCGATCTCGTCCTTGGAGACGAAGCACGCGTTCAGCCGGCCGCCCAGCACGGGGATGTCCAACCACGAGCAATGGTTGGCCGCGTAGATCACCCGGCGGCCATGCCCGCAGGCCGGGGGCGCGCCGATCACGCGCACGTGCAGGCCGATCATCCGGGCGAACACCGCCCAGTAGAAGCGGGCGAACCCGACTTTCGCGCGGCCCGGCAGGACCAGCAGCACAACCTGCACGGCGGCGGCCACCACCGTCCAGAGGATCGCGGTCACCCCACGCCGGGATGCGCGAATGCTGCGAACGATCTTGCGCAACGGCGGAACGCTGTCGGGCCACTGCCCGGCCGGCCCCCGGCCGGTCCGAAGCTGTGGCACGCGCGAACGACTCGGCTGTGGCTGGGTGGGAACTGCCATGGGCGTGGGGATACCTTGCGCCCGGTGGCGGGACAATGACACCGGCATGACCGTTACGGGTCAGTGATGGTCGGACCAATTGCCCTCGTTTCGCCCTGATGCGTTCGCTATAAGGCCGTTACATGCGCCGCAGACCCCTTTCGCGCCTGGCATTGGTGGCCGGGTCCGCTTTGCTCGTGCAGCCGCCGGCGCATGCGGCGGACCCGCAACCTTATAGTGTGGCCATCGCCCCCACCGGCGACGCCACGATCGATGCCGCGCTGAAGGACAGTTCGACGCTGCTTTCGTTGCAGAAAAGCGCCCCAGTCGGCCCGTTCGCCCTGGTGACCCGGGCGCAAGACGACGTCGGCCGGCTACAGACCGCCATGCAGAGCTACGGCTACTACGGCGCCAAGACCACGATGCAGATCGACGGCCACCCGCTGGATGACCCCGGCCTGCCGGACGCGCTTGCCGCCAAGCCGGCCGGCAGCAATGCCGCTATCACGATCGCGGTGGAGCGTGGGCCGCTGTTCCATCTGCGCCGGGTCGCAGTGGACGGTCCGATCTCCGCCGCCGACCGCGCCAAGCTCGGCATCGCCCCCGGCGACCCGGCGGTCGCGTCCAAGGTGCTGGCCGCGCAGGGCAACCTGCTCGCCGCGCTACAGACCACGGGCCACCCGCTGGCCAAGGTGAGCAACCCGGACGCGGTAGAGACGCCGGCCGATCATGTGCTGGACATCACGTTCCACGCCGATCCCGGGCCGCGCGTCGATATCGGCGCCATCACCGTCGACGGCCTCAAGGCCACCAACGACAGCTATGTGCGCGAGCGGTTGCTGGTCCATTCGGGCGAGCAATACAACCCGCTGACGATCGAGCGCGCCCGGCAGGACCTGACGGCGGCCGGCATCTTCTCGTCGGTGACGGCCAGCGTGCCGGACCACCTGGCGCCGAACGGCACCATCCCGCTGACGTTCACCGTGGCGGAGCGGGCGCGCCACGCCGTCTCGTTCAACGTCGCCTACTCCACCGACACCGGGGCGACCGGGGGCGTGACCTTCACCTACCGCAACGTATTCGGCAATGCGGAGACGCTGACCCTGGGCGCCGCGATCACCCAGGCGGAGACCAACGCCGAGATCAAGCAGCCCGGGTACAACTTCAACGTCACCTTCACGCAGCCCGACTGGCAGCGGCGGGACCAGACGCTGAGCTGGAATGCGCAGTACCTGAAGGAGAACCTGTACGCCTACAGCCGCCGGGCCGAGATCGGCGGCGTGGCGCTCAGCCGCAAGCTGACCGACCAGCTGAGCGCCTCGATCGGCGTCACCGGCACGCAGGAGCGGGTGACGCAGGAGGGCGCCACCACCAGCTACGAGCTGGCGCAACTGCCGCTTGGCCTCACCTATGACAGCACCGGTCCGGATGGGCTGTTCAACCCGACGCATGGCTACAAGGCGAAGCTGACGGTGACCCCTACGGAGCCGTTCGGGGGCAACACTTCGTTCTTCACCCTCGTGCAGCTGACCGGGTCGACCTACGTCAACCTGGCCAGCACCGAGGGTCGCAGCGTGATCGCGCTGCGGGGCACGCTGGGTTCGGCGTTGGGGGCGAGCACGTTCCAGATCCCGCCCGACCAGCGCTTCTACGCCGGCGGCAGTGCCACGATCCGCGGCTATGCGTTCCAGGCCGCCGGGCCGCAGTTCGCCGACCACCGCCCGACCGGCGGCAGTTCGCTGACCGCGGCCACCGTCGAGTACCGCCAGCGCATCGGCGAGAATTTTGGTGCGGCTGCGTTCATCGATGCCGGCCAGATCGGCCGCGGCTCCGCCCCGTTCAGCGGCACGTTGTTCGAGGGCGTAGGTGTGGGCGCGCGGTACTATACGTCCTTGGGTCCGATCCGCGTCGACATCGCCGTGCCGCTGGACAAGCGGCGGAAGGACGAGATTTTGCAGGCGTATATCGGCCTGGGGCAGGCGTTTTGACGGCCGCCGCTGTGCCGTGGCTATCCCTCCTCCGGCCTCTCCCTCAAGGGGAAGGGGGAAGCAACTGCGCCCCTCCTCGCCTTGAGGGAGGAGGCCGGGAGGAGGCGTTGGTTGGGCAGACCCACAACTCAGGGGTTCCGCAATGAACGTGCGCCGTTTCGCCGCTGGGATCGGCCGCATCTTCGCCTGGGTGCTGGGCGTGCTGATCCTCGTCCCGATCTTCGCCATCCTGGCCGCCATCCTGCTGCTGAACATCGACCCCGGCCGCCGCCTGGTCGAACGTCTCGCCGGCCAACTCACCGCCGGGCAGGTTGAGATCCGCGGCCTCGGCGGGCGTTTCCCCGATGCGCTGCGGCTCGCCCATGCCGAGGTGCACGACAAGGACGGCGCCTGGCTGCTGCTCGACGACGTGGCGCTGAACTGGTCGCCCCTGGCGCTGCTGCACAAGGAAGCCCGCGTCGACCTGCTGACCGCCGGACGCGTGCAGGTGCCGCGGCTGCCCGTCGCCTCGACATCGACGGGCTCGTCGTCCAGCAGCCAGCCGTTCTCGCTGCCGGTCCACGTGTCCGTGCAGGCCATCCACATCGCCCGGGCCGAGATCGGCGCGCCGGTGGCGGGAGTCGCGGCGGTGCTCGCGCTGGACGGCGATGCGCATCTGGCCTCGCTGCAGGACGGCGACGCCGATGTGACGATCGACCGGCTGGACGGCCCCGGCAGCTACGAGGTGCACGGCCGCATCGACCCGACTCACCTGGCTGCCAAGGTACAGGTCAGCGAGCCGGCGCACGGCCTGATCTCCAGCATCGCCAAGCTGCCGGATCTCGGCGCCATCGCCCTACAGGCCAGCGTCGACGGCCCCCGCACGCGCGAAGTGACGGCCCTGACGCTCACCGCCGGGCCAGCCCGTGCGACGGCGAACGGCACCGTCGACCTCACCGCGCAGACCGCGGATGTGGATGTCGTCGTCAACGCCCCGGCGATGACCCCCGCGCCGGGCGTGTCCTGGCAGACCATCGCGCTGGACGCCCACGTGCACGGCCCGTTCACCAAGCCGGACGCCACCGGGCAGCTGCATCTGGCCGGGCTCGAGGCCGGCGGTGCCGCCATCGCCACGTTGACGGCGGAGCTGCACGGCAACCAGGGGGCGGCCGGGCTGCACGCGACGGCGCAGGGGGTGCGCATTCCCGGGCCGAAACCCGATTTGCTGGCCGCCGCGCCACTGGAACTGCAGGCGGATGCCCGGCTGGATACGCCGGCGCGGCCGGTGACGTTCAGCCTGTCGCACCCGCTGCTGCAGGCGAAGGGCACGGCGAACACCGGCGGCGACATCACCGCCCATGTCGACCTGACGGCCCCCGACCTGCAGCCGCTCGCCGCGGCCGGCGGGGTGGATCTGCAGGGCCGCACCCAACTGGCGGTCGACGTGGCGCTCGCAGGCGGCACGACCAACGTCAAGCTGGACGGCACGGTCGGCATCACCGGCGGGATGGCGCCCGCACCGGCGCTGCTGGGCGACGCGGCGCGCATCGGCGTGACCGTGGCGCTGGCGGGCAGCGACATCACGGTCAGCCGGGCGCAAGTGGACGGCAAGACGGTCAGTCTGAAGGCGAGCGGCACCGACAAGGGCGGCGTGCTGGACCTCGCCTACAACGCCGGGCTGACCAATCTCGCCGTGCTCACGCCCACCATCGAGGGCGCGGTGACGGTCGACGGCACGGCGAAGGGGCCGACCGACAACCTGGCCGTCGCCGCCAACCTAACCGGCGACATCGGCACCAAGGGCGTGCCATCAGGCCCGGTGCAGGTGGCGGTGAACGCGACCGGGCTACCGGGCAACCCGGCCGGAACGGTGACCGCACAGGGCGCGCTGGAAGGAGCCCCGCTGAACTTGGCGCTGGTCGCGAACCGCTCCGCCGACGGTACGCTGCACGCCACGATACAGCGCGCCGATTGGAAGAGCCTGCATGCCGAGGGCGCCGTCACGCTCGCCAAGGGCGCCACGCTGCCGGAGG
>CAXTCJ010000118.1:0-17375 GCA_964242215.1 uncultured Acetobacteraceae bacterium | reverse complement strand
TGTTAAACGACTCGCCCCGACTCCGGCTCCATCACATGCATCTGGTTCATGTCGGCCCATAACGTCAGCGGGGCGCCCGGGGCGGCCACCGTTTCGGGGGTGCAGCGGGCGCAGACCTGGGTGTCGCCGATCCGCAGATGCACCAGCGTTTCCGCGCCCATCGGCTCCACCACCTCGGCCGCAGCGCTGAACGGGGCGAAGCCGGTGCGGCTCTCGGCCGGGCTGTCCGTGAGGTGCTCCGGGCGGATGCCGAACACGACGGGCTGATCCCGCAACGCGGCATACCGCGCCGTGCGGGCCGCCGGCACCGGCAGCACATTGCCGTCGGCCAGCCGGATCGCCAACCCATCCCCCGCGGCCACCATGTGGGCGGCCAGGAAATTCATGCCGGGGCTGCCGATGAACCCGGCGACGAAGCGGCTGGCCGGGCGGTGATACAGTTCCTGCGGCGCACCCACCTGCTCGATGCGGCCGCCATTCATCACCACCACGCGGTCGGCCAGCGTCATCGCTTCCACCTGGTCGTGCGTCACGTAGACGGTGGTGGTGGGGACGATCTGGTGCACCTTCTTGATCTCGGTGCGCATCTGCACGCGCAGCTTGGCGTCCAGGTTGGACAGCGGCTCGTCGAACAGGAACACCTGCGGATTGCGCACGATCGCGCGCCCCATCGCCACGCGCTGCCGCTGCCCGCCGGACAACGCCTTGGGCTTGCGCTGCAGCAGCGGCGTGATGTCCAGCATCTGCGCGGCCGCGTCCACGCGCTTGCGGATCTCGCCCTTGTCGGTGCCGCGCAGCTTCAGCCCGAACGCCATGTTGTCGAACACCGTCATGTGCGGATACAGCGCGTAGTTCTGGAATACCATCGCGATGTCGCGGTCGCGCGGCGGCACGTCGTTCACCAGCCGCCCGCCGATGTGGATCTCGCCGGAGCTGATCTCCTCCAACCCCGCGATCATCCGCAGCGTGGTCGACTTGCCGCAGCCGGACGGCCCGACCAGCACCACGAACTCCCGGTCGGCGATCTCGAGATCGATGCCGTGCACGACGGCGGTGCTCTCGTACGACTTGACGATCTTGCGGACGGAAATCGCTGCCACGGACCCACTCCCTTTTTTGGACTATCCTAATCCCGTCTTAGCTCAGCCGGCGAGTGCCCTCGGCGGTTGTCGCGGCGATCTTCCCGTTCGCGATCGTGGCCACGACCCGGGGCAGCGGGCCAGACTCCACCAGCACCAGGTCCGCCCGCATACCCGGCGTCAGCGCCCCGCGGTCATGCAGCCGCGCCGCCTCGGCCGGGTTGGAGGACACCAGCGCCCAGGCCGCCGGGAAGTCCAGCACGCCGCGGGCCGCCAAGATGAAGGGTGCCTGCAGCAGCGCCGGATAAAAATAGTCGCTCGTCAGCACGCGGCAAAGCCCGGCTTCGGCCATGTCCGCCGCGGAGGCCCAGCCGATATGCGACCCGCCCCGCACCACATTGGGGCTGCCCATCGCCACCCAGTCGCCGCGGTCCACGGCGGCGCGGGCGACCTCCTCCGTCGTGGGGAACTCGCAAATGCGGGCACCCAGCGCCCGGAACTCGTCGCGGTCCGCCACCGACGAGTCGTCGTGGCTCGCCATCGGCAGCCCGGCCTCGCGTGCGGCGGCGGCGATACGCTGCAGCGCGGCGGGAACATGCGGTGCCGCGCCGCCGATGCGCTCGGCCAGGGTGCGGAACGCGGCGACGGTCATGTTGGCGCGGTCGCTAAACTTTGCCGCGGTCACGGGGTCGGCCACTTTGCGCAGGATCGACGGCGTGTGGTCGTTGAACGCCAGCAGGTGCACCCGCCCGGCGGCGATGTCGGCCAGCGCCAGCGCCAGCGCGTCCAGGTTGAACGCCTCCCACCGCAGATGCACGCGGATGTCGCACGCGCTGCGGGGCCGCGCGGCGTCCAGGGCGTCCAGCAGAGTGGTCCAGGTGGCGGCGCTGCGCAGCCCCGGCTCCCACGACAGCGTCACGCCAAAGAAGGCGGTGGTGATGCCATTGGCGAGCAGTTGCGCCTCGGTTTCGGCCAGCGCGATGTCCATCGGGAAGTCGATGCCGGGCCGCGGTTGGATCTGCCGCTCGTGCGCGTCGCCGTGCAGGTCCACGATGCCGGGCAGCACCAGCAACCCGCTGGCATCGATCGTGTGCCGGGCCGGGCCGGGTGCCGTGATGCGGCCGTCCGCCACGCCGAGATCCACTGCCTGCAAGTCGCCGTCGAGCAGCACCTGGCCGTTGTTGATCCGTAGCTCCACCTGACGCTCTCCCGCGATCGCTGCCTTCGTAATGGTGCGCGCGGCTTGCGGCAACGCCCAGGACCGGTCCAATTTCCGCGCTCGACCAAGGGGGCAGGCATGGACGCGTTCGACGTGGTGGTGATCGGGGCCGGGATCGCGGGCGCATCGGCCGCCTACGAGTTGGCGGCGGAGCGTTCCGTGCTGATCCTGGAGGGTGAGAGCCGGCCCGGCTATCACACCAGCGGCCGCTCCGCCGCCGTGTTCACCGAGACCTACGGCAACAGCACCATCCAGGGCCTGACCACCGGCAGCCGCGCGTTCTACGAGGCCCCGCCGCCGGGCTTCACCGAAACGCGCCTGCTCAGCCCCCGCGGCGTGGCCTACGTCGCGCGGGCGGACCAGATGGACCGGCTGGCGGCGATGATCGACCGCGTGCGTCCGCTGGCGCCCGACACCACGATGATCAGCAAGGCTGACCTGCTGGAGCGCGTGCCGATCCTGCATCCGGACTACGTCGTGGGCGGTGCGATCGAGCCGTCGGCGATGGATATCGACGTGGCGGCGCTGCACGACGGCTACCTCCGCGGTGCGCGCAGCCGGGGCGTGCGGCTGGTCTGCGACGCCAGCCTGCAGGCGCTGGAGGCCGGGCCGGACGGTTGGGTGATCCGCTCCACCGCCGGCGAGTTCCGGGCGGGGGTGGTGGTGAACGCCGCCGGCGCGTGGGCCGATTTGGTGGGCGCGATGGCGGGTGCGGCGCCGGTCGGGCTGGTGCCGAAGCGGCGCACCGCCATGATCCTGGCGCTGCCGGAGGGCATCGATGCCAGCCGCTGGCCGATGCTGAACGACGCCGACGAGTCGTTCTATTTCAAGCCGGAGGCCGGCCGCCTGTTCGCCTCGCCGGCCGACGAGACGCCGATGGATCCGCACGACGTGCAGCCGGACGAGTTGGACATCGCGATCTGCATCGATCGCATCCAGCAGGCGGCCGACCTGCCGGTGCAGCGGGTGATCCGCTCGTGGGCCGGCCTGCGCAGTTTCGTTGCGGACAAGACGCCGGTGGTGGGTTTCGACCCGGCGCTGCCCGGCTTCTTTTGGCTGGCCGGGCAGGGCGGTTACGGCTTCCAGACGGCGCCGGCGATGAGCCGCGCCACGGCGGCCCTGGTGGCGGGGCGCGGTATTCCGTCCGACCTCGTGGATCGTGGCGTGCGTGCGGAGTTGCTGGCGCCGGGCCGGGCGGGGTTGGCGCATTAGCGTTCGTTAGCTGGAATTGCGCGGCGTCCCGCTGCGTAACGGCGTGGTTTCGGGTTCGCCTGCGTGATATTCGGCCGCGAGTTTCAGATCGCGGCCGATCCGCCGCACGATCTCGTCCACGGGCAATGCCAGAATGTCCTGCTCGAGGGTGGGATCGTCCAACCGCTCGGCGAACTCGTCGAACAAGCGCTCGGCCGCCTCGCCGTCCGCCTCGCGCCGGATCATGCTTGCCACTCGGCGTGCCACTTGCCGCCGCACCATGGCCGCCCGGTCGTCCGGGCCTGCGGCTCGCGGCCAGCCGGCCTGCAACCGCCGCGTCAGCGCCACGCTCCGCCGCACCGAGCGCGACACCCGATCGAGCGCGAGCGCCAACACCTCGACGCGCGGCACCGCCGCGGCCATCGCCACGGTGACGGCATCGACGGCCTGCCCCGCCGCGACCGCCTCGCCCAGCGACGCGTCCGATCGGCCCAAGCCGGGCAACCAGCTCGCCGCCAAATCGGCGGTGGCCTGTTCGATCTCGATCATCCGCGTCACCGCCCGTGCGGCTCGCATGCCGAGTGCGGCCAATTCACCGAGCATGGTCTCGAAATCTGGGTCGGGAGCGTCCATGGCCCGGAGAAGACGACGGCGACCCGGACAGTTTCAAGCATTCATTGTGTCGCCTGGCGCCCTCGTAGGGTGCGATGCGCTTTGGCATTGCACCATCCCCATGCCGATGAGTGTGATACGCTAACGTTACGACCCGGCGCGGAGCTTTGTTGCCAAATGCCCGATTACCGGCGCAACCGCGTACCCGGCGGCACTTACTTCTTCACCGTCAACTTGCGCGACCGCCGCTCCGACCTGCTCGTCACCCACATCGGATCGCTCCGCGCATCCGTCGTAAGAGTTCGGCACTTGATGCCGTTCCATATCGATGCGTGCGTGGTGCTGCCCGACCATATGCACGCCCTCTGGACCCTCCCCGAAGGCGACGTGGATTTCTCCGGCCGTTGGCAAGCGATCAAGATGGCTTTTTCCAAATCCATTGACCCGGCGGAACCCCTCAGCATCAGCCGCCGTGTACGCGGCGAACGGGGCATTTGGCAGCGGCGCTTCTGGGAACACACCATTCGTGACGAGCAGGACTATGCTGCTCACTTCGACTATATTCATTTCAATCCGGTCAAACACGGCCTGGCTTCATCCGCTGCCACTTGGCCTTACTCCACCTTCCACCGCGCCGTGGCCCATGGGCACTATCCGAGTTCATGGAGCGTGGATGGTGGTGATGACGCTCTCAAGGGCGAACGGTCGAGCTGAAGACGCTGGGTGAGCTCGGTGTGTCTGATCTTGAGGTGGTGCAATGCCAAAGCGCATTGCACCCTACGCTTGCTGAACGGCACTCTCACGCCGACGACCCGTTCGGCGCGTGCCCGCGCCCCCCATGTAGGGTGCAATGCGCTTGGGCATTGCACCATCCTCTCGCGGCAAGGATCAAATAAGGGCAGAAAGACCTAGCTACCAACGTCGGTGATTTGCGAACCCCGCTCAAGGTGGTGCAATGCCAAAGCGCATTGCACCCTACGCTTGCTGGACACCCTAGCGCACAGTCCTAACCAGCCAACGACAGATAAACAGACACCGTCAAAATAGACACTACCGTCGACACCAGGATCGCGTTGCACGTCACGCTAGCCTCACGCCGGTAGAACTCAGCGAGCATAAACGGGCCGGTGCCGGTGGGTAGCGCCGAGAGCAGCACCGCGGCGTGGGTCAGCAGCGGGGGCAGGCCGAACACGCGCGTCGCTAGCACCCAGGCCGCCACCGGCTGCAGCACGAGCTTGGCGCCCACCAGGAACACCGTGCCGATCGTGTCCCGCGCCGACGTATCGCGCTCCGTCGCCAGGAACAGGCCGAGCGCTACCAGCGCGCAGGGGGAGGCGGCGCCGCCCAGCAGCTTCAGGAATGTCTCCACCGGGGCCGGAATGGTTACGCCGAAAATCGGGATGAGGGCACCCAGCAGCGGCGCCATGAGCAGCGGGTTGCGGAGCAGGGAGCGGCCGACTTTTAGCACCAGGCGCGATCGCTTTGCCTCGGTCTGCAAGCCGATCTCGATCAGGATGATGGCCGCGGCGAACAGCACGCACACGGTGATGATCGTCGCCACCAGAGTCGGGGCCAGGGCGCCGCGGCCAAGGGCGACCAAGGCTAGCGGGAAGCCGATGAAGCCGGTGTTGGCGTAGGAGGCGTTCAGCCCGTCGATCGCGGCGTCGGCCAGGTGCAGCGGCCGCCGCAGCCGCACTAGCAGGGCCAGCACGAAGATCAGCGCCGTGCTTAGGCCGAAGGTCGCGATGAAGCCGGGCTGCCATACGTCAGCCCAGCTGGCGTGGCCGATGATGTCGAACAGCAGGGCCGGCAGGGCCAGGTAGACGACGAAACGGTTGAGCTCGCTGGTGCTGTTCGGGCCGAGCACGCCCGAGCGCCGCGCCCCCCAGCCCACGAAGATGAGCGCGAAAATGGGCAGCACGACAGTCAGCGTGGACAGCATAAAGAACCGATCGAGTGATTGAGGCGGCGAACGCCAGTGCTAGGCGGCTTCTACCCACACCGATGTGTCGTGGAACACGGCACCACCCGCCGGGCCGGCCGGCTCGTCGGAGGTCAGCGCGTTGATGCCGATGCCGCCGTTCCAATCCGCGTTCGGCCACACGCCCTCGGCGATCACCACGCCGCTCTGCTGGCCCTCGGCGATGGTGGCGTGCAGCTCTACCGAGCCGCGCGCATTGCCCAAGCGCACCCGGCTGCCCTCGGTCACGCCCAGCACGGCCGCATCCACCGCGCACAGCTTCACGGTGGGACGCACCTCGCGCTTGCGGGAGCCGCCGGTCTCGGTGAACGTCGAATTGAGGAACTGGCGCGGCGGGGGCGCTACCAGGCGGAACGGCCCGGCGCCGTCCGTGAGGTCGGCATGGTCGGGCAGGGTGGGCAGGCCGGCGGTGTGGGGACCGAGCGCTGCCCAGTCCGCGGCGAAGCGGAATTTTCCGCCCGGGTGGCCGAAGCCGCTGAGGTGATGGCTGCGGTCGAAGTCCGGTTGCGCGTCGACCCAGCGGTTGGCGCGCAGCGTTTCTACGTCGGGCCAGCCGGAGACGCGCAGGGTTTCGTCCGCCATTTCCAGCGCCGTCATGCCGAAGCCGCGGTGTTCGGCACCGAGCCTGGCCGCCAGCGCGCACACCACGTCGTGGTTGGAGCGGGCCTCGCCGGGTGGGTCGATCAGCTTGGGGCCGAGTTGGATATGGCTGTGGCCGCCGGCCTGGTAGATGTCGTCGTGCTCGAAGAACATGGTGGCGGGCAGCACGATGTCGGCGAGTTGGGCGGTGTCGGTCATGAACTGGTCGTGCACGGCGACGAACAGGTCTTCCCGCAGCATGCCCTGGCGGACGCGGTGGCTGTCGGGGGCGATGCTGGCCGGGTTGCTGCTTTGGATCAGGATGGCGTGCACCGGCGGGCCGCCGCACAGGGCCACCGGGTCGTTGGTGAGCACGCTGGCGATGCGGCTCATGTCGAGTTCGCGGACGCTGGTGTCGCGGTGCTCGAGCCCCTCGATCAGCGTTTTGTTCCAGCCGTAGATGCCGCGTTGGCTCCAGGTGGCGCCGCCGCCCTCGTGCTGCCATTTGCCGCAGACGGTGGGCAGGCAGGTGACGGCGTGCATGTTGGCGGCGCCGTTGCGGCTGCGGGTGAAGCCGTAGCCGACGCGGATGAAGGCGCGCTGCGTGGTGCCATACAGCCGGGCGAAGTCTTCGATTTCGGCCACGGTGAGGCCGGTGATGCCGGCGGCCCAGTCCGGGCCACGGGTTGCAAGATGGGCTTCCAGTTCGGCGGGTTGGTCGGCGAGCCGCTCCATGAAGGCGCGGTCGGCGTAACCGTCGCGGAAGGCGATGTGCATCACGGCGCAGGCGAGGGCGGCGTCGGTGCCGGGTCGCAGGGCCAGGTGCATGTCGGCGGTGGCGGCGCTGGGCGTGCGGTAGGGGTCGATTACCACCATCTTGGCGCCGCGTTCCTTTCGGGCGCGGGTGATGTGGCTCATCAGGTTCACCTGGGTGGACACGGGGTTGCCGCCCCACACCACGATCAGGTCCGACCCGGCGACTTCGCGTGTGTCCGGCCCCCAGATGTCGCCGACGCCCGCCTGCCAGCCGGCGGCGGCGATGGCGGTGCAGATCGTCATCTTCTGCCGCGAATAGCCCATCACGTTGCGCAGCCGCTCGAGCCCGTCCCGGTGCACCAGGCCCATCGTGCCGGCGGAGTGGTAGGGCCAGACCGCCAGCTTGCCGTGCTTGGCCTCGGTCTCGCGGAAGGCGGTGGCGATGCGGTCGAGCGCCTCGTCCCAGGTGATGCGGGTGAACTGGCCGGAGCCTTTTGGCCCGGTGCGCAGGAGCGGGTGCGTCAGGCGGTCCGGGTGGTGGGCGCGTTCGGAGTAGCGGCCGACCTTCGCGCAGACCACGCCCGAGGTGTAGCTGTTGTCCGCCCCGCGCACGGCGCCGATGCGGCTGCCGTCCAGCACCTCCACGTCCAGCGCGCAGGCGGACGGGCAGTCGTGCGGACAGACCGAGGAGCGGATCTCACGCGAGAGAACGGTGTCGAGTGGCATGCAAAAACTATGCACCGGGTTGGAGGCCGGGCCAATACTTCAATGGCCGGCTTGTCCCTTGCCCTCAACGCGAGAGGGAGAAGGAGGCCGTGCCGTTCAGTCGCCAGATGCTGAGGTTCAGCGCACCGGCGAAGCTCACCCAGGCGAGATACGGCACCAACAGCAACGCGGCCGGCGTGCTGACGGGGGCGAACACGGCGATGTTGGCGGCGATGGAGAGCCACAGCAGCACCAGCTCGCCGAACGCCCAATCCGGCCGGCGCAGACCGAAGAATAAAGCGGACCAGCCGGCGTTGAATGCCAGTTGCACTGCCCAGACGGCGAGCACCGGCACCATGTCCGGCGTGCCGGTGCGCCAGACCAGCCAGCCCGCGACGGCGATGCAGATGAACAGGACTGTCCAGGCCGGGCCGAACAGCCAGTTGGGTGGGCACCAGCTCGGTCGGGCGAGCCGCTCGTACCAGACGCCCGGCCGGAATAGCGCGCCGGACAGCGCCGTGCAGAAACACACGCCGACGAAGGGGAGCAGGCTGAGGAGTCCGGTCAGGCTCATGCACGGGAAGCTACAGGGCCGTGCCCACGCGTGTCGAGCGGCCTGATTGTTGCTGGACCGCGGCGGCCGGATTACGGAGCTTGTCATGGACCACCCATCCCCTCTCGCCGCCGCGCGCGCCGCGCTGGACGCCGACCGCGCCCATGGCGACCCGGCGATCTGGATCGCGCGTCTGCCCGACGACGCTATCCTCGCCCGCGCCGCAGCGCTGGAGGCCGAGGGTCCGCGGGGCCGCGCGTTGTGGGGCGTGCCATTCGCGGTGAAGGACAATATCGACGCCGCCGGGCTGCCCACGACGGCGGGCTGCCCGGGCTACAGCTATACGCCGGCCGAGACTGCGCCGGCCGTGCAGCGCCTGCTGGATGCGGGCGCGGTGCTGATCGGCAAGACCAATCTGGACCAGTTCGCGACCGGGCTGGTGGGGGTGCGCAGCCCGTACGGCGTGCCGCGCAACGTGTTCGACCCGGCGCGGGTGCCGGGCGGTTCGTCGTCCGGGTCGGCGGTGGCGGTGGCGGCGGGGATCGTGCCGTTCGCGCTGGGCACGGACACCGCCGGGTCGGGCCGGGTGCCGGCCATGTTCGGCAACATCGTGGGGTTCAAGCCGACCATCGGCAGCGTGTCGGCTCGGGGGATGGTGCCGGCGTGCCGCTCGATCGACACCATCTCGGTGTTCGCCCGCAGTGTCGACGCGGCGTTGACGGTGGCGCGGGTCATTACCGGTTGGGACGAGGCGGACGTTTACTCCCGCGCCGCTCCGTTCCCGCATCTGCGGCGTGCCCCGGATGCGCCGATGCGAGTGGCGTGCGTCGCCCCGGATGGCTGTGCGCCGGAGCAGGAGCGGCTGTACCGGGCGGCCACAATCGGTGCCGAGCAGGTGGACATTGCGCCGCTGCTCGCCGTCGCCCGGCTGCTGTACGACGGACCGTGGGTGGCCGAGCGCACTGCCGCCCTGCGCGGCACGCTGGCGACGCCGGACATGCTGCACCCCACCACGCGCGCCATCCTGCAGGGCGGGCTGGATCGGCGGACGGTGGATGCGTTCGACGCGTTTCACCTGCTGGCCGAGGCGCGCCGCTTCGCCCTGCAGCTGTTCCGCCGCTACGACGCGTTGCTGCTGCCGACGGCGCCCAACACGCCAACCCTGGCCGAGTTGGAGGCGGACCCGATCGGCCCGAACAGCCGCCTGGGCACCTGGACCAACTTCGTCAATCTGTGCGATCTGGCCGCCTGGGCGGTGCCCTCCGGCCTGGGTTCGGACGGGCTGCCGGGCGGGGTGACCATCGTGGGCCCGGCCTGGTCGGAGGGCCGGTTGGCCGCGTTGGCCGACCGTTTGCATCGCGCGTCTATTGCAACGATAGGGAACACGCAGATGACCATCCCGCAGCCTGCGACGCCGGACGGTGTTAGCCCCGAGGAGACGGCGCTGTTCTGCATTGGGGGCCACATGGCCGGGCTGCCGCTGAACGGGCAACTGACGGAGCGCGGTGGTCGCTTCATCGCCGAAGCGCGCACCCAGCCGCTGTACCGGCTGTTTGCGCTGGGCAACCGCCCCGGTCTGCTCGCGGCCGCGGGCGGCGCTGCGATCGCCGGCGAGATCTGGGCGATCCCTACCACCGCTATCGGCGCGTTGCTGGCCGATGTGCCGCGGCCGCTCGGCTTCGGCACGGTGATGTTGGAGAGCGGCCCATGCCTCGGTTTCCTGGCCGAGGCGGAGGGCGTGGCGGGTGCGCCGGACATCACGCATCACGGCGGCTGGCGGGCCTATCAGGCGGCGGGCGGCCCGGTTGCCGGTTTTATCCAGGCCGGAGCCGCGCTGATGAACTTGCCGATCGATCCGGCCTGGCAGGCAGGCGTTGCGTTCAATCTCCGCACCATCCTGGCCCAAGCGGCCACTCTGGGTGGTTCGGACGCGATCGACCCGGCGCCGGTGTTCCGCGCATGACCTGGCCTACGGCAAGCAGCCTCGCCGCCGATATCCGCGCTGGCCGAACCACCGCCACGGCGGCGGTGCAGAACTCGCTCGATCGCATCGCCCGCGACAACGGCGTGCTGAACGCTTTCACCGACGTGGTGGCGGAGCGCGCCCTGGCCCGTGCCGCCACTGCGCCGCAGGGGCCGCTCGGGGGCGTGCCGTTCGCGGTGAAAAACTTGTTCGACGTCGCCGGGCTGCCGACGCGCGCCGGGTCGGCGATCAACCGCAGCCTGCCACCGGCCGTCGCGGACGCACCGCTGATCGCGCGCATGGAGGCGGCTGGAGCGATCCTGGTCGGCGCGTTGAACATGGGCGAATACGCCTACGATTTTACCGGCGAGAACGTGCATGACGGCCCGTCGCGCAACCCGCACGATACGACGCGCATGTCCGGTGGCTCCTCCGGCGGGTCCGGTTCGGCGGTGGCCGGAGGGATGGTGCCGATCGCGCTCGGGTCGGACACCAACGGCTCGATCCGCGTGCCGTCGTCCTTGTGCGGGCTCTGGGGATTGAAGCCCACCTACGGCCGCTTGCCGCGCCACGGTACGTTCCCGTTCGTGGCCTCGCTCGACCATCTCGGACCAATGGCGCGCTGTGTCACCGACTTAGCCCTGGCCTACGACGCGATGCAGGGGCTGGACGCCGCCGACCCGGCCTGTGTCGACCGGCCCGTGGAGCCCGCGATGCCGTCATTGGAGGAGGGCACCAAAGGCCTGCGGATCGCGGTCGCCGGCGGTTACTTCCAGCGCGGTGCTTTCCCCGAGGTTCTAGCCGCGTTGCATCGCGTCGCCGCAGCTTTGGGGGCCACCCAGGAAGTCGAGTTACCCGGCGCCACCCTTGCCCGCGCCGCTGCATATGTGATCACTGCGACCGAGGGCGCCGCGTTGCATCTGGATCGCCTCCGCACCCGTGCCGCCGAGTTCGACCCGGCGGTGCGCGACCGCCTGCTGGCCGGCGCACTGGTTCCCGCATCGCTGGTCGCCCAGGCGCAAAAATTCCGCCGGCAGTTCCAGGCGGAAATTCGTGCGGTGTTCGAGCGGGTGGACGTTATCCTGGCGCCGTCCACGCCATGCAGCGCGCCTTTGCTCGGGCAACAAACATTCATGCTGGACGGCGCCGAAGTGCCGGTGCGTGCCAATCTCGGCGTGTTCACCCAGCCGATCAGCTTCATTGGGCTACCCGTCGCCGCCGTGCCCGTGTTCGGCGAGGGCATGCCGGTCGGCGTGCAAGTGATCGCGCCGCCCTGGCGTGAGGATTGGGCGTTGCGGGTTGCGCGCGCGCTGGAACGGGACGGCGTCTGCGCGGCCCTGCCACCGAAGGAGTGGACCTGATGGATGTGAACCTGCCCGGCGTGCTGGCGGAGATGCAAGCCGCCTTCGCCCGCTACGAGGCCGCGCTGACCGGCAACGATTTGGCCGTGCTGGACGAGCTGTTCTGGGACGACGCGCTGGTGATCCGCTATGGTATGGCGGAGAACTTATACGGCGCCGGCGAGATCGCCGCCTTCCGCGCCGCACGCCCGAGCAAGGGGCTTACGCGCAGCCTAAGCCGCACGGTGATCACGACGTTCGGCACGGATTTCGCGACCGCCTCCACTTTGTTCCACCGCGACACGGCGACGGGCAAGGTGGGGCGGCAGATGCAGAGTTGGGTGCGGATGGCGGACGGGTGGCGCGTGGTGGCGGCGCATGTGAGCCTGATCGACGCTTGATCGTTTTGGTGCGCCACCCGGCGGTCGCGTCGGGCGGGCGGTGCTATGGACGGTTGGATCTGGCGGTCGACCCGGGTGCGGTGTTGGCGCTTGCGGCGGAGATCGTGCGCTGCGCCCCCTCCGTCGGCTTCGCCGCCACCTCCCCCGTAAACGGGGGAGGATCATCGTCGCCCTTACTTATCCTCCCCCGCAAAGCGGGGGAGGGGGACCATGCGAAGCATGGTGGAGGGGGCTTGCCGCGCCCCCCAACCATCTGGACCAGCCCCGCCCAAAGATGCCGCCTCGTCGCAGAAGCTCTCGGCGCCCACCGCGTCGACCCCCGTCTGCAAGAACTCGATTTCGGCGACTGGGAGGGCCTCCCCTGGGACAGCGTACCGCGCGCCAGCCTCGACGAATGGGCTGCCGACCCGTGGTCCTTCGCCCCGCCACACGGCGAAACCGGCGTGGCGCTCAACGCCCGCGTCCAGGCGTTCGCCGCGGAGTGCGCCACCGGCGACCACGTCGTGATCACCCATGGCGGCCCGCTGAAAATACTGATCGCCATCCTACGTGGTGAGCCTATCGACCTCCTCGCACCGCCCCCCAAGCCGGGCGCGGTCATAGTCCTAGCCTAACGCCGTCAGCACGCCCGCCAGCGCCCCGGACATGCACGTCGCGATTGTCCCGCTGACGATCGACCGCAGTCCCAGTGTCGCGATCTCCGCCCGGCGTTCCGGCACCATGGCGCTCATCCCGCCCACCATGATGCCCACGCTGCCGAAATTCGCGAACCCGCACATCGCATACGTCAGGATCACCCGCGCCCGATCGCCCAGCACGCCCGGCGGCAGCGCGGCCAGGTGCAAATAGGCGACGAACTCGTTCAGCACCGTCTTCGTCCCCATCAGCAACCCGGCGGCCCCAGTTTCGGCCCACGGCACGCCCATCAGCCACAGCACCGGCCGGAACGGCAGCGCGAACAGCCCTTCCAGCGAAGGTGACCCGGGCAAATGCGCGAGGATCATGTTCACCAGGCTGACCAGCGCCACAGCGACCAGCAGCGTCGTCGTGATGCCAACCAGCGGGCCGATGCCGTCCGTCGTGCCGCGCATCAGGGCGTCCAGGCTGCCCAGCGCGCGCCGGGCTTCGGGTTCGGCGGCGTGGGTGATCGTTGCCGGGGTGAACGGCACCATCAGGGCCGCCACCGCGAGGGCTGCCGGCGTGCTGATGACGGAGGCGGTGATGATCGTGCCCAGCGCGTCCGGGATCACCGGGCCGAGAATGGTGCCGTAGATCACCATCACCGTTCCCGCGATCCCCGCCATGCCGCAGCTCATGACCGCGAACAACTCGCCGCGTTGCAGGCCAAGAAGATAGGGGCGGATCAGCAACGGTGCCTCGATGTTGCCGACGAAGATGTGGACTGCCGCTGCCAATGCGAGTGGGCCGTCGATTCCTACCGCGCGGCGTAACAGCAAGGCGAATGCGCCGGTGATCCGCTGCAGCACGCCCCAATGGAACAGCAGCGAGCCGATCGCACTGATCACCAGCACCAATGGCAGGATCTTGAACGCGAGGATGAAGCTGGCGCCGGGGTGGATTTCTGCATAGGGCAGGGCGCCGCCGCCGAGATAGCCGAACACGAACGCGGTGCCGTCATCGGTCGCGCGTTGCAGCGCATCGACGGCGCCGTTGAGCAGCATCACGGCGGACCGTGCGGCCGGGACCGCGATCAGCAGCACGGCCAGCGCCACTTGCAGCACGAGGCCGCCCGCCACGACGCGCAACGGGATTTGCCAGCGTCGCTCGCTCAGCAACCAGGCCAAGGCCAACAACGCCAGCCAGCCGACCAATCCCCGCATGCCACCACCCCGGCTGTTGCCGGACCGGGTTACACTGCGTCGTAGTCGATCACCACCCGCGACGTGGTGGGATGCGCCTGGCAGGTCAGTACGAAGCCGGCCTGGGTTTCCCATGGCTCGAGCGAGTAGTTCACCGTCATCTCCACGGCACCCTCCACCACGCGGGCGCGGCAGGTGCTGCACATGCCGCCCTTGCAGGCGAACGGCAGGTCCATGCCGGCGCGCAGGGCTGCGTCCAGCACGGTCTCGCCGTCGGCGACCGGCACGTCGCGGCGGTTGCCGTCCACGATCATGCTGGCAGTGGCGCGGGCGGGGGCGTCGATGCGGGGTGGGCGGGCGCGGGGGATGCCGCCCTCGGCGGAGACGAAGCGCTCGATGTGGATGTGTTCGGGCGAGATGCCGAGTTCGGCGAGCACAGGCTCGGCGGCGTCCAGCATGCCGGTGGGGCCGCATAGGAACACGTGGTCGACGCTGGCTGCGGGGACGATGTGGCGTAGGAGGAGCCGAACCCGGTCGGCATCGATGCGGCCGTTGAGGACGGGGATGTCCTGTTCCTCCTGGCTCAGCACGTGGAAGACGGAGAAGCGGCCGAGATAGCGATCTTTCAGTTCCTCCAGCGCCTCGCGGAACAGCATGCCGCGAATGGATTGGTTGCCGTAGAACAGGAAGAAGCGGCTGAGCGGTTCACGGGCCAGGATGCCGCGGGCAATCGACAGGATGGGGGTGATGCCCGACCCGGCGGCGAAACCGACATGGGTGCGGGCGGTGCCGGGTTCGTAGGCTAGGCCGAAGCGGCCGGTTGGGGTCATCACGTCGACGCTGTGGCCGGGGGTGAGGGTTTCGTTGGCCCAGGTGCTGAAAGCGCCGCCGTCAACGCGCTTGACCGCGATGCGGAGCTCGCCGTCGTCGGGGCCGGAGCAGATGGAATAGGAGCGGCGGATGTCTTCGCCGTTTACTGTGGCGCGGAGGGTTAGGTATTGGCCGGGGGTGAAGGCGTAGTCGGCGGCTAGGTTGGGTGGGATGGTGAAGGTGACGGAGATGGCGTCGGCGGTTTCTCGGCGGAGGTCGGCGATCTTTAGGGTGTGGAAACGGGGTGGTTGGGTGCGGGTGGTGGGCACGCTACCCATCAGTGGCATTTGAAATAGTCGAACGGCTCGCGGCAGCTCTGGCACTGCCACAACGCTTTGCATGACGTGGACGCGAATTCCGCCAGCACCTTCGTGTCTTTCGACCCGCAGCGTGGGCAGGCAACCGTTTCCACGCCGAACAGCGCACGCCGGCCACTGCCGGGGACGGGGGGCGCAATGCCGTACTCCGTCAGCTTCTGCCGGCCCGCGTCGGTCAGCCAATCGGTGGTCCAGGCTGGGGATAGGACCGTCCTAACCTTCGCATCCGGGATGCCGGCGCGGTCCAGGGCGACGCCGATCTCGACCGCGATCATGTTCATCGCGGGGCAGCCGGAATAGGTCGGCGTGATCGTCACCTCGACCGACTCACCGCGCAGCTGCACGTCGCGCAATACACCAAGGTCGGCGATCGTCAGCACCGGGATTTCCGGGTCCACTACCGTGGCAGCGGCCTCGCGGGCGCGGTCCAGCAACGCTACCATCGCGCGCCGGGGTAGCTGCGCTGGAGGTGCTGCATTTCCGCCAGCATGGGGCCGAGATGCTCGGTGTGCCGGCCCGTGCGGCCGCCGCGATGCATCCAGGTGCCGCTCGGGCGCGGCAGGGTCGCTTGCGATAGCACGTCGTTCACGGTGTGCAGCCAGCCAGCCTGCAGCGCCTGCGGGTCGGTAGCGATGCCGGCCAAGGACGCATCGTCGGGCTCGAACATTTCGCCGGTGTAGGGCCATAGCAGATCCACCGCGTCCTGCGCCCGGCGGTGGCTTTCGTCGGTGCCGTCGCCGAGGCGAATCAGCCATTCGCTGCTGTGGCGCAAATGGTAGGCGCTTTCCTTTTCGCTTTTTGCGGCGATGGCGGCGAGGGTCGCATCATCCGACGCCATCATTGCCCGCCAATACGGATCGGCGAAGGCGGAATAGAAAAACTGTCGCACGATGGTGTGGGCGAAGTCACCGTTCGGCTGCTCCAGCAGCAGCAGGTTGCGGTATTGCGGGGCGTCGCGAAGGTAGGCGAACCCGTCCTCGTCGTGCCCGGCGGCCTCTACTTCGGCGGCGTAGGTGTAGAGCGAGCGCGCCTGGCCCAGCAGGTCCAGCCCGATGTTGGCGAGCGCCATATCCTCCTCGAGCGTCGGCGCATGGCCGCACCACTCGGATAGCCGATGCCCAAGCACCAAGGCGTCATCCGCACGGCGCAGAGTATAGAGCACGAGCGGCGTCTCGGTGACGGTGATGGACGCGCCCATCACATGTGTCCGACTTCGTCCGGCACTTCGTAGAACGTCGGGTGGCGGTAGATCTTGCTCTCCGCCGGCTCGAACATCATGCCCTTGTCCGCCGGGTCGCTCGCGGTGATCGCGTTGGAGGGCACCACCCACACCGACAGCCCTTCGCCGCGACGCGTGTACACGTCCCGCGCGGCTTGCAGTGCCATGGTGGCGTCGGCCGCGTGCAGCGAGCCGACATGCTTGTGCGCCAGCCCGTTGCGGCTGCGGATGAAGACTTCCCACAGGGCAGTGTCGGGGGTGGCCATCTACGCCGCCTGCTTCACGGCGGCGCGTTTGGCGGCGTGGGCGGCGGCGGCTTCGCGCACCCATTCGCCGTCGGCATGGCTGCGGCGGCGGGTGGCGAGGCGTTCGCGATTGCACGGGCCGTTGCCGGCGAGCACCTGGCGGAATTCCTCCCAATCGATCGGGCCGTGGCGCCAGTGGCCGTCGGCGTCCTGGGTCATCGCCGGGTCGGGGATGGTCAGGCCGAGATACGTCGCCTGCGGCACGGTGGCGTCGATGAATTTCTGCCGCAGCTCGTCGTTGCTGAAGCGCTTGATCTTCCACGCCGTGCTCTGGTCGGAGTGCATGCTCTCGCCGTCCGGCGGGCCGAACATCATCAGGCATGGCCACCACCAGCGGTTCAGCGCGTCCTGCGCCATCGCCTTCTGCTCCGGCGACCCGGCGCACAACGTGAGCATGATCTCGTAGCCCTGGCGCTGGTGGAAGCTCTCTTCCTTGCAGACTCGGATCATGGCGCGGGCGTACGG
>CAXTCJ010000117.1:0-17694 GCA_964242215.1 uncultured Acetobacteraceae bacterium | reverse complement strand
AGGTCAGCAGCAGGCCCACGAAGCAATCCGCAGTCCAGAGCAGGCCAACCGCCCCCATCAGGAGCCGGCCCCGTGTGCCGAGCAGCAGCGTCTCATGCAGCGTAAGCATTCGGCGTAGGCCGCAGACGGCTAGAGGGGATCGCTCGAACGCTTGAGGCGTTCCGGATCGGCCTTATGACTTTCGATCAGCTCAACCAATGTCTCGATGCCAAAGTCGGTGAATGCCATAACGCCGTCGTCGCCTGGGCCATAGACCCAGATCAGGCCGTCCTCCTGGTCCATCTCGTTAGCCACGTTCCATAACCAGTCCTCGTTCTCGCCGAGCATCTCAGCAACGCGAGCGACATGGGCCTCAATAAGCCTCAGCACTGGACCCAACGCCGTACACCCTGACCCCACGGCGTCCGCCATGGTCGATAGGCTGATCGGCACGCCCTCCAGAGCGTAGCGCTCGGTCTGCCGGTTCAAGGGCTGATGCTGACCGAATTTCTCGAACAGGATCATCGCCAGCAGGTTCGCCCCGGCCCATCCTCTGGCGATCACATGGAAGGGCGCCGGTGGCTGGCTGATTTTCTCACAATCCTGGCAAGTGAACTTCTCCCGCACTGTTTCGATCACCTTCCACTGGCGGTGAATTGACTCCAGGGTCTTGGTCACGTCCTCGCCCAGCTTGCGTAGCCGCTTGCCGCCACAGCAGTCGCAAGTGGTCGGCGGATCTATCACCAGGCGCTCGCGAGGGAGGTGTTCGGGAAAGGTGTTTCGGTCGGGACGCTGGCGCTTGAATCCCGCCACCGTGGTGACCTTGGCGACGGCGATTTCTGCGGCTAGTTCGTCTTCGGTGGCGCTCGCGTCCAACTCCTCGAACTGCAACGCCAATTGATCGATAAGCTGGGACGATCTCTCCGATCGAGGGCCGTAGAGCTGACGCTCCAGCTTGGTAATCCGCAGCTTTTGGTGCGCGATCATGGCCAGGTCGGCGGACGTCTTGGCTCGGGCAACCGCGAGTTCGGCCGCTCCAACGTCACGCTCAGCTTGCATGTCCCGCGCCTTGGCGCGCTCGATCATGAGCGCCGCTTTCAGAGCGTCGATATCGTCCGGCAGGGCTGCAAGGTCTGCATCCATGCGGCTGATTGAATCATGGAACCCGCACCAACGGTACTACTATTGCTGCTTGAGCGCGTTTTTGCCTATCCGGCGGATTGAGGCCGCCAGGTTTGCTGGGGATTTCGCCAGTCGATCGCCTCCAGCAAATAACCCATCTGTGCGGCGGTCAGCGACACCGCGCCATCCACAGTTTGCGGCCAAATAAAACGTCCACGATCCAGACGCTTGGCATAGAGCGACAGACCGATGCCATCATGCCAGATCGCCTTGATGAGCGATCCACTGCGGCCCCTAAAAACGAAGACATCCCCGGCGAATGGATCCCGTCCGAGCCCCTCTTGCACCTGCAAAGCGAGGCCACGCATACCGCGGCGCATATCAGTGTGACCCGTTGCGATCCAAATTCGAACACCTGCCGCAACGGGGATCATTCGCGCAATGCTGCCAACACCCGCCGCAGGGCGCCAAGGTTGACGTCACTGCCAACACGGACGTGCCGACCATTGCCCAGTTCGATTTCGATAAGCCCGGACGCAGGCGTGGACCGCGTAGATGGCGCTGGGCGTGGAGCAGCCTCGGACGGCATGGTCGCCAGGGGCGCCGCGATCATTTGCACCGGCATGAACATCGATATGTCCGGCGATGCCGTCAGTACGCCCTCGCGCACCTGCCGCCGCC
Organism: uncultured Acetobacteraceae bacterium; assembly: GCA_964242215.1. Taxonomy (GTDB): domain Bacteria; phylum Pseudomonadota; class Alphaproteobacteria; order Acetobacterales; family Acetobacteraceae; genus LMUY01. Next base: position 15,912 of record CAXTCJ010000117.1, on the reverse strand, counting down.
AGGTAAACAGAAGGCTCTGGCAGACGTCGTGGCGGGCTGCGACCGCTCGGATCGCCGCGCCCGGCTCTTGCGTCTCAGCCACGATGCGCAACTTATCCGCTGTGCTCCAGCGCCGCCGACCCTCACGCCCGGTGATGATTTCCGCCACGCATCCATCGATACACCTCAAGCGCCACCTAAAGTAGCAACTTAAGGTGGCGATAGGCTCACGCCCAGGCGGCTCCCACCGGAGGGATACGCTGTGTCTTCGTTCCGTGCTTCTCGAGCAGCCATTCGCCGGAGCCGCAGAGTTTCAGCCCGGTGCTGTCGACCAGCAGGTGCACGGGACCGGAGCCTGGCCGCGGGCAGACCTTGTCCAAGCTCTCGGCCCGGCGGCTCAAGGTCGTGTGGTCCGGCACCGCGAGATCGATACCGAGCAGGGCGATGATGGAACCGATCAGCCCTTCGGTCTGCCGAAGGGCCAAGCGGAACACGGCTCTCAGCGTCAGCGCCGTCGCAATAGCCAGGGCCGAATAGCGCGGCTGACCTCCTCGCGTCGTCCGTGGTTCAGCCTTCCAGGCCGCGATCGCCGTGTCGGTGAACCAGATCGTCAAGCTGCCGCGCTGCCGCAGGGCCGCGTCGTAGGCCGCAGAGTTCGTGACCCGGTGACGCTGCTTTGGGATGTGGTGACGACGCTCGGCATTGGCTTTGAACGGCAAGGACCTACCCCGGATAATGAAGGCAACACGCCCAGCAGCATCCTACCCCAGCCGATGCCGCGGCGATCCATGCAACAAAGTCCCAACGCACGACAAAGCTCTACAACCGCACGGGGGATACAACGATACAACCACGCTCGATGAAGTTGAGGAGATAGCGGTTTCGCTTGAGCCTCTTCTGAACGTTCCAAAGCCCCAAGGCTGGAATAACAAGAATGAGAGCCTCTTGACGGTCACAGCGTCCGTTTTAAAAATTCTAATCACCAAACGCCTGACAGGGTTTGGTAGCCGGCGCCGGCCAAGTCGGCGCCGTGCTCGTCCATGTTGCTCTTATGGAGAATGTGGTAATGCGACAGACCTATGATTTCGCGCCGTTGTTTGGCTCAACAGTCGGCTTTGACCATGTGTTTGATCTCTTGCAATTAGCGACACTTGGTGGACAGGCTGACGATAAATTCCCCCCGTATGACATCGAACGCATCAGCAAAGATGCTTACAAGATTGTCCTCGCCGTGGCTGGGTTCACTCGCGAAGAGCTGACCTTGACCGCAGAACGCAATCTCCTGACCATCGAGGGGAAACGTGCTGCTAGTGATCCAAACGGGAAGCAGCGCGACGTCCTGCATCGTGGCATCGGTACTCGAGCCTTCAAGCAGACTTTCCAGCTCGCGGACCACGTCAAGGTGACCTCCGCCAGTTTGGCTGACGGCCTGCTGACAGTGGAGCTTGTGCGCGAGATTCCCGAGGTCATGCGCCCACGCCAGATCCAGATTGGGGGTAAAACATCCGAACGTCAGCCAAACCAGATCGAAGGCCAGGCAGCCTGATTTCGTCGCTTGGCTTGGCGGCCATCTGTCACACGTGTCTAATCGAGGGAGCAATGTTGAAAGGCTTGTTTGCTCGTTTTTGTCGTCTAACTGCAAGCGCCGCTCTATCTGCTGCAACCTTGCTGACGGTTATTACTCCGAAACCTGCGAACGCTTGGTGGGGTCCTGGCTGGGGATGGCATGGTGGCATCGGGATAGCCTTACCGCCCGTGGTCATTAGGGCACCTGTGTATCCGCCACCGGTGTATTACTACCCTTACACACCGGCTTATGCGTATGGGCCGCCCTATTGGCATTGGGTGCCAGAACATCGAGCTTCGGACGGGGCAATGGTCGCTGGACATTGGGAACACTAATCACGGCTGCTGGGTCTCCGGCCGCTTCGCCGGCCGGTGCACCTCTAAGCATGTAAGGCACAATGAAGTCGCCTGACTACCAGCATGTCGGTCACGGGTTTCTTGGCCAAGTCCGGAAACCCTAATTGGGAGATGGGAGATGAACAATACAGAAGGTTTCTTTTCACCTGGCTTGTCTTGGGCCGCGCCGTCCTTTCTCGATCTACAACTTCTCTACTCAGATCCAATGGAAATCCTGTATACCTCCGAACTCAGCATTGCAGAAAAGCGGGAAATTCTCTCCTCTTGGGGGTCGGACGCGCGGGCTGTCCCAGATGCCCCCGCTCTGCGCACACTGGACAATGGTCAGACTGTCGGCATCCACGACATTCTTGATGCCCTTAAAACGTTGGATGGAATGGAACTAGAGACCGGCGATACAAGGCTGGAGGATTACCAGCCACATCCTAGGCGGGATCTACCCAGCCAGCGGCTTCCGACGATGTTCCCTCGGCACAACCGAGATGATGATGATGATGACGACCCCCCGCCCTGCCCCGCAGTGATTGCTCCTTTACCTCGCTTTCCCACATTTGGGGCGGAGGTCGAGCTAGAAGCCGCATAATCATAGAGCAGGCCTTCAGACAATCGCAGTAGGAACACAGTCGGTTCTCGAGGCACTGGCACCGGAAGGGAAGTGACAAGCCCGCCGCTATAGTTCAAGGTATCCAAGCGCCCACTTGAGGTGTTTGGATACCTTCGCTTCGGCACCGGAGCAAACATACCCCTTGCGATTGCCGCGATCCTAGATAGTGTCTGTTTCAAGGATTACTATCGACGTAGGATGTTCCAACAAAGTACATAGATTTTTGTGTGAAATCGACACGGATTGGATGTGGCTTTACAGGTTATTCAAAGACGATTCCCTCGACCTGTGAATTTGCGTTTGGGGCTGTGCTACGGGAGAGACGAGGCCCAGCGAGTCACTGTGTTGCGTGGGTCAGCACGTGGCTGCGGTTCGGCCTTATCGCTTTAATTTCACGGGACGCGGACGTAGTCGGGACGCCCGAGTTCCAGCATCCGGTTCAGTGCATTCACGGCAATGGCAACGTCGGTCGCCCTGACGCCGATCGGTGCGCGATTGTAGCCCGTCGCCGATGACCCGTTTGAAGCGGCTGAAGTCGGCCTCCACCGGAGCTCGCCAGTTGTAGCCAGAGACCTTCTGCCACACCATCCGGCCATGCTCGACTATCGTCTGGAGGTGCCGATCTCTCATGGTCGGCGTCGTCTCGGCCCTCTCGCTCGGCACTACGCTGGACCGTGGTGGGACAATGACGGACGCCTCGGGATAACGCGCGGCGACCTCGCCATAGACGCCGTCTTGATCATATGCACGGTCGGCGGTGAATGAAGCGACCGGGCCCTCTACATGATCGAGCAAAGGTCTAACTTGCGTGGCGTCGTCGACGTCGCTGGTGGTCAACGTAGCCGCCTCGATCTGCCCGGTGTCGGCATCCACGGCGATGTGCAGCTTGCGCCAAGACCGCCGTGTCTTCGTGCCGTGCTTCTCAAACAGCCATTCGCCCGAGCCGCAGAGCTTCAGCCCCGTACTGTCGACCAGCAGGTGCACGGGACCGGAGCCTGGCCGGGGACGAACCACGTCCAGCGTCTCGGCGCGGCGGCTCAAGGTCGTGTGGTCCGGCACCGAGAGGTCCAGACCGAGCAGGGCGAGAATGGAGCCGATCAGCCCTTCAGTCTGTCGCAGTGCTAGACGGAACACCGCTCTCAACGTCAACGCTGTGGCGATGGCCAAGCCCGAGTAACGCGGCTGTCCGCCTCGTGTCGTCCGTGGTTCAGCCTTCCATGCCGCAATCGCCGCGTCGGTGAACCAGACCGTTACACTGCCGCGCTGACGCAGGACCATGTCGTAGGCCGCCGAGTTTGTGACCCGGTGCCGCTGCCTAGGGATGTGGTGGCGGCGCACGGCATTGGCTTTGAACGGCACGAGATCACCCTAGCAAGTGACGGGGAGACGACGATGAAGTGCGTGTCCTTGTCACTTTCATTCCGTGCCTGGTGCGCCTCGCCAGGCTTGATATCCATGCCCGTTCTGGGAGTCAGAAGGTGATGCTCCCCCTTCAACTCCATCGTTAGTTCCCCCTCGAGAACATAGAAAAACTGACGCGCCTTGCTATGGTAATGCCGCCGTTCCGTCGTTTGGGGTGGCATTCTTTCCTGAATGACCATCAAGTCGGGCGAGTGCGAAAGCACCCAGCCGTCGCAACCATCACCCCAAAGGTAGTGATGGGCGTTGTCGATCCCGCGTTTCACATCTGGCTACCGTTTTGACGATTGTTCTTGGAGTGAGCGCCATTCAGGGGCTTTCCGACGGTTGTTGCCGTTGAGCGACTTCAGCGCCACAAGCACGATACGCCTGATGCGGCCGTTCTTTAGCAGACCAGCAAGGTACTCGATGAGCAGCACAAGCTCTGATCCTCGGACCATAGGATTCACCCCGCTTCATGGCAGCAGACACATAGCTTGTTGCCATCAGGGTCACGAAAGTAGGCGCCATAATAGTGTCGATGGTAATGCGGCCGCAGGGCCGGCTTTCCTTCGTCCGCCGCGCCGAGCCGCAGAGCCAAGGAGTAGCATTCCTCAACGATCGGCCGGCTGGTCGCCAGGAAAGCGACCATCTGCCCGTTCCTAATCGAGGCAGGTCTGCCATCGAAAGGTTGGGTGACGATGAACAGCGGCCTACCGGAAGAGGGATGTTCCCAACCCGCCCAAGTGTCTTCTGCGAACCTCGGAGTCAGTCCAAGGGCCCCAAGAATAGGGTCGTAGAACAGCCGTGCGGCCTGAATGTCCCCAACGCCAACCGTGATGTGCGATAACAAGATTTATTCCACCTAAGATCCAAGAAAGTCAGGATGGCGTGTCGTCCCTGACTGAGTCGCCACCGTCGATCACTATTCCACTGTCCGCCGGGCGACCTTGTAGAAGCGGCAGAGCTCTTCCTGTCTGCGTGCGGACGCATGGACGTACCGTTCGCCGGCCGGCATCATCCCGCATGCCGTCATGACGGCGAACGACGCGGCGTTCGTTACCTGCGCGCCCGCCTCAATCTCGTTCACGCCGAGCAGGTCGAAGCCGGCACCCACGGCGGCCGGCGCAACCTCCCGCATGTAGCCCTTGCCTTGGTGCGCTTCACCGAGCCAGAAGCTCATCGACGCCGACGATCGGTCCAGGTCGCCGCGCGTGACCGTCGCCCAACCGAGCAGGCCGCCCTCGCATCGGCCGATGACGGCGAAGGGCAAGGCGTCGCCGTGGAACGCCAGGCGGCGCAGGTCGTCGATCCGTCCACTCGCCATGGCCGGCGTGACCGGGACCGGCCACGATGCCAACCATCGACTGATGCCGGGGGTCATCAAGCGGGACGTGGCCATAGCGTCGCTCGGGCGTAAGCATCTCAAGACGAGCCTATCCGTAAGGCGGGGCGCGAACGGTTCGGATGTTATTCGGCTACTCACGATGCGAGGATAGCGGCGTCAACCATGCGGCCACCTTCCGACAGCAGCCAGCCGAACCAGGGCACCGTCGCCAGGCTGGCAACCGTGGACAACGCGATCGCGGCGGACACACTGTCGGCGTCGGCACCGTGTTGCTGGGCGAGCGCGAAGTTGCTGCTGGCGGAGGGCAGTGCGGCGAGCAGCACGCCCGACCGGACCCAGAACGGGTCGAGGCGCAACACGCCCTCGAGCACGCCCCAGGCGACCAAGGGATAGGCCACCAGCTTTACGGCGGCCACCAGAGCCGCGCCGCGGTCGAACGGCCGCCGGCTACCCCGTCGCGGCAGCAAAGTCCCGATTGCGAAGAGGGCCGTGGGTGCAGCGGCGGCACCTAGGAAGTCGAGCGTGCCGTCCAGCGGTGCCGGGAGCCTTATCCCGGAAGCGGCAAGCACCGTGCCCGCCGCGATCGCGCCTATCACCGGGTTGCCACCGACTCCGCTCAGGATCGCTTTAGCTCTCGTGGACGACGCTCCCCCGCCTGCCATGACCAGGGCGCCGAGCGAGAAAAGGATCATGACCTCGCAGACCATGGCCATGGCCAGCGGCCCAATCCCTCGCGGCCCCACGGCGGCGAGCAGAACGGGCGTACCCAAGAAGCCGAGATTGCTCACCGTCGCCGTTGTCGCCCGCGCCGCGGCGGCCGCGCTCGGCTGTTCAGCCCGCGACGACACGGTGAACACGAGCGCGAAGACCAAGCCCCCGCTCGCCAGGTAGCCGACGAAAAAATTCGGGTCGAACGACGCTGCGAGCGGCTGGCTGGCCACGAGGCGCAGCACGAGTGCCGGAAGGGCGAAGCGGAACGAGAATGCGCCGAGCGCCTGACCAGCCTCCGGCGCCACCCAGGCGAGCCACACCGCCGCCCAACCCAGCGTAATGATAGCGACGACCGGCAGGCTGAGCAGGAGGAACCCGGTCACGGGAGAGTTCCGGCCCGGCGTTCGAAAGCGCGGATCACCGCCACCATGTCGTCCCCGGCCAGGCCCATAGCCTCCGTCTCGCCGTATAGCACGAGGCAGGCATCCATCAGCGGCGATGCCGCGTTCGCCTCCCGCGCGGCGTCGATGACGAGCCGGTTATTCTTGAGCACGTCGGCGATGCCGGCCTGTCGGGAAAAATCCTGCGCCAGCAGCTTCGCCACCTTGATCCGCGACACGTCACTGGCCATCGGTCCGGCATCCAGTACGGCAACAAATTGGCTTAGGTCGAGTCCGTGCCGACCAGCGAAGTGCGCCGCCTCAGCGAGGCCCGTCACCATGGTGATGAGGAACGTGTTGACCGCCAGCTTCATCGCGAGCGCACCCGGCACCGGGCCACAAGCGAAACTGGTGCGGCACATAGGGCCGACCAACGCGCGAACGGTCGCCACCTCCTCGGATGCACCTGCGACCATCGCCACCAGCTGTCCGGCCTCGGCTGGCGTGCGGGAGCCGGAAACGGGCGCCTCGACGTAACGCCCTCCAACTGCGGCGATCTCCGCCGCGAGTGCCGCGGAATAGGCGGGTGGCACCGTACCCATGTTGACGATCAGCTGGCCATGAACGCGCGTGGCGAAGGCCATGCCGAAACGATCGAGGACGGCGTCGATCGCGGTGCCGTCGGCAAGCATCAGCACCGAGGTCTGGCACTGGGCAAACAGGTCGTCGAGGTCGGCCGCGATCGCCGCCCCCGCTGCCCCGAGACGCGCGCACTTGGCGCCCGAGCGGTTCCACACCAGCAGCTTCACCCCGGCCCTTGCCAGGTTCATCGCCATCGGTTCGCCCATAGTGCCGAGGCCGATGAAGCCTATCGGGATATTGATCCGGTCCGACATCGCGCACGCTCCGGGACAGTTCGACAAAAATCCTAGCAGGGCGCAACCTATTCGACTATCGTATATGTATTTAATTGTCACTTCAAGGATAGTGAAGTATTTCTACCACCTTCGACATCGACGCATTGCGCATGGTTGTCACCAGCATGGAACTCGGCTCCTTCGCCCGAGCGGCCGTGCAACTGGGTCGTTCCCAGTCTGCCGTCAGCATGCAGCTGAAACGGTTGGAGGAGCAGGCCGGCCGGCCGTTGTTCACGCGGCACGGGCGCAACCTCGCGCCGACGGAGGCGGGCGAGGCGCTGCTCTCCTACGCCAGGCGGATCGTGGAACTACACGACGAAGCCGCCGCCGCCCTGGGCGGCGAGACGAAGGGCGCTGCGATCCGTTTGGGACTGCCGCAGGACTTCTTCGAGGATGTCATGCCCGAAACGATCGCAACGTTTGCGCGCCTGCGTCCCGGACTGCATGTCGAGGTGATGGCCGGACGCAACGCAGTGTTCGAGGAGGAGGTGAAGGCCGGGCGGCTTGACCTGGCTTTGGCCTTCTTCCCACCCGGCCGGGACAATCCGGGGCTCGAGATGGCCTGCCTGCCACTGTCATGGTTCGCCGGCCAGGATCTGCCGTGGCCGGCTGGCGAACGGCCGGACCGCCTGCCGCTCGTGCTGTATGACCATCCGTGCCTGTTCCGTCAGGCGGCAATCCGTACTTTGGACCGCCAGAAGATCGCGTGGCGGCTGTCCCTCACCACACCCAGCCTGCCCGGTGTCTGGGCAGCTTTGCGGTTCGGGCAAGGGATCACCGTGCGGACGGCGCACCGGGTGCCAGCATCCATCCGCGACGTAGGGGCGGCACTGCGCCTTCCGAAACTGCCATCCATCGAGCTACGGATGCTGACGCGTCCCGCGCTCTCGTCGGCAAGCGAAGCGTTCCGAGGCGTGCTGGACGAAGTCGTCCGGTCGCATGTGGCGGGCGCCTCGAACCGACCGGAGAGTGGCTCGTGACTGATCCGGCTGGGCAGGTGGTGGAGATACCATGCTGCGATGGCGTGCGACTCGGCGGCCATCTGTGGCGCAGGCCGGGCGGCAGCGGCCTGGCCGGCACCGTCATCATCAATCCCGCGACCGGCGTTCTGGCACACTACTATCATCGCTACGCACGGTTCCTCGCCACCCATGGCTTCGACGTGCTGACCTACGATTACCGCGGGATCGGCGCTTCCCGGCCGGCCCGCTTAGCCAAATGTCGCTACCGCTGGCGGGACTGGGGTGAGCTGGATTTCGATGGCGTCCTCCGCTTCCTGCGGCAGCGCCCGTCCTCCGGGCCGCTGCTCGTGGTTGGGCACAGCGTCGGAGGCTTCCTGCCGGGCTTGGCGGAAGGAGCGCCCCAGATCGACCGCATGCTCACGGTCGGCGCCCAGTATGCCTGGTGGGGCGACTACGCCGCCGCGCGGCGGTTGCCGCTGTTTTTTAAGTGGCACGTCGCGATGCCTGCGCTCACCCTGCTGTGCGGTTACTTTCCCGGCCGCCGTCTCGGCTGGCTGGAGGACCTGCCGTCCCGCGTCGCGACCGAATGGAGCTTTCGGGGTCCACGCTTCGAGCGCAGCCATCCACGTCGGGACCGGCCGGCCGTCCTGGCCCGCATGGCGTCTGTGACGGCATCGATCCTCGCCGTCGTGGTCGCCGACGACGAACTTGGCACCGCCGCGGCGGTCCGCCGCACCCTCGCCTACTACACCGGCGCCCCGCGAACGGCCGTGCTTCTCAAGCCATCGGTTTACGGCCGCGCGTCCCTCGGGCACTTCAGCCTGTTTCACGACAGCCACGCCGACGGCTTTTGGAACGACAGCCTCCAATGGCTCCGGCATTGCCGTAATCCCTGGCCGATGCAGGTGCTGGAACAGAGATGACAACGTCACCGGCTGGCGGGAACCGGCTGTGGCCGCAGGACGCCCGTCAGCGCCTCCATCAGGTTGGGCAGCGTGCCCAACAGGGTCAGGCTGCTCGGTAGATGCCGGTCCCACCCTTCCAGCGCGTCCACGGCGGCCTTGGCCTGCAGCGTCCCGAGCACAGGAGCCACCTTCTCGCCGGTGTAGCGGTCGTTGATAGCCTGCTGCACATCCTTGTCGAAGGTCCAGGTGCCGGCCCAGCCGATGTAATCCACCGTGATGCCGCGGTCGCCCAGGAACTTGAGCGCCTGGACGCGCACGGCATCCATCACCGCGTTGTAGTCAGCGTTGGCTTGGTCGAAGCTGCGGCTGCCGATCTCGCGGCAGACTGCCGTCTGCACCAGGCCCCGCCCGATGCCGTCCATGACCTGCGTCAGGCTGCGGCCGTAATAGACGCTGGTGAAGATCACCGACGGATTGGTCCGGTCACCGGCCGGGTTGTTCACGCCGAAGAAGTGCAGGAATTTTGGCGAGTTCTCGTCCGCTACGGAGGCCGCGATGCTGACCTCTGCGGTGATGTTGATGCCGTCCTTGGTCTGGCACGGGAAGCTTTCGTCGCGTGCCGCGGTGCCCCGCTCCACTGCCTTCACCCATTCGCGGTTATAGGGCGCGCGGTCGACGATGATCATGCGCCCGGTTGGGACGTAGTAGTCGCGGTCGAACCAGTTGGTGCCGCCCGAATCCCGGAAGATGGCGTGCGGGATGACGAAGCGCTTCAGCGCGATCTTGTTGGCCGCCAGATAGGCCTCACTGTCGAGATTGGTCTGGCTGTCCCTATTGGCCCCGGTGTCCGGGATCCAGAAGGCCGACTCGTTGGGCATGATGGTGACCGCCTCGGCCCGGTTCACCGTGTCGTAATAGGCCAGCGCCGGGCCGGTGGCGGCAAGCGACGCTCCGGCCGCAACGAGAACAGCGGCGGCGGGGAGGCGCCGCAGCAGCGGCAACCAAATCAGCGCGAGTGTCACAAGGACGGCCAGGCTGATCAGGCCGTCCAGGCTGCCGAGGAGATCGAGCTTGACGGCTGTAACGGCCGCGACCGCATCGGCGTTGCGAAGTTGGTCTCCGGCCAGCTCGGCCGAGGCAAGCGTCTCAGCCGGAGTGGCGACGGCGCGGATGACACCGGCGGCGAGCAGCACGGTCACGCTGGCAACGAGCCTGCGTTTTGTTTTGCGTTGCATGATGATGATGGCTCCTGGGCGCATCTCGGTCGGGATGCGGTCGGGGCGGAAACCTCGGCTCAAGCATTGTAGAAGCTTCCCGTCCGAGCTTGCGCGCGGAGGCGGAATGACGGCGATGCGGCCGTTGCAGATCTAGCCGCGATCGCGGGCTGCCTTTGCCCGAGGCACCTGAGGGCGAACTCCGTGATTGCTGCCGTGGACGATTTGCGGCTCTGCGTGAACGCCGCCACATCGGTCCAAGCCGCCGCGGTGATAGTGGCGGGAGGATCGCCGCTGCGTGTCCGGCCACTCTGGTCGGGTCAGCATCGGGTCCAAACCCGTACGACGAGCTCAGCACCGACTACGCTTCAGTCGTGGCCATCGCCGGACTGCTGACTTGCCCAAGTTAATTGAGTCTGAAGCTTAACAAGCCTTTATCCACGCCCGTTTACACGCACTGCCTTACAGGCACTGTCACCCGCCGGAGGGCGCCATCATCTGCGGACGAATGAACTTTCGGCGTAGGTCAAAAAACGGAACCGCCGTGAAAAGCGCGCGGCCATGGTCCCGCGCGCCATCGTCACGCTCCGAGGCGACTCCCAGGCCAGCGCCGCCGTACCCGCGACGTTCAGCCAGTTCGCCCAGCCTGTCGCCGGGCGTTTGCTCGTCCTACGGCCCGACCATGGAGCCACCGCCTTCCACAAAGCTTTCGGAGTACTGGCCGTCCAGCATCGTAGAAAGGGCCAGGCCGCCGGAGTACACGTCCTGTATGCCTTCGACATTTAGCTGGGGCGGGACAGCCGTTGGGCAACCGACCGTGGCGTCAGGGAAGGGCTTTGCGCCTGGCACGGAACCGGGTGAGGCAGGAGAGGCTGCCGCATTCCTCCGCCGTGCACCATCGGCGAGTACCGTTCCGGGTGTTGTCCAGGAACAGCCAGCCACAGGTCCGGCCCTCGCACTCCCGCAGCCGAGGCGGGTTCGTGTGCATGGCCAGCAACTCGGCAGCCGCCCAGGCCACGCGCACCGTAACTGCATCCAACCCGGCCGCTGCGGTCCACCCCCAGGTGCAGCCGGCGCCCGTCCACGCCAGCACGCGGGACTGCTGCGCCCGCAGCACCTCGCGCGTCAGTAAAGCCAGATCCTCCCGGGCCGGCCCCTGCCCGCCCTGCACCGCTGTCACCAGCCGCCACAGGCACTCGCGCAGACGCTTAGTGCGGGCCAGGGCAGACGCAGCCTCATCGCACTTAGCCTGCGCCAGCAGGCGCAGTGACGCCACGTCATCCGCGCCGAGCACGCCTTGGCGCGTCGCCCACAGCAGCAGGTCATCATAGGTGACGAGGTAGTCGGTACCATCTCGACCAGATACCCTGATCACCAGAGGCCGACCCCACATAGCGGCGCCCGGTGCTGATATCGGTGATCAGATAGATACCTTTGACGTTTTCGAGCGCCGATTTCCAGTCGAGCCGGTTGTTCCGGACGAGGGTCTCAAGCTCATCGAATGATACGTCCACCCCTTCATAGCCGGGGAAAGGCTGCCCTGACTAGCTTTCCGGCAGCAGCTCCAAGACCTGAAAATTCGGATAGTGGTTTTCGAAATTTACCCGTGTTGCCCGGCTGCGGTAATCGGAGTGCAGTTTAAGGCGGCCGATAAAGTCTTTCCGGTCGGCAGTCAGCTCCACTTCATAGCGGTCGCCATAGTTGGCAATACGCGGAATACGCCGTCAAAATTCAGGCATCTGTCTCGATGTGGAACGGTGCGAGCGAAAATATATACGGCCGATTAGATTCGTTGCGTTCTGCTTATATTTCTACCGGCCCTGCAACTCTTTGGCATCACGAGCCAACAACTCTAGCGGATGGTCGTACTGGTTCCAGCGGGCAAAATGGATCTTGTAGTCGGCTGCGTTTCGCTATGGGACATATATCGCTTAGGGCTATGGTCACAGTGCCTCAAAGATTCGAAAACGGCCAGCAGCTCGCGCCACTGGCCACATCACCTTGCACGGTCATTGCCGTCTACGGCTGCACCGGGCCGCTATTCTACCACTGTTTCTTCATCTTGCTGCAAATATTCCCTGGGTGCGGGGGCGGAGCCCTGCCTGACTGGCGTGTCCGTTGTGACCAACGGCCGGGCTCTGTGCGCAAGCACACCGCGCCCCACGCGTCGCGGCCCTGGCGGGTGACGATCCTTCGATCGAGGCTTTCTATAGAACGACCTCGATGCCTTTGCGGCGGATGACATTCAACAGCGCCAGCGCCGCACCTGTGGGCCGTTTCGCGCCGCGTTCGAGCTGGGAGACGTAGCCGGTTGTCACATTGAGGCAGCGGGCAAACACGGCCTGGCTAAGATGCGCCTGTTCGCGCACCTGGCGGATCTCCTCGCCGGTGATCGGGTCCGCGGCGCCGGTCGGCTTGCCGAGATGCCGCAGCGTGATCTTCTCATGTGTGTCGTCGTCAATGATCCGGGTCCGGTGCATGCCGTCGGCCGTCTCGATGATCGCTTTCGTCAGGCGGCTAATTCCCTGCTTCGCCATGTTCAACCTCCTGTAGCTCTCTTGCCTCGATGGCGCCTCTGATCCGCTCCGCGTCCGCGTTAAGCCAGGCTGTCGCGATGTCGCGCAGCGACACCAGCTCGTCAGGTTCGATGTTGTCCTGCTCGTTCTTGGCGAACCCATACAAGAACACCGCCCTGCCCTCAGCCCGGTAGGCGACGAGCATCCGATATCCCCCTGAACGCCCCTGCCCTTCGCGTGCAACCCTCTGCTTGATCAGTCCGCTCGAGATCGGCGTCAATGATCCCACGTTCAGCTCGGTCGAACGCTTCACCAAGGCTTCCGTCGCTGATGCGTTCGCGATGGGCAAACCGGGCGAACCACTTCGTCTTGAAAGTCTGGACTGACAAACAGTGCTATGAGCCATAGTTCATAGACACATAAAAGGCAAGATTACTCTCAGCGACAAAGGCCGCGTTGACGACCCTGCAAATATCAGCAAGCGCCTCAGGGGTGCGTCGACTATCGTATGCCGCGGTCACAAGAGGCGGAGGAGCCCTAAGGACGGTTTTCTATTGCCAGCGGTCATCATGTCTGGCTGCTGTTCCCGCCCATCGCAGATCCTGAAATGTCGTGTCCGTCAAGGGCGCACCACGGCCAGCCTGTCTTCATGGCGGGCGTAGGCGAGCAGCTCTTGCAGCCCAGGCGATCCATGTTGCGGCCAGAGCGGACATCGGTGAACACCTTAATCGCGCCGGCCTTGGTTAATCGCATGGTCTGCCCCGCGACGTCCTGGTCGCCGGTGGAGACGTGGGCGTATCCCAGATTGCCGGTCGTCGCGTCTCCCAAATTGTCGTGCGGATGTTCACCTGTGCCGGTTGGACCGAAACCTAGTGGCTGAGCGACTCGGCCACGCCGATTGGCTCGGCTGCGCCGTCCAGCTTGCCCTGCTGCGCCATCCAGGCACGGCGCTCGCTTACCTCGACCAGCCGATCGATACCCTCATGACGCATTATGCGCGCCAGCTTGCTGCCACCTGGGCCTACGTACGCCAACCATGGCCGATTTGCCGTCGATGATCGAGGTGGCTGCGGGGGCGGCCGGCGCCACCGACCCCGGCCAGCCGATCGCCGCGGCGGCTATAGCGGCCCTGCGGACCGCCGGCATCATTTTGCCCTGCGCGGCCGTAATCGACCGCATCGCTATCACCGGCCGGGCGCGTGCCCGCTTATGTGGAGTCTGCGCACGCCGATGTCGCGCTGCTCGCGCTGGCGGGTCGCCCAGTACGACACGTTACGGCTACGTCTGATCAAGCTGGCAGTGCGCATCGAGGTCTTGAAGACGAAGGTTCGCCTGCACCTGCCACGGGCGACGCCAGATCAGGACTTGTTCGCGTTGTTGCTGACGCGAATGCAGCGCCTCAGCATCTGAACCACGGGGCGGATTGCCCCAACCTCACCCGATACCGCTCAACTCCAACGCCTGCCAGAAACCAAGCCGATGCAACGGACTCCGAACAAGGAACCCACAACAGCCTATGAGACTACAGCTTGCGGTTGAGCGTCGTATTAGGAAGAACGCCACTGACCGCCATGGTGAGTGATAGCGGCTAGGCAGCATGCCTAAACCTGATCCTCGCTGAGGTGGGAGTAGGCAGTTTGCTGACATTATCGCCCCGACACAAAGCTCGGGACTGGTCGGTAACCGTGTGGAATTGGGGAACTAGGAGCTGTGGAAGCGAGGGATTCTACTCACCGGACGAGCGATACTCTGGGCGAAACCGGTGGTCGCGATGGTTTCAGGATGACTCCTGCGGGGGTGACCTCGATCCTTGCAGCTGGATAGACGGCAGTTGCCAGCTGTAACGTGCCCTGGAATTTGAACTTAAACTGCGCGAGTTTCGAGAACCCGGTGCCGAACTGACCTTTTAAGGCAGTCCAGGTCACGAGGCGATCCCCCTTCAAGACATGCAGCCTGTAGGCAAGCCACAGATAGGCGTCGAGTGCGGGTGCGTTATTGGATAGCGCTTTAATCGCGGCTTCTTCGAGAGGAACAGGATGCTTCTTCAGCTGCTCGAAAAAGCCTTCGGACAGTTTGGCAGTTTCAAGACTAAGCCGCCCTTGCTTCTCGCTACCTTCCTCGATGAAGAGCGCGCGGTCGACGATGTTTTGGTTCACTAGGCCAGTACCTGCGGTGCCCGAAAGGTGAAACGTCAGCCTGCACCTGGAAATTCGTTCGGCTTGGTCCCGCACGCTTTTCCCAGTCATTCCGCCTACGCTGATCCCCAGCTTGCCTAGCCACTCCCGTAATGAGCGACCAAGCTCGACTTCCCGCGAGCTGGAACGAAGCGCTTCGGTTTGCAGATACAACAGGATGAGACGGGCATGTGAGCCATATGGAACCCCGATCCATTCGAGGTCTTCCGATCCCGAAATCGGGCGTCGCCCCGGCTCTACAACCAGTCGGACTTTTTCGCTCGTAATGCCCCAGTGAGCGTCGTCTGCGAGGCGTTTGTGCGGCAGCGCGCACTGAGCCCAGCCACTGCAGTGAGGTTGCCCCGATCTTGTGGACGGTTTGTGGACTTGGGGGCTACGTGTCGGCTTCTGCGGTTTGGATGCTGGCTTCGTAGGCCATGGGCGAGCGGTATCCCAGGGCCGAGTGCAGCCTGACCGCGCCGGTCTCCCGTGCAAACCAGGCCGCGGCTTTTGACAAGATATCCCGCTCCACCCGGAGCTGCTTGTTCTCACGCCGCAGCCGCGCCAACTCGTCGCGTTCAGTGGACGACAAACCAGCGACCACCTCCTCCCGTCGGCCCTCTTGCTTGTCAGCCACAGCGGCTCAGGCGGCGATCGACTGCGCCGTGGGCTCAAATTCCCGAGCAAGGTCCTCGGGAGATCGCCCAGCACGGACCAGATCAACCATCTGACGGCGAAACTCAGGCGAATATGGAGGACGGGTTCTGGGCATCAGGAGCACCTCTGGCGAAAGCTTCAGGGTGTCCACAAAACCGGGGCAATCCCACAGTCCGGCATGACATCTCTCCGGCGCTTCCGCCCGGTGGCCTGAAGAAACTCTG
>CAXTCJ010000116.1:0-17856 GCA_964242215.1 uncultured Acetobacteraceae bacterium | reverse complement strand
TAGTTCGTGATCTTCGCGACTTCGGCGGGCGACATGCGGACCAGCTTCTCGTAATCGCTTAGCAGCGTCTCCGTCACACGATCCGGCGTGTAGTTGAACGTCCCGATCTGGCGCACCGGCGTCACTTCGGCCGCCGTGCCCACCAGGAATGCCTCGCTGAAGCTGGACAGTTCCTCGGGCATGATCGTCCGTTCGATCACCTTGATCTGGTGGCGATGCGCGAGCGCCGTCACGGCTTTGCGCGTAATGCTGTCCAGGAAACAATCCGGTGTCGGCGTATGCACTTCGCCGTTGCTGACGAAACAGATGTTGGCGCCGGTGCCCTCGGCCACCTGGCCGCGCCAGTCGTACATCAACGCGTCGTCGAACCCCTCGGCCTCCGCTTTGTGCTTGGCCAGGGTGCCGATCATATACAGGCCGGCAGCCTTGGACGCGGTGGGCGCGGTCTCGGGGCTCGGGCGCTTCCACTCGGCAATGCCCAAGCGCACGCCCTTCATGCGGTTGTCGCCGAACAGATTGGGCCAGGCCCAGCACGCGATCGCCAAGTGGATCTTGGTCTGCTGCGCCGACACCGACAGCTGCTCGGTCCCGCGCCAGGCGATCGGACGGACATAGGCGTCCACTAGGCCATTCGCCTTGATCACCTCCTGGCAGGCGGTGTCGATCTGCTCGGGGGTCCAGGGAATCTCGAAGCCCAAGATCCGCCCGGATGCGATCAGCCGATCGGTGTGCGCCCGCAGCATGAAGATGTTGCCGCCATAAGCCCTCTCGCCTTCGAACACACCGCTGGCATAGTGCAACCCGTGGGACAACACGTGGAGGTTGGCATCGCGCCACGCCACCATTTCGCCATCCCACCAGATAAAGCCGTCACGGTCGTCGAAAGGAACAAGTGCCATCTACCGCATCCCACGTAATTTTATTGCTCTAACCATCGATAATTTATGGTAAGAATTGCGAAACGTCAACCAACCTGTCTCAACTGGAGCGAAGACCAGCCATGTCCGGAATGAAGGCCGAACGGCCCGCGGCGCCCCAGGCAGGGGCTGCATTGCTGTTCCTGCGGGAGGAGCAGATGCGGCTCGCGCAGGACCTGTTGTTCTTCGCCTACCGCGATTTCACCGGCGCTGCGGATGTGATTTTGGCCGAGCTTGGCCTTGGCCGGGCACACCACCGCGCCTTGCACTTCATCGGCCGCAATCCCGGCATGACGGTCGGCGACCTGCTCGCGATCCTGCGCATCACCAAGCAGAGTCTCGCCCGTGTCCTGAACGAACTGGTCGAGAAGGGCTACGTCGCCCAGGCGCCCGGCCGGCAAGATCGCCGACAGCGCCTCCTGACGCTTTCTCCCGAGGGTCACGCCCTGGAGCGGCGGCTATTCGACCGTCAGCGCGAACGGCTCGCTTCGGCGTATCGCGAGGCCGGGGGACCGGCGGTCGAGGGCTTCGGCCGCGTCATGCGCGCCATCATGGACCCGGCTGCGCGTGCCTATATAGACAGGGGTTCAAACGGATGAGCCCAACGCTATGAGCCCAGCGCTATGACTGCGGACGCGCACGTGCTGGTGGTCGACGACGACGACCGCCTCAGGCGGCTGCTGCAGCGTTATTTAACGGAGAACGGGTTCCGGGTGACCACGGCCGAGACAGCGGCCGACGCGCGGACCAAGATGCGTTCGGTGCAGCCGGACCTGATGGTGCTCGACGTCACGATGCCTGGCGAAACCGGCCTCGATCTGACGGAAACCATGCGGCGGGAGCGGTCGGACCTGCCGATCCTGCTGCTGACCGCCCGCGGCGCGCCGGAGGACCGGATCGCCGGGTTCGAAGCCGGGGCGGACGACTACCTCGGCAAGCCGTTCGATCCGTACGAGCTGGTGCTGCGTATCCGGGCCATGCTGCGCCGGGTCGCTCCGGCCGAACCGGCCGGACCGGTGCATCTCGGCAACCTGGCCTTCGACGTCGAGCGCGGCGAATTGGCCGGGCCGGACGGCGTCGTGCACCTGACAGGGGGCGAGGCCGCCCTGCTCGGCCTGCTCGCGCGCACGCCCGGTGAGGTGCTGTCGCGCGAGGCCATCGCCCAGGCACTCGGCATGGACGAGGCCGGCGAACGCGCCATCGACGTGCAGGTGACCCGGCTGCGCCGCAAGGTTGAGGCAGACCCCCGCGAGCCCCGCTTCCTGCACACGGTGCGCGGCCGCGGCTACGTGCTGAAACCTGGCGGCTGAGATGCGGCTCGGGATCAAGCGGCTGCTGCCGCGTTCGCTGCTGGGCCGCAGCCTGCTGATCATCCTGCTGCCGCTCGTCATCCTGCAGGGCGTCGCCTTCACCATATTCTACGGCAGCTACCTGGACGTGACCTCCCGCCGGCTCGCCTTCGCCATCGCCGGCGAGGTCGCCCAGTCGATCGAGCTGATGCACCGCTTCCCCGGCAGCGAGAACCGCGACTGGATCCTGTATTCGGCGTGGCAGCGGCTAGAGGTGCCGATGCGCTTCGCCCCGTCCGCCAAGATCGACGACAAGCCCTGGATCAACCAGCTCGGTCCGATGGACGACGACCTCGCGGCGGCGCTGCAGGACAAGGTGCGGCTACCGTTCACCATGGATTGGACGTCCGACCCCCGCAACGTGATGATCGAGATTCAACTACCCGAGGGCGTGCTGGAAGTGGAGGCGCCCCGCAAGCGGCTGTATACGTCCACCCTGTACCTGTTCGTGCTATGGCTGGTCGGTTCGGCGCTGCTGCTGTTCACGATCGCGGCCATGTTCATGCGCATCCAGGTCCGCGCGATCCGCCGTCTGGCGGCGGCGGCGGAGCTGTTCGGCATGGGGCGCGACCGCGAGCCGATCAAGCCGGAGGGCGCCAGCGAGGTCCGCCAAGCCGCCGCCGCGTTCAACCGCATGCAGGCCCGCATCACCCGCTTCCTATCGCAGCGAACCGAGATGCTGGCAGGTGTTTCCCACGACCTGCGCACTCCGCTGACCCGGCTTCGATTGGCCCTGGCCATGCTGCCCGTGGGTGCGAGCCATCCCGAGGACGTCGCAGACATGACCGCCGACTTGGAGGAGATGGACCGGATGATTGGCGGCTATCTGTCGTTCGCGCGTGGCGAGGGGATGGAGCAAGCCCAGGAAGTCGATCTGTCGAGTATGCTGAGCGACGTCGCTGCAGGTGCGCGCCGGGCCGGTGCGAATGTCGCGCTAGACGTGCCGTCGGGGCTGACGGTGCTGTTGCGGCCGGATGCCCTGCGTCGTGCCATCACTAACCTGCTGGACAATGCCCGCCGGCACGCCAAGCGCATCGCGATGTCGGTCAAGCGCGGCGAGCGTAATGTAGAGGTCCTCGTCGACGACGACGGGCCGGGTATCGCCCCTGAACGCCGTGAGAGCGTGTTCCGAGCGTTCGAGACGGGCGGCGGCGGGACGGGGCTCGGGCTCACCATTGCGCGCGACATCGTGCGGGCACACGGCGGTGACATCGTGCTGGAGCAGAGTCCATTGGGCGGACTTAGGGCAAGAATTCGCCTACCGCTTTAACTTACTAACATCCTCCCCTCTCGCGGGGAGGGTGACCATGCGAAGCATGGTGGAGGGGGCTCTTTGGCACGACTGGAACCAAGGACCTAGTCGTGGCCACCTCCCCCTTTTTCCAGGGGGAGGATTGTGGCGTGGTGCTCAGCCGGCCTGCTTGCTCTTGTCGACGAGCATCTTCACCTCGTCCATCGCCTCCGCGAACCGCTTGTTCAGCAAGCCGAGCGCCTCGCCGTTCGATTGCTGGATCAAGTCGCCGATCTCCTGCATGTTGGCGACCGCGCGCTCGTAGGACGACTTCAGCATCTCGGCCTGCCGTCCAGCCCGCGCCTGCGGGTTCTCGCCCGGCAAGAACGCGCGCATGCCGTCGGTCAGCTCCGACATGGTTTGCTGCATGATCTCCATATTACGACGCGCGACGGCCTGGGCCCCCTCGAGTGCCACGCGGTTCGCGGCCGACAGCGTCTCGAGATTGCGGCGGTGGGCCGCCATCAGCGACTCCATGTCGGGCAACGCAGGCGACTTCATTTCCGCAAACATGCGGGTGAAGTCGGCCATAGCCTTGGCTCCCATATCGGTCATGTTACGACCAATGGCCTGGGCGGCGTTGGTACCGGACTGCAGAGTGCTGTTCGGACCGGTCTCGTCGGACATAACGTTTTCCCTTCGCACTATTTTAAGCGCGCCTTATTTGTAGCACGCGTCGATAACAGCAGCCATCTTGCTTCTAAAGCCAACGAAACCGGGCCTGACCGGTTGCGCTGACGGCCGAATAACCCGTCACAGCGATCCTTCCAGCGGCTCCTCCGGAAGCGCCGGCACGTCGACGACGCCGTCCATCGGATCGGCCAAGTCGTCCATCGGATCGACGACGCCGTCCACCGCATCAGCCACGACCGACGCCGGCGTACCGAGGCCAAACATCGCGGAAAAACGCTCCGCCTGGTCCAACGCCTTGTCCAACGCCGCCATGGTGCCGGACAGATCCGCGCTCGAGTCGTCCTTCCAGGCGCGCAAGGTATATAGCCACACGCCGACCAGCCCGTTCGCCCGCAACCGGCCCGTGAGACCGGTCGCCGGGATTCCCGCGGCCTCCAGCATCCAACCCATGCTCCGCAGCGTGGCCGCGCCCAGTGCCAGCGAGAGCACCGGATCCGTTGGGAGCGCCTGCAGGAGGGCCGTCATGCCATCGCGATGCGCCTGCAACACGTCGAAGCGGCGCATCAGCAGATCGAACAACCGGTCCCGGGGCAACGATCCCGCCGCGATCTGTTCCGACAGCGCTGCCTGATCGGCCATAAGGCCAAAGCGCATCAACACCGCACCCGGCCCCGGAAACCGGGCACGCGCCCGATCTAGCGGCAGTCCGGCACTTTGCGCTGCCTCGACGATGCTGAGTGTCCGCCACCCGGATATCCCGGCCTGGGCAAAGGCGGCCGCGACCATGGCCGCATCGAATTCCGTGTCTGTCATGCTGCTCACCTGGAGCGCGGCGGCAGATTTGCCACCCCGGTCACGATGACAATTCGCGCGACCGGGCCGTGGCTGCGGCGACCGCCTGGTTGATGGCGGCCGGCCAGGTTTCCATCAGCACCGCCAAGGCGCGCTCCGTCGTGCCGCCCGGGCTGGTGACGGCGACACGCATGGCTGACGGCGCCTCGTCGCTGGCGGCTAGCAAGGCCCCCGAACCGGCGACGGTGCGCCGGGCCAGACGCTTGGCGAGCTCGGGTGGCAATCCCTGCTCGATGGCAGCGGCCTCGAGCAGTTCGGTGAGCAGGAAGACATAGGCCGGGCCGCTGCCGGACGTGGCGGTGACCGCGTCGATCTGGTCCTCGGCTGCGAGCCAAGCGACTTCGCCGACAGATTGCAGCAATCCCTCGCACAGGTCGCGCTGGGCCGCGGTCACATCGGGGCTAGCGAAGGCGGCCGTGAACCCCTGCCCGATGGCAGCCGGCGTGTTGGGCATCGCCCGCACGATTGCGGCGGCGCCGGACAGAGCCGCAATCCCGCTGATCGTGCGTCCCGCCATGATCGACATGACGACGGCCCCCCCTACGAACGGCGCAATCGTCGGAATCGCGCCGGCGGCGGATTGCGGCTTAACGGCCAACACCACCGCGTCCGGCCTGAAACCAACGGGAATCGCGCCCGCCTCTCCGACAACCGTTACCTCCGCGCTCGCGAGGGAGGATGCCGTCGGTGCCGGGTCGAGTACATAGCTGGGCCCAAGCCCGGCGCGGCGCCAGCCACTCAGCATGGCGCCGCCCATTCGACCGCCGCCCAATAGCAGGATGGACGGCGGCACCGCGGTCAGGCCTCGCCCACGCACTCCAGCATGGCCGCGGCCAATGCGTCGGCGGGGGACTTGCCGCCCCACAATACGAACTGGAACGCCGGGTAGAAGCGCTCGCATTCGGTGATGGCGATGTCGATCATGTCCTCGAGGCTCTCGGCGGAGGCTCCACGCGCTCCGCGGAGCAGCACGGAGTGGCGGAACAGCGGCATGCCGTCATCGCTATCCATGCCGAAATGGCCGATCCACAGCTTCTCGTTCGCCAGCGCCAGAAGCTCATACAGCGCCCCACGCCGCGCCGCCGGCACCTTGAGATCGAAGGCGCAGGTGAAGTGCATGGCGCTAATTTCGCGGGACCACGAAAAATACAGCCCATAGTCGCACCATTTCCCGGGTGCCTCGGCCGCCATCTCGCCCTCGTTGCGGCGATCGAAAGCCCAGTCGTTTTCCACCACGATGCGTTCTAGCGCGTCGAGCGGGTTGGCGGCGTGTTCATTGATTTGGACGGATTCGACGGTCGGCATCATGGGGTCTCCCCAGCTGGAGGAAGGCCGGACACGAGCCGGGCCATGGGCTTATGGCCACGACTCGACACGGAACAAGACTACTGGTCAGCAAACCATTGCTGCAACCCCGCTTTGGGGGACGGCCGCAGCGGGGCTAAGCCTAGATCCCGTTCGGGTCGGGAAACCCTGGCTCCACCGCCTCGACACGTTGGGCGGCCTCCAGCACTGCAACCCGCGCTTCCAGGGCGGTCAGGCGTGCTTCGGCCGCTTCCTGACCGGCGCGGGCATTGGCGGCCATCGTCTCGACTGCCTCCATATCTTCACGCCGAACCAGGTCGAGCTTGCGGATCGCCTCGTCGATGCGGGCGCGGATCGTGGCCTCGGCCTCGTCGCGCAACCCGGTCAAGGCGGAGAACGCACCACCGGCCACGCCGGCAAGGTCGTCGAAGAAGCGCGGGCGTTCGGACATGGCGGGCAAACTCCTGTCGAGATTGCGTCTATATAGGCGAGCCACTGCGGTTTTCACGCAGGGGCGAATGTGTTTGGGTGCGTGCAATGGCAAAACCTCTCGTGCTCGCCCCCCTCGTGCTCACAATGGGTGACCCGGCCGGAATCGGCGGCGAGATCGCCGCCAAGGCTTGGCGCGCCCTCGCCGGCAGCGGACCCCAGTTCGCCATCATCGCCGATCCGTTCTGGGTCGGCGCGCTGGATGTCCCGATGGCGGTCATCCAGTCGCTCGACCAGGTGGCCGACGTGTTCGGCGCAGCCCTGCCGGTGCTGTCCCTGTCGCTGCCCGAAATCCCCCGCTCCGGCCAGCCCGACCCGGCCAACGCGCCCGCAGTGATCGCCAGCATCGAGCGCGCGGTACGCCTGGTGCAGGCGGGCGACGCGAGCGCGGTCGTCACCAACCCGATCAGCAAGGCGGTGCTGTATCAGGCCGGCTTCCCCCACCCCGGCCATACCGAGTTCCTGGGCGAACTCACGGGCGGCACCCCGGTGATGATGCTGGCCTGCCCGCAACTGCGTGTCGTGCCGGTCACGATCCACGTCTCGCTGCGCCAGGCGCTGGAGGGGGTGACGACCGCCGCCATCCTCGCCACCGCCCGCGCCACGGCGGCAGCGCTGCGGCGGGATTTCGGCATCCCGGAGCCTCGGTTGGCGGTGGCCGGGCTCAACCCCCATGCCGGTGAGGCCGGCGCGATGGGGCGGGAGGAGATCGAGATCATCCAGCCCGCCATCGACGCGCTGCGGGCCGAGGGCATCGTGACCCTGGGCCCGTATCCGCCCGATACCATGTTCACCGATGCGGCGCGGCCCGGCTACGACGCGGCGATCTGCATGTATCACGACCAGGCGCTGATCCCGCTCAAGACGCTGGACATGGCCGGTGGCGTGAACGTGACCCTGGGGCTGCCGATCATCCGCACGTCGCCCGATCACGGCACCGCGTTCGGCATCGCGGGTCAGGGCATCGCCGACCCGGCCAGCCTGATCGCGGCCTTGCGAATGGCGGCAGAACTGGCGGAACGGAGGTTCGGATGATCCGGCTCGGGGTGAACATCGACCACGTGGCAACCGTGCGCAACGCGCGCGGTGGTGACCATCCGGACCCCGTGGAGGCCGCGCTGGCGGCCATCGCGGCCGGGGCTGACGGGATCACCGCGCATCTGCGGGAGGACCGCCGCCATATCCGTGACGCCGACATCGACCGCCTGCGCGCTGCCATCACCGTGCCGCTCAACCTGGAGATGGCGGCGACCGACGAGATGGTCGCCAATGCCCTGCGCGTCCGGCCCAACGCGGCCTGCATCGTGCCGGAACGCCGGGCCGAGGTGACCACCGAGGGCGGCCTGAACGCGGCGGGGCAGATCGAGCAGTTGCGGCCGATGGTCGCCGGGCTGCGTGCGGCCGGGATTCGGGTGTCGCTGTTCATCGACCCGGATGAGCGGCAACTGCAAGCTGCCGCCGATCTGCACGCCGACATCGTGGAATTGCACACGGGAGCCTACGCCGACGGCCGTGCCGGTGAACTGGATCGATTGCGCGCTGCCGCCGCTCTGACCGCCGCGCTAGGTTTGGAGTGTCATGCCGGCCACGGTCTGACCTACGACAACGTCCAGGCAGTCGCCGCCCTGCCGGAAGTCGTGGAGCTGAACATCGGCCACTTCATGATGGGCCAAGCGATACTGGACGGCCTGCCTGCCGTCGTGCGCCGTATGCGGCAGCTTATCGACCAAGCCCGCTGACCCCTCTCCCTCTCCCAATGGCGGGAGAGGGAGAGGGCACTTAGATCACCGGGCCGGTTGCTGGCCGTATCCGCCCTGCATCGGCTGCTGCTGCTGCTGTGGGTTGGCGGTCCGATGTGAGAAACACCCCATCTCGTAGCACCCGAACAGCGCCACCGCGCCGACCCCAATCGCGAGCTTCGTCCCGGTGGACAGCCCCTCATGGGCAGGGTCGGACTGCGCCGGTTGCACGGCACGACCGCCATCGCCCACTGTGACCCCGATGCGCTGTGCCTGCTGCGGCCCACCGCCGGCGGGGATGGTGTCCACCGCCATCAGCTTGCCCGGCGGCAGGGACCGCACATACGCGGCAAATGTCTGCAGCGTCGGGAACACGCGACCATCTGCGGCGACGATTTGGTCCCCGGCGTGGAACCCAGCCTGTGCACCCGGCGTGCCGACACGGACGCCCTTGATCCGCAGCAACTCGAAGTTGAGGCCGCCGTCGTTGATGCGCTCGCCACTGACGATGTCCATCCCCAACGCACCCCCTTTCGGGGGCAAGCTAGACGCTTCCTGGGGCGTCATGAGGCGGTAGTTCATCTGGTTCTGCGTCTGCGCCGATGCCGGCATGGCTTGAAGGCATAGCAGCGCCGCCGCGACCAGCGCGGCGGCAGTACGATTGGTCATGACGACTCTCCCGGACGCTGCTCAGACCGAGACAGTGCCCTCGTCCGACGCCTGGCCATTCGGGGTCATCTGGTCGACCGCGTTCGGCAGATGCTGCGAGAGCTGCGAGAGGAAGTCGTGCGGCTGCATGCCGGCCTGACTGGCCATGTTTTGCACCTGGCCTTGGCCGAACACACTCTGCAACTGGTCGGGCGAGACCGACTGGTTCGGCCCATTGCCAACCCAGGACTGCGCGATGTGCCCGAGCCCAGCCTGCTCGAACTGCGACACCAGGCCGCCGATGCCGCCGCCAGCCATGCCGCCGCCCGTCATGCCACCGCCTTGGCCCATCCCCTGGCCGCCACCGCCGAGCAGGCTGCTCAGCACGCCGCCCATCGGCGAGTTGCCGCCGCCGTTGTTACCACCCATCAGGCCGCCGAGAACCGAGTCGAGAAGTCCCATAACCGTGTCTCCCGTTTGTGCGGTCCACCATGCGGACCGCGATCCATTTCATCGGCGCACAGACCGATCATGCCCGTTAACGCCGGACGACCCACAAATGATGTGCACGATACCGTGTATCGGCCCCTAATCAGGCGCGCGGATGGGTGGCTCGGAACACCGCCAGCAACCCGGCCTCGTCCACCGAGGTGTAGCGCTGTGTGGTGGAGAGGCTGGCGTGGCCTAGCAGTTCCTGGATCGACCGCAGATCGGCCCCGCCAGCCAGCAGGTGGGTGGCGAAGGAGTGGCGCAACGCGTGCGGAGTGGCGTGCTCCGGCAGCCCGGCCAGGCGGCGGTAGTGCCGCATGGTGCGCTGGGCGACCGCCGGGTTCAGCCGCTTGCCGCGCAGTCCGGGGAACAGGGGCGACGCCAGGTCAGCGCCGTTCGGATGGGCCGCCATCCAGGCATCCACGGCGGCTTGGACGACGGGGAGCACCGGCACCAGGCGCTCCTTGGCACCCTTACCCACCACGCGCAGCGCCCCACCGCCGCGCGGCCGGTCGTGCACGTTCAGCGCCAAAGCCTCGGCGATGCGCAGTCCGCAGCCATACAACAAGGTGAACAGCGCGGCGTCGCGCAGCTGCGCCCTCGGGTCGACCGAGACATCCCCGGCGTCTTCCGCGACCCCTCTTGCCGCCTCCGGCACCAGCGCCTTCGGGATCGGCCGGCTTACCTTCGGCGTGCCCAACAGTCCGGGTGCCGGATTGGCGACGGCATGCCGGCGGGCGAGATAGCGGTAGAATGACCGCACGGCCGAGAGGTGGCGCGCGCGGGTGGCATTCCCCTGCCCCTCACCGGCCTGCGCCGCCAACCAGGCACGCACATCGGACTGGGTGACGGCGCCGAGCGCGGCCAAATCCGGTTCGCCCCCCAGATGGCCGGCGAGGAAGCCAAGATAGTGGGCAAGGTCGCGCCCGTATTCACGCACGGTCAGCGGCGAGGCGCGGCGCTCGTCCACCAGCCAGTGCAGGAAGGCAAGTCGGGCGGCCTCCCCCGTCATGAGAACCGAAGCATCACCGGTCACACGAGGCGGAGAGCGCGCGGCCCAAAAACGCCAACGAGCGCACCCCCTGCCCGGGATGCAGCCGCGACCGATCCCGCGACGCCAGCGCGAGCAGCGAACCGGCACCGACGCGCACCAAGGCATCCACGCGCGCCAGCGGGGCAGCCGCACCGTGTAGCAACGCCGCATCCGCCGGGTGTTCGCGGAAGATGACCTCGCGCCGGCCCAGTAACCGATCGACCGTGCCGCTCGGGAGCACGCGCGTCCCAGGGTGGCCGAAATCGGCGCACAGGCACGCTGCATCCACCGCGAGCAGCGCGGGCAGGTCGGAGCGGACGAACTCCGCCGGGTCGGGGGCGCGGATCAAAGCCAACACCGCATCCTGCACGCGCGTGGCCAGCCCTGCGGCCGCGCGTCCGGCCGCGAGCACGCTGTCGGCGCGGGCGCACTCGGCTTGGGCATGGGCCCGCTCCCGCGCCAGCATCTCGGCCATGTGGTCGGCGAGCTCGTCGCCATGCAGGCGGCGCGGGGGCTGGAGGACTCGGTACAACTCGGGGTTGTCCCGCAACCAGCCTGGATTGGCCCGGAGGAACGCGGCCACGTCCTCGCTTTCGAGCGCCTCAGGCCTCATGAGCGGGACAGGGCAGGCTTGATCGCGTCGAGTGTGCTAGCCACCAAAAGCCCCATGCGTGCTCCCTCCCTCGATTTCACCCTACCGGCGGCCAACGCCAGCCGGAAGCGGGTTCCGGTGCTGCTGCCGTACCCGTTCGCCGGCCCGTTCGACTACGCGGTGCCCGAGGGCATGAACGTGCAACCCGGCGATATGGTGCTGGTGCCGCTCAACCGCCGCGCGGAAGTCGGTGTGGTGTGGGATGCGAGCCAAGGCGACGCGGTCCCGGCCGCCAAGCTGAAGCCGATCGACGCCGTGCTGGACGCTCCCGCCATGCAGCCGGCCCTGCGCCAGTTCATCGACTGGGTCGCCGGCTACACCCTGGCCCCGCCCGGCGACGTGCTAGCAATGGCGCTGCGGGTGAACGCGCTCGCGCCCCCCACGCCGCAATCCGGGTGGACGCTGGCGAACGTGCCGGACGACTCGCGGCTCACCGAGGGCCGCCGCCGGGTGGTCGCGCTGCTGGCGGACGGCGTGCCCCGCACCGGCTCGTCCGTGGCGCGCGACGCCGGCGTGTCCCCGGCGATCATCCGTGGCATGGCTGGGGCGGGACTGCTGCTGCCCACGATCCTGCCTGCCGCACCGCCGTTCACCACGCCCGACCCGCTGTATCCCGGCCCCACGCTGTCGCCCGAACAGGCCGAGGCCGCCGCGTCTCTGCGCCAGGCCGTGGCGGACGCTGCATTCAGCGTCTCGGTGCTGGACGGGGTCACCGGGTCGGGCAAAACCGAGGTGTATCTGGAGGCGGTGGCCGAATGCGTCGCCGCCGGCCGGCAAGCGCTGGTGCTGCTGCCGGAGATCGCGCTGTCCTCCCAGTGGCTGGAGCGCTTCACCGCCCGCTTCGGCACCGCGCCCGCCGTCTGGCACTCGGACCTGCCGTCCCGCACGCGGCGGCTGACCTGGCGGGCGGTGGCGGAGGGGGGCGCGTCCGTGGTGGTCGGCGCCCGGTCCGCCCTGTTCCTGCCGTTTCCCGACCTCGGCCTGATCGTGGTGGATGAGGAGCACGAGACCGCGTTCAAGCAGGAGGAAGGCGTCGTCTACCACGCCCGCGACATGGCCGTGGTGCGGGCCCGGTTGTCGGCGGCGCCGGCGGTGCTGGTGTCGGCCACGCCTAGCCTGGAAACGCTCGCCAATGTGGAGGCCGGTCGCTACCGCCATCTCACGCTGCAAGCCCGGCATGCCGGCGCCAGCTTACCCGTCGTGCAAACGCTGGACTTGCGCGAACACCAGCCGCCGCGCGGGCGCTTCCTGGCCGAACCGCTGGTCGAGGCGATGAAGGCGACCATGGAGCGGGGGGAGCAGGCGATGCTGTTCCTCAACCGCCGGGGCTACGCGCCGCTGACGCTATGCCGCACCTGCGGCCACCGCATGCAGTGCCCGAACTGCACCGCCTGGCTAGTGGAGCACCGCGCCCGGCGGCAGCTCACCTGCCACCATTGCGGGCACACCGAGCCGATCCCGCCGGCCTGCCCGGTCTGCGCCGCCGCCGACAGCCTGGTGCCGATCGGGCCGGGAGTGGAGCGCATCACCGAGGAGGCGGCCGCGGTGTTTCCGGACGCGCGGGTGCTGGTGATGGCGAGCGACACCATGCCCGGCCCCAACGCGGCGGCGCAGGCGGCGCGGGCGATTTCAGCGCGCGAGGTGGACCTGATCATCGGCACCCAGATCGTGGCCAAGGGCTGGCACTTTCCGCATCTGACGCTGGTGGGCGTGGTGGACGCCGATCTCGGCCTGGCCGGCGGCGATCTGCGCGCGGCGGAGCGAACGGTGCAACTGCTGCACCAGGTGAGCGGCCGCGCCGGACGAGCGGAGGCGCCGGGCCGGGTGTTGCTGCAGACCTTCAGCCCGGAGCACCCGGTGATGCAGGCGCTGGTCAGCGGCGACCTGCGCGCTTTCATGGCGCAGGAGAGCGCGCAACGCCGGCCCGGCGGATGGCCTCCGTACGGCAGGCTGGCTGCCCTGATCGTGTCTGCCGACGATCCGCAATCGGCGGACGAGACGGCGCGCGACCTGGGACGGGCGGCGCCACGGGTGGCGGGTGTGACGGTGCTGGGGCCGGCGCCGGCGCCGCTGGCGATCCTGCGCGGGCGGCATCGGCGGCGGTTGCTGCTGAAGGCAAGGCGGGATGTGGCGGTGCAGCCGTTGCTGCGGGAATGGTTGGCGAAGGTGAAGGTCGGGCGGGGCGTGCGGGTGGATGTGGACGTGGACCCGGTGTCGTTTCTTTAGCCGCGGTGCGCGTGGCCAGCCCCCTCCACCATGCTTCGCACGGTCCCCCTCCCCCGCTGCGCAAGGGAGGATAAGGAGTAGCAGCAACATCCTCCCCCGTGCTTCACGGGGGAGGTGGCGGCGAAGCCGACGGAGGGGGCATGCCACGCCCCAATACGCCAAGCGCATCGCCGGCCGCTTCCCCTAACGCGGTGTTGTCGAACACGCACCAACAGTCCCGGCCATGAGCCAGATCCTCGCGCAACGCTTGAGCGACCGTATCGAGATACTCGGCGGAGTACCCCGAGTAGTACATCCGTGGCGAACCATGCAGCCGCCGGTACACGATCCCGGGCCAGCCACCCGGCTCAGCGGCACGCAGCACGGGCGCCGGGTCAGCCGCCACTCGGGCGACCCGGCACTGCAGCAACACCGCATCCGCCGCATCGCTGAACCAACTGGGATGCCGCGGCTCGCACACCACGCCACCCTCGAACCGCTCCCGTAGCAAACCGAAGAACTCTCCGGCCACCACTGCGTCGAACGCAAGGCTGGGCGGCAACTGCACCAGCAAAGGCCCGAGCGCACCCCCCAAGGCATGGACCTCGCCGAGGAACCGTTCGAGCGGCTCCACCACATCGACCAGCTTGCGCTCGTGCGTGATCGTGCGCGGCACTTTCACAGCGAACTGGAAGCCTGCCGGAACACTGGCCGCCCAGCGCGCATAGGTCGCTGGACGGTGCGGCCGGTAGAACGACGAGTTGATTTCGACCGCCGAAAAGCGCCCGGCATAGCGCTGCAGATGGCTGCCGTCGCCGGGAAACGACGCCGCATGCTGCCGTGGAATCACCCAGCCGGCGGTCCCGATCCTGATCATCCCATCTCGCACTCGCGACTATCTGCCCGCATACTGCACCCAGGCCGAAGAACGGAACGACCCATGGGTTTGAAACGCCGCGCCCTGATCCAACTCGCCGCCGGCACGCTCGCCGCGCCCAGCATCGCCCGGGCGCAGAACCAGCGGGTGCTGCGCTTCATCCCCCAATCCGACGTCACCGCGCTCGACCCGGTCTGGACCTCGGTCTACGTCACGCGCAACCACGGTTACCTCGTCTTCGACACGCTGTACGGCCAGGACGACGCGCTGCAGATCCAGCCGCAGATGGTGGACGGGCACACCACCGAGGACGGCGGCAAGCTCTGGACGCTGAAGCTGCGCGACGGGCTGCTGTTCCACGACGGCACGCCGGTGCTGGGACGGGATTGCGTGGCCAGCATCAAGCGCTGGGCACGGCGCGACGCGTTCGGGCAGACGCTGATCGGCCTAACCGACGAACTGTCCGCGCCCGACGACAAAACGATCGTGTTCCGGCTGAAAGCGCCGTTCCCTTTCCTGCCGGAAGCGCTGGGCAAGGTCGGCATCAACATGCTGCCGATCATGCCGGAGCGGCTGGCCAACACCGACGCATTCAAGCAAGTGACGGAGATGGTCGGCAGCGGCCCGTTCCGCTTCGTGGCCAACGAGCGCGTGGTGGGCTCGCGCGTGGTCTACGAGCGGTTCGACAAATACCAGCCGCGCCCGACCGGCGTCGCATCGTGCACCGCCGGGCCGAAAGTCGTGCATTTCGATCGCGTGGAGTGGAACGTGATCCCGGACGTGGCTACCGCCGCGGCGGCCATGCAGCGGGGCGAGGCGGATTGGTGGGAGCAGCCATCCTTCGACCTGCTGCCCGTGATGCAACGCGAGCCCGACCTGAAAACCTTCGTCGTCGAGGTCACGGGCAATATCGGCCTGTTTCGCATGAACCAGCTGTTCCCGCCGTTCGACAATCCGGCGATCCGGCGCGCCCTGCTGCCGGCGCTGAAGCAGGCCGACTACATGGAGGCGATCGCCGGCGACGACAAAGCAGCCTGGCGCGCCGACGTCGGTTTCTTCGGCCCCGGCATGCCGATGGCGAGCGACGCCGGCATGCAAGCGATCACCGGGCCACGCGACTTGGACCGCGCCCGGGCCGAGGTGAAGGCGGCCGGGTACGGCGGCGAGAAAGTCGTGGTGATGAGCCCCAGCGACTATCCGCGCATCAACGCCCTGGCCAGCGTGGCCGCCGACATGCTGCAGAAATGCGGGCTGAACGTCGATTTGCAGCAGATGGATTGGGGCACCGTGATCCAACGCCGGGCCAGCAAGGCGCCCCCTTCAGAGGGCGGCTGGAGCGTGTTCTTCACCACGCTCACGGGCGTGGACATGTCGAGCCCGGTCGGCAACCTGGCGCTGCGCGGCAACGGCGCCGGCGCGTGGTTCGGCTGGCCTACGGCCCCGAAGCTCGAGGATCTGCGCAACCAGTTCATGGCCGCGAGCGACCCGGCGGCGCAGAAACACATCGCGGCCGAGATCCAGCAACAGGCGTTCATCGACGTGCCCTTCCTGCCGCTCGGCGAATTCATCCAGCCGACCACGCAGCGCAAGGAGATCGTGGACACGCTGAAGGGCCTATCGCTGTTCTGGAACGTCCGGCGGGCGTGATGCAGCGTTCGGGCGGTGCCGTCACACGGGACTGGGTGCGCGCGCTGGAAACTACCCGGCGCCTGCAGGACACGCCCGGCAACACGCTGGCGGCGGTCGTGGCGGAGATGGCCACGACACGCGGCGACGCACCGGCGCTGATCGGAACCGACGAGACGCTCAGCTACGGTGCGCTGGCCCGGCGCATCGACGGCTACGCACATTGGGCGGCGCAGACCATGCCGGCAGGCACCGTCGTTGCACTGCTGATGCCGAACCGGCCGGACTATATCGCGATCTGGCTCGGCTTGACCCAGGCCGGCTGCGTCGTGGCGCTGTTGAACACGCATTTGGCCGCAGAGGCGCTCACCCACTGCATCCGCAACGCGGCGGCACGCCACGTGATCGTGGCCGCTAGCCTGGCTGAACGCGCACGCGACTGCAGAACGCAACTCGGACCCGACATAAAGTGGTGGGAAGGCGATCTGCCGCGGTCGGCGGAGGACAGCGTCAAGCGGCCGTCACCGGACGGCAGGGCGTTGCTGATCTACACCTCCGGCACGACGGGGCTGCCGAAGGCCGCCAACGTTAGCCATGCCCGCGTGCTGGACTGGAGCGGCTGGTTCGCCGGCATGATGGACGCCACCGCCGACGACCGGCTGTACGACTGCTTGCCGCTGTATCACAGCACCGGCGGGGTGGTCGCAGTCGGCGCCATGCTGGTCGCGGGCGGCTCGGTCGTGCTGCGCGAGCGGTTCTCCGCAAGCCGGTTCTGGGCGGACGTCGCCGCGACCGGCTGCACCGTGTTCCAGTACATCGGCGAGCTCTGCCGCTACCTCCTGCAGTCGGCCCCGCAACCAGCCGAGACCGAACACCGTCTGCGGCTGTGCTGCGGCAATGGATTGAACGGGGCGGTCTGGCTGGACTTTCAGCATCGCTTCCACATCCCGCGCATCCTGGAATTCTACGCCGCGACCGAGGGCAGCGTGTCGCTGTATAATTGCGAGGGCAAACCCGGCGCGATCGGCCGCGTGCCGCCCTTCCTGGCCCACCGTTTCCCGTTGGCCCTGGTCCGCTGCGACCCGATCACCGGCGAACCGCTGCGCGACCCGGCCGGCCGTTGCTTAGCCTGCGCCCCCGACGAACCCGGCGAGGCCGTGGCCCTGCTCGGCGACGGCGCGGCCCGGCAGTTCGAGGGCTACACCGACCCGCACGCGTCGGCACGCAAGCTGCTGCTGGATGCGTTCGCGCCCGGTGACCGCTGGTTCCGCACCGGCGACCTGATGCGCAAAGATGCCACCGGCTTCTACTTCTTCGTCGACCGCCTGGGGGACACCTTCCGCT
Organism: uncultured Acetobacteraceae bacterium; assembly: GCA_964242215.1. Taxonomy (GTDB): domain Bacteria; phylum Pseudomonadota; class Alphaproteobacteria; order Acetobacterales; family Acetobacteraceae; genus LMUY01. Next base: position 407 of record CAXTCJ010000116.1, on the reverse strand, counting down.
GGAAGGGCGAGAACGTGTCCACCACCGAAGTGGCCGCGGTCGTGCAAGCCTGCCCCGGCGTCGCTGATGCTGCCGTGTACGGCGTGGTAGTGCCCGGCGCGGAAGGCAAGGCCGGGATGGCGGCCGTCGTGGTGGAAGCTGATTTCAGCCTCCCCATCCTGCGCGGCCACCTGGAACGGGGTCTTCCCAGCTATGCCAGGCCGGTGTTCATCCGGTTCTGCCGCAGCCTCGATACGACGGGCACGTTCAAGCTGAACAAGACCGGGCTTGCGCGCGAGGGCCTCGATGGCGACACGGTCTGGTTCGATGACAAATCGCTGGGGGCCTACGTTCCGCTCGACCCGGCGCTACGCCACGCGATCGAGATGGGCGCCGCCAACCTGTAGCGCTCCCGTCATGCCAGGGCT
>CAXTCJ010000115.1:0-17887 GCA_964242215.1 uncultured Acetobacteraceae bacterium | reverse complement strand
CTTCCCGTTCAGTGCGATGGACAAGCTGCTCAATTTCCAAGGCGCGGTATCGCAGGCGAGGCAGGTGGCGCCGAGAGCGGGGGCGGCCACCGTGCTGATCGTTTTGGGCCTTGCTGTGGAGATCCTGATGCCACTCGGTATCCTGACTGGGATTGCGGACAGGCTTGCTGCGTTCATATTGGCCGGTTATTGCGGCATGACGGCTTTGCTGTGGAAACAGTTCTGGATACAAGGCGACTTTTGGAAGGCTGGTACGAGCAAGGGGCGAGATCTGTTTTGGGACTTCCTGAAAAACTTTGCGTTGGCTGGCGGATTGCTGCTGATCACAGTAGGCCTGGACGGGGCGGCAGTAGGAGGCTTCGTGGCGGACCCCTTTTCCTCGTCCCACCCATATGCCGCGTTGCCCGCCGCGCAATGACGCCGGCGAGCGAAGCATCTTATATCGAGCCGGGGTCATTCCACCACGTCGCGGAAGCCATCGTCGAGCAGTAGAGCCACTAGGCCGCTCCAACCGGTCTGGTGGGAGGCACCGACACCGCGGCCCGTCTCGGCATCGTAGTATTCATGGAACAGGATCAACTCGCTCGAGCCGGATTGCTCCTCAAGGCCAGGATAGGCCCGCATCACGGGACGCCGCCCGTCCTGGTTCTGCAACGACAGGCGCGTCAATCGTTTCGTCAAATCGTCCGCGATCTCAGCTAGCGACCGCATCGTTCCAGAGCCGGCCGGGCATTCCACCCTGAACTCATCACCGTAGTAGCGGTGGAACTCGCGCAGAGCACGCACCAGTAGATAGTTGATTGGTAACCAAATTGGGCCGCGCCAATTTGAGTTACCGCCGAACACACGCGTGTCCGACTCACCCGGCAGATAGCGAATGCTGAACTGCTCGCCATCGAGCGCCAGTGTGTACGCCTCGAGGTGCTGCCGCGACAGAGCGCGAATGCCCCAATTCGACAGGAACTCAGTGGTATCCAGCATTCGCGCGAGGAGGCGGTTGGTCCGGTAGCCGCGCAACAGAGAGAGCAACACAGTGCTGTTCTGACCTGGGTCCGTCCAATGCGACACAAGGGCAGCTAAATCCGGGCGGTGTTGCTTGAACCACCGCAGCCGCTGCGTGAAGCGTGGCAGGGCGTCCAACGTCGCCTGGTCCAGCACGTGCACGGCGAGCATCGGGATGAGACCCACCATAGAGCGCACTTTTAGCGGCACCGAGCTTCCATCCGGCATCCGGAGCACATCGTAGTAGAAATCGTCTTCGGCGTTCCACAGCCCGCTCTCGCCGCCGAGCCGCGTCATCGCTTCGGCGATCAGGAGGAAATGCTCGAAGAACTTAACCGCAAGCTCCTCGTAGACGAGGTCCCCGGGCGCGAGCTCGATCGCGATGCGCATCAAGGTCAGGGCGTAGGCCGCCATCCACGCGGTTCCATCGGCCTGGTCCATGATGCCGCCGCCGGGTAGCGGTGCGTCGCGGTCGAAGATTTCAATGTTGTCCAAGCCGAGGAAGCCGCCGGCGAACAGATTGCGCCCGGCCGTGTCCTCACGATTGACCCACCAACCGAAATTCAGCAGCAACTTGTGCAGCACGCTACGGAGGAAGACGCGATCTCCCTGCCCGCTCCAGCTCAAGTCGGCGCGGTAAACCCACCAGGCGGCCCAGGCCTGCACGGGCGGGTTTGAGTCCGAGAAGTTCCATTCATAGGCCGGTATCTGGCCGTTCGGGTGCTGAAAACGTTCGCCCAGCAGCAATCCGATCTGCTGCTTGGCGAAACCTGGGTCGATGGCAGCGAAAGCGACGGCCTGAAAGCACAGGTCCCAAGACGCGAACCAAGGATATTCCCATTTGTCTGGCATGGAGATGATGTCGGCGGCTACCAAATGGCCCCACTCGGCGTTGCGCCCTTGCCGCCGCTCTGCTGGTGGCGTCGGCTGTGTGGGATCGCCGGCAAGCCAGTCACGAACGTCAAAGGCGTAGAACTGCTTGGACCAAATCATCCCGGCGAAGGCTTGGCGTTGCACCAGTCGGGTATCGGCATCCGGTAGCCCGGCCTGCAAGGCCTCGTAAAACACGTCGGCCTCCATCAGGCGTGCCGCAAACATATCGTCAAAGTCGCTAAACGGGTCTGAAGCCTCGGGCGGGCGGAGGCGGAGTCGCAATGTGGCAGTGCCGCCGGCCCGGATCACCATGTGCGCTAGAGGAGCGCAACGGGTACCATGGCTGGAGCGCACCGCATCCGGCCGGCTGTGGACGACGCGCTCGTTGAAGCCGTCCTTGAAGGGACCATTGCCCGGCACACCGAACAGGCGCGGAACGTTGGTCTCGTTATCGCAGAACAGCCATTCGGCCTGACCATCGAAGCAATACTCCAACTCGCGCCCTTCGGGACTGGCGGCGCGCACGCGCCCGTCCTGCAAATGCAAGCCGGGCCGCTGCAAATTGTTCGACCAGGACCAAGTATTACGCGCCCACAGCATCGGCAAAAGATCGAGCGGGGCAGCGTCTTCCGAACGGTTCTGCACTGTAATCCGCAGCAAGATGTCGTCGGGGCTCGCCTTGGCGTATTCCACCGTCACGTCGAAGTAGCGACCCGCGGCGAAGACGCCCGTATCCAACACCTCAAACTCCGGCTCGTCCTGGCCGCGGCGCGCATTCTCGGCCACCAGTTCGTCATACGGGTAAGCGGCCTGGGGATATTTGTAGAGCATCCGCAGATACGAATGCGTCGGGGTGGCATCCTGATGGAAATAGAGTTCCTTCACGTCTTCGCCGTGATTGCCTTCGCTATTCGTAAGGCCGAATAAGCGTTCCTTCAGGATCGGATCCTGACCGTTCCACAACGCAAGGCCGAGGCACCAAGTCAACTGCTCGTCGCCGAAGCCGGCGATACCGTCCTCGCCCCACCGATAAGCTCTGCTGCGCGCCTGGTCGTGCGGGAAATACTCCCAAGCGTTACCTCCGCGGCTGTAATCTTCCCGCACCGTGCCCCACTGTCGGTCGCTGAGGTACGGCCCCCAACGACGCCAGCCCGCCGCATCGGCAGACTGCAGCCGGACGCCCTCTTCTGTGTCCCTGGGATGCGGCTGCTTACTCATCTCGCTGACCCGATGCGGGAGAACGTAGCCATCTCAGCTAAACGTTGCTGCCATCGGCGAATGGATAGGGTAGCCTTCCGCCGGCAGATTCGCAGTTTCTGGTCTAGGTCGGTCGGCGTTTCATGCCGCAGCGTCCGAGTGACGAGCCGTCCATGATGGCCGACGGCACGTAGGTATCGAAGGTGGTCAGCAAGGTGGGCTCGGAATTCAGCTTCTCCCCCACATTTGTCCGACACATCCGACAAATCCTGCGCCTGGACCACCAGACTACGAACGCCGCTGTAGTATTCGATGATCTGAACCGCGGCCGTGGGCGAGAACAGCCCGATATTGCCGGATACGTTGTTAAACACCGACATGTCGGCGCTGCTGAAACGCAGCTTGGGCATTCGAAAGGTCGTGAGGTCGATCTTCCCGGTCAGGAAGGTGCCGTAATGTCTGCGAGACAAGCTCTGTAGCGCTTTGATCTCGGCCAACAATGACAACCCATACGTCCGGCGCTGCCGGACGCGTTGCCGACTATAGTTCATCAGCGTACCAACATAGCCTGTGCACACACTGATACCGGCCGAGAGCACGACCGTCAGGACAGAAACATCTGTCACTTTGCGGGTTCACCGCCCGTGCCACACTGGGTGAACGGAACGGCGCCGCAGCCTTGGCGTCGTGGAGGCGTTTACTGGACCGCGTAGGACCTCGCTACGTCTGGTCAGCCAATGTGGATGGATCGCTTCCCGTGACTTCGATCCATTGTGGGATTCCCATACTATACACAGGGCTTGCCGACCCGGATTGCCAGGCAAGCCAACCCTTGAGTAATGCCTTATCCACGACAGTAATACATACAGCATCATCGTCAACCCCAGAACCATAGAACTGCACGGCGTTTCAACTGTGGAGGTGACATGCTCTTTGGCCGCGCGATTATGAAGAGAGACTAACTTAGAGGTGGAAGAACCAAAACCCGTGAAATGGGTGCATGTTGGGTCTGAAGCCTGTTCATCCTTTGTGGCGTGATTGACTTTGCAGTCTTAGAAGGGGAGTTTCTTGCTCATCGGGCAGCGTCTTAATCTGGAGTTGCCCCGGTTTCGGTAGACGGACTGCATTTAGCTCGTAGACGGAGGGGAATGAGCCATGTCTGAAGCGGAAGTGACGAAGGCTGTCGGGGCTGACGCTGGATCAAGGGCCGGCCTCGTCCAGGCACCGCCCTGCACGCTGGTGATCTTCGGAGCAGGCGGAGACCTTACCAAGCGGCTCCTGATGCCTTCGCTGTACAACCTCGCGGGCAGCGGATTACTCCCGGATACCTTCAAGGTCGTAGGCGTCGATCGCGTTCACCAGACTGATGCTGACTGGCGGGTTTCGCTCACTGAGACCATGCAGTCCTTTACCAAGGATAAGACGGCGGAGTTCTACACGCCTAAGTTGGACGATGCCGCTTGGGGGTGGGTGTCCGCGCGGCTGCATTACTTGCCAGGCGATTTCGGCGAGGACGAAACCTTCGCGAAACTGTCTGAGATCGTCAACGGCGGTAGTGCAGTGTTCTACCTCGCAGTTGCGGCGCGCTTCTTCGGCACGGTGGTCGATGGGCTGGGCAAGGTCGGGCTATTAAAGCAGGAGGGCGACAGCTTCCGCCGCGTAGTCATAGAAAAGCCATTTGGCGCCGATCTGCCATCGGCAAAGGCATTGAATGAACGCATCCTGAAACAGGCCAACGAGAGCCAATTTTTCCGTATCGACCATTTCCTCGGGAAGGAGACGGTGCAGAGCATCATGGCGGTTCGCTTCGCTAACGGCATGTTCGAACCTACCTCGCGCCGCGAGTACGTCGACCACGTCCAAATTACTGCGGCGGAGACGGTCGGCGTGGAGGACCGGGGGGCATTCTACGAGCCCACAGGCGCATTGCGCGACATGGTGCCCAACCACCTCTTCACCCCGCTATGCACCGTCGCGATGGAGCCGCCGAATTCCTTCGACGCGGAGGATGTGCGTACGGCAAAAGCCAAGCTGGTACAGGCGATCCGGCCGTTACGGCTGGGCGATGCGGTGCGCGGGCAGTACACCGCCGGCCAGGAGTTTGGCGCAGACGTGCCGGAATACCGGTCCGAACCGCACATTGCGGCAGACAGCCGAACCGAGACCTACGTTGCGTTACGCCTAGATATCGAGAATTGGCGTTGGGCCGGCGTCCCGTTCTATCTTCGCACCGGTAAGCGCCTCGCCGGCCGGCGGACCGAGATCTCGATCCACTACAAGCCCGCGCCCTACCGCATGTTTTCCGGCACGCCAGTCGGCCAGACGACACCGAACGTGTTGACTCTGCTGATCGACCCAGTGCAGGGCATCCAGACCGAATTCGATGCTAAAGTGCCTGGTCCCGTCATGCAGTTGGGCCGGGTGGCGTCTACGATGCGGTATGCCGATTTCTTCGCCGAAAAGCCGAACGTCGGGTACGAGACCCTGCTCTACGACTGTATGATGGGAGATGCGACCTTGTTCCAGCGCGCCGACAACGTGGAGGCGGGCTGGCGAGCGGTGCAGCCCCTTCTGGAGGCCTGGGGCCGTGGTGAAGGCGACGTGGAGCCTTACGCGTCCGGGAGCCAGGGCCCAAGCGGGGCCGACGCGTTGTTGGGGGAGGACGGACGGCGCTGGCTGACGCTGGACCGCTAAGGTGGGCGGCCGCCCGAGAGTCGTGGTCCTGGGTGCCGGGTTCGGCGGGCTGAATGCGGCGCGTGCGCTGGCAAAGGTGCCGGTGGACGTGGTAGTGATCGATCGGAACAATCATCATCTGTTCCAGCCGCTATTGTATCAGGTAGCAACGGCAGCACTGCCGCCATCCGACATCGCATCCCCAATCCGCGCCCTTTTGGCCCGGCAGTCGAACGCCGAAGTTCTACTGGGAGAGGTAGAGGGGATCGACGTTGCGAGGCGGACGGTGTCGGTCCACGGCATGGATGCCCTCCCGTACGACATGCTGGTCGTCGCCACGGGGGCTAGTACCAGCTGGTTTGGCCATGCCGATTGGGAAAAGAACTCGGTCGGGCTCAAGAACCTGCAGGACGCCGCCGCTCTGAGGTTACGGCTGTTGGGGGCGTTCGAATGGGCGGAAAGTCGGACCGATCCGGAGGAAGTGCGCCGCTTGCTGACCTTCGTGGTGGTGGGCGGGGGTGCCACCGGCGTCGAACTCGCCGGATCAATCCGGGAGTTGGCGCGTAATACTTTAGCCCGCGATTTCCGCCGTATCCGGCCAGAACAAGCACGAGTGATCCTTTTCGAAGCCGGGCCAACGCTGCTAGCTGGATTTCCGGAACGGCTCGCCCGTTACGCGCATCAGCGCCTAAAGCGGCTTCAGGTAGAGGTTCGGACCGGCGTGCAGGTGGAGCGGGTCGGTTCCGAAGGCGTAATGGCCGGCGGGGAGCACATCGCCAGCGCAAATGTCTTCTGGTGTGCCGGTGTTGCGGCGACGCCGGCAGCAAGCTGGCTGGAAATCGAACCCGGCCAGCACGGCACCGTCCCGGTGGGGCCGGATTGCTCGCTGCCGGGCCATGAGGAGGTGTTCGTCATCGGCGATGTAGCTAGCTTCGCCGGGCCAGGCGGTAAGGCACTCCCTGGCGTGGCGCCCGTCGCGAAGCAACAGGGGCGTTACGTCGCACGCGTCATCGCTGCTCGCGTAAAGGGTAACCCGGCGCCAACACCGTTCCACTACAAAGACCAGGGTAGCCTCGCGATCGTCGGACGCGCCGCTGCCGTGGCGAACTTCCCTCATGCCAGGCTGACCGGCTTTCCGGCATGGCTTATCTGGTGCTGCGTCCACCTGCTGCTGCTGAACGGACTGCGGAACCGCGCATTGGTCTACTTGCAGTGGATCTCGGCCTGGCTGTTCCGTGGCCGTAACGCATTGATTATGGACGCGGGCGTCACGGGGCTGCGACAGTCCGAACTGGACCGTCAGCCCGGCCCGGAATCATCCAGGGCTCCCTAGCGGATCAGACGACGTACGACAAAGATCAGACTGGCCAGCACCACGACCGCGACCGCAAGGGCCGATCGTGGGCGCAGCCCATGGCGCAACGAGAGGCCGGTCGCAAGCCAAATCTCGCTGCCCGACATGGCCAGCAACAGCAGAAATGCCGCCGCGGCAAGCGATCCTTCCGCACTGGGCCAGGACAGGCTGGTGTAGACCCCTCCGATCAGTGCGAGGCCAGTCGCCGTCGCTGCGGCGCCGTTCAGGACGTTGGCGTCGCGCTGATCGGCCAGGCGTTGCTGCTCGCACCGGTTTGGCAGGTTCGGCAGATCCGCTGACTGATGCCACCATACCGCCGAGCACATCCCCGTGGCGATGGTCAGCAATATCGCCAAGCCGTGCAAGCCATCGGCCACGTCGTGCGCGTCCTTTGCCCGGCTTGCCGCGGCAAACCCCAGCAGCATGATGCCGCAAGCCGTGAGGGGGCCGAACCACCTGATCAGGGCTGGCCCTGATCAGGTGGTTCTGGGGCCGAGATAGCCGGCGTGGCGCTGGAGGTGAGCTCCCCCGCGGCGAAGGCCAGCCCGGCGGCGTTGATTAGCGCCTGCGAATGCGCCTTCGCCACGGTCGCGCGCGCAGACGCTAACGCCGTGGCGGCATTGACGGCATCGGGCAACGAGCCAACGCCGTGCGCGAACGCATCGCTGGCGGAGTCGTACGCTGTCTGCGAGGCCGTCTGGAATGCCAGCGCGGCGTCGAACTGGCTTAGCCCAGTCTGCACTTGGTCGTAGGCCAGGGCTAACTCACGCATTGCGGCGCTGTTGGCGGCTTCCAGCGCGTCCTCAGCGGCGGCCCGGCGGGACTCGGCCAGGTGCACCCGGTTCTGGCGCAGGCCGCCTTGATACAGTGGCCACTCGAAGCGGAGGAAAAGGCCGGCTTGCGGCTGCTCCACGCTTTCATACGGGCCGCCATTCACGCTGATGCGGCCGATATTGCCCTGCACGTTGCTGTCGATCAGCAGCTTCGGCGCCATGTCGGCGCGTGCCTCGGCGATCCCCGACTCGGCGGCGCGCAGCCGGGCCAGGTCGGCCAGCAGATCGGTCCGCTGGCGCAGGGCATCGCCCATCAACTGATCCACCGTGCGCACCGTCGTGCGTGACAGGGGGCGGTCGAAGCTGTTCTGCACCAACAGCTTCGTCGTGGGTGGCAGCTCCAGCGTCTGCAACAGCGTGTAGTTGGCGTCGTGCTGTGCGGCCGTGGCCTGGGCGATGTCATACGTGGCCTGCGCCGTGCTCCGCCGGGCCAGCTGCTCGGATACGATGGTGGCCAACCCGCGGCCCCGCAGCGCCTCGGCCGATTGCTGTAGCTGCCGCGCGTCGGCCAGGGCCTTGTTCGCGGCCGCCAACTGCGCGTCGACGCCGTCGAGGGTGAAGTAGGCCTTTGCCACCGCGAGGATCAGCTTCTGGTGGGCGGCGGTGAACGCCACGTTGGCGGCGAAGGACAATTGGGTGGCCGTTTGCTCGGCGGCTTCGCGGCCGCCGCCGAAATCCACCAGCAGGTATTTGATGGCGATCTCGGGGAAGATCTCCTGCGAGTTGGCGGTGATGTAGCCTTGGCGGACCAGGTTGGTGGGGAACGGCGACGCGATATGCTGGTAGCCACCGAGCGCGCTGGCCGTGATCTCCGGCAGGAAGGCGGCGCGGGAGATACCGACCCCGATCGCGGCCTGCCGTGCCTGCTCCCAGGCGATGCGGGTCTCCTTGTTGCGCCGCTGCGCGATGTCGATCAGCTCGGCGAGCGTGTAGTGGTGGCTGGTGTCGATCGCCGCCGTGTCGTCGGCCCAGGGAAGCGCCGGGTCACGCGGGACGTTGAAGCTACGTGGCAGCGCAGCCTGGGGCGATTTGGTGGCGACCGAGATCTGCCAGGGCGTGTCGGCCGAGGCAGGCGCGAGGTCACGCGTGTCGTTGCAGGCCGCAAGCGCCAGGCAGACGGCCAGTGCCAGGCGGTGACGCTCAGCCATCAGCGTCCACCCCGTGCATGATACGCGCCATGATGGTCCGCAACTCCCGATCCAGAATGCCATACCAGGCCGCTTGCGTGGCCGAGGCAGGGTCGTCGAGCTTGGGTGGCGCCGGGATGTCGGCCTCCAGCGACCCGGCGTCGGTGCCGCTACGAACCCAAGCGGCACAGCGGTCGAACCAGGTTGCGATGGCTTCGTCGTAGGTGCTCGCGGCGGGGTCGGACGGCAGGTCGGAGATGACGCAGAGCACCAACATGACCGTTTCCAGATCGGCGATGGTCCCTGGGCCGATCGGCCTAGGACCGTCATGCCAGACCGTGGCAAGCCCGAAATCGGTATTGGCCATCAGGGCGCGGGCGCCGTTCGAAGCGGTGGCGAACCCGGTGCGCACCGTTCGGCGTGCCACTTCGTCCTGCGGCCCCGGCCGCATCAACGCCGCCATTTGACTGATCGCAGTGGCGAGTTGCCGGCGCGCCGCCTGCGTGACGCTGACCGGCCAGATCGTGGTGAAAACGACCAGGACGATGATGTTGCCCAGCACGATCCCGATCACCCGGTCCCGGGCCGTCTGCATGTCCAGCGTCGGACCGTAGCCCTGCAGCATGGTGAGGTAGTAGGCCAAGCCTATCTGCCAGCCGGCATAGCTGATCCGTTCGCTGCCGCAGGCGACCCACCCGGCCAGCAGGGTCACGACACCGATCGCGAGCAGAAGGTCGCCGAGGTCGGTCATCAGCGGCATCAGCAACAGGATGCTGGCAATCCCGAGTGCACCCCCGATCAGTGCACCGACGATGCGCAGCGTGGCTTTGTGCAGGCTCTCGCCGACAGTACCCAGTGACACGAAGAAGCAAGTGACGACGCAGGTATGGATCGCCGGCCAGTCCAGCAGGCTTTCTGCGCTATATGACAGCATGACCGCGAGCGTCACCTTCAGTGCGAAGCGCAACGTGTCTGGGTTGCGGGCCGCGCCCGGCACGATCAGGTGGCCGGCGGCATGGGGCGGCCTGGCCGCAACAGTGGGCGGGCGACCCAGAGCGTCCTGGATCGCTGCAGCCGACCCGGCGATCTCGGCCGCCAAGGGCCGGGCGGCGTCGGATGCTGTCTCGGGTACCGGCGGAGTGGCCACGATCGGTCCGGCTCCGGACCGCAGGCGTCGCTCCGCTGCACGCAGACCATCGGCCAATGGCTGCAGGCTGGCTTGCGGCGCGCTGGCCGAGGCGACCATAGGCCAGGCCAGCAACGTCAGGGCGAGTTGTTGCGTCGCGGTGATCAGGCTGGCGTAATCCGGGGCACGTGGCACGACCCCGACGGCGTGAAGCAGCTTCGACAGGCCGGCCGATCCCACGCGTGCGCTTGCCGCGAGCGCCTGTGCCGCCCCTGGCTCACCAGCGCAAAACGCCGCGCATGCGCTGATCCGGTCCGCCAAGCCGGCGCGCAAAACCTGAACCGGCTGGCGCCTTGTGAGCAGATTTGCCACTACCACCAATGCCACCGGCAATGCGACGACCGGTGCCAGCCAAAGGACGAAGTGCAGCAGCGCCTCCTCCGGCGGCAGGGACAGCAGTTCGGGCGCTCCCGGCTCCGTCGTGTTGCTGACACTGGACGATTGCAATGCCAAGCCAAGCACCTGGTCGCCGATGGTCAGCCCGTAAGCCATGATGAACCCCATCGCGAAAGCAGCCGGGCCAAGCGGCGAAATTCGCGACAGGAACAGGGCGGCGAACGTGGCGAGCGCGATCAGCGGAACGCGCAAGGCCGGTTCCGACAGGCTCGCCATGAACAGGACGATCGTGGCGAACACGGCGAACACAATCGCTGTCCCCGCGACGACAGCCGTCATTACCGTGGAGCTACGTTCGTCGCGGGACACGAAAAGCACCACGTAGGCGGACACGGCGACTTCCGGCATGCGGAACGTTTCGCCGATCGCTACCGTCGCCAGCACGAGCACGACGAGCCGCATCGTGTTGGCAAGCCGCCCCGGCCGCGGCCGCAACTCCCGCAGCAGGGCAGCCAAGCCGCCCGCGCCTGCACTTCGGTCAGCCAAGGGCAATGTGGCACTCAACGGTCGATGACAATGACAGCGGAAGCCCCGAGCCGCATCAGGTTCGGCAGCGGCGAGGACAGGCGAATCCGCACGGGGAAACGCTGTGCGATGCGCACCCAGCTCAGGCTGCGAGGGACGCGGGGAAGCCCGCCCACCGACACCCCCTCGTCGGGCGACACGCCAGCACCCACGCTGTCGACCACCCCGTCCACGACCTGGCCGGGCGAGCTAAGCACATACACGCCAGCATGCTGACCCGGCTGCAGTCCTGTCAGGTCCGTCTCACGAAAGTTGCCGATGGCATACCACTGCTCGGTGTCGATGATCGTGAATAGCGGATGACCCGCCGCCCCATACTCGCCGGCTGCCGTCTCCAGCCCCGTGATAACGCCATCGCACGGCGAGCGTGTCTCCGTGAGCCGCAGGTTGCGTTCGGCCAGCGCTACCGCGGCCTGCGATGCCAGGATCTGCTGTTCGCTTGGCTTGATACTGCTGACACCCTGGCGCGCTTCCTGAGCCTGCTGCCGAGCTTGCTCCAGGGAGATGCGCGCAGTCCGCTGGGAGGTACGGGCCTGGTCGACCTGCTCTGCCGTGACATAGCCACGCGGCAGTAACGGCTCCATCCGCGCGAGCGTGCTGCTGGCAAGAGCCAGTTGGGCCTGCGCACTGCCGATCCCGGTACTGGCAGCGTCGGCCTTGCTGGTCTGGGAGGCGACCTGGTCAGTGGTGACACTCAGCTGCGCCTGCAACCCCGCCAACTGCGCCCGCGCCTGCTCGAGCTGAAGTCGGAATGGCTCCGGATCGATCGTGAACAGCACGTCGCCGGCATGGACCGCTTGGTTGTTTCGCACGTTGATCGCGATCACCCGCCCGCTCACATCAGGCGCCATGTGCACCACGTCGGCGTTGATGAAAGCATCGTCGGTCCGCGGACGATGATCCAAACGCTGCATCGTGAGCACCGCCCCAGCGATCGCGATCCCGATCGAGCCGAGTGTGAACAAGGCCCCAAGCAGTCGCCCCAAAAGCGCCATCAGCCTTATTGCCCGAACCGAAATAGCCAGGTGAACAACGTGACTGCCACCGCGAAAGCAAGGTAACCGAGAGGCGGGGCTAGTACGTACTTATTCAGATGGACACCGCCAATCAGCAACCGGGCGAGACCGGCGGCACCGCAGCCCACGGCGGCGCAAAGCATCCACGCGGGAAAGAACGAGCCCAATATGTCTTGCGACGGAGCGCGACTGCAGCCCGACAGCCCGACCAGGAGAAGGTTGGCCGGCGTCACGGAGGCAAACCATCGTTTCGCGTCATCGCGCCTCAGCTTTCTCGGTTCGCGCAATGGCTTCATCGCATTGCAATCTTCATGACTAAGTCGCTCTGCTCAGTGCCGTTGAAGCGAATACCTAGCCGAGGACGTTCTTTAGGGCCATTCCATGAATAACTTTCAGTCGTCTCGTGTGGCGCTTTCATGGGCTACGGAGGAGTCGGTTTCAACTTCTTCAATTTGTGCAGCTGCCGCCTTGAACTGCTCTATGAGCCAACACAAGCTTCGACTTTTGTCTGAACGTTCGTGCCAGACTGCCTCGACTGCCACGGACAACGGTGAATAGGGTAGGTCCAGCATGACGAGGCCATCGCGTTCCACGCTGCGTTTGGCGAGCCGGCGGGGCAAGGTCGCAATCATGTCAGTTGCTTCAACCACCGCAGCGACCGATCCATAACTTGGCAGCGTAAGGGCGACCCGGCCAACGACATGCCGGCTCCTGCCGCTCGTTTCTATCAAGAGCCGCTCGATCCATGTCCGTCGCACGACACCGCGTTCGTCGACAAAGCCATCTCCCACCTCGGCCTGGCTGCCGGTGAACTCGACGACGGTGTGTGGGAACGCAAACAATTTCTGCCGCGTCACCTTTTGCCTTGTGAGGGGATGCCCCGCGCGGACGACCATGGCTTCCTGTTCCCGCATTAGGGTCTGCCGACGGCATCGATCAGGCAATTTGTTGAACCAGCCCACGACAAGGTCGATCCGGCCGTCATCAAGACTTTCCACGATATCCGTGCGGCCCATCGGGAACACCTTCAAGCTCGCATTGGGCGCGAGCGATAGCAGCCGCGTCATGACTACCGGCAAAATTGTGCTCCCGGGCAAGTCGGAGCAGGCAACCCCGAACGTCCTGAGCATCTGGGCCGGAGTGAATGGCCGTGCGTCCAAGGCTCGCACCAAGCTGCCAAGCCCCTCACGGATGCCGGGGGCGAGTTCGATTGCCTTTTGCGTTGGAACCATGCCGTTTGGGCCGGCGACGAATACCTCGTCATCCAACAGCTTGCGTAAGCGGGTGAGCGCGTGGCTAACGGCTGAAGCTGTGACGCCAAGCTCACGACTTGCCGCCGCCACGCTCCGATGCACCATAATCATATCGAAGACACGGAAGAGATTGAGGTCTAAGCGCTCGATTGTCATAGGTTGTCCCTAATGAATGATAATCATTCATGGTGATGGTGAATGAGCTTCATTATTCCCGGTGAGTCTGGTTTCTGCTACCAGGTTGATCGTTAAGTCTACGTACTAAAGCCGTTATGGTGTGGAGTGTTCGAGTATTTGTCACGTTATCGCTCTCCTAAGCTAGGCGGCTCCAACGAACTACCCCGATCATGAAAGAGGCTTTCACCATGTGGATTAGAACTTCCGTGCTATCGTCACTCTTTCTCGCAGGACTAGCGGCCCTCTCGCCGACGGTGTCCGCGCAAGGCTTAACGGGCGGGGCATCCTATGCGGTCGAGACGTCGGCCAAACCTGGTTGCCGTCCTGTCGTGCTGCACATCGTGCGTGAGGGCGGTGAACTCACGGGCGTGGTGTTTTTCAAAGACGGTTCAGGCGTTAGCACTGTCCAGGGCTCGACAGATGGTCACACACTCCAGTGGACGATGACGCCGGTAACCGGCAAAGGGCCCTCCGGCCAGGTCACGGGACAGGTCTCTCCTCAAGGTAGTTTAACCGCGCGTTTGACTGGCTCGAACTGCACGCTCGAGACAACGGTCCCGCAGTATCACGAGTATGGCGGTGGCGCCGGGTAACCGCATCTGGCGATTTGTGCGGAGTGTGAGCCCCCGAGCGATCGGGGGCTTATTTCATTGGTTTTGCGTCAGCAGCCGCAGGTTGTGCACCAGGTGGAACTGGTCGGCGACCTGAAGCTGCGGTGCGCCTTGGCCTGCTGCTTGGGCATACAGCCCGCAGCGGCGATTTCAAAGGCGCCCATGGCGCCACCGGTAAGGCCTGCGAAGCGCGTTACGCGCACATCTGGACCGTCAGCGATGGCAGGATCACGACCTTCCGTCAGTACATCGACACGCTGGCCATCGCCCAGGCCTGCGTCTGATGGACCGTATGGTTATCGTCACCGGCGCGAGTCGCGGCATCGGATGCGCGACGGCCATCCGCCTGGCCCACGAGAGCAGGACGATGACACTCAGAACGGTTGAAGCCGCGATTCGGCGGCGCGGCGCTTGCGCTCGGGATCGCCGTCCCCGCCCCCTCGACCACGGCGACGACCACGTATCACCGGGCCCAGGTCGACGGCGTCGGGGTTTTCTACCGGGAGGCGGGTCCCAGGGACGCGCCCACGTCGTGCCGCTGCAAGCGGTTCCCGCGTCTCGCGGGCGGTGACGCTGCTTTGGGATGGAGGCCAGCGGCGGCAATGTGTAGCGCGGCGATCTGGATGGTTTGTCAGCGGCAATCAGGATGGTGATCCGGATGCGCTTGTGTGGATGATTGTCGCGCCAGATTGCCGCTGGCAAGTGGTGTTTGATGTCAGTCGGCGTTTGGCTTAGTTATGGTGTCGCTGGTGGCTGTGGCTTTCCGGTCGTGTCGCCGCCGGACGCCTGCCACGGTGTCCAGTCGGCCGACCGAAACTCGTAGACGATCTCCGCCTTGCGGCGGAGCCGGCGGTCGCAGCCCTCCTCGCGAATACGAACGTTGCGAAGCTGGGTGGTGCCCCAATGCGCCCGCAGCCAGTCCTGAGCGTGCGGATCGTCCTCGCCCAGTTGCAGGATGCCGTCCGGGATCGGCACCAGCCGGTGCAGGTCAAAGGGGCAGAGACCAGGCTCGCGCCAGCGCGCCAGTAGCCGGTCGTGCCGAGCGGCGATCACCTCGCGGAGCTGCCGCGCCAGCATCCGCGCCTCAGGGCCGGCCGACGCCATCGGCGCGAACAGGCGCGCCTCCTCCTGGTCGAGATCGAGGTGCCAGGGCACCCCGCCGGTGCCGCGCGCGACGTCTCGGAACCGCGCCACATCGCCGGCAGGTCCGCTCACCGTCAGCGGGTTCAGCAGCCAATCGGTGCCCGCCGGTGCGTCGCGATTGGCACCCACGGCTTCGCCGAAAGCCCCCTGCCCTTCCTGGCCGCTCTCCGTCTGGCGCGCAGGCTTGGCCATCATGGTCAGAGGTCGAGCAGGCGGGCCGGGTTGTCCCCCGTGATGCGCGCCCGCTTGCGGTAGCTGCGCATCGTCGACAGGTCGCCGTGCCGCGTGTGCGCCGCCACCTGCTCGTCGGGTGCGCCGGCGAGGTACGCCTCGGTGATCAAGCCCGCGCGCAACCCGTGCGGCGAAAGGCGCTCACTCGCGTGCACCGTCAGCTTGGCAAGCTTGGCCCGGCTCAGCAGGAGGTGGCGCACGCCGGCCCCGGTCAGTCGCTCCTCCAGGGTCCCGTGCGCCGTGACGCTGCGGAACACCGGCCCGCGCCGGATCTTCGCGCGTCGCAACCAAGCCTCCAGCGCGCGCACCGGGCAGGTTTCGCTGGCAGCTTTGTCGGCGCCGCGCATGCGCGGCAGTGTGACGTCCGCCCCCTTGCCGGCCTGGTCGCCCTTGCTGCGGGGGAGGTGGACCACCACGCAGTCCGCCTCGAAGCGGAGGTGGTGCACGTCGATGGCCACCAGCTCCGAGCGGCGAAAGGCGCCGGCGAAGCCGACGAGGAACAGCGCGCGGTCCCGCAGCCCGGCGAGGTCCTGGGCGCAGCCGGCGATCAGGCGCTTGACCTCGACCGAGGTCAGCGCCGCCGACGGCCGGACCGGCTTGCCGTGAGCACGGCCGATGCCGGCCAGGGTCTCGCGGATCGCCGGATGGGCGCCCGACCAGGTCAGGCCGCGCCGTCGATGGTGGTAGGCGATGGCGGCCAGGCGTCCACGCAAAGCGCTCTTGCCGATCGTCCCGGCAAGGCTGGCAATGTAGGCGGCGACCAGCACGGGGTGGGATGGCAGAGCATTGGCATCGGCCCCCTGCTCCCGGCACCAGGTGGCGAAGACGTCCCAGTCCCTGATGTAAGCCGCGCGCGTGGCGGGCGCGATTGCGTCGGCGGCGTAGTCCGCGGCAGCAGAGACGGCCTCTCCGAGCTTGCCCTCCAGCAGTCCACGAAGCGCATCCGACATCGGATGCGAGCGCGCCAGGCGCGACACAACGGCCAAAGCACGGCCAGCATCGGGTGAACCCGCCGGTGACGACGCGGCAGATGAGTCGGACGTTGGCGGCAGAACCTCACCAGGGCTGTCGGGATTAGTCGGGTCAGACACGAGCTGCCCCTCCTTCCGGCCGTCCAAAAACCTTCCCGCAAGCCCTCCCCTGCTCTATGATCTGGACATGGACAGCGTAACCCTTCCTCCAGAGCTGGAGCAGTTTGCGACGGATGCCGTTGCAGCTGGACGATTCCGGGACGTGAGTGAGGTCGTGGCAGCCGGGATCGGCCTGCTGCGTCGGCAGGACGATGCGCGAGCCGAGTTGCTCGCTTCGGTTATTGCGGCCGAGCAAGACGGCGACCGGCTCGGCTATCTGTCGCTCGAGGCCGTTGAGCGGGAAATGGACGGAGTAATCACCCGCGCGGCTCGCCGGAGCGCTTGACGCCGAATTTCTTCGGGCCGGTCGCGCGCGACGACTTGGCTCAGGCACTCGCGTGGATCGCGGGCGACAATGAGGTCGCCGCACGGGCCATGCTTCAGGCGACACTGCAGAGCGCACGTCGTATCGTTGAACGGCCGATGTTGGGTCGAGTCCGCCCCGAACTGTTACCGGTGCCCTATCGGTTCTGGCGCGTCGGCGGCTTCCCTTATCTGATGGTCTACAACGCCGAGCGCCAGCCGCCCGTCGTGTTGCGGCTTCTGCACATGGCGCGCGACCTGGCACCGCTGCTGACCGGCATCCCCGACCAGGATGACAAGTCGGTTCCATAGGTCCGAATAAACCTACACCGGCTTCCGAAAACTCGACCGAGCGCTTTTCCGGACCGATGGTCCAGCGACACCCTAAGCGCTTGTAAATGGCCGGTTTCCGAGAACGGTAGGCGTCCAGCTTCGGCCAAAGTTCGTCCATCCCAGCCCCTTCGCGCCCGCCCAGAACACCCTACGCGCTGCCTTCGAATTGTGGCAACTGCCGGTTTTCTCCTACGAGCTTACGAAAAGGGGGGGGGTTAGTGAGTGAGTATTGGGTTAGGTAGAATGTTTGCTTGCAACAATACGCATCACAGCCACTTTCTATTCACGGTTCGGATCCCCGTGTATGTGTGCGGCTTTGCGGTCTGATTGGGCCGAAAGCTGCCTTTCTGCTGTCGGGCACGCACCCGAAGAAGCCGCCGTTTATTGCCAGGCGATCCGAGTGGCTACCGGCCTACAGCGCGAGTTCAGCGCCGTTGCGATTTAAATGCGGTAGCGCTATGTGAGCCCTGTCGGAAAAGGCAGACTTGGTCTGGTAAGCCCAAGTCCTTTCGGTGACGAAAGCT
>CAXTCJ010000114.1:0-18393 GCA_964242215.1 uncultured Acetobacteraceae bacterium | reverse complement strand
GGCCTTCGTCAAGGTCTGGCCCAACCGGGCCGGCATCAGGGTCTGGCCCAACCGGGCCGGCATCAGGGTCTGGCCCAACCGGTCCGGCTGCGGTATCTCGGCCTATCATGCCCAGCAGCAACGACATCCGCGCCACCTTCCTCGACTATTTCACCCGCAACGGCCACACCGTCGTGCCGTCCTCGCCGCTCGTGCCGCGCAACGACCCGACCCTGTTGTTCACCAATAGCGGCATGGTTCAGTTCAAGAACGTATTCACCGGCGCCGAACGCCGCCCCTACACACGGGCGACCACGGCGCAGAAATGCGTGCGCGCCGGCGGCAAGCACAACGACCTGGACAATGTCGGCTACACTGCCCGACACCACACCTTCTTCGAGATGCTGGGCAATTTCTCCTTCGGCGACTACTTCAAGCCGCTTGCGATCGAGATGGCCTGGACATTGCTGACCAAGGATTTCGCGCTTCCGAAGGATAAGCTGCTCGTCACCGTCTACTCCGAAGACGACGAGGCGGCCGATCTGTGGAAGCGCATCGCCGGGCTCTCCAGCGACAAGATCATCCGCATTCCCACCTCGGACAATTTCT
The DNA here is from genome assembly GCA_964242215.1 of uncultured Acetobacteraceae bacterium. Classification (GTDB taxonomy): domain Bacteria; phylum Pseudomonadota; class Alphaproteobacteria; order Acetobacterales; family Acetobacteraceae; genus LMUY01. The sequence goes on along the minus strand of CAXTCJ010000114.1, from coordinate 17,805 downwards.
GGCGGATGGGCGACACCGGTCCCTGCGGCCCGTGCTCCGAGATCTTCTACGACCACGGCGACAGCATTCCCGGCGGCCCGCCCGGCAGCCCGGACGAGGACGGCGACCGGTTCATCGAGATCTGGAACCTCGTGTTCATGCAGTATGAGGAGGGGCCGCCCGGCGTGCGCGCCCCCCTGCCGCGCCCGTCGATCGACACCGGCATGGGCATGGAGCGGTTCGCCGCCATCCTGCAGGGCGTGCACGACAACTACGACACCGACACCTTCCGCGCCCTGATCCTGGCCAGCGCCGAGGCGACCGGGCAGGAGCCGGACGGCCCGTTCCGCGCCAGCCACCGGGTGGTCGCGGACCATCTGCGCTCCACCAGCTTCCTGATCGCCGAGGGCGTGCTGCCGTCCAACGAGGGCCGCGGCTACGTGCTGCGCCGGATCATGCGGCGCGCCATGCGCCACCTGCACATGATGGGCAGCACCGACCCGGTGATGTGGAAGCTGGTCCCCGTGCTGATCCGTCAGATGGGCGCGGCCTACCCGGAACTCCCCGCCGCCGAGGCGCTGATCACCGAAACGCTGCGGCTGGAGGAGGGGCGGTTCGCGGCAATGCTGGACCGCGGCCTCGGGCTGCTGGCGGAGGAAGTGGGCAAGCTCGGCGAGTCCCAAGCCTTGCCCGGCGACGTCGCGTTCCGCCTGTATGACACCTACGGCTTCCCGCTGGACCTCACCGCCGACGCGTTGCGCGAACAGGGCCGCACCGTGGACCAGGCCGGGTTCGACACCGCCATGGCCGAGCAGCGCACCCGCGCCCGCGCCGCCTGGGCCGGCACCGGCGATGCGGGCACCGAGCGCGTGTGGTTCGAGTTGCGGGAGAAGGTGGGGGCCACCGAGTTCCAGGGCTACAGCACTGAGCGGGCCGAGGCGCAGGTGACCGGGTTGGTGATCGGCGGCATGGCGGTCGAGCGCGCCGAGGCCGGCGACAAGGTGGCGGTCGTGCTGAACCAGACGCCGTTCTACGCCGAGAGCGGCGGCCAGGTCGGCGATGCCGGCATCATCACCGGGGCGGACGGTCTGCGGATCGCGATCACGGATACGCAGAAGCGGGCCGGCGATCTGTTCGCCCATATCGGCACAGTCGAGGCCGGGTCGGTGGCGGTGGGCGCGGCGGTGCTGGCCGAGTTGGATCACACCAGGCGCGGCGCGATCCGGGCGCATCACAGTGCCACCCACCTGTTGCACGAGGCGCTGCGCCGTCGGCTGGGCACGCATGTGGCGCAGAAGGGCAGCCTGAACGCGCCCGACCGGCTGCGCTTCGACGTGAGCCAACCGACCCCGATCGCCAAGGCCGATTTGCAGGCGGTGGAGGCGGAGGTGAACGCCCGCATCCGCGAGAACACCGCCGTGACGACAAGGCTGATGACGCCCGAAGCCGCCGTGGCCGAGGGTGCGATGGCGCTGTTCGGCGAGAAATACGGCGACGAGGTTCGCGTCGTCAGCATGGGGGAGGGCGACGACCAGCGCCCCGCCTACTCCATCGAGCTGTGTGGCGGCACGCATGTCCACCGCACCGGCGATATCGGCCTGTTCCGCCTGGTCGGCGAGGGGGCCGTGAGTGCAGGTGTGCGCCGGATCGAGGCAGTGACCGGTCAGGCCGCGCTGGCGCTGATCGCCGAGAGCGAGCGGCGCATCGAGGAAGTCGCCGGCTTATTGAAAAGCAGCCCGGCGGATGTGCCCGGTCGGGTGGCGATCCTGGTCGAGGACCGCAAGCGGCTGGAGAAGCAGGTCAGCGAACTGCAGCGCAAGCTGGCGACCGGCAGTGGCGCGCCGGAGCTGGAGGACATTAACGGCATTCCGCTTGCCGCGCGTAATGTAGGCGAGGTGCCCGGCAAGGAGTTGCGCGGTCTGGTGGAAGCGATCGCCAAGCAGGCTGGCAGCAGTGTGGTCGCGGTGGTGTCGACGGCAGACGGCAAGGCGTCGGTTGCGGTTGGTGTCTCGCCTGATCTGCTCAAGCGGGTGAGTGCGGTGGAGTTGGTGCGCGCTGCGAGTGTCGCCGTCGGCGGCAAGGGTGGCGGCGGTCGGCCTGACATGGCACAGGCAGGCGGCCCGGACGCCGACCGGGCAGATGAAGCGCTGGACGCGATCCGCGTTGCCCTACGCGCGGTCTGATTAGCTAAATCCTCCCTCGCAGAGCGGGGGAGGGGGACCATGCGAAGCAATGGTGGAGGGGGCGAGCCACACGCACTGGCGTGTGCCCGCGCCCCCTCCGTCGGCTTCGCCGCCACCTCCCCCGTTAGAGTCGGGGGAGGATCAATTGCGGCGTTACGCCTCGGCGCCTTCCGCCGCGTGCGTGAGGGCCTCGCCCAACGCCTTGATCTTCTCGGCCTGCTTGCTGTCGGACTTGCCGGCGATCGTCACCGTCTCCTTGCCGAGCTTCAGCACGAGCTTCTTGACCTGCTCGCCGTTAATCGGGTCGGCCTCGAGGTGCTTCTTGAGGTTCTCGAGGTCCTTGATGATCGTCTTGGCAGCCGGTGCTTCAAGCTTCTCCAGCGTCGCCTCCCAGCCCTCGATGTTCTTGACGGCGGCCTTGACGGTGAAGCTCTTTACGCCGTCCTTGAGGTGCTTAATCGTGGCGTCGAACTGAGGCATGTTTTGCTCCTGCACAATACGACCGCGGAAAGCGGTTCGTTGCGGCGACAGCGCCTCGGTGTGTTCCAAGTTGCTGCAAAGTGCAGAACATTAATTCTGGCGTTGCAGCCTTTACAAAATCTCGCGTGAAACGGTGTGGCGGGCGAATAGCCCGCCACACATTTCCGTCACTGCTTGGTCGCTGCGTCCTCGTCCATGTCCGAAACGACTTCGGCCGGGGCACTCGGGTCCAGCTTCTTGGCCTCGCTCAACAGCTTGTCCGCGGCCTTGTCGTCACCATCGGTCAACTTCTCGAGCGCCTGCTCCGTCAAATCCAGCGCCTTGTCGTGCTTGTCGTCGGCCATCATGGGCTCCTTGCTCAGAGGTGGAGCGAGCACAACCGGCGATCCCGGAGCGGGTTGCCTCCGCCGCTACGCGACGCCGTATTTGTGGAACCAGGCCTGCATGCGCTCCCACCCGTCCATCGCGGCGTCGCGCACGTAGCTGGGCCGGTAGTCGGCGTGGAAGGCGTGGGCAGCGTCCGGGTATTCCACGATCTCCACCGGGATGCCGGCCGCGCGGGCCTTCGCCGCCGCTGCCTGCACGTCCGCCGGCGGAATGCCCGGGTCCTTCTCACCATACAGGCCGAGCAACGGGCACTTGATATCGCCGGCGATGTCCATGACGGTCTGCGGCTGGATGTCGGTCCGGGTCCCGCCGATCGGGCCGTACCAGGCGACGGCCGCCTTCAGATGCGGATTGTGCGCGGCATACAGCCAGACGGCGCGGCCCCCACGGCAGAACCCGGTGATGCCGAGCCGGTTCGGATCGCCCTCGTTGGCCGCGGCCCAGGCGGCGACCGCATCGAGGTCCGTCATGACCGTCGCATCCGGCGCCTTGCTGATCACGCCCATGATGTCGCTCATCTGCGTCATCTTCGACAGATCGCCGATGCGGGCATACAGCTCGGCCGTGGCCGCTAGGTAGCCGAGCTTGGCCAGGCGGCGGCAGGTGTCCTTGATGTATTCGTGGACGCCGAAGATCTCCTCCACCACCAGCACGATGGGGAAGGGGCCGGCACCCTGTGGCCGGGCGAAGTAGCCGGGCAGATGGCCATCGGCCACCGGCACATCCATCTCGCCGGCCACCAGCCCGACGCTGTCGGTATGGATCGCCTGCGCGTCCACCCGCTCGGTCGCCATGGTGAACCCGGCGATCAGCGTCGTCATCATGAAGCCGCGCCGGGCGAGCGGCGGCGTGAGCAGTCCTTGTAAACCGTCCATGTCACCGCTCTCCCGTGTTGCTGGTTAGCCAGTCGTCTCCGTCAGCCCATGGCCTTCTGGAGGTTGTCGTCGATCTTGGACAGGAAGTCCTGTGTGTTCAGGAACGCCTGCTTCGGCCCGATCAGGCTGGCAAGGTCCTTGGTCATCGAACCGCTCTCCACCGTCTCGACGCAAACGCGCTCCAGAGTCTCGGCGAATTTCGTCACCTCCGGCGTCTCGTCGAACCGACCGCGATAGGCCAGGCCGCGGGTCCAAGCGAAGATCGAGGCGATCGGGTTCGTGCTCGTCTCCCGGCCTTTCTGGTGCTCGCGGAAGTGGCGGGTGACGGTGCCGTGCGCCGCCTCGCTCTCGATCGTCTTGCCGTCGGGGCTCAGCAGCACGCTGGTCATCAGGCCGAGGCTGCCGAAGCCCTGCGCCACGATGTCGCTCTGCACGTCGCCGTCGTAGTTCTTGCAGGCCCAAACGTAGCCGCCTTCCCATTTCAGCGCCGCTGCGACCATGTCGTCGATCAGGCGGTGCTCGTAGGTCAGCTTGCGCTTCTTGAACTCGTCTTTGAATTCGGCGTCGAAGATGGACTGGAAGATGTCCTTGAACTGCCCGTCATAGGCCTTGAGGATCGTGTTCTTGGTCGAGAGGTAAACTGGGAAGTCACGCGCCAGCCCGTAGTTGAACGAGGCCCGGGCGAAACCCTCGATCGACTTGTTGGTGTTGTGCATGCCCATCGCCACGCCCGGGCCTTTGAAGTCGAACACCTCCATCTCGATCGTCTTGCCGCCTTCGGGGGTGTAGGTCAGCATAACCTTGCCGGGGCCGGGGATCTTGGTCTCGGTCGCGCGATAGATGTCGCCGTAAGCGTGGCGCCCAATCACGATCGGCTTGGACCAATGCGGCACAAGGCGCGGCACATTATTACAAATGATAGGTTCGCGAAAAATCGTGCCGTCCAGAATGTTACGGATCGTTCCATTTGGACTCCGCCACATCTTCTTCAGCTTGAATTCTTCGACCCGTGCCTCGTCCGGCGTAATTGTCGCGCATTTCACGCCCACACCGAACTCTTTCGTGGCATTAGCAGCGTCGATCGTCACTTGGTCATCAGTCTTGTCGCGATATTCCATCCCGAGATCGTAATAACGTAGGTCGATGTCCAAATACGGAAGGATCAGTTTGTCCTTGATGAAGCCCCAGATGATTCGGGTCATCTCGTCCCCGTCCATCTCGACGACGGGGGTCTTCACCTTGATCTTGGCCATTGTCTTCCTCGGATCGCTACAGGGCTTCCCCGCAACCTTGGGGAGGGCGGACCATCGCACTGCCACCCCAACTGGGCAAGTCACACCGTGCCTACTGAAACCTCTCGCGTCATTGCGCCTTTGCGCGTTAATTGAGACAGTGGGAAAGGCTTAAGTGGTACGTACTGGTAAGGCCGGCCCAATCAAGCTAGGTGCGCTGAAGGTTGCGATTGTGGCCCTCGCTGTCGTTCTCGCCCTCGTGGCTTGGATGGCCGTTCTGGTCGTAACCGACGTGGACCAGGATCAGCAGCTCCACCAGACTGAAGCCCGTGCCGGAAATCTCGCGCTGGTGTTCGAGGAGCAGATCTACCGCCAGGTGCTCTCGATCGACCAGACCTTGCGGGCGTTCAAGATGGATTGGGAGCGTGACCCGGCCAGCTTCGACCTGAACTCGTTCCCCCGCCGCGCCGGCTCCCTGTCGGACATCATCTCCCAGCTGGTATTGACCGACATGCATGGCCGCGTGATCGCCAGTACCAAGAAGGACTTGATCGATACTGACCTGTCGTCCCGGCACTTCTTCTCCGCACACCGCGCCAGCGACAGCCTGGGATTCTTGACCACCGGGCCGTTCCAGATGAACGGCGAGTGGTTCCTGAACATCTCCCGCAGGCTGGACTCCGCCCGCGGCGCGTTCGCCGGCGTGATCGTGGCGAGTTACGACCTGAACGCGCTGATGCGAGACATGTCCCAGGCCGATCTCGGGCCGCGCGGCATCATCATGCTGGTCGGGCGCGACGGCCTGGTGCGCGCCATTTCGCTCCGCGGTGTCCAGGATCCGGGCACCGACATCAGCAATTCGACGCTATATAGGGCCATGTTCGACGCGGACACGCCCTCGTGGACCGGTCAGTCCGGCAGCGACAGGGACGTGCGCGTGCATGCCTGGCGGCCGATACCGGGTCAGGACATGACGCTGGTCGTCGGGCTGGATCGCGCCGCCGCGCTGGCGCCGTCCGAGATCCGGCGTCGCCAGGCCCTCCTGGGGGCCACCGCGGTCACGTTGCTGGTGCTGGTCTTGGCGGTGGCCGTCGGCGGTATGATCTCCGCCGCCGCGGCCCGGGAACAGCACCTTGCGCAAGACCGCGCGGTGCTTGAAGCGGCCAACCTCCAACTCGCCCGCGCCCGCGAGCGCGCGGACGAAAAAAGCCTGCAACTTGGTATGACCCTGGCCGGCATGTCCGACGGCATCTCCATGTTCAATGCCGCGTTGAAGCTGGTGCAATGGAACGCCCAGTGCGAGGACCTGCTCGGCTTGCCGCCGGACGCGCTGAAGGTTGGGATGTCGGTCGAGGACATCATGCGAGCTCAGGCCCTTGCCGGCGAGTTCGGCGCCGTCGACGTCGAGGCCGAGGTCGCCTCCCGGATGTCGGAGATATCCCGCTTGGACTGGCCGCCCGTAGCTACCCACGTGCGGCTCAACGGAATGGTCGTCGAGATGCGCCGCACCCAGCTGACGGACGGCGGCTCGGTGACGCTGTATAGCGACATCACCGCGCGCAAACAGGCGGAGGACGCGCAGGCTCGCGCCCGCGAGCAGGCCGAGATCGCCGCCCAGGAGAAATCCCGCTTCGTCGCGATCGTCAGCCACGAGATCCGGACCCCGCTCAACGTCGCATTGAATTCCTTGGCCCTGCTGGACCAGTCCAACCTCACCGCCGCCCAGCGCCAGCTCGTGGAGGGTGGGCTGATGGCCGGCGAGGCCCTGCTCGGCCTGCTGAACGACATCCTCGATCTATCGCGCATGCAGGTCGGCCGGCTTCAGCTGCGCCCGGCGCCGTTCATGCTGCGCCCGTTGCTCGAGGGCGTGCGCGACCTGTTTCGCTACCAGGCGGAGGAGCGTGGCGTCGAGCTGTCGGTTTATATCGCGCCGGGCGTGCCGGAGCGCCTGATGACGGATTCGGGCCGGTTGCGTCAGGCGCTGATGAACCTGGTGAACAATGCCGCTAAATTCGCCGAACCCGGCCCCGCTTCGATCCGCGTCAGCCTCTCGTCGCTGGGTGACGAGCCGGTGCTGCGCTTCGCCGTGCGGGATTGCGGGCCGGAGATCCCCGACCTCGACCGTGCCCGGCTGTTCCGGCCATTCTCCCAGCTCGAACGTCAGGGCAGCGGTGGCACCGGGCTGGGGCTAGCGATCTGCCAGTTGCTGGCCAACCTGCTCGGTGGGCAGATTGGCTGCGATCGGACCGGCGACAGCGGGAAGGAGTTCTGGCTCACCCTGCCGGCAGACGTCATGGACGTGCCAGCCGACTGGATGCCCAAGATCGCCTCCAAGCTGGTGCCGGACTGGCTGCCGCGCACGCGGGTGCTGTTGGTGGAGGACGTTCCCGCCAACCAGATGATCGTGGCCACCGTGCTCCGACGCGAAGGGCACATGGTAGACGTTGCCGGCTCCGGCCTGGAGGCGCTGGCGAAAGTGGCGTCCGCCGCCTACGACATTGTTTTCCTCGATATATTCATGCCCGGGATCGATGGGCTGGAGACCGCTCGGCGCATGCGTGCGATGCCGGGCCAGCGCGCCAGCCTGCCGATCGTGGCGCTGACCGCAAACGTGTCGGGTCTGGACCGGGCCGACTACATCGCGGCCGGCATGGACGATCTCGTGCCCAAGCCGGTGGAAAAGGCAACGCTGCTGGGGGCCATCGCGCGGCATGTCTGGGCCGGCCGGCGCGTCGGGCCGTCCGTTCCGCTGCGGGTCGTCGAGCCGCCGCCACCTCCGGTCCCACCGCGCTCGGTGGATGCCGTCGATCCCGCGCGGGTGGCTGCTTGGCGAACCGGGCTGCCGGCCGCCGTCTGTGACGCGTTGTTCGCCGACTGCATCCGCCAACTCCGGAACATGGTGCCCGACGTGCGCACCGCCTTGGCCATGCGGGACCGGCCTTCGCTCAAGCGGGTGACGCACGCGATGATGGGGGTCGCCGGCAATTACGGCCTTGCCGCGTTGGAGAGCGCAGTCCGTGTGCTGGGCACCCGATCCCCCGATGGATTGGACGCGAATAGTGAAGCCCGAGCGATCGAGGCGGAGATCGACCGTGCCGAAGATGCCGTCCGCCGGCTGCCGCAGGCGCAAGCGGCCTGACGCTTGGCGGACGCGGTGCTTGGCCCCACAGTCAGCCCATGATGCCCCGCGTCTATCTCGCCGGCCCCGACGTGTTCCTGCCCGACCCGGCGGAGCGCGCCGCCGCCATGAAACAGATCTGCGCGCGCTATGGCCTGCTCGGGATATCGCCGCTCGATCTACTGCCCGGCGAGCCGAGCGTCTCCGGCGGCGTGCCCGATCCCCGGGCGATCGCGCTGCGCAACGAGTCCCATATCCGCCGCTGCGACGCGCTGCTCGCCAATTTGACGCCGTTTCGCGGCCCCGGCGCGGATGCTGGCACTGTGTATGAGGTCGGGTACGGCCGCGCCCTGGGCCGGCCCGTGTTCGGCTACGCGACCGTGGTCGGTGACTACGCGACCCGTGTCCGCGCAATGCCCGGGAGCGGATTGGCGAACGATGCGGAGGGCCTCGCGATCGAGGATTTCGGCTTGTTCGAAAACCTCATGATCACCTGCGGCATCGAAGCCAGCGGTGGCTTCGTGATGACAGAGGCGGTGGACGCGCCCTGGTCCGATCTGTCGGTGTTCGAACGCTGCGTGACCCAAGCCGCCGCAACCCTACGCCGATCTTCTCCCTCTCCCCTTGAGGGAGAGGGTCGGGGTGAGGGGTGGCAGAGCCTCGTTCGTTGAAGTTCCGTCCCGTAGGCGAGAGAGATTACGCTAACCCTCCACACACCTCGTTCACGCTGACCACCCGCCAAGCCTCCTCATGCCGCTCCAACCGCGTGAGTGACAGGTTCTGAACCGAAAGGTGCAGGGCGTTGTCGGCCCGGATGCCGATCGCATGGGCCACGGCCGCACGGATCGCGCCGCCATGGCTGACCACCACGACATCGCGCCCGGCCTGCTCCGCCGCAAGCCGCTCCATGGCGCGGCCCACGCGCGCGATCACGCTGGCCATGCTCTCACCACCGGGCGGCACCTCGTCTCCGCTCAGTGGCCAGAACGCATGGGCGGGAAATTGCAGCTTTGGTGGCAATTGCGCGTGTGGCAGGCCGTGCCACTCGCCCAGATCTTGCTCGATCAGATCGGGCTCGACCGCCGGGTTTTGCACGGGATACCCGGCGCGGAACAGCGCCTGCGCCGTCAGCGCCGTGCGGGACAGCGGTGTCACCACCCAAGTCGCCGGGCGGGGCAGCCGGGCCGCCAGGGCGCGGTACATTGGCACGTCGGCGACCAGCGCGTCCGGGCAGAGCGGCACGTCCATCGTGCCATACAGCATTGCGCGCGCGTTCTCCTCCACCAGGGCGTGGCGGATCAGCCAGAAGCGGGTCGGGTCCATTTATTCTCCGATATTCAACAGGGCACCGCCTTGCCGCGCGTGCCGGAATTGGCCGGCGAACACCCAGAGCGCCGCCGCTAGCCACACGATGTTCAGGCCGAATGCCCAGGCCAGGTGGTCCCACCGCACGACACCGTCTGCCAGTGCTGCGCGCATTCCCTCGAACACGTGTGCGGATGGGAGGGCCAGGGCGATCGGGCGGATCACCGCCGGCAGCACCGACACGGGATAAAACACGGCGGAGAATGGGGTGAGCCCAAACAGGACGGACCACGCCAGCGCCTCCGCCCCGGCGCCGTGGCGTAGGATCAGCGCCAGCACGCCGAGCGACACCCACCAGCCCATGATCATCAGGTTGGCAAAGAACAGCACCACCACCGGCCCCATCGCGAACAGGTTGAACGCGTACAGCAGCCAAGCCAGCAGGATCGCCGGCAACACGCCTGCTACGACCCGCATCGCCGAGACGGCGATCAGGGCTGCCAGCATTTCCCAGGGGCGCAACGGGCTGACGAAGACATGGGCCAGGTTGCGCGACCAGATCTCCTCCAGGAACGAAAGTGCGATCCCCATCTGGCTGCGTAGCGCCACCTCCCACAGCAGTACGCCGCCGAGCAGCGCGCCGGCCGCGACTGCCACGGGGGCGCCTGCCCGGCCGGCGATAAATGAGGCGGTGAACCCCCAGATCAGCATCTGAAGCGCCGGCCAGTAAGCCAGCTCCAGCAACCGCGGCCACGATCGGCGATACAGGGCCAAGTGGCGGTAAATTAGCCCCCAGATGCGGCGCGACGAGCCCGTCATGCGGCTTTCCGACGGTCCCGCGCGATATCCAGGAACACCGCCTCCAGATCGTCCCGGCCATAGCGCGTCAACAACTCGGCGGGCGTGCCGCGGTCGACGGCGCGCCCTTGCTTGAGCATCAGGACGTCCGAGCACAGCCGCTCCACCTCGGCCATGTTGTGGCTCGCTAGCAGAATCGTGCAGCCGCTCGCCTGCTGATAGCGCTCGAGCCAGCTGCGCACCCAGTCGCCGGTATCTGGGTCGAGGCTCGCCGTCGGCTCGTCCAGTAGCAGCACGTCGGGGCGATTGATCAGGGACTTGGCCAAAGCCACCCGCGTCTTCTGCCCTGCGGAGAGCTGCCCGGCGGGGCGATGCAGGAACGGCGTCAATTCAAGCTCCACCGCCAGTTCAGTGATCCGCCGCTCGAGCTTTGGGACGCTGTACAGATGGCCGTACATGCGCAAATTCTCGGCGACCGACAGTCGGGCGGGAAGGGCCACGTACGGGGAGGAGAAATTCATCCGGGCCAGGGCGGCGAACCGGTTGCGCGCCATGTCGTGCCCCAGCACCGTGATCGTGCCGGAGGTTGGGATCAGCAGGCCGAGCAGCATCGCAATAGTGGTCGTCTTGCCGGCGCCGTTGCCGCCGAGCAGGCCGATCGTTTTGCCGGCTCCGACGCGAAAAGACAGATCGTCCACTGCCGTGACGGCGCCATAGCGCTTCGTCAGCCCTTCAACCCGTATTGAGTCCATGCGGTGGCATAAGCTGCCGCAGGCCGATCACACAAGGGCGGCCTCGGTGGCGGCGGGACCGGCGAACAGGCGCACCCCCTTGGCAAGACCCCACTCGACGGCGTCCGGCGCCTCGCAGCCAGTCAGTAGCAGGTTGTTTGGCGTCAGCCGTGCGAAAATCTCGCTCTCGCGGTCGGGCAGGACCGCGGCCCAGGGCGTGGCTACGTAGTCGAACTCCAGCGCGGCCGGTGCCATGACGCCGAGCAGGTCGGCGGTGTCGGTCCGCAGCAGCATCCGGTAGCCGCGGGTGCGGGCAAAGCCGATGGCAAAGCGAGCCGAGCGTGTGTCAGCAACGATATCGGCCGGCGACAACGCCACGACGATGCGGCCGCGCAGGCCGGCGGGCAGCGCGGTGTCGAACCGCAGGAAGTCGGGGCTGAGCAAGCTCGCGACATTGAGGCTGACCGCGAACGGCCCGGCGGCAGACAACTCTCCGGGGCTGGCCAATAACGCCAACACCCTGCGATCCAGCGTCCGGGTGAGCCGGCGGAACAGCCATGGTTCGGCCTGCAGGTTGTAGCCCGGCGCCAGTTCCTCCGTCAGTTCAGCGATCGAGAGCGTCCGGTCTTCCCAGGCGAGCGCGATGCGGGTTCCGTCCATCTGCCAGACCGACTCCCGCCTGGCGAAGCGGGGTACGTCGGCCTGGGAGAGGCATGCTTCCAACAGAGTCAGGAACGTTGGATCGAGCGGCGTGCCCGCATGCCCGGCCTCGTCCGGCTGCGATGCGTCGTTCGCAAATGCTGCGAGCAGTAAGTCTCCGGTGTCGGGCAGGTCATACAGGCAGATGAGCTCCGACAGCGCCGGGCCGGCGAGTGTCGGGTCAATTAGGAGGTGCTCCAACTCGTCGATGACGTCGAGGAGTTCGGCCTCTGCGTCCCCCCGCCATGTCACGGCGAGGCTCGGGCCGGGCAGTTGGAACAACTCGGCCCGGGGTAGGCGCAGCAACGGGGCGAGTGCCGCCTCGGCCAGCCGTAGATGGTGCGGCCGGGTCAGTGCGGGGGGCAAGCGGTCGACGCGCAACACAAGGGCTTGCCGCGCGACGCCTGCGGCCGTGCAGTTCGCGACCAGGGCCGCGAGGCGGTCGAAGCCGCCGCCGGTCACGTCAGACTATGTGGCGAGTGATGGCGGTGCGGATGCGGCAACCCGCCCAGCAGCGCCGTGTCCTGGCAGCCGTCTTGGCCGGCCTCGTCGGTCGCAGCCGCGCGGTCGATGCACTGGCGCAGCGAACAGCCGCTCGAGAACCGGCAAATGCTGATGCGCTCGGCGGCGAGCATCGCGTCCACGTGTCGGCCCTGGAAGCGGGAGATACCGTGGGCCATTCCCCAGACCAGCGCTGCCTCCGTCTCGGCGCGGCAGAGTACGATCCGGTCGACCCCGATCCGCTCCAACACGATCTTGAGGCGACGACAGTCCCGGGCGGGCTGCGTCGGCATGAACGCGGACCATTCCAGCTTCACCAGATCGGGCAGCAGAGCGGCCGGGTCGCTGTGGAGCAGCGTGTGATGGTCGATCCCGTCCAGCACGACGCGGCAGCCTTGGGCTTGCAGTTGGTCACGGATCGCGGTGAAGCGACGAATGTCGGCAATCGCCTCCACAAACGGCAGCTCGACCGCGAGGGGCATGCCCGCCCGTTTGGCGGCAAACTGTAGGGCGGCGAAACCGAGAGAGGACGCGCCTGCCAAAGGCAGGTTGATGTTGAGCGCCGCGATCTGGGACAGCTCCGCCCGAGCGAGTGCTTCCAGCATCCCCTGGTCGAGTTGGCCCGACAAATAGCGGAACAGATAAGGGTCCGCGCCGGGCGGGACCCGCATTCCGATCCGCGCCTCCAGCGCCGGAAGCGAGATACTCAGTTCCTGGAACAGCGGCGTGACCCGCCGGCCATCGATGCGCACGGCGGTCTGCCGCCGCACCAACTCCCCGTGCGGCGCGGAGATGAGGGCGGCGCTGATCGCGGCCATCGCGCCGAGCGGCACCGGTGGGTCCTCCGCCGGGCTGGCTTCCTCGGGCAGGCATGCGACCTCCGCCCGGACGACCGGCTCGTCTTTCGGCAGGGACCATATACCGAGCAATTGCTGCTCCCCTGGCGCTTCGGGCCGGAACAACTTCAGCAGCACGCCACCTAAGGTCGCCACCGGGTCCGGCCCGGCGATCAGGACGAGGTCGCCGTTGCCACACGTGAAGACCTGGCCGCCAGCCTGCTGGGTCGCGTCGTCGAACAGGCTTCGGGCTACGAGGCGATGGTGGGCCTTCGCCCCGGTTGGCTGAATATGCGACAGGTATAGCTTTAGCACGGATGTGGGGTGGCCCGAGCGCATCGCCCGGTCCAACGCCCGTTGCGCCGGCGTCTCCAAACTCGCGGAGCCGGACAGCAAGATCTTATCGCCGGCACCCCGGGGCCGTCCCATTATCAAGCTATCCCGTCCGCTCACCCTCGTGCTCCGCTCTCGCCCGATCGACTTGGCACCCCTAGTATGACGACCGATGGTGAACGAGGTCTTAAAACAGGCGGCTCCAGGCTGGATCGCGCCCGATGCGCGCGTCTACGCGATCGGCGACGTACATGGCTGCGCCAGTCGCTTGGCCGACCTGCATCGGCTGCTCGCGGAGGACCTCGCGTCAGATCCGGTGGCCCGTCCGGTGCTGGTGCACGTTGGCGACTACATCGATCGTGGGCGCGATTCGGCCGAAGTCGTTCGAATGTTGTCGTCGGCACCTGTGGTTCCGGGGATGCCCACGATCAATCTGCGCGGGAACCACGAGCAGATGATGCTGGACGCCCTGACCGGTGAGAGGCAGCGTGTCGCGCACTGGCTCGACAACAACGCCGAGGCGACGCTGCGCAGTTGGGGCACATCGTCGCGCCACCCGGTCGCGGCATGGCGTGCTGCCCTGACGCCGCTCGACCATGCGTTCCTCAACGGCCTACCGTTCTACCATCAGATCGACGGCTACCTGTTCGTCCATGCCGGCTTGCGCCCCGGCGTCGCCCTCGACCAGCAAGCGGAGGACGACATGCTGTGGATCCGGGAGGACTTCCTGGAGTGGAACGGCACGGTTCTGCCCGAGCAGCCCGGCCTTGCTATAGTCCATGGGCACACGCCGGAGCCGCAGCCGACGGTGGCTGCCAACCGGATCGGCATCGACACGGGGGCCGTCAAGGGTGGACCACTGACCTGCGCAGTGCTGGAAGCGCGGACCGTGCGGTTCCTGTTCGCCTGATCAGGCGCGGCGGACCACGTAGCGTTCCGCCAGCGCGGCCGCGATCTCGTTCGCGTGCACCGGGTCGCGCGCTTCAACCATCACCTCAAGCTCGGCCGTCTGCACCGATGGGGCGGCGAACAGGCGCTGGTGGGTAACCTCGATGACGTTGCCGCCACGAGCCGCGATCCGGGTGGCAATGTCGGCGAGCACGCCGGGCCGGTCGGGGATTTCGAGCAGCAGGCGCAGCAGTCGCCCGTCCCGCAGCAGGCCGCGCAACAGGACGTTGGCTAGAATGCGCGGGTCGATGTTGCCGCCGCACACGACGGTCGCGACCCGGCGGCCGCGGAACCGCTCCGGGAAGGCGAGCAGGGCGGCGACCCCGGTAGCACCGGCGCCCTCTGCGACCAGCTTAGCGCCCTCCGCCAACAGGGAAATCGCATCCTCCACCACGCGTTCCGGTACGGCGATCACGTCCGACACGTGCGCGCGGATCACTTCCAGCGGGGCGGCGCCGATGTCGCGCACGGCGATGCCCTCGGCGATGGTTGGGCCGCCGACCTCCACCGCAGTGCCGGCGAGGGTCTGGCAAAGCGAGGCGTAGCCCTCCACCTCGACGCCAATGACCTCCAGCCCAGGGCGCATCCCGGCCACCACCGCGGCGCAGCCGGCGATCATGCCGCCGCCGCCGACGGGGATCAGCAGCGCGTCCAACTCGCCGGTGTCCTCCAGCAGTTCAAGGGCCAGGGTGCCTTGGCCGGTCATCACCGCCGGGTCGTCGTAGGGGTGGACGAACACGAGCCCATGCTCGGCGGCAAGGGCGCGAGCGTGCAGCGCGGCGTCCACCAGGGTCTCCCCGTGCAGCACCACGCGGGCGCCCCAGGCAGCGGTGCGGGACACTTTGGTCGCGGGTGTGAACAGCGGCATCACGATGGTGGCTTCGATGCCAGCCAGCCCGGCGTGGCGTGCGACCGCCTGGGCATGGTTGCCGGCGGACATCGCGACCACACCGGCGCGGCGTTCGGACTCGGTCAGCTGGGCGAGCTTGTTTGCCGCACCGCGTTCCTTGAACGAGCCGATGGCCTGCAGACTTTCGAGCTTGAGAGTGACGTGGGCACCGGTCGCGCGACTGACGGCGTCGGAATACAGCGACGGCGTGCGGATGACGCGGCCGGCAATGCGGTCGGCGGCGGCTTGCACGTCGGTGAGGGTTATCATTGGTAACTTTTCACTGCGTAGGACCCCTCACCCCGGCCCTCTCCCTGAAGGAGAGAGGGAGGTTAGCCGAAGGTGACGGCTAGGATCTCGTAGGTGCGGTCGCCGCCGGGGGCGGGGACGGAGACGGTGTCGCCGATCTTCTTGTTAATCAGCGCCTTGGCCAGCGGCGATGAGATGGAGAGCCGCGACTGCTTGATGTCGGCCTCGTGCATGCCGACGATCTGGTAGGTCGCCTGCTTGTCGGTTTCCTCGTCCATCAGCGTGACGTGCGCGCCAAACTTCACCCGGTCACCGGACAGGGTCGCCGGATCGATCACCTCGGCGCCGGAGATGATCTCACCCAGCTCGATAATGCGCCCCTCGATGAAGGATTGGCGCTCGCGGGCAGCGTCGTACTCCGCATTCTCGCTGAGGTCGCCGTGGCTGCGCGCCTCCGCGATAGCGCGGATCACCGCCGGGCGTTCCTGCGATTTCAGCGTGCGCAGCTCGGCCTCGAGACGGACTAGGCCGGGAGCGGTCATCGGGAATTTCTGCAAGATACGCGGTTCCGGAGCGGTGTGGAGCGGGCACGAAGGCACGACGAACAGTGGATTGCCCGCCGTGACCCTCAGAACGATCCGCGAAAGTAGGACTGAAGCGGGGCGACTTCAAGCGTCCCGCCTTTCAGGGCTGCTATGGCATGCACCGCGGCCCGTGCGCCGGCGATGGTGGTGTAGTGCGGAACCCCGTGCGTCAGGGCGGAGCGGCGGATGTCGAAGCTGTCCGCCAGCGACTGGGCGTTGCCGGAGGTGTTGATCACCAGCTGGATCTCACCCGACCGTATGGCGTCGACGCAGTGTGGCCGGCCCTCCAGCACCTTGTTCACCAGCTTCACTGGCAGCCCGGCGTCCGCGATGCGCTTGGCGGTGCCGGACGTGGCGGTGATGCCGAAGCCCATCTCGGTCAGGCGCCGGGCCATCGCGACCAGGCTAGGTTTGTCGGCGTCGCGCACCGACAGGAACACGTTACCAGATAGCGGCAGGTTCACCCCGGCACCGAGCTGGGCCTTGGCGAAAGCGCGCTCGAACGAGGCGTCCAGCCCCATCACCTCGCCGGTGGACTTCATCTCCGGGCCGAGGATGGTGTCCACGTTGGGGAAGCGGGCAAAGGGGAACACCGCCTCCTTCACCGCGACGTGGGGGGCGATGGCCTGGTCGTCCAGCTTGAACTCGGCCAGCCGGGCGCCCGCCATGACGCGGGCGCCGATCTTGGCGATGGGGACACCGGTGGCCTTGGCGACGAAGGGGACGGTGCGGCTGGCGCGCGGGTTGACCTCGAGGACGTAGATCTCGCCGTCCTTGATGGCGTACTGCACGTTCATCAGCCCGACCACGCCGAGCGCCTTGGCCATCGCCTCGGTCTGGCCCTTCAGTTCGGTGACGGTGGCCGGGGACAGCGAGTAGGGCGGCAGCGAGCAGGCGCTGTCGCCGGAATGGATGCCGGCTTCCTCGATGTGCTCCATCACGCCGGCGACGTAGACCGTGTGGCCGTCCGCGATGCAGTCCACGTCCACCTCGATCGCGTCGTTGAGGTAGTGGTCCACCAGCACCGGATTGTCGCCCGACACGCGCACCGCCTCGCGGATGTAGCGCTGCAGCCCGGCGCGGTCGTGCACGATCTCCATGCCGCGGCCGCCGAGCACGTAGGACGGGCGCAGCACCACCGGGTAGCCGACCCGGACGGCGATCGCCTCGGCTTCTTCCGGGGTGCGGGCGAGGCCGTTCTGCGGCTGGCGAAGGTCGAGGCGTTGCAGCAGGGCTTGGAAGCGCTCGCGGTCCTCCGCCGTGTCGATCGCGTCGGCGGAGGTGCCGAGGATGGGGATGCCGGCGGCCACCAGCGCGTGGGACAGTTTCAGCGGGGTCTGGCCGCCGTATTGCACGATGCAGCCGAGCACGGTGCCGTTGGACTGCTCCTTCCGCACCAGGGCGATCACGTCCTCGGCGGTCAAGGGTTCGAAATACAGCCGGTCCGACGTGTCGTAGTCGGTGGAGACGGTCTCCGGGTTGCAGTTGACCATCACCGTCTCGAACCCGGCCTCGCGAAGGGCGTAGGCGGCGTGGACGCAGCAATAGTCGAACTCGATGCCCTGGCCGATCCGGTTCGGGCCGCCACCGAGGATGACGATCTTCTGCCGGTCGGTTGGGTCCGACTCGCACGCGGGGGTGCCGAAACCGCCCTCGTACGTAGAGTACATGTAGGGTG
>CAXTCJ010000113.1:0-18799 GCA_964242215.1 uncultured Acetobacteraceae bacterium | reverse complement strand
GCGGCGAAGCCGACGGAGGGGGCGCTTGGGCGACGGATCTTGCCCAAGAGCCCCCCCACCATGCTTCGCATGGTCCCCGTCCCCCGCTTCGCGAGGGAGGATAAGGCAAATGCAATCGCCCTGCCCTTGAGGGAGGGGTAAGGGGGTATACCCGCGTAGGATGGTAGACGTCTCGAAGGGTGCCGCTTGCCACCCCTCCCCTAGCCCCTCCCTCAAGGGGAGGGGGATGTCATGTCACCGGCGGCTGTAGCTCATCACCACCACGTCGCCGGCACCGCGGTCCAGCCTGCGGGCAGCCAGGGTCGACTTGCTGCCGGGCTGCTGGCCGAGCCAGGCATCGTACAGCCCCTCGAGCAACGCACTCAGCCACTGCCCGGCTGGCGTGCCGAGCGAGCCGATTCGCGGCAGACCACTATGCGTCACCTCGAGCGCGCGATCCGCCTCGTTCAGGTGCAGGCTCACCTCGCCCCAGCCGAGACCATCCAGGGCGTCGTTGATCTCCAACTCGAGCGCAGCAAGCGTTGTCACGGGGGGGATCGGCACCAATCGGGCCATACGCCGACCCACGCCGCGCAGCATGTCGTCACGCTCGCCGCCGCCCGCGAGGCTGTCCACTTCCTCGGCCAAGGCCCGCAGGAAAGTGCGCCAATCGATCGACGACTGGGACCTGGTGCGACGCAGGCTCAACGCTTGGTCCACGCTTGCGGCGCTCCTATTGCGGCGGATTGTTGAAGGTATAGCGTGCATAGACCAGCCCGGTACCCTCGGTGAAGTTGCCGGACCGATCGAAGCCCGCCTGGGCCCCGATGTGCAGGTTGTTGTTGACCCGGTAGTCGATGTCGCCATGCGCGCCGCCCGCGAGGCCGGTGCCGCTGAAGCCACCGAAGCGCGTTCCGAAGCTGCTGCCGGCCGTCGTCTCGAGCACACCCTCCAGCGTGTTGTCGGTCGGGAACACGCGCGCGCTCTTGGCGCGGTAGCTCTGGACGCCGATGGATCCACCGATGTTGTAGACGAGGTCGTCGGTCAGTTGCTGCTTGTAGGTCGCGGGGATCAAGAACGCGAAGTATTGCTGTGGACTGAAGTAGCCGCCATTGCCGATCGTGAAGTTTCCGAGGTTCTGCCGGAAGCCGAAATACACCGCGTTGGCACCGAGCCGGACCTCCTGCGTCGGGGTCGTCCAGACCGGGGTGCTGAAACCAGCCCCCGCCTCGACATCGGTGTTGTTAGCGACCTGCTCACCCATCAGATCGGCGAAGCCGGCACCGGCGTAATAATAGGTGCTGCCGACCGAACCCTCGAAGTTGGCGTACAGACGGTTCTTGGTCACGCCGCCGAACTTCTCGCCGGTCCGTCCGTCGGTTTGCCCGGCATAGGATAGCAGGCTGTCCGTCACCGCGCGCCGCTCAGCCGTCAACCGCAAATACAGATCATTGGTCAGCCGCGGCAGAAACTGGACGCCGCCGACCACTTGGCTTTGCTGGAAGCCGATCGGAGTGGCGCCGATATCGGCGGTGACGAAGCTGTAGGCGTAGCTGACGTCGATCCCCGTGCCGAACGCATCCGTCGTCGGGCTGCGCGCATAGAACGTGTTGGTTGTGCCCGCCTGCGCGGCCGTGATTGGATTGCTGCCGAACAGCGCCCTCGTCGTGCCCGCAGGCTGCCCGGTGTAGAGATAAACCGGCGTGACCTGGACCTTGAGCCGCCCGTAGCCATTCGGCGAGAAGCTAGCCTCGAGCGGCGCCTCCACGTCGAACAGCTTGGACAGTCCGCGGCTGCCGGAGCGGCCACGGAGGGACAGGCTGCCATCCACTTCCGGCGCGATCGACGCCGAGACCTGTTGGATGCTGCGGTCGATATCGGCGGTGAGCGGGTCGGACGGAACGAGCTGCGTGGTGCCGCGCAGGCCCGTCGAGCCCGATCCCGGCTCGTCGGGCGTGGGCGAACTGGTCGAGCGGGTTGGGCTTACCGTCGGGTTCAGCGACAACACGCCGAGATCGTTCTGCGCCGTGACGTCGTACCGCGTCGACTGATCGTTTTGCGCCAGGAAGACCGGTCCCGGCGCAGGGCTTACGGGCGGCACGGCCCCGGCGCGGATCGCGACTCCCGGGGGCACCGAGAGCGGCTGCGTCACCGGCGTCGCGCTGAACGGGAGGTAACCTTGGGCCGTCCCGGCATCCGGCGTGGTCGCGGTATTCTGGGCGTATCGCTCGTACTCGCGCGTGACCGGCTCGCTGTCCGATGCGACCGCAGGCGCCGGATCGGGCGACGCGTCATTCATCACATTCGACGGCTGATTGAGCGCGTATTGCCGCCCGGGCAGCCAGCCCGGCACCATCACGTCGGAAGCGTCGGAACTGTTCTCGTTCGCCAGTTGCTGCTTGCGCAGATCGCGGGCCTTGCGCAGGTCGGACAACGCCGTCCCGTTATCGCCGCGCGCGCGAGCCACCTGCGCCGCCGCGAACCAGCCCGTCGGCTCCTCGGGGAAGTCGGTCGTGAGCTGGCGGGACAGCTGCCCGGCGCGCGTCATGTCGCCCGCGGACAACGCGGCGGACACCGCAGCGACCTGCACCGTCACGTCGTTCGGGTTCCGCTTCAGCAGCTCCTGCGTGATGGCGACGGCCGTGCCGGGCTGCTTCTGCGCCTGGTAGACCCGGGCCAGCGCCATGTTGAGCGCCGGATTCGCCGGGTCCTGCTGCAGGCGCGGCCGCAACTGGCTCAACGCCTCGGTGGTGTTGCCGTCGGCGTTCAGGCTGTCTGCGGCGGACACCGCCGCGTCGTCCTGCACCGACTGCAGGTTGCTGCGCTGCAGCGGGTTCAAGCCGGTCGTCTGCAGCCCGGCGGTCACGACGTTCGCATCCCGCGGATAGCCGGCCCCAACCAGGGCCGCAGCATAGGCGATCCGCTGCTGCGGCGTCGGCGAACGCGTCGCGGCCAGCGCAGCGCGGACCACCTCGCGCGCGCCCGCCTTGTCGCCGGCGCGCGTAAGAGCCTGGGCGAAGGCCGCCGCACGGCCACCCGTGGGATCGGGCTTGGCGGCGAGCACGATCATGCGCTGCTGCATCGCCGCCGTGGTAGGCTGCGACTTGGCATCCTGCACGTCGCTCGCGATCTCCGACCGGACACCGACCTCCTGCATCTCGGGGGTGCGGGCCGCCGGCGGAAGCCGGCTGACGAGGGAGGCGGCCAGGGCGTTCTGGTGGTCCGAGTCGGCGAAGTAGATGCCGGCGCGTAGTTGGTCGACGCTGGGGCGCGGCACGTCGGTGACTGAGGCCATGATCTGGCGGGCCTCTGCCTCCCGGTCCTGACCGAGCAGCGAGCGGGCCAGTGCCAGCCGCAGCCAGGGGTTCGCCGGGTCGGCGGCCACAGCGGCGCGGAACAGGCCGGTTCGAGCTGCCGGATCGGACACGGCCTCGGCTTGCTTGCTGAGCTGCTGAGCGCGGTTCTGCCCGATCGCATTGCCGCCGCCGAGGGACTGCGCCTGGGAGAACACCGTGTTGGCGTCGTCCGCCTTGCCCTCGCGGGACAGCACGTTGCCCAAGCCGCCCAGGGCCGCGACGTTGCGGGGTTGGCTGCGCAAGACGGTGCGGAACGAGCCCTCCGCCTCCGGCAGCTTGCCCGCGCGGGCCTGGATGTCGCCGAGTTGCAGGTAATTGCCGGCATTCGGACGCTTGCCCATCAACTGGCGCAGCAGCGTCTCCGCCGCGGCATACTCGCCCCGCTGGGTGAGCGATGCGACCCGGGCATATTGGCCGCGGATCTTGCGGGCCGCCTGGGCGCCGTAATCGATTCCGCTGCCGTTGCCGCCATTGCCGTTGCCACCGCGGGCGGCAGCCGATGTGTCTAGCATCGACTGATACTGCGTCGCCTTGGACGGATCGATCTCGATCGCCCGGCGGATCAGGTCGCGACCCTCCGCCAGCCGGTTCTGCTTGAAGCGCACCAGGGCCAGGCCGATGAGCGAGTCCGAATCCTTCGCGTCGACGCCCACTGCCTTGGTGAAAGCGGCATCCGCTTCGGCGGTCTTATTGTTCGACAGATCGTCGAACCCGGAAGCCCGCAAGCTGCCGGTGTCGGCTTGCGCCACATCGCGCAGATGCTGCACGTCGGTGTCGTTCGGGTTGCGCGCGAGGTAGTCCTGGTATTTCGCCACGCTGGCCTGGGTGGCAGGCAGCCAGCTCAGCGTCTGCCGCCACGCCTTGTTGGCAGCATCGGCGACCTGCGGCTCGTGCGTCAGAAAGGCCAACCGCTGAATGCCGTCGTCACGCGTCTCGTCGCGGTAGGTCAGCAGTTCGGCATAGGCGAGCTGAGCCTGCAGGTCCTGCGGATTGGCGCGCAGGTGGCTCGCCAGGCCGTCGCGTGCGGCCTCCCAATTGCCCTCGGTTGCGCCGAGGGTCTGGTAGAACTCGGTCGCCAGGCTCGGCGGCGGCGAGTCGCCCTTGAACACCCGGCGATAGGCCGCCAATGCGTCTGCGGCCTTGCCCTGCTGCGCCAGGGCTCGTGCCTGGGCTAGCGCGGTCTGGTCTATCGGTCCGATCAGCAGCGACTGCTGGATGCTGGCGATCCGCGGATCGTCCGGACGAGCCACCTTGAGCTTCGCCAATGCGTCCTGCGCCGCCTTCTGGTCGCCCCGGTCCGCCGCGGCCTGCGCTTGCGCCGCCAACGCATCGACGTTGTTGGGGTCCAGCGCCAGCACACGGGCCAACGCCTCGTCCGCGAGCTTGGTCTCGGACTTGCTCCGCCAGTACGCGGATTGGTCGAGCAGCACGCGGATGACGTCCGATGTGCCGGACTGGTTACCCGGCGTCTGCGCGCCCGCCCCGAGCGGAAAGGACGCCGCCGAGGCAAGCAGTAAGGCGCGGAAGGCAGCAAGGCGAAACGTCATTGGCAAGCCTTCCTCAGAGACGCCGCGTTGGGATCGTGCGCGTCCGCAGCGCCGCCCGCCGGCGGAGAGCGAAGAAGTAGAACACCGCGACCAGGATCGACCCGATCACCATGACACCCACGATCCCCAACGGCTGGTCGCGCAGGAACCAGGCGGGATACAGCCAGAACGGCAGCCGCCCGGTCGTGTAGACGCTCCCTACGCGATACGACGTAAACCGCCCGCCGTTCAGCAGGGACAGGTCACCCTGGATCAGGGGCGCCTGGTCCGGGTCGCGCAGCGTAGTCACCAGAGCCTCGACCGCGTCCGGAGATCCGCCGAGTACGGCGACCACGCTGCGTCCGGTCGTCAACGGGCTCTCCACCCCAACCAGAGCGCCGGTATCGGTGCCGGCGGACGCCAGCACGGTCGCGGCGCGGGTGCGGTCGCTGCGCTGCGGGTCCCCGAACAGCCGCCGCACGCTATCCAGCCCGGCGGGCATCTCGATCGTGAGCTTGCCGTTACTGTCGACGCGGTAGGGCGAGTTCTTCAGCAGGTCTGCCGCCGAGCCAAGACGGGTCGTGGTGCCCATCAGAAGCAGGTTGCGGTCCGCCACGCTGTTGATGCCATCGGGCTTGACAACGGCCAGGCGCACCACCGGGTAGCCGGTGAGCGAGCCAACGCGCCCCATCATGTCCAGATAGGCGCCAACTTCCACCGGGGTCGGCTGGGCGGGAAGCACCACCGCCGTCTCGGACATGTCGGCCAGTCGGGAGAACGGGAAGCCCGAGCTCACGAAATAGGCCAGGTTGGGCAGTTCGGCGAAGCGGTAGGCGCGGCTGATATCGAAGGTGCTATCCGGATCGACCGCCATCCGCACGTCCTGCGGAATGGCTACGCAGTCGCCGCGATGCAACGGCCGGGTGTCGAAGAAGAACTGCAGGTCGTTCTGGCCGAATACCTGATACACCGGAACGTCGACCCGCGAGGTGGGCTGCGTCACGCCGAAGTTGAACAGGCGCGAGAACCACGACGCCGTGCGCGACGGCTCGGCCGCCAGCGGCAGGCTGGCAAGGTACAGGTCGTTGATGCCGATATCCAGGCGCGAGACGGCGAGGTCCTCGATCGGGCCCGGGGGGGCACGATACCGCAGGTCCATCGGGAAGGCCCGGTTGCGCCAGGTGTACAGGTCGGGCGCGGTGCGGAACGGCACGCGCATGGTGCCCGGCACATAGCCGGTGCCTTGCAAGTCGGACGCGTCGACCAGCTCGCCGAACCGGACCGGGCGGTCGGACGGAATCCATGCCGGCGCGTCATACGCCACGCGCTTCGGCACGTCCGGCGCGGCGACAGTGGAGGCGTCGCCCGACAGTGTCCGGCTGCCGAGGGTAAGTGCGGTAGCCGCGGCGACCGCCTCCGGACCGGTGCGGCCGGCGATCACCAGCAGGGAGGACGCCGGGTCGTTCGGGTTCGGCA
This sequence comes from uncultured Acetobacteraceae bacterium, assembly GCA_964242215.1. GTDB lineage: Bacteria > Pseudomonadota > Alphaproteobacteria > Acetobacterales > Acetobacteraceae > LMUY01. The sequence continues at coordinate 12,462 of CAXTCJ010000113.1, read as the reverse complement.
CGACGGCCAGGGTCGGGCCGTTCAGCGGCGGCAGCACGACGTTGGCCGGGCGGTCCGCGCCGGTGACCACGAGTATGGCGTTGCCCTCGGCCGGGGCGCTGTTCACCACCGGGAAGGTGGCCCCGCGGAAATCGGCCAACTGGCCGAACCACGACGACGCGATACCGGCGGCTTCCAGCGACTCGTTGGAGGCGTTGCCCGGCAGCACGAACGGCAGCGACAGCATGGTCTTTTCATGCGGGTCGAAGAACGGCAGCGGCAGGCGGGACAGGTCACGCTGCGGCGGCAGACGCTCGAGCGTCAGCGTCAGGGTGGACGCGTCCGAGATGGTCGACCACAGCAGGCCGCTGAGCGGATCGTTGCACTCGGGAGTGTAACGGCCGGTGAAACGGAAGTTCAGCCGGTTGTTGTCCTGGAAGAACACCGGGCTGATCGGCAGGGTGAAGTTCTCGAACCGGGGCTGATCACGGTTAACCGGGATCGTGCCGACATACTGCTCGTTCAGCGTCACGGTGACGTTGCTGAACTCCGGGATCAGCGCCGGCGACATGGCGCCCGACAGGTTCAGCGTCGCGGCCGTGACCACTTCGTCGGCACGAATGCCGAACTGCACGCCCTGCAATTCGCTGGTGCCGCGCAACGTGAGCGGACCAAGCGCGCCGAGTTGGTGGACGGTGAGCACCAGTTGCCGGGTCTGAGCCGTGCCCGTCCCAGCGGTCGGCTGGAAGGAGGACGCAGGGGCCGTGCTGCCCGGCATCGGCGCCGAAGCGGCATTTGCGCTGCTGTCGCGCGGCAACGGCGGCGGCGGCCCGGCGGCCGGGGCCACCGCCTGCGAGGCGTTCGGCGGGGCGGCGGGTGAAGAGACCGGCTGCGCATCGGGGCCGGGGCTGACGGGCACCCCCAGCAGACCGGGCGCGCGCGGCTGGGTGGCCGGCGGTGCGGCGGAGGCCGAGAGCGCCGGGGTGGCGCCGGGGATCGGCCGGACCACGAAGCCGCTGCTCTGGCCGTTCTGGCTCACCGTCTGCGTATGGGCGGCCGCGGGCACCAGCATCAGGGCGATGGCTGCGGCGGTGCCAATCAGCTGACGACGGCCGGGGGCGGCCGGGCCTGTGCCGGTCGGGCGGCGCGGTGCCTTATCCGGCGGACGGAACAGGCCGCCGATGCTGACCAGCACGCGGAATAGGCTGGCCATCGGGCGGTCGACCGGATAGGCGCTCCAATCCGTCCAAGCGTCGGCGCGGCCGAACACCACCTGCACGATGGCGGCCTCGTCGGCGACGTTGGCGGGCTGGAAGCTCACCTGCATGAAGCGGGCGTCCCAGCGCAGCAGCCGGGCCGGCACGACCACCGGCTCACCGCCGATGATGAACTCGAACTGCACCAGCGAGCCGTCGGTGACGCCCAGCGGACGCTCGGCCACGACGGAGCTGCCGCCCTGCGACAAGTCCTGCGTGATGCCGCTGACGGCGCGGCCGTCGGGTAGGTAAATCGCGACCGGGACGGTGGCACGCACTCGGGCGCGGGAGCGCACCTGCCGCGTCTCGCGACCGACGGCGAGCGCCGCCAAGACGGTGAGCAGGGAGAAGAAGCCCCAAATCGAGTTCAGCAGCAGCGCCTGGAAGGTCAGCAGTTCGGTCTTCAGAAACAGCAGGCCGAACAAGCCGCGGATCACGCCGGCAACCAGGAAGAAGGCCAGGATCAGGTTCGGATACACCGCGCCAAGGTCGAAATAGCCGTTTTCGAGCAGGCCGCCCTTGTTGGTCACGTTGAACTTGCCACGGCGCGGCGCGAAGAGCGTCACGATCGTTACCCGCACCAGGAACAGCGCCAGCACCGTCTCGTAGATCTCGGACCAGAACGAGTGCCGGTTGTTGCGCTGCAGCCGCGAGTTGGTCGCGACCGAGTGGAAGATGTGCGGCAGCGCGTAGGACACGATGGCCAGCGGCGAGGCGGCGATGATGTTCAGCCCGAACAGCAAGAAGGCGAGCGGCGCGGTCAGGAACACGATGCGCGGCAGGGCGAAGAAGAAATGCCCCATCGCCTGCAGGTAGCAGATGCGCTGGCCGATGGTCAGGCCCGGTCCGAACATCGGGTTGTCCAGGCGGAAGATCTGGATCATGCCGCGAGCCCAGCGGACGCGCTGGCCAATGTGCAGGATCAGGCGCTCGGTCGCCAGCCCGGCGGCGAGCGGCAGGCGCAGGTAACAGCTGTCCCAGCCGCGGCGATGCATCTTCAGCATCGTGTGGGCGTCCTCGGTCACCGTCTCGACCGCGAAGCCACCGATCTCCTCGAGTGCGACGCGCCGCAGCACCGCGCACGAGCCGCAGAAGAAGGCCGAGTTCCAGTAGTCGTTGGCGTCCTGCACCAGGCCGTAGAACATGTTGCCCTCGGCGGGCACGCGGGTGCCGGCAGCGAGGTTCCGCTGGAACGGGTCGGGCGAGTAGAAATGGTGGGGCGTCTGCACCAGCGCGTTGCGCGGCTCGGCGATCATCCAGCCCATCGTCATCTGCAGGAAGGCGCGCGTCGGCACGTGGTCGCTGTCGAAGATGCAGATGAACTCGCCCTCGGTCTGCGCCATGGCATTGTTCAGGTTGCCGGCCTTGGCATGCAGGTTGTCGTTGCGGGTGATGTAGCCGATGCCGCATTCGGCAGCGAACTCGCGGAATTCGTCGCGCCGCCCGTCGTCGAGCAGGTAGACGCGCATCTTTTCCGGCGGCCAGTCCATCGCGATGCAGCCCAATACCGTCGCGCGGACGATCGACATCGGCTCGTTATAGGTAGGGACATAGACGTCGACGGTCGGCCACAGCGCGATGTCGTCCGGCATCGGGATCGGCTTGCGCTCCAGCGGCCACAGCGTCTGTACGTAGCCGAGCACGAGCACGATGATCGCGTACATCTCGGCGACCGCCAGGCCGATGCCGAGCACCAATTCGGCGAAGCTGCCGAAATCGAGCGTCTCAGTCACCCGCCAAAAGATGTAGCGCAGCGAGACGGCGAGGCTCAGCACCACGAGGAAGACGGAGACCGCGCGTCCCTTGAAGCGGTTAGCGATGAAGAAGACGATCGCGGCCGTGACGGCCAGGATGGCCTGCTGGCGCGGGTTCAGTGGCACGGTTGCGACGGCGATCAGCAACGCCAGGCCGATCACCCCGCATACGACGTCGATCAGCCGGCTGCCGAGGCTGCTGTGGGCGACCCCTTGCCAGCGGGCGCGTCGAACTCGGGCCGTCTCACTCATAGCAACATTTCCCAACTTCGGCACACAGCGCCATATACGGTGCTTGAACGGCTGTGTGCGACAGATTTCGCGCCCCGGCCATAGATGGATGGGTTCGGTCTATGATGGCAGTGCCGACTAACACAGTTTGTGGCCGCAGAGCCACATGTGTGTCACCGCATTTTGTATGTGCGTGTACGTACGGGTTCGGGCACGAGCTGAAAACATACTGCCGACAAAGATTTAGCCAGGCATTTGCGTCATAGCGGCTCGACTCGGCGCTGACGCAAGGAATTCAAATACGTCCTGTAGCGTTCGCTGGGCGGCGCGAGTGTCGCTTGTCGTCTGGTCAGGCACCCCGAGTGTTTCGTGGACGACCGGGGTGGCTGCAACCAGGGGCGCCACCGACCGGGGCTGCGGCGGCGGCTGATGCATCGGCGGCGGCGGGATCGTCGCAATCGGCGGGATCGGCGCAGATTGGGACCCGGCATACTGGGATGAGGCCTGTTGGGAGGAGGCCTGTTGCGATGGTGCATGCGCCGCCGGGAAGACGGGGGCCATGGGCATCGGTGCGGCTTGGGCGACGGGCACCGGCGCCGGCATCGATTGCCGCGCCATCACCGACGGGACGGTCGCAGGTCGTGGTGCCGGCGCGGTGACCGGGGCGGCCCATTCGGCCAGGGGGCGCGGGGGTGGTGCGACCGTCGGCACTGGCTGCGTGGCAATCGGGGGCGGGGCGCGCAACGGCTCCGCCTGGCGCAGCAACGGGGCCGGCCGCGGCTCCACATAGGCTTGCAGGGGCGCATGGATCACGGGTGGCGCAACGACGGGCGGCGCAACGGGTGGTGGCGCTACGGGCGACATCACGGGAGCTAGCGAAACCGGCGCTGCCGATGGCGCAACCTCGGGAGCGGCGACCGGCTCGTCCTGGCGGACCATCGCCAGTTCCTCCGGCGGGAGGACCCGCCGCGGCAGGACGACGCTCGACGGCTTTATCTGCCCTTGGCCGAAGCTATGATACCGGATGGACGGCGCGCCGAACGCCGCCAAGGCTTTCGAAACATCGTTCGCGTCGTCGCTCATGCAACTTTCTCCAGTCTGTCAGGAGACTATAGCGGCAGCCTTGGCGCGTGCCTACGCGGTCGCCGCAAAGATCTCCTCGGTGGCGAGGCGGGACAGCAGCACCAGCCCGGCGCCGTAATAATCCGACGATGCCATAACAGACGGCATCGCCCGTGTCGCGTCCGCAGCGTTGGACCGCAACGATGCCGCCGCCACCGCACGCATGCCGGCCGGGGCGGCATACGGCGCCACCTCGCCGGTGCGAAGGTCGGTCCAGGCCGGCGGATTACCGGGCGACCCGGTCCAGTATTGGCGGAACGACTCAGTCAGCGGCGCGGCAGGGACTTGGCCCCAGGCGACATGCAGCGGCACGCGGATGGCGTCCCACGAGAACCGCGGCGGCCAACCCGCTGCAATCGACAGCGCACCGTTGTTGCGATCCACGTGCACCCAATCGGGTGGCAGCATCCACTTGCCGTAACGCCCCTGCAGGACCAGGGCGGTGCCGTCCTGCCGCAGCAGGCTCCAGCTATGCGACGGCACCAGCGGGGCCAGGTCGTTGAACAGGGCGAACGCGTAGTAGGACGGGTTGACGATGTAGCCGTCCTGCTTCTCGAAGCCGGTGGCACCTGGCAGCAGGATGGTGCGTGCGCCGGCGGTGCGGACCAGGCCCAGGATGTCGCGGCCGATCTTGGCCGCCTTCTCGGCATAGTCGGGCCGGTTCCACCGCACCGCCGCCCGCGCCAGCGCCGCCGCGATGAACAGGTCGCCGTCGACCGCATTGTTCAGGTCGGGGACCGGGTTCGCGTCGGTCGGCTTGTAGCGCCAGGCATGCAGATGGTCATACGGGCGGCGCTGCAGGTTGTGGCTGGTCCAGTCGTGCAGCGTCGCGAACGTTTCGGCGTCGTCCGCCGCCTGCGCCGCCATCATGCCCCAGCCCTGCCCTTCGCTGTGCGAGGCATTGCCGTTGCCAGTGTCGATCACCCGCCCTTCCGGCGTCACGTACAAGTGCCGGAACGCCGCCCAGTCCTGCCGCAGCTTGGACGAATGGGTGATGACGGCCGCAGGGGGCAGCGGCGGCGCGATCACCGACGGCATGCTCACGGTCTCGGCCTGGGTGTCGGTCCCGAACCCGGTCCCCAACTCGGCCAAGGGCCGCAGCGTCCGGCTCGGGGCAGCACCCTCGCCCCAGCGTGGGCCAAACTCGACCGCACCCGCCAACCCGGCGGTGAGAAGAGCGAAGCCAGGAAGGAAGCGGCGCCGGCCATGCGGGGCGGAAGCAGGGTAGCCAATGGCTTGGGTTGTAGCGGACACACGCATACTCCTGCGTGTCCGGACACCCCGCGGCAGCCGCGGTGGCGCAAGACGGTGAACAGCGCTCGCGTTCTGCGGTGCTGTCCGCCAGTCTCACCCCAAGAGATTAACGTAAACTTTCCTCGGCGAAATCTTTTTGTCTCAGTGTATCCCGGTTTGCTCAGTCCGCTGCGCTGCGGAGGCTTGGCGAACCACGCCGTCCGGCACGAACAGCGTCAGCGCCACCTTGCGACCGCGCGAGTAGTTCACGCCGCTGGCGGTGGCGAACGCATGCAGCCCCAGCCCGATCCGCGCCGCCTCGTCCAGGAAAGCGGCGATGTCCGGCCCGGCGACCGAAGCGGCGGAGGCCTCGCCTTCGTACAGCGCGTGGGCGGCCTCCGCGCCGCTTGGGGCGAAGATCGTGCGGGTGCCGGCCAGGAACATCAGGCTCGGTTCGGCGAACCCCGCCGACACCAGGGGCTGGCCGGCCAGCCCGGCGGCGACGAGGGCGTGCTCGACCTGCGGCGCGATCCAGAGCGGCCGGGCGCTTGGCAGTTCGAACCCGAGCAGCGCCACGGTGAACAGCGGCATCGCGGCCAGTGCTAAGCCGGGGCGGCCTGGCTGCAGCGCCAGCCAGCCGAGCAAGCCCACCGCCAGCAAGGCCGGAACCCCGAGCAGCGGCGCGCCGGCGGCGATTGCCAGCGCCGCCGCAGCCACGCCGAGCCCACAGGCGACCACTACGGTCAGCGCGGGCGCGATGGTGCGGCCCCAGCGTCCGGCGGGCACCCGGTCCCACACCAATGCCGCTAGCAGAAAGATCGCGGGATACAGCGGCAGGGTATAGTGAGGCAGCTTGGTCGGAACGGCCTCGAACACCACCCAGGCCGGGATGATCCAGGCGAGCAGGAAGCGGAACGCCGGGTCACGCCGTTCGTGCCACCAGTTGGGAACCGAGCGCAGCACGGGCAGGGTTGCGGGGAAGGCGAGCACGAGCAGCAGCATCAGGTGATAGCCGGGCGGTGCGCCGTGGGCATCGTCGCCGCTGGACAGCTTGCCGCCGAGGTCCCCGCCGACGGCGTCGCCGAAGAAGGCGCCGTGGGTGGCGAAGGCGATGGCAATGAACCAGGGCAGCACGATCACAGCCATCAGTGCCACGCCGCTGGCCGGGCGCAGCAGCCGCAACCAAGCCGCCCGGCGCTCGGTAACGGCCAACGCAATGCTGGCGAACCCGGCCACCATGGGGGTGATCGGACCTTTCAGCAGAATGCCGACCCCCATGGCGAGCCAGAACAGCGCGGCCTGCCCGCGCCCGACCGGCAGGCCGCGATAGGCACGGGCAAGCACCGCCATCGCCACCGTGGTCACCCCCAACAGGGCCGCGTCGGTCTTTGCGATATGGCTCTCGACCGTCAGGATGACGCAGCTTGCCAACATGCCTGCGGCGAGCAGGGCTTTGCGGCGATCGGCCATTGCCAAACCGATCTCGAACGTCGCCAGCACGGCCACGATGCCGCCGGCCAGAGAGGGCAGGCGGTATGGCCAGATCGGGTTTGCCGTAGCGATGTGCAGCGCCCGCGCCGCCTCGGCGAACGGCACCTGCAGCCAGTAGATGCCGATCGGCTTGAGGTTGCGCGGCACGTCGCCATTCATGATCCGGACGTAGTCGCCGGTCTCGATCATCTGCTTGCTGGCCTGGGCGAAGCGGCTCTCGTCGCGGTCGGTCGGCGGCAGGGTGAAGAACCCGGGCAGCCAAACGAGCAGGCAGAAAGCGAGCAGCAGCACGCGCGGCCGCCTGGTGTCCAGCAGATCCATAATCGCGCGCTCTAGCATGCGCCCCCGATCCGCGCCATGAACCGCCGCCATGGCTACTCCCCACTCCGACCCGACCCGCGAGGGCGCGTTCGACCTGCTTGCCGGCGTGCTAGTCCGCCATCGGTCGCTGGAGGACGCGCTTACCGCCCTGCCCAGCATGGAGTCGCGGGACCGTGCCGCCGCGCACCGGCTGGCCGCGTCGGTGCTGCGGCGCGCCGGATCGCTGGACGCGGTGCTGGAGCCGCATCTGCGCCGCGCCCCGCCTGACCCGGTGCGCCAGGTGCTTCGGCTCGGGGCCGCGCAATTGCTGCTGCTGGACACGCCGGCCCACGCCGCGGTCGCGACCAGCGTGGCGCTGGCGCGGGCGAAGGGGCTCGCGCCGTTCACCGGGCTGGTGAATGCGGTGCTGCGCCGCGTGGCGGAGACCGGCGCCGCCGAATTGGCCGAGCTCGATGCGCCCCGGCTGGATACGCCGCCTTGGCTCTGGACCAGTTGGGGGGCGGATGCCCGCGCCATCGCCACCGGGCACGCCACCGAGGCGCCGCTCGACCTGACGGTGCAGGGCGAGGCGCCGCCGGGCGGAACGCTGCTGCCGACCGGATCGTGGCGCTACCCGGCGGGCACGCGGGTGACGGAGCTCGCGGGCTACGACTCGGGCGCGTTCTGGGTGCAGGACGCCGCCGCCGCCCTGCCCGCCCAGTTGTTGGCCGCCCGGCCAGGGGAGCGCGTGGCCGATCTATGCGCGGCGCCGGGGGGCAAGGCGGCCCAGCTCGCCACATCCGGGGCCGAGGTGTTCGCGATCGAGCGCGACCGCAACCGAATCGCGCGGCTGCGGGAGAACCTGGACCGGCTGCGCCTGACCGCCACCGTGATCGAGGCGGACGCGACGGCCTGGCAGCCCCCTGCCCTGCTCGATGCGGTGTTGCTGGACGCGCCGTGCAGCGCCACCGGCACGATCCGCCGCCATCCGGACATTCCGCATCTCAAGCGCCAGACCGACGTGAAACAGTCGGCGGAGCAGCAGCGCGCCCTGATCGCCGCCGCCGCCGCCATGCTGCGGCCGGGCGGCCGGCTGATCTACGCCGTCTGCTCGCTGCAGCCGGAGGAAGGCCCCGGCGCCGCCGGCGCGATGCAGCAGGCCGGGCTGCAGTTCAGTCCGCTCACGCGCGAAGAAGTCGCCGCCATCCCGGAGGCGCGTACCCATAGCGGCAGTCTGCGCACCCATCCGGGGCTGTGGTCGGAACACGGCGGCCTGGATGGTTTCTTCGCGATGCGGTGGATCAAGCCATGACCGATCGCTTGTGCTGCCACTCCGCCGCACACTAGAACCCGTCAATATGTCCCAGCCCATTCTAATCGCCCCCAGCTTACTAGCAGCCGATTTTGGCCGCCTCCGTGACGAGGCCATCGCCGTGGAACAAGCGGGCGCCGACTGGCTGCATCTGGACATCATGGACGGTCATTTCGTGCCCAATCTCAGCTTCGGTCCCGCCGTGCTGAAGGCGCTGCGGCCGCATGTGCGGATGAAGTTCGACGTGCACCTGATGATCGCGCCGGCCGACCCGTATATCGCCGCCTTCGCCGAGGCGGGGGCCGACCACATCTCCGTCCACGTCGAAGCCGGGCCGCATCTGCACCGGTCGCTGCAGCTGATCCGCTCGCTGGGCGTGTCGGCCGGAGTCGCCATCAACCCGGCGACGCCCGCCAGCGCGCTGAGCGAGGTGCTGGACCTGGTCGACATCATCCTGGTGATGACGGTGAACCCGGGTTTCGGCGGGCAGTCGTTCATTCCCTCCGTGCTGCCCAAGGCGCGCATCCTGCGCACGATGGCGGACGCAACCGGGCGGGCGATCCGGATCACGGCCGATGGCGGGGTGTCGCACGATACCGCGCCGGGCATGATCGCCGCCGGGTTCGACACGCTGGTCGCGGGGACCGCCGTTTACGGTGCCGAGGACTACGCCGCCGCCATCGCCAGCCTGCGGCCAGCCACGACAAACCTGCGTCCGGGTTCATGACGTTGCGTTGGATGCGTGACGCCCGCCGTGCGATGGCCAAGATGCCGAGTTTTCGCATGGGGCGCATTCCGGACGGCCCGACGCTGCCGGTGCGCGATCTGTGGCCCGGCGACCCGGCGCGCGGCGCTCGGCTGCTGAAGGGCGAATTGGAGTTCGGCGGCGGGGTGCTGCGGCTGAAGCCGGGTCAGTGGGGCGATCCGGATAGCTCCCCCGTGATGCTGACGGCGGCGCACGGCTTCACCTGGCTGCGTGACCTGCGCGCCCTGGGCACCGATGCCGCCCGCGGCCGGGCCCGCGCCCTGATCGCCGACTGGATCGCGCAACCCGCCAGCCCGCTGATGCGGCGGCCGGATGTGGCGGGGGCGCGGCTGGCGGCCTGGCTGGGCCACTGGGACTTCTTTGCCGCCTCCGCCGACGACGTGTTCCGCACCCGCATGATGACGCGCCTGGTCGCCGACGCCCGCGCGCTCGCGGCCGACCTGCCGGCGGAGCAGCTGGATGCCCGCGCCCTCACCGCGCTGAAGGGACTGATCGCGGCGGCGGTGGCCCTCCCGGACCAAGCCTCGTTCCTGACCCGGGCGCTGCGTTTCCTGCCGCAGGAGATCACACGCCAGGTGCTGCCCGATGGCTGCCACGCCGAGCGCAGCCCGGCCGCCCAGCTCGCCGCTTTGCAGGATCTGGTGGAAATACGTGCCCTACTGCAGGCGGCCCAGGCGCAACCGCCCGCCGCCCTCGGCACCGCGATCGAGCGCATGGGGCCGGCCCTGCGTGCCATGCGGCACGGCGATGGCGGGTTGGCACTGTTCAACGGCAGCAAGGAAGACCAGGCCGCTCTGATCGAGGCCGTGCTGACGCAGGCCGGGCGTAGCGGGCGCTCTCCGGTCAGCCTGACGGAGGGCGGCTTCCAGCGCATGCAGGCCGGGCGGACGGTGATGCTGATCGATTGCGGCCGCCCGCCGCCCCCGGGTGTCGACCGGTTGTCCCATGCGGGGACGCTATCGCTCGAGCTGTCGGTGGGGCGGGAGCGGGTGATCGTGAACTGCGGCGCGGCCCCGGCCGCCGGGCCGCAGTGGCGGGACGCGACCCGGGCGACGGCGGCGCATTCCACGCTGACGATCGCCGACACCAATTCCTCCGAGCTGAAAGGCGCCGCGATCGGCCGCCAGCCGGAAAAGGTCGAGGCGCAGCGGCAGGAGGCGAACGGCGCGCACTGGCTGGAGGCGAGCCATGACGGTTACCAGAAGCCGTTCGGCGCGATCCACCGCCGCCGCTTGTACCTGGCCGAGAGCGGCGACGACATCCGCGGCGAGGACGCGATCGAGGCGGCGTCGCCTCAGCCGTACACGTTGCGTTTCCACCTGCATCCCTCCGTGAACGCCAGCCTGCAGCAGGATGGTGAGGCGGTGCTGTTGCGCCTGCCCTCCGGCATCGGCTGGCGGCTGCGGGCGGAGGGGGCACGGATGACGCTGGAGGAGAGCATCTATCTGGGCGGCGCCGAGCCGAAGCGCACCGAACAAGTGGTGTTGACCGGCTACGCCGACGGCCCCCAGCAGGTGAAATGGGCGATTTCCAAGGTAGGGTGACCCTTCTCCCCCTTCCCTTGAGGGAGGGGGCCGGGGGGAGGGGTGCCCACACATCCCAAATCGTGCGGCGACACCCCTCCCCTAGCCCGCCCCTCAAGGGGAGGGGGATGCTACGGTGAAGATCGTCGAGGTCGCCAACGTCGACTTCTCGTTGCGCCACTTCGTCCTCCCCCTCATGCGCGGCATCCGTGCCCGCGGGCACGAGGTAGTGGGCGTCGCGGCGGAGGGCCCGCTGCTCGCCGACATCCGCGCCGAGGGGTTCCGCGTCGAACCCGCCCCCTTCGTCCGGCGCGTCTCCCCCCTCGCGCAGCTGCGTGCTTTCCGCGCCCTGGTCGCGTTACTGCGGCGGGAGCGGCCGGACATCGTGCACGGGCACATGCCGATCAGCGGCTTTCTCGCCCGCCTAGCTGCCCGGGCCGCCGGAGTGCCGCGGGTCGCCTACACCTGCCACGGCTTCCTGTTCAACCAGCCGGCACCGCTGCCACGCCGGACGGCCTCCTTCATCATGGAGTGGATCGCCGGGCGGGTGACCGACGTGTTCCTGACCGTCTCCAACGAGGAAGCCGCCGACGCCCGCCGGCTATGCATCGCACGCCACGCCATCTTTGTGGGCAATGGGCGGGACCCGGCGGCTTTCCACCCCGACTCGGCGGCCCGGCAGCGCATCCGCGGCGAACTGGGGGTTGCACCGGACCGGGTGGTGATCGTCGCCGTGTCCCGCCTGGTGCGGCACAAGGGCACGCCCGAACTGCTCGCCGCCATGGAGCAGGTGCCCGGCGCCGAGTTGTGGGTGGTGGGGGAGCGCTTGACCTCCGACCGCGGCGACGATCTCGGCCCGGCGCTGGACCGCGCGGTCGCGACCGGCCGGGTGCGCCGCTTGGGCTACCGCACCGACATCGCCGCCCTGCTCGCCGCCGCCGACATCTTTGCGCTGCCGAGCCATTTCGAAGGGCTGCCGATGTCGGTGATCGAGGCCATGCTCACCGGGCTGCCGGTCGTCAGCACCACGATCCGCGGCCCCCGCGAACAGGTGGTGGACGGGCAGACCGGGCTGCTGGTCCCGCCCGCCACCGTGGCCCCGCTCGCCGCCGCACTGAACCGCCTAGCCAGCGACCCCGCCGCCCGCGCCGCTATGGGGGCGGCCGGTCGGGAGCGAGCGATGGCGCTGTATGACGAGGCCAGCGTTGTCAATCGAACGCTGGACCTGCTGGGTTTGTGACGGAAAGAATCTCCCCCTCCCCTTGAGGGCAGGGCGATTGCATTTGCCTTATCCTCCCTCGCGAAGCGGGGGAGGGGGACCATGCGAAGCATGGTGGAGGGGGCTCTTGGGCAAGGTCCGTCGCCCAAGCGCCCCCTCCGTCGGCTTCGCCGCCACCTCCCCCGCGAAGTGGCGGGGGAGGATCAGCCAAATGCGATAGTCCTGCTCAAGGGGAGGGGGATGCACCGTGGCTTGAACACACATCGTTGCACCGCT
>CAXTCJ010000112.1:7973-18825 GCA_964242215.1 uncultured Acetobacteraceae bacterium | reverse complement strand
AAGGGCGCCGACCGCGTGCCCTACGTGTTCGCCTACCACGAGATCGTCCGCGCCCCCCACAACGCCCCGGCATTCGATGGCTCGCGCTGCGACGTGTATTACGAGGGCACGCTATCGCCGGATTTCTACGCCTGGATCTTCCCGCATGGCGACACGATGAGCATTGGCACCGGCTCCGCCAAAAAGGGCTTCGGCCTACGCCCGGCGATCGCTGCCCTGCGCGCGCGCACCGGTCTGGACGGGTTGGAGACGGTACGGCGTGAGGGCGCGCCTATTCCGATGAAGCCGATGAAGCGGTGGGATAACGGGCGGGACGTCGTGCTCGCGGGCGACGCGGCGGGTGTCGTGGCGCCGGCCTCGGGCGAGGGGATCTACTACGCCATGCTCGGCGGGCGCCTGGCCGCGGATGCCGTGGAGCAGCTCTGCGCCACCGGTGACGTTCGCGCGCTCGCGACCGCCCGCAAGAAGTTCATGAAGGTGCATGGCCGGGTGTTCTTCATCCTCGGGATCATGCAGCGGTTCTGGTACAGCAGCGACAAGCGGCGCGAGAGCTTCGTCAAGATGTGCCGCGATCCGGACGTGCAGCGGCTCACCTGGGAAAGCTACATGAACAAGGAGCTGACCCGGCGCGATCCGCTGGCCCACTTCAAGATCTTCCTGAAGGACACGGCGCATCTTCTCGGGTTCGCCCGGGCGTGAGCCAACGTCGCATCCTGAGGCAGCGTTGGGTGCCGATCTTCATCGCGGTGCTCTGCGCGATGGCCGTCGCGGCACTCGGGGCGGCGGCGACCGATATCGGGCCGTGGTATTACGGGCTGCAGAAATCCGCCCTGAACCCGCCTGATTGGCTCTTTGGCCCGGCTTGGACGGTAATCTACGCCCTGGGTGCGCTGGCGGGCGTGCTGGCCTGGTCGAACGCCCGTACCGGCCAGCAGCGTGCCAGGGTGCTGGTGCTGTTCGCGATCAACGTGCTGCTCAATATCCTCTGGAGCGAATTGTTTTTCCGTTTGCGGCGGCCCGACTGGGCGCTGACGGAGGTCATCCCGTTCTGGCTCAGCATTCTGGCACTTATGATCGTCCTATGGCCGATCTCCCGCCGGGCAAGCTGGGTGCTGGCCCCGTATCTGGCGTGGGTCTGCTTTGCCGGATGGCTGAACTACGCAGTCGTGCGGCTGAACGGTCCGTTCGGACAAGCCTAAGACAACGAGAAGAGTGGGGTAGGGGGAATGACGATGGACGTGGTACTTGATGAGCTCGAGGGGATCTGCCAGCGGCACAACGCGCCGGCAAAGGCCAACCCGCATGTGCGCCCGCATCATCCCGGCTTGCCGCTGCGTGTCGGTACCCGCGCATCTCCGCTGGCACTGGTGCAAACCAGGGCATTCCTGAACACGCTGACGAAATTCTGCCCCGTGCTGCGTGGCATGGACGTCTTCGAGGAGCACGCGATCCGCACCACGGGAGACGCAACGCAGGCCAGCGGCCAACGTCTCGCCGATATCGGCGGCAAGGGCCTGTTCTCGAAGGAGATCCACGAGGCCCTGATGGATCGCCGGATCGACTTCGCCGTCCACTCGCTGAAGGATCTGGAGACGTTCCTGCCCCCGGGAATCGTTCTCGCCTGCACGCTCACCCGCGAAGATGCGCGGGACGCACTGATCCTGGGCCAGGATTACGAAATTTCGGACTCGGCGGATCCTTATGCCAGCCTGCCGCACGGCGCCGTGGTCGGATCCAGCTCGGTCCGCCGGCAAGCCCAGTTGCTGCATGCCCGTCCCGATCTGCAGATCCGCACGATCCGCGGCAACGTCCATGGCCGCCTCGACAAGGTGAAGCGGGGCGATTTCGCCGCGAGCCTGCTGGCGCTGGCGGGCATGCGCCGCTTGGGTCTGGAGGACGAGGCCTCTGTCGTGATCGACGCGGATGTGATGGTGCCGTCCGCCTGCCAAGGCATCGTGGGTATTACGGTTCGCGCTGATTCGACGGAGTTGCGCCAGCTTCTCGCGGCGATCGAGGACCCCGTGGCGAAGGCGGTGTCCAATGCGGAGCGCTCGCTGTTGGCCGCTCTGGATGGCTCGTGCGCGACACCGATCGGTGGCTATGCCCGCAAGCTCACGGGCGACAGGCTGCACCTAACGGGCCTGGTCGCCCGCGCCGATGGCAGCTTCCTGCTTCGCCGGGCCGTCGAGTGCTCGTTCGCCGACGCCGAGCGTGCCGGGACGGAGCTGGGCGACAGCCTGCGCCGGGACAGCCCAGCGGATATTTTCGCCGGGCCGCGTTAGTCTATGGATCAAGCCGTTCACGCCACAGCGCGGCTATCCCGCCCTGCCGGCCGCGGCTTGCACCGCTTTGCCAATCCCGGCCGCTTCCTCCGACTGGCCGGCGCGGTGCAACCCTGGGTGACACTTGCGGCAGTGCTTCTGCTGGCGGTGGGGCTCTACTGGGGCCTGTTTGTAGCGCCTGCGGACTGGCAGCAGGGCGATGCCGTACGAATTATGTACGTCCACGTTCCCGCGGCCTGGCTCGCCTCGCTTGGCTATCTTTCGCTGGCGCTCTGTTCCGCCGCATCGATCATCTGGCGCCATCCTCTGGCCGACTTGGCGGCCGTCGAGATCGGGCCCGTCGGGGCAGGCTTCACCGCCGTATGCCTCGCGACCGGGAGCTTGTGGGGCAAGCCGATGTGGGGCGCATGGTGGGTGTGGGACGCCCGGCTGACGTCGGTGCTCGTGCTGTTTTTCCTTTACCTGGGCCATATCGCGCTGGTCCGCGCGTTCGACGATCCGCAACGCGGATACCGCGCGGGCGCGATCCTTGCGCTGGTCGGAGTGGTCAACCTGCCGATCATCAAGTTCAGCGTCGACTGGTGGAACACGCTGCATCAGCCGGCCACGATCACGCTGACGGGTGCGCCGACGATGTCACTCGACATGCTCTGGCCCTTGTTGGTGTGTGCGTTGGGCTACACTCTGGCATTTGCCGCCCTCGTCCTGGCGCGCGTTCGGGCGGCGGTCATGGAGCGTCGAATCCGCGGGTTGCTGATGGCCCGCGGTGAGGCGGTCGCATGACTCACCTCGGGTTCATCGCCGCGTCCTATTTCATCGCCATTGCGGTTCCAGCGGGGTTCGCGCTGACAGCGTATCGGCGGCTCGCCGTGGTTCGGCGGCGGCTCGCAGCCATCGACCCCCGCGGACAGGACCGAGGCCGGAAATGACCCGGAAGCGTCGGCGGCTGGCCGTTCTGGTTGCATGCGGCGTGGGACTGGGATCGGCGACGGCATTATCCCTGTCCGCGTTCAGAGACGACATCGTCTTCTTCGTCGCACCGTCCGATCTCGCCGAGAAGGGGCTGCCCGGACGGTCGCTGCGCCTCGGCGGGCTTGTCGAGCCAGGTTCGGTGCACCGCGTCGTCGAGGGCGCGCAGCCGGTGGCCCATTTTCGGGTGACCGACGGCCGCGCGGCGGTTGACGTTGCCTATACCGGCATCCTCCCCGACCTGTTTCGCGAGGGGCAGGGCGTGGTGACCCTCGGCACGATGCGCCCCGATGGGACATTCCGTGCATCCGAGGTCCTTGCCAAGCACGACGAGACTTACATGCCCAAGGATGTGGCCGACGCGCTCAAGAAGGCCGGGATGTGGGACCCGACCAAGGGGCCGCCGCCGCCGGCTGCAACTTGGAATACACTCGCTCCAACGGGTGTGTCCCTCGTGGCGAGCCGCACGTCGCCCTGATTGCTTGAAAGGCTGGTAGCCTGACGCTCAACGGGTGGCCGGCTCGACATCCAGCATCGCCAGCTTGTCCGCTACGCCTTTCCACGCATCGGCATCTTCCGGCGGCAACTTTTTTCGGGTGATGTTCGGCCACTTCGCCGCGTAGTCCGCATTCAGCGCGACCCAGCGCGCGGCGCCCTCGGAGCTGTCCGGAATGATCGCCTCCGCCGGGCATTCCGGTTCGCACACGCCGCAATCGATGCACTCGTCCGGGTGGATCACGAGCATGTTGCCGCCCTCGTAAAAGCAATCGACCGGGCAGACGTCCACGCAATCCATGTATTTGCAGCGGATGCAGGATTCCGTCACGACATAGGTCATTCCTCAGCTCCTTTCGGGTTAGGCCAGTCCATGCGTCGCCAACACGGCGCTCATTCGCGCGCACGCCTGATCGGGCTCATGCAGCAGCCCGGCCTGATCGGCCAGCCGGAACAAATCTGCCAGATGCAACAGGCTGCGTGCCGATTGTTGCCCGCCAACCATCGTGAAATGGCTCTGGTGGCCATTGAGATAGGCCATGAACACGACACCCGTCTTATAGAAGCGGGTAGGCGCCGCAAAGATATGGCGCGATAGGGGCAGGGTAGGAGCCAGAACTGCGTTATATGTATCCAAGTCACCAGCCTCGAGACTGGCAAGGGCCGAGGCAGCCGCCGGGGCGATCGCGTCGAAAATACCAAGTAGCGCGTCCGAGTATCCTGCGGCGTCGCCCTGGATCAGCTCAGGATAGTTGAAATCGTCCCCTGTGTACATCCGGCAGCCCCGTGGTAGCCGCCGCCGCATGGTGATCTCCTTCTCCTTGTCGAGCAGGGAGATCTTGATGCCGTCCACCTTGTCGGCATTGCGCTCGATCACGCCGAGGCAGACCTCCATCGCAGCCGGATAATCACTGGCACCCCAGTAATTTGCCAAGGCCGGGTCGAACATGTCGCCCAGCCAATGTAGGATTGCCCTATCCTGCAGCTGCCCTAGCACGTGGCCATATACGCGGTGATAATCCTCCGGCCCCCGCGCCGCCGCGGCCAAGGCGCGCGATGCCATCAAGATGATTCGGCCACCCCGCCGCTCGATCGCCTCGCATTGCATCTCGAAGGCGGCGATCACGTCGTCCAGCGAATGCGCCGCGCCGTCGGCCAAATGGTCCGTCCCCGCCCCCGAGGCGAGCAGCGCGCCCGGCATGGACTTGGCTTCGGCGATGGAGCGCTCGATCAACTCGAGGCTGCGCGGCCAATCCAGGCCCATGCCCCGCTGCGCGGTATCCATTGCCTCCGCCACACCAAGCCCCAGCGACCAGAGATGGCGGCGATACGCCATGGTCGCATCCCAATCCACCGCCGCCGTCAGAAACGGATCGACCGCCGCCCACGGGTCGGACACGACATGGGCCGCCGAGTACACGACGCGCGACAGCGGGCGCGTCGGCCGGTGAAACTTTCCTGGTTCGCCGAGCGTGTAGCGCTCCAGCGTGCGTTCGGCGGTCGGCAGTGCGATCGATGGCATCATGGACGCTCCTCGATGGGCTGTCTCGGTGCTGAACGCGCTCAAGCGAGACCGAGGAAATCGAACATGAGGTCAAGCTGGTTGTCGAGCATGTGCTGTCCAACATGGGTCGCAAATCCGGCCGCCGCTGCGGCCACCAGCAACGGCGTCACGGCCGGCTTCATGATCACCTCGGCGACCAGCGTCCCCGGCTGCAAGCTTGCGAGCTCCATGGGCAGAGGGTCGGCGGGCTGCAATCCCAACGGCGTCGCATTCACCGCGATCTCTGCATGGCGCGGCATCGTGTCGACGGAGGTCGCACAGTGCGGAAACGCCGCCGCTATGCGCGCCGCCAACTCCATCGCGCGCGACGCCGTGCGGTTGCGGAAGCGGACTTCCCGCGCCCCCGCCTCCGCGAGTGCGAACCCGATCGCGGAGGCGGCGCCGCCCGCGCCCACGATGAACACGGATTTGCCGCGGACCGCGTACCCGCCGCGTTGCAGGCCGGTGACGAACCCATGGCCGTCCAGCATGGCGCCCGCGAACCCGCCGTCATGCGTGCGGCGGATCGTATTCACGGCGCCGACCAGCCGCGCGCCGGGCTCGACCGTGTCGCAGAACCGCATGACCGCAGCCTTATGCGGTGCAGTGACGACGAGCCCATCCAGATTCGGCATTGCCTTCAAGCCGGCGAGGCAGGTGTCGAACGCTCCTGCCGGGATTTGCAACGGGATACAGATCGCATCCCGGCCGCGCTCGGCAAAGCGCGCATTGAAACTGATGGGCGTTCGTACGTGGCCGATCGGGTCCCCGAGGATCGCGTAAATCCGAGTCGTCCCGGATATCGTCATTCCGCCTCCACCGTGCCGGTCCAACCGGTCGCTTTTATATACCCACGCGAGCATGTTGCGCGCCTGACCTGAACCATCTAACCATCCGGTTAGTCGATGTCCATGGACTATCCTGCGCCGATATGCACAAACCAACCAAGCCGACGGGGAGAAACACCGAATGCGCGTTGTGTCCGCGGATGATGTCGCAAGCCTGGTGCGCGATGGCGACACCATCGTCATCGGCGGCTCGGGCGCTGGGCACGCGGTACCGGACGGGCTGATCGCAGCCCTCGGCCGCCGCTTCCGGGCGGCCGGCACCCCCCGCGCCATCACCACCGTGCACCCCGTCGGACTCGGCGACCGCGCCGAACGCGGCCTCGGTCATCTCGCGCAGGATGGGCTGCTGAAACGCGTCGTCTGCGGTACACTCGTCGACTCGCCAGCCATCGCCACCATGGCCGGCGAGGACCGGATCGAAGCCTACACGCTGCCGCAGGGCGTACTCTCGCAACTCATGCGGGAAATGGCCGCGGGGCGTCCTGGGCTCATCACCCATGTCGGCCTGAACACGATGGTGGATCCCCGCGTCGAAGGCGGCCGCCAAAGTCCGTCGGCGCGCGAGGACCTGGTCGAACTCATCACCCTCTCCGGTCGGGAGTGGCTGTTCTACAAGCCTTTCGCTCTCGATGTGGCCTTCCTTCGCGGCACCACCGCGGACGAGGACGGCAACGTCACCATGGAGCAGGAGGCCATCTTCGGCGAGATGCTCTCGATGGCGCAAGCGACCCGGCGGGCCGGCGGCGTGGTCGCCGTACAGGTCAAGCGCCTGGCCAATCGCGGCACCCTGCCGGCAAAGCAGGTGAAGATCCCCGGCATGCTGGTCGACCTCGTGGTGGTCGAGCCGGAGCAAGGACAAACCTATTTCACCCAGTACAGCCCGACCTATGCCGGCGAGCTGCGCATACCGCTCTCGCAAATCACGCCGCTCCCGCTCGACCCCCGCAAAGTAATCGCCCGGCGCGCCGCGATGGAACTCGTGCCTGGTGCCGTCTGTAATCTCGGCTCCGGTATTTCCACCGGTATCGCCACTATCGCGGCCGAGGAGGGCATTCTCGACAGCGTGATCCTGACCAACGAGCAGGGGCTGATCGGCGGCGCGCCCGCCACCGGCAACGAACCCGGCGCCAGCCGCAACTACCACGCCATGGTCGACCAGCCCTACCAATTCGACTTCTACGATGGCGGCGGGATCGACCTCGCCTTCCTGTCCTTTGCCGAGGTGGACCGCGCCTGCAACGTCAATGTCAGCCGCTTCGGCGACCGCATCATCGGGATCGGCGGCTTCGTCAACATCAGTCAGAATGCCAAGAAGGTTATCTTTAGCGGCACCTTCACCGCCGGTGGCCTGTCCGTCGACTGGCCGGACGGCAAGGCTCGAATCCTGCGCGAAGGCCGCGAGAGGAAATTCGTGGCCGCGGTTCAGCAGCTCTCCTACAGCGGCCCCTACGCGGCAGAGCGGGGGCAGGAGGTGCTGTTCGTCACCGAGCGCGCCGTATTCCGCGGCGGCCCAGACGGCCTCGTCCTCACCGAACTCGCGCCCGGAATCGACCTCGAGCGCGACGTGCTTGCCCAGATGGCGTTCCGTCCGCGATTGGCCGACCACGTGATCGAAATGGACTCCCGCCTATTCCGATCCGCGCCCATGGGCCTGGCCGCGCTGCTGGCCGCGCGTCCGCCCATCGCGCGCAGCCCGCGTTTGGCAGAGCTGCCGTGAAGGCAGCGACCAGACCCGCCCCGACCCTCAAGCAGAGCGCCCTGCGCTCCACCGCAGAAAACCGCCCGAAGGCGCCGGACAACACACGCCCGCAGATCGTCGCGGCCGCGGCGATCGAGTTCGCGGCCAAGGGCCTCGCCGGCGCCCGGGTGGACGCGATCGCGGAGGCGTCCGGCTGCAACAAGGCGATGCTGTACTATTTCTTCAAGAGCAAGGAAGACCTGTATCTCGAAGTGCTCGAAGACGCCTATGCCGACATGCGCCTGAAGGAGCGCGAGCTGGACCTCAGCCATTTCGCGCCCGTCGTGGCGATCCGCCGGCTGGTGGAATTCAAGTTCGACTATGTCAGCAGCCATCCCTTGTTGATCAGCCTGCTCAGCGGCGAGAATCTCAATGAGGCCCGGCACCTCAAACGGTCGAAGCGGCTGCGCAGCATGCACTCGCCGTTGGTCGAAACACTCAATGGTTTGCTGAAGGCCGGCGTGGCCGAGGGCACCATGCGGCCCGGTATCGACCCCGTGCAGCTCTACATCTCCATCGCGTCGCTCAGCTATTTCTATTTCTCCAACGCCGCCACCTTGGCCGAGGCATTCGACCGCGACCTGCTGACCCCAGCCGCCAAAGCGCAACGCCGACGTCACGCCGTCGATGTGATCCTGCATTACTTGCTCGTGACGCCCGCCGCGGCGATTGCGCGTTGACATCGCCGCATCGGCCATCGCAGTCTAACTAACCAGTTAAGCGAGAGCCGTACAGCGGCCGGACGGGAAGGAGAGGCCGCTTGAAATTCGGCGAATATCCGAAGGTCGCATCGCTCGGCGACGTCGCTGGCTTCCAGGCCTACGCGCAGTCGCTGGGCCTGGACTTCCCCTGCGATGACATGATCGAAACCGGCCCGG
Organism: uncultured Acetobacteraceae bacterium; assembly: GCA_964242215.1. Taxonomy (GTDB): domain Bacteria; phylum Pseudomonadota; class Alphaproteobacteria; order Acetobacterales; family Acetobacteraceae; genus LMUY01. Next base: position 10,072 of record CAXTCJ010000112.1, on the reverse strand, counting down.
GTGCGCCGCTAGCACAGCCACTGATGGTCGCTGGGCGCGTGATGACCAACCGCTTCTCCATCTTGCCGATGGAAGGGTGGGATGGCACGCCGGACGGCCGCCCATCCGACAACACCCGCCGGCGCTGGCAGAATTTCGGCCGGAGCGGCGCCAAATTCATCTGGGGCGGCGAGGCCGTCGCCGTCCGCTTCGACGGCCGGGCCAACCCGCGGCAGCTCTGCCTAACCGAATCGACGATGGTCGATATTGCCAGGCTACGCGATCTCCTCATCGAGGCGCATCACGACCCGGCGGCAGAGAACGCCGAGGGCGAGTTGTTCATCGGCTTGCAATTGACCCATTCCGGCCGCTTCTGCCGTCCCAATCCCGGCGGGCGGATGGAGCCGGTCATACTGTACCGTCACCCCATCCTCGATCGGAAGTTCGGCTTAGGCGCCGACTACCCCGTGATGACGGATGACGACATCGAGCACCTCATCGCCGATTACGTCTTGGCCGCCAAACGCGCCCGGCAATGCGGTTACGATTTCGTCGATCTCAAGCATTGCCACGGCTATCTGGGCCACGAGTTCCTCAGCGCCGTGCACCGCCCTGGCAAGTTCGGTGGCAGTCTCGAGAACCGCACCCGCTTCCTGCGCGAGATCGTCGCCGGCATCCGCGCCGAAGCGCCCGGGCTCGAGATGGGCGTCCGTCTCAGCGCGATCGACTTGCTGCCGTTCCGCCCCGACCCCGAGCAATCCTCCGGCACCGTCTTGGGCCCGGGCGTACCCGAGCCGTTCGAAGGCAGGACCTACGACTTCGGTTTTGGCGCCGACCCGTCGCAGCCCACCGAGTTCGACATGGCGGCAAGCTTTGCATTCTGTGGCGTGTTGCAGGACCTCGGCATCACCCTGCTCAACGTCACCGCCGGCAGCCCATACTACAACCCGCACGTCACCCGCCCGGCGCTCTACCCGCCCTCGGACGGCTATCGCCCGCCGGAGGAGCCGCTCGTCGGCGTGCTGCGCATTCTGGAAGTGACGCGGCAGATCAAGGCGCGGTTTCCCAACATCATCTGCGTCGGTAGCGGCTACACCTATCTGCAGGAATTCCTCCCCTACGTGGCGCAAGCCGCGATCCGCGCCGGATGGACGGATTTCGTCGGACTGGGCCGCATGGTGTTGTCGTATCCGGAACTGCCGCGCGACGTGCTGCGGGACGGCACGATGAAAAAGAAGCGCTTGTGCCGCACCTTCAGCGACTGCACCACGGCACCGCGCAACGGCATGGTTTCGGGCTGCTATCCGCTCGACCTGCTCTACAAGAAGTCGCCCGAGGCCAAGACCCTGGCCGAGGTCAAGAAAGCCGCCAAGCTTGCCTGACACACTGCGTGTTGGCCTGCTTGGCACGGGCATCATGGGCGGCCACATGGGCCGTCGCCTGGTGCAGGCCGGGTTCGACGTCACGGCGTGGAACCGCACGCCGGAGAAGGCAGCAGCCACCGGCGCCCGCATCGCCGCCAGCCCCACCGAGGCTGTGACATCGGCCGATGTGGTGATCGTAATGCTCAGCACCGCCGCGGTCATCGACGAGGTGTTGTTCACCGCACCCTCGGTCGCGGACGATATGCGGCCCGGCACGATCCTGGCGGTGATGAGTTCCATCCCGGTGGAGGCGTGCCTCTCGCAGAGCGACCGTCTGAAAGCGTTCGGCGTCGACTACATCGACGCCCCGGTGTCCGGCGGCGAGCGGGGCGCACGCGATGGCACGCTCGCCATCCTCGGCGGCGGCTCCGTCGATGCGATCGCGCGGGTCGGCCCGGTGATGAAAATTCTGGGCCGGCTGACGCGGATCGGCCCAGTCGGCAGCGGACAGCTGGCCAAGCTCGCCAATCAAATCATCGTCGGCGGCACCATGCTCGCCGTCGCCGAGGCGCTGCATTTCGCCGAGGCTGGTGGAGCTGACCCGGCAGCGTTGCAGCAGGCGTTGCAGGGTGGTTTCGCCGACTCCACCATTCTGCGCGAGCACGGCTTGCGCATGGTGCAGCAGGATTTCCAACCCGGTGGCCCCGCGATGTATCAGTTGAAGGATCTGCGCGCCGCCGCCGCCCAGGCCGAGGC
>CAXTCJ010000112.1:0-7873 GCA_964242215.1 uncultured Acetobacteraceae bacterium | reverse complement strand
AGGTGGATACCGACGAGGCCGTGCGGGTGGTGGTGATCACAGGCGCCGGGTCGCGCGCGTTCAGCGCCGGGAGCGACATGGGCAAGCTGGCTGAGAAGCCAGGCCCGTGGGCGTTCCGCAACCGCATCGAGTATGCCAGGGAGGTGCGCAGCATCCGCAAGCCCGTGATCGCGGCGTTGCGCGGCTGGGTGCTGGGTGGCGGGCTGGAGATGGCGATCGCCGCGGACATCCGCATCGCCGCGCGCAGTGCGAAGCTCGGCACGCCGGAGGTCACACGCGGCTGGCTCGGCGGCGGCGGTGCGTCGCAAATGCTGCCGAGGTTGGTGGGGTATGGCGGCGCGATGATGATGATGCTGTCCGGTGATCCGATCGATGCCGAGACTGCGTTGCGCATGGGCCTGGTGGAAGCCGTCGTCGACGACGAGGTGCTGCTAGAGCACACGGATGCGTTGGCGGCGAAGATCGCGAGCTACAGCCCTATCGCCACGCAATCCGTCAAGGCCGCCGCGCGGATGGCGTTAGCAGTACCGTTCGAGGCTGGCCTGATGTACGAAAACGAGCTCCACTCCCTAGTCATGCAATCCCATGACCAAGCCGAAGGCATCGCCGCCTTCCAGCAACGCCGGGCCGGTGCCTTCGATGGCCACTAACCCCAGGTGTGCAGAGGACGACTGTCCTCTGCCGGGGCTCGGGGCGGAGCCCCGATGAAAACCCTCGGTATCGGCCTAGTCGGAAGCGGCTTCGTAGCCGAGCTCCACATGCACGCCTATTCGCGCGTCTACGGCATCAACGCCCAGGTCCGCGCCGTCGTATCACGCGGGGACCACGTCGTAGACTTCGCCCGCAAGTTCGCCATCCCGCAAACCTATCGCGATTACCGCGACCTGCTGAACGATCCAACGATCGATGTGATCGACCTCTGCACGCCGCCGGCGTCGCACGCCGAGATGATCATCGCCTGCATGCAGGCCGGCAAGCACGTGATCTGCGAGAAGCCCTTCACCGGCTATTTCGGCCGACCCGGCGACGCAGCCCCGATCGGCCACGTCCCCAAGGCGCTGATGTACGAGCGCGTGATGGAGGAGATGGAGCAGACCGTCGCCGCCATCCGGGCGAGCGGAAAATTGTTCCTGTATGCGGAGGATTGGGTCTACGCCCCCGCAGTCGCGAAAACCGCGGAGATCCTGCGGGCCACCGGCGACAAGATCCTGTTCATGAAGGCGGAGGAGAGCCATAGCGGGTCCCACGCCGAGCACGCCGCGCGCTGGGACATGACGGGCGGCGGCGCGCTGATCCGGCAGGGCTGTCACCCGCTTTCCGCCGCACTGTACCTCAAGCAAGTGGAAGCAACGGCGCGGGGTGAGCACATCACCGTCAAGGACGTCACCTGCGATGTCGGCTATCTCACCGCCGCGGCTCCGCCGGATCAGCGCCGCTACCTCAACGCGCATCCGGTGGATGTGGAAGATTGGGGGCTCCTAAGCCTCACCTTTTCGGACGGCACGAAGGCCAGCATCTTCGCAGGCGACATGATCCTGGGCGGCGTGCGCAACTTAGTTGAAACCTACACCACGGGTGGCGTGCTGTTCGCCAACATCGCCCCCAACAATCACATGGTCAGCTACTTGACGGACGAGGCCAAGCTCGGTGGCGTCTACATAACGGAGAAGGTCGACCGCAAGACCGGCTGGCAAAACATCTGCCTGCAGGAAGAATGGACGCGCGGCTACCAGCAGGAAATCCAGGACTTCATGGAATGTGTGGCCACCGGGCGCGCGCCGCTCGCGGGCGTCGACCTCGCGTACGAGGCCATACGGGTACACTACGCCGCATACTGGGCCGCCGAAGAGGGGCGCCGCATCACGCTGTAACGAACGAAGCTGCCGGGAGGGATACAAGAATGAACAACACGAACATCGCACGCAGAACGGCGCTCGGCTTGGGGTTGGCGGCACTGGGTGCGGCGTCGGTCCGTGCGCAGACGGCCACCTGGAAGCCGGCGCGGCCCATCAACCTGATCGTGCCCTGGGCCGCAGGCGGATCGACCGACACGGTGACGCGCGTGGTCGCCACCGAGTTGGAGAAGGCGCTCGGCCAGACCATTGTGATCATCAACCAGCCCGGCGCATCGGGCGCGATCGGCACACGCAGTGCGCTCGAGGCCGCTCGCGATGGCTACACCTGGACCAGCGGTGCCGTGCAGGATCTCGGCGCCTACGAGACGCTCGGGTCACTCAAGACGCGGCTGTCCGACTGGAACATCTTCCTCAGCGTGGCGAACATCCCGGTTCTGTGCGTCGCTGCCAGTTCACCTTACACCACCGCCGCCGACCTGATCGAGGCGATGCGCAAGAAGCCCAACGGCATCAGTGTCGCCACCGCCGGCGTCACCTCCGCCGGGCACGCCGCGATGGACATGGTGGCCAATGCCGCGCACGTGACCTATCGCAACGTGACCTATGACGGCGGCAACCCGGCCGTGGTCGCCACTGTCTCGGGCGAGACGAACGCGACCAGCCAGGTCGCCAGTGAGGAGGCGGAGATGATCCGCGGCAAGATGCTGCGGCCGCTCGCCACCGTCGCCGACCAACCGTTGACGCTGACCGGCTACGGCACGATCCCGCCGCTCTCGACCACGCTGCCCGGCTTCACCGCCCCACCCGGCTATTTTGGTATCTTTGTGCCGAAGGGTGTGCCGGACGATGTGGTCAACACCCTGCAAGCGATCTGGAAGGACAAGATCGCCACCAGCGAAGCACTCAAAGCTTACGCGGCCGATCACGGTGCGCTGTTCACGCCATCCTATGGCGAGGAGGCGCAGAAGCTCTCCATCCCCGTCGTGCAGGCCAACGCCTGGCAGCTGTACAACAGCGGCAAAGCCAAGGTGTCGCCAGCCACGGTGGGCATTCCGGCGCTCTGACCCGGCAAGAGGGGGCCGTGTTGGACGACACGCAAATCGAAGCGACGGAAACGCCGCCAGCCTCGCCACAGTCCGACCTAGTGGACGGGGCAGGGTGGCTGGCGCTGGGGGCCGCGGTGCTGATCGGCTCGATCACGATGGACCGCTTGGCGGACCAGGACGTGCCGCCCTACGGGGCGCCGGGGCTGCTGCCGGGTCTGCTGGGCATTGCGCTGCTGCTGCTCGGCGGTCTGCTGGCGCTCCGCAGCCTGCGCCGCGGCGGCTTGTCCCCGTTTGTCGAACTCGCCGCTCCGCGTGCTTGGGGCCGGGCCGGGCTGGTGATCGCGCTCTGCGTCGTATTCGGCACCATACTGGTTGGCCACGGCGTGCCGTTCTGGGCGGCGTCCACTATATTCGTCACCGTAATGATACTGGTGCTGCAGGCGCCCGTGGCCGGGCGTCGACTGACCGCCACGACGGTGGCGAAGGCGGTGGCGATCGGCTTGTGCGCGGGCGTTGCCATCACAGTGTTATTTCAGCAGATCTTTCTCGTGCGGCTTCCCTGAAGTCCGGAGCGCCCAGATGTTCACCGGCCTCGCCGATCTTGCGCACTCCTACCTCAGCTTCCTGAACCCGACCTCGCTCGCGTACGGAATGGGCGGGGCGCTGGTCGGGATCATCGTGGGCTGCCTGCCCGGCCTTTCCGCCACATTGTGCATTGCGCTGCTCACCACCATCACCATCAAGCTGCCCACGAACGACGCGATCCTCGTCTTAGTCTGCTCCTATGTCGGGACACTCTATGGCGGGTCGCGCACGGCGATCCTGCTCAACATACCCGGCACCGCCGCCAACGCCGCCTCGTGCGCCGACGGACACGCCTTGGCACAGCAGGGGCAGGCCGGGCGCGCGATCGGCATCGCCACCTCGGGGGCGTTCACGAGCACGTTGTTCGGCGTGATCTGCCTGGCCGCCTTCACCCCCTTGCTCTCCCATGTGGCGCTGTCGTTTGGGTCGTACGAGTTCTTCTGGCTGGCGCTGTTCGGCGTCACCATGTCCGGCAGCCTGGTGGGCGACGACCCGCTGAAGGGCTGGCTCATGGGGGTGCTGGGCCTGTTCGTGGCGCAGGTCGGGCAAGACGGGCTGTATGCGCACGATCGTTTCACCTTCGGGTGGGACCAATTGTCGGGCGGCATCTCGCTGATCCCGGCGCTGGTGGGCGCCTTCGGCTTTGCCGAGATACTGACCAAGCTCGCCAGCCCCATCGAACCAAAGCTGGTGGAGTTGAAAGACTCCGTGCTCCCCCGCTTCCGCGAGATCGTCCGCTATTGGCCGACGGTGCTGCGCTCCGGCATGATCGGCGTGCTCACCGGGCTGATGCCCGGCGTCGGTGAGGATTCCGGCGCCTGGATGTCGTACGCCGCGGCCAAGGCTGTCAGCCGCGAGCCCGAGAAATTCGGCAAGGGCTCGATCGACGGTTTGATGGCGGCGGAAACCGGGGATATGGCGTCGATCCCCGGTCACCTCATCCCGTTGCTATCCCTCGGGATTCCGGGCTCAGCCCCGTCCGCCGTGCTGATGGCGGCGATGATCATCCACGGCATCCAGCCCGGCCCGATGCTGATGATCCAGCACCCGCACTTCGTTTATGACGTGGTGGCGATGACCACGATCGCGATGTTCAGTATTCTGCTGTTCGGCCTATTCCTGGTGCGCCCGCTGTTGTTGGTGCTGAAGGTGAAGCGGGCCGTCCTGATGCCGATCATCTTCCTGCTTTGCACCGTCGGCGCGTTCGCCAGCGCCTCCCGCCTGTTCGATATCTATACCATGCTGGTGGTCGGCATCGGCGCGTTCTTCCTCCGCCGGCGTGGCTACCAGATGGCGCCCTTCGTCTTGGGCCTGGTGCTCGGCGGCCTACTGGACAAAAGCCTGCGCCGCGGCCTGGTGCTGTCTGAGGGTAGCCTGGCGCCGTTTTTCACCCGCCCCATTTCCGTCGCGATCGCAACGATCACGATCGTCACGCTGCTGCTGTATGTTCCCGCGTTCAAGGCGGCGGTGCGCTCCGTGACGCGTGGCGTACGGCGTAGCGTCGGCCGCCGCCGCGCGGTCTAGCGGGCGCCGCCTGCTCAACGGGGCGCGTGATCGTAGACGGGTCCGCGCGCCGCGACACCGAAGGCGCGACACCGATACAACCGTGATGGCGGCGATCGGCCAGATGGACAGCGGCGCGGCAGGCTCCCGTCGCTGTCAGGGTGGATCACCCGGTGGCGCCTGGATCGTTCTGACCATCCAAGCGCTCCATGAGATCGGAGGCACGGTCTCTGTTGCACAAGTAAGATCGACTGTCCCGCCGGTATTGACACCCTGCGAGGCGTTTGCATAGAAATAGGCGTCTATATTGCCACTGAGTTTGTTATCGCCGTCAGACCATACGGTGTATTGATACTGTAAACTCACACCCCTCCGCGGTGACTCTCCTTTACCGGTCCACTGCACCATCTTGCCGACTTCGTTCACTGGAGCGAGTAGGGGTTCGCCCCCATCATAAAACTTGACCCATGGCGTGCCATCATCCGGCTTGCGAAAGAAAATCGCTTGGACCCAATGATGCCCTCCGTACCCGGGATGATTTCTGATCCCCTCCTTCACGACAATCCCAGTGCAACTCCTTTGCATCATCGTCGCGAGGATAGGCGACGTGACCGGATCGTTCGCGATGGTGAACGGCCTTTTGGATAACGCGGGCGTGTAGCCCACCGGCACGGGCTCATTGTGCCGGTGGGCGAGGACGTAGTGCAGCGAAAGGTCTAGGTCGGCCTCCGGCACGCCGTCCGGGAACGGGCGCACGAAGCCGCCGCGGAACACCGCCGTTGCCGCCGTATCGAGCGAGGTCGATCCCGAGGGACCCACCACATTGACCGACCAGATCCTGCCGTCGGGAAGGATCTCCAGGTGGAGTTTGACAGTGCCGCCCTCATCGTTGTTCGACGCGTGTCTGGGATAGTAGCCGTGTGCGTCCCACCATGCCTGCAATTGCCGCATCACGTCGCGGTGGCCCGCATCCGTTGGCTCGTCTGGGTTCGTTATGCTGAAGTCCTGGGACAACGCGGGCGCGTAGCCGGAGGCCACCGGCGTCAGACCGACAGCCGCGGCAAGGGCGGCCGAAGCGACTGGTAACCGCATCGAGGTTTCTCCCGTCCGTTAGGTCAACACCAGTCTTTCGCTGTTTGCAACGATCACCAGTCTGCCTGCTCAGGGTGGATCGCCGGGTGGACTTTGGCTGGGAGTCACGGCCGCAGCATTCCATGTGATCGCGGGCACGGTTTCTGTTGCGCAGCTGAAACTGACCGTTCCCCCATGACCGATACCTCGGTCATACGGATAAGAATACTCTATGTTGCCGTCCAGATTGTTATCGCCGTCAGGCCATACAGTGTATTGCGTGAACATACTGATCCCGCTCCTGAGATGTTCTTCGCGACCGCTCCACTGCACCCACTTGCCGACTTCGATCACCGGAGCGAGGGTGCCGTAGCCGCCTTCATAAAACTTGACCCACGGCGTGCCATCGGGTTTGCGAAAGAACACTGCCTGCGCCCAAGCACGCGTGCCGTACATAGGATGATTTCTGATCCCACCCCGCACCACCGTTCCGGTGCAGGTCCTTTGCAGCATCGTATCCAGGATCGGCGACTTCACCGGATCGTTCGTTATGGTGAACGGGCGCTTGGACAACGCCGGTGTGTAAGCTGCAGCCGACGGCTGATCGTGCCGGTGCGCCAGAACGTAGTGCAGGGAAATGTCTAACTTCGCGTCCGGCGCGCCGTCCGGGAACGGCCGCACGAACCCTCCGCGGAACACCGCAGCAGCGGCCGTGTCGAGCGCGTTCGATCCCGAACCTTCCGCAACATCGACCGCCCAGATCCTGCCGTCAGGGAAGATCAGCAGATGGACTTTGACGGTGCCACCCTCATCGCTGTTCGAGGCGTGTTTGGGATAGTAGGCGTGCAAATCCCACCATGCCTGCAATTGCCGCATCAGGTCGCGGCGGCCCGCGTCCGCCGGCTCCTCTGGGTTCGTTATGCTGAAGTCCTGGGACAACGCGGGTGCGTAGCCGGTGGCCACCGGCGTCAGAACGAAAGCCGCGGCGACGGCGGCTGAGGCGACCGGCGAGCGCATCGAGTGTTCTCCCGTCCGTTAGATCAAGGCGATCCTACTGCTGAAAAGCTACGATCGGTAGCATTAGCCTGCGCAGGTCGCGTGTCCAGAAGTTTCTGCACGGCCGACTCGCTCTGGCTGCGAAATGCTTGCTTCGACGATCGGCTCGTCTCATGAGCGGCGTTGTTTTCAGCAGCTCCGGCGTTGCATCGGATCAGCCGCCACCGTCTGCCGGGTGGTAGTGCAGCGTCACCACGACGTCGGCCGGTTGCGCGGGCGTGCCCGGTGGCGAGGGTGGCAGACGGGCGTTGCGAAACACGGCCAGCGCCGCCGCGTCGAGCACACCCGATCCCGAGCCTTGCACCACCTCGATCGACGTGACCTGGCCGTCACCGGCAATGACGATGCGCACTCTTACGTTGCCGCCCTCGTTGGTCTGCGACGCCTCCTTTGGATAGAAGGAGTGCTGGTCCCACCATCGCTTCAGCTTGCCCATCCAGGCGGCGCCATTGTTCGCAGCGCTCGTGCGGCTCGCGGCAGTCTGTTCGTCGGTCGCGCGCCCCTCCGGCGCTTGCGCAGGCGTCCCCGCGGGATTCGCCGGAGCGCGGGCAACCGCAGTTCGCGGCGCTGCCCGGCGCACCACGCGCGGGACCGGGTGCGTTTGCGCCACTGGCGGACGCGGCGGCGACACAGGCACCGGCGGAGGTAGCGGCGGCACCGGCGGCGGTGGTGGTGGCTCAGGCGCTGGCGGCGGTGGTGGCGGCTCAGGCACCGGCGGCGGTGGTGGTGGCTCAGGCGCTGGCGGCGGTGGCGGCG
>CAXTCJ010000111.1:16363-18866 GCA_964242215.1 uncultured Acetobacteraceae bacterium | reverse complement strand
CTGAGTGTCTGTCCCGAAAGTCTACTGCGGCGGTCATCCGGCGGTGATCTTCTGCGCTCCGCTGCTCACGGCCCGTATGGCCGCTCCGCTCCGGTGCTCGGAGATCGCCGCCGGGCGGCGCGCAAGCGCGCCTCTGACTCACCACAGCGACTTTCGGGACAGACACTGAATGCGTACGAAATGGTGGGTACCGTTCGCGTTCCTCGCACCCGCTCTGCTTGGGCTCTTCCTATTTCGCGTGGTGCCGATCCTGCTGTCGGTCGGCGGCGGTTTCACCGGCACTGACCTGACAGGCGAGACGTCGTTCCAGGGCTTCGACAACTACACGGGCCTGCTCGACGACCCGGAGTTCTGGACCAGCGTCCGCGTCACGCTGGTGTTCAACCTGATCATCAACCCGCTGCAGGTGGTGCTGGCGTTCGTGCTGGCGCTGCTGATGGCCAAACCCGGGCGCGGCGTGGGGGCGTTGCGGACGGCGGTGCTGCTGCCGATCACCGTATCGATCGCGCTGACCTCGGTGATGTGGAACCTGCTGCTGGACCCTGGGGTGGGGCCGGTGAACGGGCTGCTGCGCAGCCTCGGTTTGGCCGCGCAGCCCTTCTTCCGCAGCGAGGGCCAAGCGCTGCCGAGCCTGATCGCGATCTGCACCTGGCGCGGTGTCGGCTACTGGATGTTCTTCATGCTCGGCGGATTGGCGGCAATCCCGCCCGAGGTGAACGAGGCCGCGTCGATCGACGGCGCCGGGCCGTGGCGCCGGTTGTGGAGCATCACCTTGCCGCTGATGCGCCGGTCGTTCGCGTTCGTGCTGATCGCGGACACGGCCGCCAACTTCCTGCTATTCGCACCCGTCTACATCATCACCGCCGGCGGACCGAACGGCAGCACGTCGTTGCTGATGTTCGAGGCCTACCGGGCCGCGTTCACCCTGCTGGACAACGGACGGTCGCTGGCAATCTCCACCGTCATCCTGCTGATCGTGGCTGCGGTGGCAACGATCGAGCTGCGCTTCTTCCGCGCGGACGAAACGGCGTGAGGCGGGGCGCCGCCCTGCGCTACGGTGCGATGACCGTCGTGGCCGTGCTCGCATTGCTGCCGCTGTACTGGCTGCTGATCTCGTCGATCCGGCCGGCCGGTGACATCTTCCGCTACGGCAGCCGGTTCTCGTGGCACACGCTGATTCCGAGCCAACTGACGCTGGATAATTACGGCGAGTTGACCCGGGGCGACTTCCCGCGCGCGATCGGCAACTCGGTGCTGGTCTCCGTCGTGACGGTGGTAGCGGCATTGGTGGTGAATTCGATGGCCGGTTTCGCCTTCGCGGCGTTCCGGTTCCGCGGCCGGGCGACGCTGTTCGTGCTGGTGCTGGCCAGCTTCATGATGCCATTCGAGTCGATCGTCATGCCGCTCTACACGCTGATCCGCTTCCTCGGCTGGACCGACAGCTACCAGGCGCTGATCCTGCCGGAGGTGGCGAGCGGGCTATCCATATTCCTGTTCAGCCAATTCTTCGCCGCCGTCCCGCGGGAGCTGTACGAGGCCGGGCGCATCGATGGTGCCAGTTGGTGGCAGATCTACTGGCGGCTGGTGCTGCCGCTCTCGGGCCCGACGATCGCGACGGCGGCGCTGATGCAGTTCATCCAGCAATGGGACGCGTTCTTCTGGCCGATCGTGGCGGCGAGCTCACCGGACAAGGTGATGATCCAGGTCGCGATCGCTCGGCACGCGAACATGGAAACGGCGAACTGGGGCGGCCTGTTCGCCTCGGCCTCGGTGTCGGTGCTGGTGGCGGCGGTTCCGTTCCTGGCCCTGCAGCGGTATTACGTGCGGACGATGATGCATTCGGGCGGGAAGTGACTGTCGGGGGAAGGGGTGCTCCCGACCTCCCAGCGCTGTGCCGCTGCCACCCCTCCCCTAACCCCTCCTTCAAGCGGAGGGGGATGATCTTCCTGTCAGATCACCGCTGTCTGGAAAACATCCCCAGTCGACCCGTCCGTAATTCCCAAATCCGTCACGTGCGGCCCGGGGTTGCAGGCCAGCGACGCCCCGACCAGCGACTTGAAGGTCAGCATCGGCGGGTCCCAGGGCACCACGGCGTCGGCGGCTTGTCGCAGCACAGCGAGTTGGGCGGCCATGTCGGCGGTGGATGCGTCGGAGATCAGCCCGCAGATTGGCAACGGCAGCACCGCACGCACCATGCCGCCGGACGCGACGGCCATGCCACCGCCGGCCTCGGTCACGGCGTTGGCCGCGGCGGCCAGATCGGCGGCGTCGCGGCCGAACACGACGAGGTTGTGGCTGTCGTGCGCCACCGTCGTCGCGATGGCGCCGCGCCAGTGGCCCCACTCGCGCAACACGCCCATCACCGGGATGGCGGGGGCCAGGCCGTGACGGTGGATCACCGCCATGAAGATCGCATCGTCCGGTAGCACCACCGCGCCGCCCTCAACCCGGGCCGCCGTCTCGCCCCAGCGGGTGAAGCGCGGCCGGTCCACCGTGCGCAGCC
>CAXTCJ010000111.1:0-16263 GCA_964242215.1 uncultured Acetobacteraceae bacterium | reverse complement strand
CGGGCCGCCGTCTCGCCCCAGCGGGTGAAGCGCGGCCGGTCCACCGTGCGCAGCCAGGCCGTCTCGCCCCCTGCGCTCGAGCCCGGGGCAGCGATGGCGAAATCGGCGGCGGTGAAATGCGGCACCTGCATCGTGCCCCGCGGCGGCGGCGGCGCGTCGGGCAGGGCGACGGTGGTCTGCCCGTCGCGTGCAACCACGCGGCCCGAGGCAAACACCAGCTCCACCCGCATCGCCGCCAGGTCCGACAGCACGATTAAATCGGCCCGGCGACCCGGCGCCACCAGCCCGAGATCCCGTCGTCCAATGCGCAACGCCGCGTGCAGGGTGGCGCAGCGCAACGCGTCTATCGGAGCCATCCCGTAACGCACGAGGCGGCGTAGCACGTCGACCACGCCACCCTTTGCGGCCAGATCGTCGGGGAACACGTCGTCGGTGCAGATCGTCAGCGTGGGCGGCAGGCAGGGCAGGGTGGCCAAGGCCGCCACCGCCCCAGGCAACACCTGGTCATGTGACCCGCGCAGCTCGACGGTGAACCCGGCGCGCAGCTTCTCCAGTAGATCGTCGCCGTCGCTCACCTCGTGGTCCGATTGTAGGCCGGCGGCGGCGAACCCCTGCAACGCCGGGCCACCCAGCCCGCGGGCATGGCCGCAGACCAGCTTGCCGCTCGCGAGCCCGGCCTCGACGATGCCGCGCATTTTCGGCGCCCGCTCCAGCACGCCGCGCATGTCCATCACTTCGGCGACCCCGGCGATACCGGGCATGGCCAGCATGGTGCGCATGTCCGCCGAGTCGAACATGGCGCCGGCGCGCTCCAGCCCCGGTGCCGAGGGCACGCACGAGGGGGCGAACACCAGCACGCGCAATGGCAGATCCTGGACCGCGCGGATGGCCCACTCCACACCCTCCAGCCCCAGCACGTTGCCGAGTTCGTGCGGATCCCAGCAGATCGTGGTGGTACCCTGGGCCAATACCGTCTCGGCGTAGCGGCGCGGGGTGACCATCGAGCTTTCGATGTGCAGGTGGGTGTCGATCAGCCCCGGCGCCACGATGCCCGCGACCGCGATGATCTGCCCGGCGTCGCTCCGGCTGCCAGGCGCATGGACGCTGGCGATCAGCGGGCCGACCAGACCGATATCGGCGGGCCGCAGTTCTCCAGTGGCCATATCGGCGACGGTGCCCCCGGTGATCAGCACATCGAACGCCGCCGCCCCGGTGGCGGCGCGCACGGCACGGTCTCGGAGGGTGGGGTCATTCAGGTCGGGTTCGGTCATGCCCAGGGCTCCTGCTCGTGCCGTCATGCCAGGGCTTGACCCTGGTATCCACGGGGGTTCGCAAACACCAGCGCCCGGCGCGTTGCATGCGACGGTGGCAAACATGCGCTCGACGTCATCAGCCAACCCCGTGGATACCAGGGTCAAGCCCTGGCATGACGGTGCGCGGTGGCGGACAGGGTGGGATTCGAACCCACGGAGGCTTGCACCTCGCCAGTTTTCAAGACTGGAGCCTTAAACCGCTCGGCCACCTGTCCCTCGGGTGGCGATTGAAAGGGTTTCGCCGCGGCGTGCAACCCTTTATTCAAGCCGGACGCCACCTCGAAACGGGTCCCCATGTCGCGCAGACTTTTTGCCATCGCCGCCACCACCAGCCTGCTGGCCGTGTCCGCGCAGACTGCCATCGCCGCCACCCCCCAACAGGACACGGCCAACATCGTCACCGTGCAGGTGGAGAACGATGCCGTGTCCACCCTGCAGGGCACCTCCGACCAGTACTACACCAGCGGCCTGCGACTCGGCTGGACGTCGGGGACAGACGAAGTGCCAACGTTCCTGCAAACGGCCGCCAACCAGATCTGGGGCGACGGCGTGCAACGCGTCAGCCTGGACCTGACGCAATCCATCTTCACGCCCCGCCAGACGCAATCCTACAACCCGCCACTGAACGACCGGCCCTATGCCGCCGTGCTCGGCGTGACCGGGGCGCTGATCCACGACACCGGGGATGCGCGCACGGTGCTCGCCGTCGAGCTCGGCATCGTCGGGCCCGGCGCCGGCGGCAAGACGATCCAGAACGGCTTCCACAGCATCATCGGCGACACCGGCAACAAGGGCTGGGGCACCGGCCTGAAGAACGAGCCGATCTTCGAGATCACGCCCGACCGCACCTGGCGCATTCCGCTGGGTGATTACCAAGGGATCTCGTTCGACACGCTGCCGTCCATCACCGCCGGGTTCGGGCTGCTGCGCAACTACGTCCAGGCCGGCGTGATCTTCCGCTTCGGCCAGGGGCTGGACAGCGACTACGGCGTGGCACGCATCCAGCCGGGGCTGTCCGGCACCGACGCCTTCACGCCCACGCGCCCCTTCGTTTGGTATTTCTTCGCCGGCGCCGACGGGCAGGCGGTCGGCACGGACGTGACGCTGGACGGCAACAACTTCCAGAGCAGCCGCCATGTCGCGACCAAGTGGGACGTGGGCGAGCTCGAGGCGGGGGCGGCGCTGATCTATCACGGCGTCCGCGTCACCTACTCGCAGACCTGGCAGACGCAGGAGTTCCGGACCGCCAAAGCCGGGCTGTTCAACTTCGGCTCCCTCGCCGCGTCCGTGCGGTTCTGATGCGTCGCCGCCTTCTACTGGCCGGCCTGGCCGCCGGCCCGATTGCCGCGCACGCACAGGACAGCTTCGGCAGCTTCCTCGACGGCGTGCGCAGCGAGGCCCGGCGCGATGGCATTCGGGAGGCCACGCTCGACGCGGCGTTCACCGGCATCGGCCCGAACCAGAAGGTGATCGACGCCGACCGCAAGCAGCCCGAGTTCACCATGACTTGGGCGCGCTATCGGTCGTTCACCATGTCCGATAAGCGGATCGCGCGCGGCCGGGACGCCTACGCCGCCAACCGCGCGCTGTTCGGCGCCGTGTCCAGCCAGTTCAGTGTCGACCCGCAGCCGATCGCTGGCATCTGGGGCCTGGAGAGCAATTTCGGCACCGACACCGGCAGCTACAACGTGATCGAGGCGCTCGCGACGTTGGCCTGGGAGGGTAGGCGGGCCGCGTTCTTCCGTAGCCAATTGATCAGCGCGCTGAAGATCCTCGACCATGGCGACGTGATGCCGGGCCGCATGATGGGCTCGTACGCCGGTGCGATGGGGCAGCCGCAGTTCATGCCCGACTCGTACCTGCGTTATGCCGTCGACTTCGAGGGCAACGGCCGCCGTGACATTTGGGACAGCCGCGGCGACGTGCTCGGCTCCATCGCCAACTACCTGGCCAAGTGCGGCTGGCGCTTCAACGAGCCGTCCGCCCAACCGGTGCTGGTGCCGGCGACGATGGACTCCGCCTCGGTCGGCCGGGAGGTGAAGCGCCCGCTCGGTGAGTGGCAACGCCAGGGCGTGCGGCGCAACGACGGGAGCGCGTTCAGCCGACTCGATCCGGTCGGTGCAGTGATCATGCCGGACGGCACCGGCGGCCCGGCGTTCATGGTTTACAGCAATTTCAACGCGATCCGCCGCTACAATCCATCGGACTATTATGCCCTGGCCGTCAGCCTGCTGGGCGACACCGTCACGTGACATGCCGTGCCGCGGCGGCACTCGCGGCCGCCCTAATGCTTTCGGGCTGCAGCCTGTTCGTTCGCAAGCCGCCACTGCCACCGACGCCCGCCCATTACACCCTGGGCGGTGCTTATCAGCTCGGCGGCGTCTGGTACTACCCGCAGGACCAGACCGAGTATGAGGCGACCGGGCTAGCCGCCATCATCCCTAATCGCGCCGGGCTGACCGCGGATGGCGAGCGGTTCGACCCGACTGCCTTGGCCGCGTCCCACCACACGCTGCAACTGCCCGCGATCGCCCGGGTGACCAATCTCGAGACCGGGCGGCAGATCCTGGTGCGGCTGAACGATCGGGGTCCGGAGAACCCCGGGCGTTTGCTCGGCCTGACCCGGCATGCCGCCGACCTGCTCGGCGCCAGCGACGGCACGCAGATCCGTGTCGAGTTGGACGCCGGCCTGACCCGCGCGTTGACCGACCAGGTCGGCGGCGGCCCCAAGCTGGCCGTCGTCGCCGCGCCGCTCACCGCTGTCACCGCCGAGCAGCTGGCACCGCCGCCCGGGGTCGGTCAGTCCAACCGCGGCCGCAGTGCCCGCAGCACCGCCGCCCCCCCGGCCGCCGTGCCCGAGACGAGCGCCAAGGTGCCCGATCGTCTGCCCGACCAAGTGACGCAAGGCCCCGCCGCACCCGGCGGCATCTACCTGCGCGCCGACGACTTCAGCCGAATCGACTACGCCCGCCGCGAAGTGGCCCAGTTGACCGGGCTGCAAGCCACGGTGGAGCAGGTGCACCGGGGCCGCAGCGATAGTTATCGCGTTCGGGCTGGCCCGTTCGCGTCTGTGGCGGCGGCTGACGCGGCGCTGGACCAGGCTCGGCGCGCGGGGGTAATCGACTCTCACTTGGTGGTGGAATAGGAGCGACCGGCATGACCCCAACACTCTCCAGGCGTATCCTTCTCGGCAGCACGGCAGCGCTGGCGGCCACCCCCGTGCTGGCCCAGCGCCGCCCAGCCCGTGCCGCCCATGGCAAGGCGGCTGCCGACCCGGCGCCCACCGGCAGCCCGGCCAATACGCCGCTCGGCCCGATCGACACCGCCGCCAAATACGCTTTCATCATGGACTACAACACGGGCGCCAGCCTGCTGGACAAGGACGCGGACGTGCCGCAGCCGCCGTCGTCCATGACCAAGCTGATGACCGCCTACATCGTATACGGCATGCTCAAGATCGGCCGGCTGAAACTGGACCAGGAACTGCCCGTCAGCGACAAGGCCTGGCGGATGCAGGGGTCCAAGATGTTCGTGCCCCAGGGCGGCAGCGTGAAGGTGGAGGACCTGATCCGCGGCCTGATCATCGACTCGGGGAACGACGCCTGCATCGTGCTGGCGGAGGCGATCGCCGGGTCCGAAGAACAGTTCGTCGACCTGATGAATGCCAAGGCCAAAGAGCTCGGCATGACGAACACCAACTACGCCAACTGCACCGGCTGGCCCGACGCCACGCAGCACATGAGCTGCCGCGACATCTCGACGGTGGCCGCTCACATCATCAAGGAATATCCCGAGTACTATCACTACGATAAAGAAACAACGTTCAAATACAACGGGATCGAGCAGCAGAACCGCAACTCGCTGGTGCAGAAGGGCTTGGCCGACGGGTTGAAGACCGGCCACACCGACGCCGGCGGATACGGCCTGGTCGGCAGCGCGGACCGGGGCGGGCGCCGCGTGATCGTCGTCGTAAACGGCCTAACCTCCATGCACGCCCGGGCCGAGGAGAGCGAGAAGCTGCTGGAATGGAGCTTCCGCGAGTTCGAGAACGTGACCCTGTTCACCGCCGGCGATACGGTCGAGACGGTCAAAGTTTGGCTCGGCACGCGTAAGACGGTGTCGCTGGTTGGCGGGCGGGACCTGACCATCACCATGCCGCGGCAGTGGCGCAATACGGCGAAGATTCAGGTGCAATACAGTGCGCCGCTGACCGCCCCGATCGGCAAGGGCGACACCATCGGCAAGCTGGTGGTGAGCGGCACCGGCGTGCCCGACATGCAGGTGCCGTTGCTCGCCGGCGAGGACGTGCCGCGCGAGGGCCTGCCAGGTCGCGCCGTATCCGTGCTGAGCCACTACGTGCTCGGAAGCTGAGCCGCACTGTTCATCACGCTGGAAGGCGGGGAGGGCGCCGGCAAGTCGACCCAGGCCCGGCGCCTGGCGTCGCGACTGGCAGCGTCGGGCCGCCCCGTGTTGCTGACCCGCGAACCCGGCGGTGCGCCCGGGGCTGAGACGCTGCGGGGCTTGCTGCTGTCCGGCCGGCACGACTGGTCGGCGCAGGCCGAGATGCTGCTGCACTTCGCCGCACGCGCGGAACACGTCGCGCGCACGATCCGTCCGGCGTTGCAGGCGGGGATGACGGTCGTATGCGACCGGTTCTATGATTCGACAATGGCGTATCAGGGGTATGGGCAAGGTGCGGACCGGGCGCAGATTGCAGCGCAGATCGGGCTGCTAGGTATCGTGCCGGACCTGACGCTGGTACTGGACGTGCAGGAGGATGTCGCCGTCGCCCGCACGGCGGCGCGCGGGTTGGCGCCGGATCGGTACGACCGGCTTGGGCCGGGGTTCCACGCGCGGGTCGCTGCCGGGTTCCGCGCGATCGCCGATGCCGAACCCGAACGCTGCCGCCTGATCGACGCCAGCGGCGATATCGACGAAGTCTCCGCACGCCTCCCTCTCCCGCCTGCGGAAGAGGGCCGGGGTGAGGGCCGCTTAGTCACCGACCCGGGCGTGACACCCCTCACCCCGGCCCTCTCCCTCAAGGGGAGAGGGAGCAGCAAGTGACCCCTTCACCCCGGGAGAACCCGCTGCTGTTCGGGCATGCCGCGGCGCAGGCGCAGATTCTCGAGGCAATGCTCGGCGGCCGCATGCATCATGCTTGGCTGCTCACCGGGGCGCCTGGCATCGGCAAGGCGACGCTCGCCTACCGCTTCGCCCGCCGGCTGCTGGCCGGGGTCAAACCCGGCGATACCCTGGCGGTCGACCCGAGCAGCCCGGTGTTCCGCCGCATTGCCGTGGGCAGCCATGCCGACCTGCTCACCATCGAGCGGGAGTGGGACGACAAAAAATCCCGCCTCCGCGGCGAGATCGTGGTGGATGACGTGCGCGCCGTGTCCGCCTTCCTGCGGCTGACCCCCGCCGAGGGCGGCTGGCGCGTCGTGATCATCGACGGCGCCGAGCACATGAACCGCAACGCCGCCAATGCCGTGCTGAAGATGCTGGAGGAACCGCCGGCCCGCGCCGTGCTGCTGCTGACCTGCGCCGCCCCCGGCCGGCTGCTGCCCACGATCCGCAGCCGCTGCCGCCGTCTTGGCCTGGCCCCGCTCGACTCCAGCGAGATGGCAGCGTCCCTGGCTGAATACCTGCCCGACACGGCGGCCGCCGAACGCACCCATCTAGCCGAAATCGCCGCCGGGTCGCCGGGGCGGGCGCTGTTGCTGGCGGAGGAAAAGGGGCTGCAACTCGCGGTTCTTGCAGCCGAAGTGTTGGACGGCGTACCACGCCTGCCCAAGCTGCGGGCATTCGCCATCGCCGAACAACTCGGCGGCCGGGCGGAGGACCGCTTCACCCCGTTCATGACACTGCTGCGCGACGCCTTGGCCGACATCGTGCGCCGGGCGGCCCGGGGCACTCCCGAACGGCTGGCGACGTTGCGTCCGCTGGCGGAGTGGGCTGAGATGTGGCAGTCGCTCACCCATATCCAGGATGAGACCGAGCGGCTGAACCTGGACCGGCGCCAGGCGCTGCTATCCTCCATCGCGCTGCTGAACGGGTCATGACCGAAACCTTCTACATCACCACGCCGATCTATTACGTGAACGGGGCCCCGCATATCGGCCACGCCTACACCTCCATTGCGGCCGACGTGCTGGCGCGTTGGATGCGGCTGGAGGGCAGGGACGTATTCTTCCTCACCGGCACCGACGAGCACGGGCAGAAGGTGGCGCAGGCGGCCGCCGCCGCGGGGCAGGACCCGCAGGCCTTCGTCGACGGGCTGGCCGCCGAGTTCGCCGACATGGCGGCGAAGATGAACATCTCCAACGACGATTTCATCCGCACGACGGAGCCGCGCCACAAGGATGGCTGTGCCGCGTTATGGAAAGTGCTGGCCGACAAGGGGGAGATCTACCTCGGCCACTACGAGGGTTGGTATGCCCTGCGGGACGAATCGTTCTATGGCGAGGACGAGATTGTCACCCGGCCCGACGGCACCAAGGTGTCCCCCTTCGGCTCGCCGGTCGAGTGGGTGAGGGAACCCAACTACCTGTTCCGGCTGTCGCAGTGGGGTGACCGGCTGCTGGCATTCTATGAGGCCAATCCCGACTTCCTCGGCCCGCTGTCCACCCGCAACGAGATCCTCAGCTTCGTTCGCGGCGGTATGACGGATTTATCGGTCAGCCGCGCCTCGCTGACCTGGGGCGTGCCGGTGCCCGGCGATCCGGACCAGGTGATGTACGTCTGGCTGGATGCGCTGGCCAACTACATCACGGCGCTGGGCTACCCCGACCCGGCGGCCAAGCGTTGGACGTTCTGGCCGGCCGACATCCACTTCGTCGGCAAGGACATCGCCCGTTTCCACACCGTGTTCTGGCCCGCTTTCCTGATGGCCGCCGGGCTGCCGGTGCCGAAGCGCGTCTACGCCAATGGCTGGTGGACGGTCGAGGGCGAGAAGATGAGCAAGTCGGTCGGCAACGTGGTCGACCCGCGGGACCTTGTGAGCGAGTTCGGCCTGGACGTTCTGCGCTACTTCCTGCTGCGGGAGATGCCGTTCGGCAATGACGGTGACTTCAACCGGCGCGCACTGATTGGCCGCATGAACAGCGAGTTGGCGAATGATCTCGGCAATCTGGCGCAGCGTTCGCTGTCCCTTATCGCCAAGAACTGCAACGCCACGCTGCCCGATCGCGGGCCGCTGACTGAGGACGATACCGAGTTGCTCGCGCAGGCCGCGGCGCTGCCGGACGCGATGCGCCCCAAGCTGCTGCGCCAATCGTATGGCGAGGCGCTGGACGAAGCCTGGCGGGTGATCCGCGCGGCCAACGGCTACATCGACCGGCAGGCGCCGTGGGCGTTGCGTCGCACCGACCCGGTCCGCATGGCTGCCGTTCTGCGCGTGTTGGCGGACGTTCTGCGCCAGGTCGCCACGGTGCTGCAGCCGTTCATGCCCGACAGCATGGCCGCGATGCTCGACCAACTCGCGGTGCCACCCGACGCCCGCAGCTTCGCCGCCCTGAGCGATATCCTGCCCGGCGGCCTCGCGCTGCCGGCTCCGAAAGGTATCTTCCCGCGCTACGTCGAGGCGGCCTAATCCGGCATGCTGATCGATTCGCACTGCCACCTCGACTACTTCACCGCGGAGTTGGATGCCGTCCTGGCCCGGGCCGCCGAGGCCGGCGTCGGCGAACTGGTGACGATCGGCACCACGATGGACCAGTCCCTTGCCATCCGAACCCTCGCGGAAGGGCATCAGAACGTCTGGTGCACCGTCGGCGTCCACCCGCAGAGCGCGGCGAAGGCGCCGGTGCCGACACCCGAGGCGATCGCAGCCCTCGCCGACCATCCGAAAGTAGTGGGGATCGGCGAATCGGGGCTCGACTACTTCTACGACACCGCGCCGAAGGACGTGCAGCAGGCCTCGTTCCGCGCCCATATCCGGGCCGCCCGGATGGCCGGCCTGCCGCTCTGCATCCATGCCCGTGACGCCGATATCGACATCGCGGAAATCCTGCGTGAGGAGCGGGAGGAGGGCGGCCCGTACGACTTTCTGCTACACTGCTTCTCCTCCGGTCGTGGCCTGGCGGAAGCGGCGTTGCAGATGGGCGGCTACTTTAGCTTCTCCGGCATTCTGACCTTTCCGAAATCCACTGAAAACCGCGACATAGCGCGCGACATTCCAGCGGATCGGCTGTTGGTGGAGACCGACTCGCCCTATCTGGCGCCCGTCCCGTTCCGCGGCAAGCGCAACGAACCCGCCTACGTCGCCAAGACGGCCGCCGTGTTGGCGGAGGTTCGCGGCTTGGACCCGGCGGCCCTGGCCGAGCTGACCACAACCAATTTCCGCCGCCTGTTCGGCCGCACGGCCTGATGCGGGTCACCGTCATGGGCTGCGGCGGCTCCGCAGGGGTGCCGCAGGTCGGGGGTGCGGACGGCCATGGCGACTGGGGCGCTTGCAACCCATCCGAGCCCCGCAACCGCCGAAGCCGATCGTCCATCGTAGTGGAGAGCCAGACCGGCGAGCGTCTGCTGGTGGATACGGGTCCGGACCTGCGCACCCAGTTGCTCGCGTGCGGCATTCCGCGCATCGACGCCGTCCTGTTCACGCACGCGCATGCCGACCACATCATGGGCCTGGACGAGGTTCGCATCCTCAACCGCATCGTCGGCAAGCCGCTGCCGGCCTTTGCCACGCAGGCGACATTGTCGGACTTGGCCAAGCGGTTCGACTACGTGTTCCGCCCGTGGACTCCGCCGGGTTTCTTTCGGCCCGTCCTGGAGTTCCAGGCCGTCGAGTATGGCGACCGGATCGAGACGGCCGGGCTGGCGGTGCAAGTGTTCGAGCAGGATCACCACGTCATGAAGACGGCCGGGTTACGGATCGGCCCATTCGGCTATTCGACCGACGCGGTGAATTTGGACGATGCCGCATTCGAGGCACTGCGCGGCGTCGACACGTGGCTCGTCGGCTGCTTCCAGCGCGCTCGGCATCTGACCCATGCCCATGTGGACCAGGTGATTGCGTGGTCCGAGCGGGTGGGCGCGCGGCGCACGATTCTCACTCATATGGGCCCGGACCTGGACTGGGGCTGGATGGCGCGCAAGCTTCCGGCCGGGATCGAACCAGCCTTCGACGGATTGGTGCTGGAGTTTGCCGGCTAGCCTCTCTCTTTCCATAATATGCATTATGCGACTTTCACGTGTTTCGCCATCGAGGCTGCGATGCGTCGGTGGGTGGCGTGTTGCTTATCCACCCTCCCCTCCACCGAAGCTACGTCATGCTGCCGGATGAATGCTTTCGTTTCAATTCGATACCTCCACTCGCGGTAGAAGCACCTCAGCAACTCCCGAGGACATCCGTCATGCTTCGTCTTGCCACCGCGACCTTTGTCGCGCTCGTGCCGATTGCCACCTACGCCCAGAGTGCGCCCCAGACTGCGGCTCGCGGCATCACACGCGACGAGTTTGTCCAGCGCGCGGCTGAGATGGCGGGCCGCCGGTTTGATGAGATCGACACCAGCCACGCCGGCGTGATCACCCGCGACCAACTCCGGGCGTGGCGGCAGGCACATGCAGCTCAACCTGGCGCCCAACCCACCACAAACCAATAAGCCGGCAGCGGCCTAGCGGAGCGGCTCTCGCCCCTCTACATCTGGCGGGTGACTGGAACACTACCAGAACGCTTCGCTGCTTGGTTCGCCGGGCGCGGGTGGACCCCTCGGCCGCACCAGCTTGCCATGCTGGACGCAGCGGCTGTCGGCGAGACGGCGCTGCTCATAGCACCGACCGGCGGCGGCAAGACGCTCTCCGGATTCTTGCCGTCGCTAGTAGACCTCGCCACCTGCCCGCGGCCGGGTATCCACACACTCTACGTCTCCCCGCTCAAGGCGCTCGGCACCGACGTCGCCCGCAACCTGCTGGAGCCCGTGGCGGAGATGGGCCTGCCTGTGACGGTCGAAACCCGCTCCGGCGACACGCCGCAGACCCGGCGGGCACGGCAGAAGGAAACGCCGCCCAACATCCTGCTGACCACGCCGGAAAGCCTGGCGCTGCTGGTCAGCCAACCGACTGCGCCGGACATGTTCAGCGGCCTCCGTTGCGTCGTGGTGGACGAGATCCACGCCCTGGCCGGCACTAAACGAGGCGACCAGTTGGCGCTGTGCCTGGCGCGGCTGAAGCGTTTGGCGCCGGAGGCACGCCGGGTCGGGCTGTCAGCCACCGTCGCGTATAAGGATGCGATCGAAGCCTATATCGGCTGTGGCGGGCCGGTGCGCTTGGTCGAGGTGCCGGAAGGCGCACCGCCCGAGCTGGAGATCCGGCTCAGCGAGGATCGCGTGCCCTGGTCCGGCCGGATGGGCCTGGCCTCGGCCGCCGTGATCCTGGACCGCATCCGCTCGGCCGGCATGACGATCGTGTTCGTCAACACCCGAGCCCAAGGTGAACTGCTGTTTCAGGCATTATGGAAACTGAACGACGAAACGCTGCCCATCGCGCTGCACCATGGAAGCTTGGACATCGCGCAACGGCGCCGGGTCGAGGCGGCGATGGCGAAGGGCGTGCTGCGAGCCGTGGTGGCCACCTCCTCGCTCGATCTAGGCATCGACTGGGGCGGCGTCGACCAGGTGATCCAGGTCGGCGCCCCCAAGGGCGTGTCCCGCCTGTTGCAGCGCGTCGGCCGCTCCAACCACCGGATGGACGTCGCCAGCCGCGCCGTCTTGGTGCCGGCCAACCGGTTCGAGGTGTTGGAGTGCGAGGCGGCCGTGCAAGGTGTCGCAGCCCGCGAGTTGGACGGTGACCCGCCCCGGCCCGGCGGGCTCGACGTGCTGGCGCAACACGTGCTGCTGATGGCCTGCGCAGCACCGTTCCTGCCGGACGATCTGTATGAGGAGGTCACCCAGGCAGCACCGTATGCCGCCCTCAGCCGCGACACGTTCGAGGACGTGCTACTCTTCGTGGAGGATGGCGGCTACGCCCTGCAAGCCTATGAACGTTATCGAAAGTTGTTCCGCGACGCCGACGGCCGGGTAGAGATCCGCTCCGCCCGCATCGCCCGCCTCGCCCGCATGAACATCGGCACCATCGTCGAAATGCCGTTGCTGAAGGTCCGCCTCGGCGGGCAGCGCGGCGGCAACCTGGGCGAGATCGAAGAGAGCTTCGTCAACATGATGGTGCCCGGCGACACCTTCATGTTCGCCGGTCGGCTGCTGCGATACTTGCGCATTCGCGAGACCACCGTCGAGTGCGCCGATGGCGGCCGCGGCGACCCGATGGTGCCCGCCTATGCCGGTGGTAAATACCCGCTGACCAGCAACCTCGCCGCCCGCGTGCGCGCCATGCTGCACGACCCGGCGACCTGGTCGGCCTTCCCCGAACAGGTGCGCGACTGGCTGGCGCTGCAGCAGGAGCGCTCCACCCTGCCCGGCCCCGACGACCTGCTGGTGGAGGTGTTTCCCCGTAATGGCCGCTGGTACACCGTCGCCTACTGCTTCGAGGGCCGCAACGCGCACCAGACACTTGGCATGCTGCTGACCCGGCGAATGGAGCGTGCCGGAAACGGGCCGCTCGGATTCGTGGCGACCGACTACGTGATCGCCGTCTGGACCGCCAACGAGCCCGGCGACATGGCGGAGCTATTCCAGCAGGACATGCTGGGCGACGACCTCGAAGCGTGGATGGCGGAGAGCTCGCTGCTGCGGCGGACCTTTCGTAACGTGGCGGTGATTGCCGGGCTGGTGGACCGGTCGCAGCCGGGCGCCGACAAGAACCGCCGTCAGGTCACGGTGAACACCGACCTGATCTACGACGTGCTGCGCCGCCACCAGCCGGACCACATCCTGCTGCGCGCCACCCGGGCCGATGCCGCGCGGGGGCTGACGGACGTGGCGCGGCTTAGCGATATGCTGGCCCGCGTGCAGGGCAAGGTGCGGACTGTTCGGTTGACGCGGGTGTCTCCCCTGGCGATCCCTGTGCTGCTGGACATCGGCCGCGAGTTCGTCCGCACCACCGAGGACGAGGACGCGTTGCTGGCGGAAACCGAGGCGCTGGTGGCGGAGGCGACCGGCCTGTCGCAGACCTCGCAGGAGCCGATGCGGGTGCATCCGGTGCACCGGGCGAATTTGACGAAGATGGTGCGACGGGATCGCGCCGCCGAGACCGCGCCAGGTCATCACCGTCATGCCAGGCCTTGAGCCTGGTATCCACGGGGTTGCGCTGAGGGCGTCAGTCGAGTGTGGCACGAGCGTAGCACGACGGCCGGGCCGGTGTCGGCGGCACGACGTGGATACCGGGGTCAAGCCCTGGCATGACGGGGTGTTGCTCTACCGCTCGCTCCGCGGGTCGAACGCGTGTTGCAGACCGTCTCCCAGGAAGTTCACTGCGATCACCGTGATGAAGATCAGCAGCCCGGGATAGATCGCGATCGCCGGGTCGGTGGTCACCAGGTCTTGCGCGTTGTTCAGCATGTTGCCCCAGGACGGCGTGGGGGCGACGATGCCGAACCCCAGGAAGCTCAGCACGCTCTCGAACAGGATCACGCGGCCGACCGTCAGTGTCACCGCCACGATCAGGGGGGTGGCGACGTTGGGCAGGATGTGGCTGGTCATGACGTAGGTGGCACCGCCGCCGCTGGCCTTGGCGGAGCGGACGTAGTCGCGTTCGCGCAGGGCCAGGGTGGCGGCGCGGGTCAGGCGGGCGATGCCGGTCCAGTCCACCAGGGCGATGATCACCACCACGCGCCAGAACCCGGCGGCCCCGGAGTGCGCGAAATCGGCCGAGAAGCCGAGCTTGGTCAGGTCCAACGCGCCGAGCACGATCAGCAGCGGCAGCAGCGGCAGCGCGATCATGCCGTCGGTGAACCGCATCAGCACGGAGTCGGTGCGGCCGCCGATGTAGCCGGCCACCACGCCCACCATCAGGCCCACGATGCTGCCGAACACCGTCGACAGCACACCCACCAGCAGCGAGATCTGGCCGCCTAGCATCAGCCGCACCAACTCGTCCCGGCCCGCTTCGTCGGTGCCGAGCGGGTGTTGCATCGAGGGCGGGCCATACTGCGAGAACAAATCCGTCTCGTATGGGTCCACACCGAGCCAGTGCGCCAGCGGCCAGGCGGACAGGGCGAAGATCAGCAGCAACGCCAGCACGACCAGGCTGGCCATACCGGTGCGATGCTTGCGGAACCGGCGCCAGCGCAGCCGCCAGGGGGAGACGGCGCGTTCGGTGGTCGTGGTGCTCATAGGCTGATCCGGGGGTCGAGCCAGCCATAGGCGAGGTCGGCGGCCAGGTTGCTCAGCAGGGTGATCAGGGTCGCGAACAGTAGCCCGGTGAGCGCCAGGTTGAAGTCGTTGCCCAGGATGGCGTCGTAGATCATCTTGCCCATGCCGGGTGCGGCGAACATCGTCTCGGTGATCAGGGCGCCGCTGAACAGGCTGCCGAAGCTGAGCGCCATGACGGTCACCACGGGGATCATGGCGTTGCGCAGCGCGTGGATCATCACGATCCGCCCCTCGGCCGCACCCTTCGCCCGGGCGGTGCGGATATGGTCCATGCGCATCGTCTCGATCATGGCCGCGCGGACGAAGCGGGTGAATTGCCCGGTGTTGGCCAGCGCGAGGGTGATCACGGGCATCAGCAGATGGCGGAACTGGTCGGTGAAGCTGCCGTCGCCGACGGTGCTGAGCCCGCTGGCCGGCAGCCAGTGCAGTTGCACGGCGAAGACCAGGATCATGACCAAAGCGAGCCAGAACACCGGCACGGAAATGCCGGCGAAGGCGAACAGGCTCACGATGCTGTCGACGATACCGCCGGGCTTCAGCGCCGCCGCGACGCCCAGCGCGAAGGCGAGCAGCACCGACAGCACGAACGACGCCAGCATCAGCTTGCAGGTGACCCACAGTGCCGGGCCGAGCACCTGCAGAACCGGTTGGGCGTGGGTGCGGGAGAAGCCGAAATCGCCCTGCAGCGCCGCGACCAGCCAGTGCCAGTAACGCAGCATGATCGGCTGATCGAGGCCATAGATCGCGCGCAGATGCGCCACCACCTCGGGCGTGGCGCCGGGGTTGGAGGAGATCATGACGTCGATCGGGTCGCCCGGCATCAGCCCGATCAGGCTGTAGATGACGAACGACATGACGAGTAGCACGAGGGCGGCTTGGCCCACGCGGCGGAGGATAAAGCGGGTCATGCCACACCGTCATGCCAGGGCTTGACCCTGGTTTCCACGGGGTTGCGGCAGCACCGGCCGAGATCGGTTGGTTCTGGCGGCGTCGACGTGTTTCGTCCAACGGCGTGGATACCAGGGTCAAGCCCTGGCATGACGATACGGGTCATTCTTTGAAGTGGCAGGCGGCCAACTGGCCGGCCCTCCCTGGTGCTGATTCCAGGCGCGGCGGCGTGACCCGGCAAACGTCCTGCACCTTGGGGCAGCGTGGATGGAACACGCATCCCGGCGGCGGGTTGAGCGGGCTTGGCATCTCGCCCCGGATCGCCACGCCCCGGCTGCGGCGGCGGCCGATGCGGGGAACGGCTTGCAGCAGGGCCTGCGTGTAGGGATGCGACGGTGTTGCGAACAGGTCGGCGCGCGGGGCCACTTCCACGAGGCGACCGAGGTAGAGTACTGCCACGCGATCGGCGAGGTGGTTCACCACGGCCAGGTCGTGGCTGATGAACAAATAGGCCAGGCTGCGTTGCTGCTGCAGGGCGCGCATCAGGTTCAGGATCTGGCTCTGGATGGACACGTCCAGGGCAGACAGCGGCTCGTCGGCCACGATCAGCGTCGGGTTGGGGGCGAGCGCGCGGGCGATGGCGATGCGCTGACGCTGGCCGCCGGAGAACTCGTGCGGGTAGCGGTTCAAGGCATCCAGCGGCAGGCCCACCTGCCCCACCAGTTCCGCGGCGCGGGTCTGGCGCTCGGCTTTGGTGCCGATCCCGCCAATGCGCAGTGGCTCGGTGATGATGG
>CAXTCJ010000110.1:0-18908 GCA_964242215.1 uncultured Acetobacteraceae bacterium | reverse complement strand
CCGGCATCACCTGCGGCAGGATGTGCTGCCACATCACATACAGGTCGCCGCCGCCGTACAGCGTCGCGGCCTCAACGAAGGGCCGCTGCCGCAGCGAGCGGGTCAGGCCGAACACCACGCGAGTATAAACCATCCAGCGCGAGACGCCGAGCACCAGGATCAGGTTCAGCGCACTGCCACCGAGCGCGGCCGTCATCAGGATGGCGAGCAGGATGTCCGGGAACGCCATTTGCGCGTCGGCGAAGCGCATGATCACCTGTTCGGTGGCGCCGCCGCGCAGCCCGGCGATGACGCCCGCCACGCTGCCGATCACGGCCGAGAACAGCATGGAGCTGACGCCGACCAGGATCGACAACCGCGAGCCGTAGATCAACCGGGACAGCAGATCCCGCCCGTAATTATCCGTGCCGAGCAGGTGCCCCGGCGCGGCGTGGGCCGACCAGAACCCGGGCTTGAGCCGCGCCATCAGGTCCTGCTGGTACGGGTCCCAGGGTGCGATCAGCGGCGCGAGGATCGCCGCCGCCACGGCCACCGCGACGATGGTGCCGCCGAGGCCGATCTTGAACCGGCGGCCGAACAGCCGGCGCCTCAACTGCGGCGTATCCGAGGGTCGATCAGCATCTGCAGCACGTCCACCAGCAGGTTCGACACCGCGATGGTGATGGCGATGAAGAACACCGACGCCTCCACCACCGGCACGTCGCGGTGGAAGATGCTGTTGACCAATAGGCGCCCGACGCCGGGCCAGGCGTAGATCGTCTCGGTGATGATGGAGCCGCCCATCAGCGTGCCGATCTGGATGCCCAGAAAGCTCAGCACCGGCTTGGTGGCGTTCGGCAGGATATGCGTCACCAGCACGCGTAGGCGGGATAATCCCTTGGCGCGTCCAGTGACGACGAACTGCTCGCTTTGCAACTCGATGATGGCGGTGCGGGTGATCAGCACGAAGTTCGGCAGCAGGATTGCGGCCAAGGTCACCGCCGGCAGAACGAGATGGCGCAGGTCGCCGTAGCCGGAGGTGGGAAGCCAATGCAGTTGCAGGGCGAAGAACTCGATCAGCAGGATTCCCAGCCAGAACGACGGCATGGACTGCCCCGCCACCGCGACGGCGCTGATGGCGGTGTCCGCCAACCGGTCCCGCCACACGGCGCAGACAATGCCGCCCAGCACGCCCAACACCACCGCCAGCGCCAATCCCGCTCCGGCGAGTTGCAGGGTCGGGCCGATGCGCTGGGCCACGACGGCGGTGGCCGATCCGCTGAAGGTGAGCGACTCGCCGAAATCGCCGTGCAGCAGGTCGCGCAGGAAGATCAGGAACTGGATCGGCAACGGCTGGTCCAGATGCAGCCGTTGCGTCAGGGCCGCCACCTGCTCGGGCGTGCGGTTGATATCCAGGAAGATGTCGACCGGGTTGCCGGTCAGCCGCAGCACGGCGAAGGTCACGGCGGCGACCAGCAGCAGGGTCAGCGGCAGGAACAGCAGGCGGCGCAGGATGTAGCCGGCCATTACTGGATCTGCACCTGCGTCAGCCGGAGGATCTTGTCGGCGGCGGCGCCAAACCCGGTGATGCTGGCGCTGACGCCATACAGGCTGGGCAGGCCGAACAGGAACATGGACGGGTTCTGCGCATACAAGATGGCCATCATCTTGTGGTAGTCGGCCTCCCGTTCCGCGACGTCGTTGGTGGATCGGGCGGCGACGAACAGCCGCTCATACTCCGGATCCACCCATTTCGTGCGGTAGCCACCTTTGGTGTACCAGACGGAGGCGAAGTCCGCGTCGCCCACGCTGTACCAGCCGACCATGTACATCGGGCCCAGTTTCTGCGCGTTGGTCATTTGCATGAACACGCCGCCCTCGACCACGTTCACCGTGGCCTTGACGCCGATCTGGTTCAGCATGCCGGCGACGGCGTTGCAGATGTCAGTGTCGGAGACGTATTTGCCGTTCTGCGTCGCGATCGCCACCGGGGTGCTGAAATCGAACCCGGCGTCCTGCAGCATCTTCTTGGCGAGCGCCGGGTCGTACGGGCGAGCCTTGAGGTCCGGGTTCCAGCCGAGCACGCCCTTGGTGAGTACCTGGCCCTGCAGGATCTCACCCTGGCCCTTCAGGATCTGCTGCAGGATGAGCGGCTTGTTCACGGCGTAGTCGAAGGCTTCGCGCACCTTGGGGTTGTCGAACGGCTTGATGGTGGGGTCGTAGGTCAGGACTAAGCCCACCGTGGTGCTGATCTCCGCCACCTTGGCGCTGCCGGACTCGTTCACCTGGTCGATCAGGTCGATTGGCACTTCCTCGATGATCTGGCTCTCGCCGGCGACCAGCGAGGCGACGCGGGTCGATCCGTCGGGGATGGTGCGGATCACCAACTTGTCGAATTTTGGTGCCCCGCCCCAGTAAGCCTTGTTGGTGGTGAGCGTGTAGTGATCGCCCGGCACCCATTCCTGAAACACGAACGGCCCGGTGCCGATCGGATGGCTGGCAAAGGCAGCGGGACCCGCCTTGTCATAATAGTGCTTCGGCTCGATGATGATGTCGGACAGGCCGCGCAGCAGCGTCGGGAACACCGTCTTGGTCTTCACGTCGACGGTATATTTGTCCACCGCCGTGGCACTCGCCACTTGGCCGATGCGCGACAGCATGGCGTAGCCGACCTGCGGATCCAGCACGCGCGCCAGGGTGAACACCACGTCGTCGGCGGTGAACTCCACCCCATCGCTGAACTTCACGCCTTGGCGGAGATGGAAGCGCATCGTTGTGGGATCGACCGACTCCCAGCTCGTCGCCAGCGCTGGGTGAAGATCGCCCTTGTTGTCGCGCGCGATGAGCGGATCGTTGGTCTGCTCGAGCAGGCTGAGCGAGGCGTACGAACTCTGCCCGGACCGCAGGCTGTCCGGAAACACGGACGCGCCGACGGTCAGCGTCTTGTCGGCCGCCAGCGCGGGGGAAAACGGCGCCGCCAGCATGGCAGCCAAGGCGAGGACGGAACGGCGCTTCATGGCTTAACTCCTCACGAGGTGGCAGGCGGAGCTGTGGCCCCCGCCAAGGTCGAACAACGCCGGGTCGTCGATGCGGCAGACCGGCATGACGAAGGGGCAGCGCGTGTGATAGCGGCAGCCCGGCGGCACCGCCCGGGCGCTGGCGATCTCACCGATCGCCTCCGTACGCGTCCGGACGGCGCCGGGCCGATGGGCGGGGACGGCGCTGAGCAACGCCCGGGTGTAGGGATGCTGCGGCGTGCGGTACAGCGTCGCCTTGTCCGCCGTTTCGACGATACGGCCGAGATACATCACCGCCACCCGGTCCGCGACATGGCGCACCACGCGCAGATCGTGGGAGATAAACAGATAGGTCAATCCGAAGTCGCGTTGCAGCCGGGTCAGCAGGTTGATCACCTGCGCCTGCACCGAGACGTCCAGCGCGGACACCGGCTCGTCGCACACGATGAAGTCCGGCTGCAGCGCCAGTGCCCGGGCGATGCCGATGCGCTGCCGCTGCCCGCCGGAGAATTCGTGCGGGTAGCGGCCGGCGTGCTCGGCCGCCAGCCCCACCAGCGGCAGCAATTCGTGCACGCGGGCACGGCGCTCCGGTGCCCGCACCCCGGCCAGGCGCATCGGCTCGGCGATGAGCGATGCCACGGTCATGCGCGGGTTGAACGCACTGCCGGGGTCTTGGAAAATCAGCTGCATGCGCCGGCGCATGGTGCGAAGCTGCCCACGGTCGAGCTCGGACATCTCGACGTTGTCGAACCGGACGGTGCCGCTGGTCGGCTCCACCAGGCGCATCAGCAGCCGCCCGGTGGTGGATTTGCCGCAGCCACTCTCGCCCACCAGCGCCAGTGTCTCGCCGCGCTGGATGGTGAACGACACCCCGTCCACCGCGCGCACCGCCCCGCTCCCGGTGATGGGGTAGTGCTTCGCCAGCCCGTCCGCACGAACCAGGCTCGTCACGCGGCGAGCGCGGTGTGGCGCAGGCACGCGGCGCTGTGGCGGTCGCCTAACCTCGCCAGCGGCGGCGATATCCGGCGGCAGTCGTCCCAGGCATACGGACAGCGCGGGTGGAAGGCGCAGCCTACGGGCATCGCGAACGGGCTCGCCACGGTGCCCTCGATGGCGGGCAGCGTTTCCGGATCCTCGTCCTCCAGCGGAGGCATCGAGCGAAGCAGCCCTTCGGTGTAGGGATGCCCCGGCCGGGCGAACAACGCCGACACCGGTGCGGTCTCCACCACGCTGCCCGCATACATCACCATCACGTCGTCGGCGAACTCCGCCACCACGCCTAGATCGTGCGTGATCAGCAGCACCGACATGGCCAAACGATGCTGCAGGTCGCGCAGTAGCTCCAAAATCTGCGCCTGCGTCGTGACGTCCAGCGCCGTGGTGGGCTCGTCCGCGATCAGCAATTGGGGGTCGCAGCTCAGCGCGATGGCGATCATCACCCGCTGCCGCATGCCGCCCGACAGCTCGTGCGGATAAGCCCGCATGATCTGACCCGGCGATGGAATGCGCACCAGCGCCAGCAGCTCCTCCGCCCGCGCTTGTGCCGCCGCGCGGGCTAGGCCGAGCTGCAGCACCAGCGGCTCGCGCAGCTGGTGGCCGATGGTCAGGATGGGGTTGAGCGACGACATCGGGTCCTGGAACACCATCGCGATCTGCCGCCCGCGCACGGCCCGCATCTGCCGCTCGGTCAGGCGTGCGAGGTCCTGCCCGGCAAACTGGATCTGGCCACCGGTCACGCGCGCGGCGTCGGGCAGCAGGCGCATCAGGGCCTGCGCGGTTACGCTCTTGCCGCTGCCGGACTCGCCGACCACGCCCAGGACCCGGCCGGGCCGCACGTCGAAACTCACGGCCCGCACGGCGAGCATCGCACCGCGCCGCGTGTCGAACGCGACCGTCAGGTCCCTCACGGACAGCAGCGGTGCGTCGGTCATCGCGCTGCGGTCTTCGGCGCCGTGGATCGCAGGAAACTGGCCAGCGCCGCCGCCCCGGCGAAGCCCGCCCCCAGTAGCAGCGCCGACGAGGCACCGTGCGTCGGGATCAGTTCGAAACACAGCGCCACCAAGGCGGCCCCCGTGGTCTGCCCCAGCAGGCGGGCGGTGGCCACCATCCCGCTGGCGCCGCCGCTGCGATGCGGCGGGGCGGAGGCGATCATCGCCCGGTTGTTCGGCGCGTTGAAGAAGCCGAACCCCAGCCCGCACACCGCCGTCCGCCACAGGATGTCGAATGAGGACGCATGCGCCGGCAACGTTGCCATGAACGCCAGCCCCACTGCCATCACCACGAGCCCGATCCCGCCCAGGATCGCCGGTGGGAAGCGGTCCGACAGCCAGCCGGCCACCGGCGAGATCAGTGCCACCGTCAGCGGCCACGGCGTCAGCAGCAGCCCTGTGCGGACCTGGTCCATCCCGAGCGTGTTCTGCAACAGAAACGGCATCGCCACGTAGGCCAGTCCTTGCGCCGCGAAACAGCAGATCGAGGCCGCCACCGACAAGGCGAACAGCGGCACCCGCAACAAATCCACCGGCAACAGCGGCGAGGTGAGTGCCGCCTGGCGCCGGACCAGCGCGGTGCCGACCACCAGCATACCGACCACCTCGCCTGCCACCAGCAGGGCAGACTCGCCATGCGCCAGCCCGTCCACGCCGCTGATCAGCAAGCCGAACGTCGCGGCACTCAGCGCGGCGCTCGTAAAATCGAACCGGTTGAGCGCGGGCGGCGTGCGCGGCAACGCCCGCCATGCGACCACGAGTGCGAACAGGCCGATCGGCACGTTCACCGCGAACAGCCACGGCCAACTCGCCACCGCCAGGATCGCGGAGGCGACGGTCGGCCCCACCGCCGTCGCCACCGAGCCGACCATCGCGTTCAAGCCAATCCCGTTGCCCAGCCGGTGCCGCGGAAACACGAACCGGACCAGCGCCACGTTCACGCTCAGCATCCCGGCCGCGCCCAACCCCTGCAGGATGCGTGCAAGCGTCAGCAGCATCAGGCTGCCCGACAGCGCGCACAGCAGCGACGCCACGACGAACAGCGCCAGTCCCCAAATGTGCACCCGGCGGTAGCCCACGATCTCCCCCAACGAGGCCAGCGGCAGCAAGGACATCGTGACGGCCAACTGGTAGGCGTTCACCACCCAGATCGACGCGGCATCCGACACGTGCAGGTCGCGCGCAATGGTGGGCAGCGCGATGTTGGCGATCGCACTGTCCAGCACGGCCATGATCAGCGCCAGAACGATGGCCAGCACCGCCCACTGCAGTTTGGGGGACGGCAGGCCGTCGCTGTCCTGGGCTAGGTTCGTGATCATCCTGCCTGTTTTCCACGAAGCAGGCGGCCTGCCCAGCGCATTTTTGTTGCGCTGCACAATCGCGCGGTTGTCAGGCCTGCGGTCCGCTCAACAAATTCGTCAGCGTCGCCGACAGACCGATCGACGGTTTCGGCGCAGGGCGGCGGAAGCTGCCGGCGGTGGCTTTGCGCGGTGCCAGTCGCACCAGTGCCTCTGCCTGCAGCACCGCGGCCTCCACGGCGTCGATCAGCGGCACGGGCACTTGGTGGGCGACGCGCCGGGCTAGGCCGGCGAGGGGGGCACCGCCCAAAATGATCATGTCGGCCTCGTCCTCCACCACCGTCCGCGCGCACAGGGCGACCAACGCTGCCTCCAATTCGGTCTGCACCGTGTCAACCCCGGTGAACGGCAGCTCCACGCTGCGGATGGCGGCCAGGCGGGCGCTGAGGCCGTGGTACTCGACGCACTCGCGATACCAGGGGCCGAGCGAGCCGGAGAACGTCACGATCGAAAAGCGCCGCCCCAGCATGCAGGCGGTCAACATCGCGGCCTCCGCCAATCCGATGACGGGGATGCTCATCAGTTCTCGCGCCCCACCGAGCCCCGGGTCGGCGAAGGCGGCCACGATCGCGGCGTCGCATCCGGCGCCGTGCTCGGCCATCAGCTCCAACGTCGTGCGCCCGGCGACCGCAGCCTCGGCCCGGGTGGCAATATAGGGCACGCCGGCGGTGCCGGTGACCGCCACGATCTCGGTGCCGGGTGCGGCCACGCCGCGGGCGACTGCGGCGATGCGGTCGGTGATGCTGGCGCTGGTGTTCGGGTTGGCGAGGAGCAGCTTCATCCGGGACACCATGCGTTAGGGGCGGCACCGAACTTGCTACGCTTTGTCCGCACCGGAAAGGGGCTCGGTAGTTGAAACGGCAAATGCACCTGGTGGCCTTCCTGATGACGGGGCCGACCTGCCACCACCACGGCGCCTGGCGCCACCCCGAGTCGGACGTGGACGACATGCTCAGCCCCGCCCGCTACGAGCACATCGCCCGCGTGCTGGAGGCCGGCTGCTTCGACAGCCTGTTCTTCGCCGACATCCTCGGCATCTACGACCTGTACGGCGGCAGTTTCGACACCATGGCCGGGCGCGGCGGCCAATTGTGCCTGCTCGACCCGGCGATGGTGCTGCCGATGATGGCCCGCGTTACCAGCCACATCGGCTTAGGCCTGACCTACTCCTCCACCTTCAACCATCCGTACCAGATCGCCCGCATGCTAGCCTCGCTCGACCATCTGAGCGCGGGCCGGGTCGCCTGGAACGTCGTCGCCTCCACCTCCACCCTGGAGGCGCGCAATTTCGGCATGGACGAGATGCCGGGCCGCGCCGAACGCTACGACCGCGCGGACGAAGTGCTGGAGGCCTGCTTCGCCCTGTGGGACAGCTGGGAGGAGGGCGCGTTGCTGCTGGACCGGGCAGGGGGTGCATTCGCCGACCCGGCCAAGATCCACTACGCCGACTACGCCGGGCGCTGGATCAAGACGCGCGGCCCGCTGACCACGCCGCGCAGCCCGCAGGGCCACCCGGTGATCATGCAGGCCGGCAGTTCCGACCGCGGTCGCGAGTTCGGTGCGCGTTGGGGCGAGATCATCTTCACCCTGCAGCACAGCAAGGCGGACATGCAGGCGTTCTACGCCGACTTTAAATCCCGCATGGGCAAGCACGGCCGCGCGCCGGAGGAGTGCGTCATCCTGCCCTCCATAGACGTGGTGATCGGCGAGACCGAGAGCCTCGCCCGCGAGCGCGCCGCTTACGTCAACAGCCTGGTGGACACGCAGTTGGGCATGGCGCTGATCTCCGGCCACATCGGCGTCGACCTCGCGCGCCTGGATCCCGACCAGCCGCTGGTGGATATCGCGCTGGAGGAGGGGTCCCGCGGCTCGTTCGACGTGATCCTGCAGGGCACCAAGGCGGAGGGCCTGACGCTGGGCGAGGCGGCCCGGCGGTTCGCCACCAGCGAGCTATGCCCGCAACTGGTGGGTACGCCGGAGATGATCGCCGACCATTTGACCGATTTGTTCGAAGCCGGTGCGTGCGACGGTTTCGTGCTGACCCCCACGACGTCGCCAGGTATGTTCGAGCAGTTCACCCGCTCGGTGGTGCCGATTCTGCAGCGGCGCGGCGTGTTTCGCACGGGATACACGGGGAAGACGTTGCGGGAGCATTTGCGCGCTTAAAGGGCAGGGGTGTGCGGCTCGTGTTGTTACTGCAAACCGTCATGCCAGGCCTTGAGCCTGGTATCCACGGGGTTGGGCTGACGACGTCAGACGAGTGCTTGGAACCGTCGCGGGCAACACGGCGCGGGCCGGTGCCGAGGGTGACAGGACCCTAGTGGAAGGGAGGCCATCATAGTAACGTTTTCAGAACTTGGCCTAGCTTTTGCTTTGTCTGGCATAACCTTTGCTAGGACTGAACTCGTTGACATCATGCCTGCTGTCTCGCACGGCACTCACTAGTGCCGTGATTAGGGCCAGCGACACCGGAGATATGCCCATGTCGTCAAAGGGAGAGGTACCGACACTCATCATCACGGGGGCGCATCCGCGGCTCTACAATCACGATCTCGCCCCCACGGCGCCGGAGGGACGCACCTGGGGTGCCTTCAGCCTGTTCGCCATGTGGATGTCCGATGTGCATTCCGTGGGCGGCTACACCTTTGCAGCCAGCCTGTTCTTCCTGGGTCTGACGGGATGGCAGGTGCTGATCTCGATGCTGGTCGGAATTACCGCCGTCTACTTTCTGATGAACCTGATCGGCCGGCCCTCGCTGCGCTACGGCATACCCTTTCCCGTGATGGCGCGTGTCTCGTTCGGCGTCATGGGCGCCAATCTCGCGGCCATCGTGCGCGGCGTCGTCGGCATCGTGTGGTACGGCGTGCAGACCTACTTCGCCTCCAAGGCGGTGCAGGTCCTCGTTATCACGCTGGTGCCGTCGGCGGCCGATCTGACCCATAACAGCATCATCGGACTATCGACGCTGGCCTGGTGCAGTTTTCTGTTCATGTGGTTTTTCCAGCTCGTCATCTTTCTCAGCGGCATGGAGCGCATCCGTCGCTTCATCGATTTCTGCGGGCCGGTGGTCTACGTCGTGATGTTTGCCCTGGCGATCTGGATGCTGTGGCAGGCCGGCTTCTCGAGCCTGGCGTTGCAACTCAGCCCGCCGGCCGCGTCCAACACGGCAACCGTCGGCGTCATGGCCAATGCCGCCATGCTGATCGTCGCCTACTTCTCCGCCCTGTTGCTCAACTTCGGCGACTTCGCCCGGTTCGGCAAAGACGAGAAGGCGATGAAGACGGGCAATCTGCTGGGTCTTCCGCTTAATTTCCTCGTGTTCTCGATCATCACCGTGATCGTGACGGCGGGTACGCTCAAGGTGTTCGGGCAGGCGATCATGGACCCGGTCCTGATCGTCGAGAAGATCGGCAACCCGGTCGTCGTGATCATCGGCTCGGTCACCTTCATCGTCGCGACGATGGGCATCAATATCGTCGCCAATTTCGTTTCGCCGGCGTACGACATCTCCAATCTCAGCCCCGAGCGCATCAACTTCAAAATGGGCGGTCTGATCACGTCCATCCTATCCGTGCTGGTGTGCCCGTGGCTGTTCGTGGCGAGCCCGGCGGCGATCACGCTGTTCGTCAGCATCTTCGGCTCGGTTCTCGGGCCGATGTTCGGCATCATGATCGCCGACTACTACCTGGTGAAAAAACAGGCTGTGACCGTGGCCGACCTCTACACGATGGCGGCGTCCGGCCGGTACAACTACGACGGCGGCTGGAACCACAAGGCGCTCATCGCCCTGGCCGCGTCGGGGGTGTTGGCGATCGGCCTCTCGTTGCTGGGCGCCTATGGGCTGCTGTTCAACGTGGGTGATTGGGGCTGGTTGATTGGTGCCAGCGTCGGGGCGCTGCTTTACCGCGCCCTGTCGGTCCGGGCGAGCACGGTCGGGGCGGTTGCCGCCGGAGATTAGCGTCTCGGCCTCTGACAGACTGAGACCACTCCTGCGTCGAGGTCGAACCCCTAAACGAGTGGCATCCGAAAGGTGAAGCGCGTTTCACCTTCCGCGGACACGGCTTCCACGATGCCCCCATGCGCCTTGGCGATCTCCTGACAGATATAGAGGCCAAGCCCCAGGCCCTGCATGCTGCCACGCGTGAAGGGTTCGAACAGGACTTGCATCTTTTCGGGCGAGATAGGGTCCCCGGCATTCGCCACGAAAATTTCCAACTCGCCGCCCAGGGTGGTTGCGCCGATGCTGATCGGCTTGTCGGGGGGGCTATAGGTGATCGCGTTCCCAAGCAGGTTGGAAAGCAACTCGCCAATGCGCTCGCGGTCGCAGTTAACGGGTTCGGTCAACACCAGGTGGGCGTCGATCACACGATCCATCGAGGACGTCTGCAATTCGGCGATCACCTGCCGCAGCATCGGCTCCAGCGGCTCGTCAGCATTGCGGTTCAAGTTCAGACCGTTGCCGAGGCGGCTGCGCGCCAGGTCTATGACATTCTCGATCAGCCCGTTCATGCGCGTGACGCTGGACTGCACCATCTTGACGACGGAGGTCGCCCGCTCATTCAGCGGTGTGCGCAGCAGAAGGCGCATGCCGCTGTCGATGGCTGCAAGCGGGTTGCGCAGGTCGTGGCCCAGCACTGCGACGAATTGCTCGCGTAGGACAGCCTTGGCCTGCTCGCCCGTAAGCCTGATCTCGGTGTCACGCATGCGGTCGATGGCGCTTAGATGGAAGCCGATAACCGATGCGAACATCTCGAACATCTCGATGGTCTCTGGCGTGTTCAGCCGGTGAGGTTCGGGATCGATGGCGCAAAGGGTCCCAAAGAACGAGCCATCCGTCAGGCGGATCGGCATCGAGATGTAGCTTTGTAGGCCGTATATCTTCGGGGTGTGATGACCGGCATAGATGCCGTCCCTAGCCACGTGATCGATGATTACGGCTTGGCCCGAGTTTCTGACCTCGTGGCAGATTGTGGTTTCGAGCTTGAGTTCTCCACCCGGCTTCAGGTCGAAATTGATATCGTCGCGAACACAGCAGGCAGTCCAGCGATCTTCCGTGACGCGGGCAACAGCAGCAAACCGCATACCTGTCGTCCGACAGACAATATCGAGCATCACAGGGATCGCGCTTATACTGGCGACGTCCTGAATGTCCTGATCGAAATTCTGGTCCATTGATGCAGATACGCCCTTCGCAATCGGTTTTATCACATGCGAGCGGCAATGTCATCGGAGCTGGGTTTATCCCCGCGCCACGCCATGATGTTGGATCACCAAATCGATAGGGGTTGAACTAGCCTTGACGCAATGTCTTGAGAGACCATGACCGAACGTCGCAAAGCTGTCATTGTCGTCGAAGATGAACCTCTTATCCGTATGGACGCGGTCGAACTCTTAGCAAACGATGGTTTCGACGTTGTCGAGGCCCCCACTGCCAACGACGCGCTGGCGATCTTGAAGCAGAGGCATCTTTCCATCCATGTTCTCTTTACCGACGTCCACATGCCCGGTGGAATGGACGGCCTGTCGTTGGCCCATCATGCCCGGCAGCATTGGCCCTGGATCGGAATCCTGATCGTCTCGGGCAAGGCCCGACTGTCGCAAAGCGACTTACCGGCAGGAAGCCGCTTTTTGAGCAAACCCTACGATAGCGACCACGTGGTGAAGCACATCCGAGAGTTGGCCGAGGTGGGTTAACGCCACCATTGTTCATCCCGGATCATACCCTTGCCCTGGACGGGTAGAAGCCAAAGCTCGAGGCACGAATCTTGCCTGCCGTCTCCGCAACGAGCGGAGACTTCCATGACCCTGACCCGACGCACGGCGCTTCTCGGCACTCTCGCCGCGCCGGTCATTCTGCGCCACGCGCGGGCCTCCACGGTGGTGCGCATGGGAGCGTTGAAGCTCATCCACTCGATCACACCCTATTTCTACGATCGGTTCACGCCCCAGGGCACCACCATCGAGATCACCGCCTTCGAGGCGCCGGCCGACTGCAAGGATGCGGTGGTCAGCGGCACGATCGACTTCGGCACGTTCGGCATCGCCGCCGCCATCCTGGCCGCTACCCAGCACCAACCGCTGATCGTGATCGGGTCTGCCTGCAACAAGGGCATGGCCATCGTGGCCGGCAAGAATAGCGGCATCGACAAGCTCGCCGACCTCAAGGGCAAGCGGGTCGCCATCTGGCCCGGCACCACGCAGGAGGTGTTCGTGCTGGAGCGCCTGCGCATGGAGGGCATGTCGATCCGCGACATCACCCCGGTCCGCGTGTCGTTCAGCGAGATGAATGCGGCGCTGGCCCGGGGAGATGTAGACGCGTATGTCGGCGCCGAGCCGGCACCTTCGGTGTCGGTCACCACCGGCGTCGGCAAGATCGTGGAATATCCGTACTCCACGCCGATGGGCAGCCTGAACATGATCCTCGCCACAAGCCGGGACACGGTGGAGAAGCGGCCGGAGTTGGCCAAGCTGATGGTGTCGCTGCAGCGCCAGGCCAGCGGCTACGCGACGTCGCATCCGGACGCGATGGTGGCGATGACCACGGCCAAGCTCGGCATGGGCAAGGCCGCGGTGGAGCAGGCCGTCCCCAACGTCGAGCTGAACTGGCAGATGACGCCGGAGATGATCGCGCAGTCCAAGACCTATGCCGACCAGATGCTGGCACTGCGGCAGATCCGCTCGCTACCGGATTTCAGCACGTTCTTCGACACAAAGTTCTCCGACGAAGTCGCGACCGGGGCCTGATGGGCGTCACCGTCGCCGCTGCCGCTCCAACCGCCCGTTCGCGCCTACCCGGGCGGGGGTGGCTGGGGCTGGTGGTGCCGGCGCTACTGCTGCTGGGGTGGTGGGCCGCGACGCGCAATAGTGAGTACGGACTGATCCCGACGCCGGGCGAGGTGGTGAGCGCGTTGGTCGATCTCTCCGTCGGCACCGAGCCCGACGCGTTCAGTGGCACCCTGCCGGGGCATATCCTGGCCTCGGTCGGGCGGGTGTATGGGGCGTTCTGTCTGGCCTGCCTGGCCGCTCTGCCGCTCGGGATGCTGATCGGGCGGTTGAAACTGGCATCGGTGCTGCTGGACCCGTTGCTGCAGGTGCTTCGGCCGATCCCGGTGACGGCTTGGCTGCCGATGTCCATGATCCTGTTCGGGCTGGGCGCGCGGTCCGCCTTCTTCCTGGTGGCTCTGGGAGCGTTCTTCCCGGTCCTGGTTAACACCATCTTCGCCGTCCGCAGCGTCGAGCCGCGTTTGTTCGAGGCGGCGTCCATGCTCGGCGTGTCTTCAACCCGGATGTTCCCGGTCGTGGTGTTGCCCGGCGCGCTGCCTGGCATCTTCACCGGGCTGCGGTTGGGGCTGGGGTTCGCCTGGGTGGTGATCGTGGTCGGCGAGATGACGGGGGTGCAGACCGGGCTCGGGGCCATGATCATGGACGCCCGGCAGCTGTCGCGCACCGATATCGTGGTCGCCGGCATGGTTGTGATCGGCGCGCTGGGGTTCCTGTCGGACGCCGCCGTGTATGCGCTAGGCCGGCGGCTGCTGCGCTGGAGCCCCTCGTTTGGCTGAGCCGCTGCTGCGGATCGAGGCGCTGGGCAAGCGCTACGGCGTCGTGGAGGCCTTGCGCGGCGCCGACCTGCTGGTGCCACGCGGCGAGTTCATCTGCCTGCTGGGTGCGTCCGGCTGCGGCAAGTCCACACTGTTGCGCATCGTCGCCGGGTTCGAGCCGCCGAGTGCTGGCCGGGTCAGCGTGGCGGGCAAGCCGGTGACCGGTTCCGGCCCCAATAGGGGCATGGTGTTCCAGGACTACGGCCTGTTCCCGTGGCTGAGTGTGCGCGACAATGTCGGGTTCGGCCCGAAGGCGCGGGGCCTGCCCCGGGCGGAGGTGGCCCGGATCGCCGACCGCTTCGTCGAGACGGTGGGCCTAACGCGGTTTGCCGACGCCTACCCCCACCAGCTCTCGGGCGGCATGAAGCAGCGCGTGGCGATCGCGCGGGTGCTCGCGAACGACGCCGAGTTGGTGCTGATGGACGAGCCGTTCGGTGCGCTGGACGCCATGACCCGGGAGCGCCTGCAGGATGAGCTGCTGGGCATTTGGGCGGCCCGCAAACTGACCGTGCTGTTCGTGACCCACGCCATCGAGGAAGCAATCCTGCTGGCGGACCGGGTGATCGTGATGTCGCCGGGCCCCGGTCATATCGTGGCCGACGAGCGGATCGTGCTGCCTCGCCCGCGCGACGTCGCCTCGCCCGAGTTCAATGAGGTGCGCCGCCGCCTGGCTGCCATGCTGCACTCCGACCATGCCCGGCAGGATGCGGACTGACGGGATGCGGCGAGGGGGGAGTGTTGGGCTAGTCTATGCCGTGAAGTCTGGGAGGAATGCC
The DNA here is from genome assembly GCA_964242215.1 of uncultured Acetobacteraceae bacterium. Taxonomy (GTDB): domain Bacteria; phylum Pseudomonadota; class Alphaproteobacteria; order Acetobacterales; family Acetobacteraceae; genus LMUY01. The sequence goes on along the minus strand of CAXTCJ010000110.1, from coordinate 4,192 downwards.
GTGTCTTGGTTCGTCCGTAGTTTGCCGCTGTGCTTTGCCCTCGCCGCCCCGGCCTTGGCCCAGACGCCGGGCTTGGTGCCCCCGGCGTCAGCGGACCACGTCCCGTCTGATCAAGCCCCCGCTGGTCAGGTCCCCGGTGGTCAGGCTCCCGCTGATCAAGCGATGATGACGGGGATGGACGCGATGAACCATGCCATGGCCAGCGCTCCGATGACGGGGGATCCCGACCATGACTTCGTCGCCATGATGATGCCACACCACCAGGGTGCGATCGACATGGCCCGCGTCGAGTTGCGTTACGGCCGAGACCCGGCGCTGCGGCGGCTCGCGACCGACATCGTGGCGGCGCAGGAGCGAGAGATCACGACGATGCGACGGTGGCAGGCGACGCATAAGCCGGCGCCGCATAAGCCCTAACCAGGAATATCCTCATCGCCCAGGCCCAAGGACTTCTGCATATAGACGGTGTCCAGCCAGCGGCCGAACTTCAGCCCTACCGCCCGCAGCGTCCCGACGTGATGGAAACCAAGCGAGGCATGCATCCCGACCGAGCCGACATTCTCGCTATCACCGATCACGGCGACCATCTGCCGGAAGCCGACCCGCTCCGCATCGGTGAGCAAGCGAAGGACCAAGGCTTTGCCGACACCCTGTCCACGGACATCATCGCGGACGTAGATGCTGTCCTCGGCCGTGAAGCGATACGCCGTGCGATCGCGGATCTGGGCGTAGTAGGCATACCCCAGCACTCCCGTTGCGTCGGTGGCGACCAACCATGGCCAGCCGCGGCGGGATCCGCCTTCGAACCGCGTGGTCATCTCTTCGAGAGAGGGGGGCACCTCCTCGAAGGTTCCGGTGCCATTGAGCACGTGATGTGCGTAGATTGCCTGGATATCAGGGAGGTCTGCACTGGTTGCGGGGCGGATGTCCATGCCGTACACGACTCCAGAAATACTCTATAGGCGCGACTACTTTAGGGGTTTCGGAGCCCCGTACCCAAACAGCAATTAACGAAAAGCTTCCCTGCGGTGTGCTAACCAGCGTAAAAGCCGCCCGCAGTGCCCTGAATTGCACGAGGAATGAGACACGTGGACACATCTGAGGCCAGCCAGCGCGACCCGGAAATCACTCCTGGCACGATCAGCGGCTCTCATCCAGAAGTCGATGGGACGGAGATGCGGCTACTGGCCGTTGCGGCCGTTGCCCGGCATCACGGCTTCGAACTCGATCGCGATGACTTTCATTTGGAGGCTGGCGACACGGTGCCATCGCCGGCGTCGCTCGTGAAGTGGCTTCGTGACCAAGGGCTGGTTGCCAAGGCGAGTCGGCTTGCTTGGGCGCAACTGCTTCGCCTGACAGAGGCAGCCGGCACGGGGACCGTCTCCCCGGTCGTGCTGCTGTTCACCGACGGCTCGGCCGGTGTGCTCGTCGCCTCGGAAGCGGCCCGTAACATCGTGTGGATCCGCGATCCGCGCTCCTCCGGACAGGACGCCGTGGCAGTCGACCGGCTGCGGCTATCGCAGCTCTGGTCGGGCGAGGCGATACTGGTGAGGCGCCCACGTGGCGGCCAGGCAGAGAACGAGAGCCCATTTACTCTGATGTGGGTCATGCGGCTGCTGCTGCACCAGCGCAAGCTCATGAACGACATTGGGATTGCGTCACTCACGCTGTCTATGCTGACGATTATCCCCCCCTTGCTCGTCATGTCGGTGATCGACCGAGTCGTTGGCCATCACAGCATGTCGACGTTAATCCTGCTTTCGACCATCTTGGCCATCGCCGCGATCTACGAAACTTTGCTGGGCTATGGGCGTCGCGAATTGATCCAAGTCGTGTCAACGCGGGTCGATACCCGCCTCAACTTGCATATTTTTGCCCGTTTGCTCTCGCTTCCAATTGATTATTTCGAGGTCAACCAGGCCGGCCAGACGGTATTCCGCCTTATTCAGGTTTACCGCGTGCGCGAGTTCGTCACGGGGCGGCTGATGACCACGTTCCTGGATAGCATGACGTTGGTGTTCCTGCTGCCATTCCTGTTCTGGATCAACGTGAGCATGGCGTGGATGGTCGTGGTCGGGGCAGGCATGATTGCGGTCATCATCATGATTTTCCTAAAGCCAATCGGCCGGTTGATGGGCAGGGTGCAGGCTGCAGAATCCGCCAAGAGCAGCGTGCTCGTTGAAAGCGTACAGGGCATTCGGACACTGAAGACCCTTGCATTGGAACCACAGCGCAAGGCCGAGTGGGATAGCCGGGTGGCAACCGCCGGGGAGCTGCGGCTCGAGGTTGGGCGGTTGGCGAACTGGCCATCAACGCTGATAACTCCGATCGAACTTTTCATCAACCGTGGCGTGCTGATGGTCGGCGCGTACCTTGCCTTAGATGACTCATCCACCATCGGAGTAGGCGCACTCGTCGCGTTTATGATGCTCGGCGGCCGGGTGACCCAGCCACTGGTGGGCTTGGCCCGGTTGCTTGAGGACTTCACCGAAGTTAGGGCCGCCGTGGGAGAGGTTGGTTCGGTCCTGAACAACCGACCGGAGCAGCAAAGCGGATCGGGTCTTCGCCCGCAATTCGATGGCGCCGTCAGCTTCGAAGGGCTTACTTTCACGTACCCGACTGGCAAAACCCCGGCGCTCGATCGTGTCAGCTTCTCAATTCCGGCCGGCACGATGCTCGGAGTGGTTGGGCGGTCTGGATCAGGGAAGTCCACGTTGACCCGGCTCCTGCAAGGTATCAACCGCGACTATAGTGGCTTCCTAAAGATCGATGGTGCCGAGCTGCGCGAGATCAACCTCGCCCATCTACGTCGTTCCTTCGGTGTCGTGTTGCAGGACAACTTCCTCTTCCGGGGTTCTGTGCGTGACAACATCACCGCCGGGCGTGCGGGCCTCACGATCGAAGATGTGGTGCGGGCAGCCCGGCTCGCGGGAGCCGAGGAGTTCATCGAGCGCTTGCCTCAGGGCTATGATACTTGGATCGAGGAAGGCTCCTCCAACATCTCGGGTGGCCAGAAACAACGATTGGCTATCGCGCGTGCCTTGATCACCGATCCCAGGATCCTGATCTTGGATGAGGCAACCAGTGCCCTTGATCCGGAAAGCGAGGCTTTGGTCAACGCCAACCTGACCCGTATCGGCCGCGGCCGTACAATGGTAATTGTCTCCCACCGATTGGCATCGCTTGTGGAATGCGACCAAATCCTGGTCATGGATAAAGGCAAGGTGATGGATGTGGCACCTCATACGACGTTGCTAGAACGTTGTGCCATTTATCGCGCACTCTGGTTGCAGCAGAATCGACACATGGATCCTGCAGGTGCGCGTGCGGCACTTCTATCTCCGATTTCTGCACAGGGCGACTAGTCGAACGGCTGCGAGTCAGTAGGGGTTATGGTTTATGAGTATTACAACTACAGGCGGTAAGAATCTTACCCGCGGCCAAGCTGCGCAAATGCCGGCTCTGCTGGAGTTTTACTCCCCATCCGCTGCGTTGCTTGAGACAAGGGTTCAAGGCCCTGCGCGAGGCGTTATTTGGACGATCAGCAGCATGTTCGTGGCCTGCGCGCTAGCCGCTGGGTTGATTCCGATCGACAAGGTGATTACGTCGTCCGGTAAGGTGGCCGCGACCGAGAATACTATCGTCGTGCAGCCCTTCGAGACTTCGATCGTACGCGAGATCGACGTTCACGAGGGTCAGTCCGTCAAAAAAGGCCAGCTTCTCGCCAAACTCGACCCCACATTCGCCGGATCCGATGCAACGGCGTCGGTGCAGAGTGTCGAAAGTTTGCGAGCTGAGGTCGAGCGCCGCGAAGCCGAGCGAGCGGGGGTCGACTACCATCCGACGGGCAGTGGTTTGGCTGTGCAGGTGCAGCAAGCCATCTTCGGTCAGCGAAAGGCAGAGCGGGAATACCGCATCGAGGGCTATAAGCAAAAAATTGCTAGTCTTACGGGAGCGCTGACCAAAGCAATCGGCGATGTTCAGGCCTACACCGACCGCCTGCAGGTTGCCGCAACTGTCGAGGGCAAGCGGCGTGAACTGGAGCAACTTGGCTGGGGTAGCCAGTTGAACAGGTTAGCCGCGCAGGATACTCGGCTGGATCTGCAGCGCTCGTTGACGGAGGCACAGCAGACGGCGAAGTCAGCGGCCAACGATTTGCAGGCGATGAAGGCCGAGGCAGCCGGCGACGACC
>CAXTCJ010000109.1:8118-18937 GCA_964242215.1 uncultured Acetobacteraceae bacterium | reverse complement strand
GATGTCGCCGTTCATGATGGCGAATAGCGGCTTCCGCCAGATAACGTCCTCCGACGTCGCCGTTCACGGGCCAGCAGATCTGCGCGGGTTCCGAATCCGCGTGCCGGTCTCGCCGCTGAATCTCTCCTTGTTCAGCGCGCTCGGAGCGGCTCCGACCACGGTCAATTTCAACGAGACCTACACCGCGCTACAGACCCGGTTGGTGCAAGGGCAGGAAAACCCGCTCGTCATCGTCGAAAGCTCGAAGATGTACGAGGTGCAGAAATACTGTACTCTGACCAATCACATGTGGGACGGCTACTGGATCCTGGTCAATCGGCGCAGCTTCAGCCGGTTGCCGAAGTCCTTGCAGGATAGCTTGGTGTCGGAAATCAATCAGGCCATCACCAGCGAGCGGGTCGACACCCAGGAAGGCGACGGAGCGTTGCAGATAACCCTGACGTCACAGGGGCTCACCTTCATTCAACCGGACCCGGGTGCGTTCAGGGATGCGTTGCTCAAAACGAACTTCTACCAGACTTGGAAGGAGAAATTCGGCAATGAGGCATGGTCACTGCTTGAATCTACGTCTGGCAATTTGGGCTGATCCGACATGAAAAACACGACGAAACTACGGGCACTGCTACAAGCGCGGACCTTTCTGCACATGCCCTCCGTCTATGACGCCCTTGGCGCGCGGCTGGTCGAACAGGCGGGCTTCGAAGCCGTCTATAGTGGTGGATACGTGTGCGGCGCCGCACGCGCGGTCAGTGAACCGCTGCTGACCATGACGGAACAGATCGCCATGGCAGCCGACGCTGCATCGGTGGTCGGCATCCCCATGATCATGGATGCCGGCGCCGGCTTCGGTGAGCCGCTGCATACCATGCGGACAGTCCGCGAATGCATCCGTGCGGGACTTGCTGGCATTCATATCGAGGACCAGGTTTTTCCGAAACGGGCACACTACCATACGTATCAGGTGCATGAGATCTCGCCGGAGGAATTCAGCGACAAAATTCGTTTTGCCTGCATCGAGCGGGACCGGATCGATCCGGACTTCGTCATCATCGCCAGGACCGACTCATGCCGCGAGTTCGGGCTTGATGTTGCTGCGGACCGGATCAACCGCGGTGCTGACGCCGGCGCCGACATGGGTTTGCTCTTTCCGCGTAATCCCGACGAGGCCGCCCGCGCGCCGAGCGTGTGCCGGGTACCCCTGATCTACGTCATGAGCCGGGGGAATCGGGATGGCCGCCCCATCTTCAGCCGACAAGAAATCGAGACGATGGGCTATGCGGGGATCATCGACGCTCAGGTGATGATGCTGCCGGTCATCGTTGCACAGCAGCAAATGCTGCGCGAGTTGCGCGACACTGGCCGCTACACCGGCTTGAGTGAGCAGCAGGCTGTCACGGCACGGCAAGACATCGAGGATGCGGTTGGATTAGACGAGCATTACGCTATCGAGCGGCAGACAGTCGAGAGGTGATCGTGCCCATGCTGACTGTCAGCGGAAGCCCGACTATCAGTCCGGAGGTGTGGCGCCTGAAAACATTCAGCATTCCGTCTCTGAGTGTTTCTCAAAACAGTCCGCTGATTTGGTCTTGTCGCGTGACGACGGCCCACATCTTGATGGAGTGACGCTGCATCAGCCCCGCGAAGCGCCCCACGGCAAGCGGGTCGTTCGGCAGGGCGAACTCGACCAGGATCGCCAGCAACTCCGGATGGCTTCCGGCGCAATGGTAGCACTCACGGGTGTTGTCGATCACCAGCTTCCAGTTCGCCAGCTCGACCATGGTCGAGACGTGGGCGACCTTGGTCCGGTCCGGCGCATGCGGTGCGATAAAGGGAGTGACCGCGGCACGAAAGCGGGCGGAGTCCGGCGGGGTCTCGGCCAGGCAGATATACACCATGCCGCAGACGATTTCGGTCGCCACCGGCAGCAGGTTGTACGATCCGGTATCGAAGCCCGCCGGCATCTGCCTTGCGTGCAGCAGCCGGCCATCCAACTCGTAGACCCATTGATGGTATGGGCAGACCAGTCGGTGCGCCGTTCCCTGCTCCTCCAAACACAGGCGCGAGCCGCGGTGACGGCAGGTGTTGTGCCAGCCGTGCACGTGATGTTTGCGTTTGAATCGCGAAATACAACAGGCCTGATTTCTTCGAGATGCTGAACAACAGCAACACAGTCGTCGTGAACAACACGTGGTTCGGTACTGCGCCATCGGGCTTGCCGCTGCAGGCGTTCGGCATTGTCGCCTTGGCGACCGGTGGCTTCCTGCAACTGCTGAGCACCCGGACCAACAACACCAATAGCACGGTGACCTAGGACGCCTATGCCCGGACCGCGACCTACAGCGGTTCCACGGTGTCGTAAGGCAACCTCGCGCTGCTCTCGTCCAACAGCGCGACCCAACCTTACGCAAGACGACCGCGGTCTCGAACGGCGACGTGGCGATCAGCCTTGATGGCCGCCTACCAGCTCCTACGACCGTCGACCCTGCCGACCGACTCCACGACCTTGGCGTCCCTGACGACGATCTTCAGCGTGTTGTCCCCGAGCGGCTCTGATCTGGCGACCAACGCCGCGGAACGTACTGCGATCTTCCCAAACGCAGGACCGGACTCGGCATCTGGGACCACCAGCGCCCAGGAAAGCCCGATCGCCGCTGACCACAATGCGGCCTCGTTGCAGCCCTGCAGACAGGAACGACGACGGAGTACTACGGCGTGGTCGACGCCAACCTGTACGTCGCCGACTTCGCCAAGCCGCTTCCCACGCTGACCCTCCCGCCTACCACGACCGAGCCGCTCCAGGGTGGGCGGCGGCCGCGGAGCAAACAGACGCGAGAACGGCGGTGATGTGGCCGAGGCTGCTGCTCAGAGTCGTAAGGTAGATACTGCGGTCACGAGCGCCGTGTGGGCGGCCGCGATCGCGGTTGTGGCGGTGTTGAGGGCGGTATTCAATTGATCGTGGCGAGTCTCGTCGGCATCGAGTTGACGGAGCAGCCGGGCGCGGATGGCGTCCCCGGTGCCGACTGCGGCCAGGTTGCTCCGCACGCGCTGCTCGTCGGTGTCCACCGCCTCCTGCTGACTCGCCAACGCATCGCGCTCCGCGGTTCGGGCAGCTTCCTGAGTACGCAGGTCAGTGATGCGCTTCAAGGCGGCCCTGGCGGCGTCAGTGGCCCCATGCAGGTCGAGCATGGCGGCCACTGCGTCCCCGTCATCCAGGATGGTGATTGTTTGCTGGTCAATGCGATCTATGGCGATCGTGAGCCGCTTGATTTCGCCGGGTTTGAGGTCGGCGGCGAAGCGCCAGCCGGATGCGGTTTCCTCGGCGGGCTTAGGAAAACCATCGGCGATCATGCCACCCGGAGGCTTTGGTATCTCGAGCAACACCTGCCTAGATTCGAGCGCGGGACCAACCAGCGTCACGTGCACCAGGCTGCGGGTCCGTTCGTCCACGCTCAGCACGCCGGACGCGGCCGTTAGTCCGGCGATCGTCACCTCGTCGTCGTGCTGCCATTCGGCGGTGGTGCGAAGGTCCTGGGCGTAAGAGACCAGGCGGCTTTCACCAGCGGGGACGCCGCCGAGTCGGGCGTCGCCGGCATACGGTGCGGTCGCTGTCGTGTCATACAGCGTCAGCACGCCGGCAGGCAGGCTAGCACCGGACGTATTGACAAGGCGGATCGCGGCAAGTGGGTGGGATTGGTCCTCGGTCACCAAAGCGATCCGGCTGGCAGGGAATTCACTGTCGAGAATGGGGACGGAGGCAGTGTGCCCGGCGGCCAGGGTTACGGGCGAGGGCACGGTGAACACCGTCTCTTCTGCCGCTTCGACCACGGATGGGGGTTCGGTCGGCGGCGCCATACCGCCGGTCGGGGGCTCAGCCTTTTGCGCCATCAAAGGTTCGGCCAGGCCGACTGGTGCTGGAGCGGGAGGCGGCGGGGCTGGAGCCACATTCATTGCCGGGCGGGCGCGGCTGTCGATGTCGGGCAGAAGCCGGCCGAGGAGTTCTACCGGTACCTCTGGACGGGACGCGAAATAGGAGCGGTATATTGCTTGGTGGAACGTCACCGGGTTGCCGTACTGGACGGACAGCGCGATGCCGGACCATGCCGTGCCTGTGGCATTCTCCAGCGTGGCCCAACCTTGAAGCCTGGCCTTTGGAGCCGCATTGGCACCCGCAGCAGGCAGCATTAGGCGATACGACGCCTTCCAGAGCGGGGCGACAGCGACGTAGCTCACGCGGACCATGCGCGGGCCCGGCCCGGTCGCATGGATGGTGATGTGGCGGGCGTCCTGCGCCGTTTCGTGGCGGGCGGCGGCTAGGGCGCGAGCGATCCGTTCGCGAAGCGCCGGGTCGGTGACTTGGACGGCGTCGCTGTCCTCGAAAACGAACTGTTTCAGCCCGTCCGCGGTCAGCACGCTGACGCGGGTGCGAACAGAAGCCGGCGCGTTTGGCTGCGCCGGCGTGTCCTGCACCCGTTCGGCATGGAGGATGCGCCCGGTCATGGGGCGTGGGCCGGTGACACTGACCTCGACGCCTTGCAGGCTGTTGAGGAAGGCAAGCGGGGAGGTCAGGCCATCCTGTCCAAACGGCACATCGCCGAAAGCGGCGTGCGTTTCATCCCTGCCCGGTAGCTCGATCCCCCCAATTCCGCCCGCGTCGTCGAAAATGACCAACGACTTCAACACGTCGTCCACTTGGTCCAGCTGAACATCCAGGCCAAGAGCCGCCGGGCCATCCACCTCCGCCTCGTATTCGAAGTAGCCGACACCGGCGGAGGACAGCATGACGCGCTTCAGGACTAGATCGGTCGCGTGGGCGGGAATGGCAAGCGCGGTGGCGGCGAGCAGGATGGCGGCGAGACGCATAGACGGTTCCCCGTTTAGAGTTCTTATAGCCAGCCTAGCATCGCTTCGGCGGCAACGCTCTTGGCTCTAGCCTCATACCCGCAAATAGGGCAGGCAGCGTCGTCATCTGGCATGAGCCCACCCGGGCACTATAATCTGACTTGGTAGCCCGATTATCGGGCTTCTACCCGAGCGCGGTCGGCTGGAGCGACTATCTACCGCAAGTGAAGGAGATTGGATGATGGAAGAACGTGCCGTTCTAGCAGGTGGCTGCTTCTGGGGAATGCAGGACCTGATCCGCAGATTGCCGGGCGTGATGTCGACCCGCGTCGGCTATTCGGGCGGCGAGGTGCCGAACGCGACCTACCGCAACCACGGCAACCATGCCGAAGCGATCGAGATCGTCTTCGACCCGGCGAAGATCAGCTTTCGCGACCTGCTGGAGTTCTTCTTCCAAATCCACGATCCCAGCACGGCCAACCGGCAGGGCAATGACCGCGGGCCCAGCTACCGGTCGGCCATCTTCTACGTCGACGAGCGGCAGAAGGCCGTCGTCGCGGATACAATCGCCGACGTGGACGCGTCCGGCATTTGGCCGGGCAAGGTCGTGACAGAGGTTGCTCCGGCCGGTCCGTTCTGGGAGGCGGAGCCCGAGCATCAGGATTACCTTGAGCGCATCCCAAACGGCTACACCTGCCACTTCATCCGGCCGAACTGGAAGCTACCGCGCCGCGCGGCCGCTTGATCTCGGGGAATTCGAACTGAAGGGGACGGGTTCCGCCGCCTAGGGCTTGAACGGAGTGGGCGCGCAAACCCGGCTCCCTGACCAGCCGCCCAGCCAGGCATTCGCCTGGCTGGGCTGATTCTCTACGCGGCTCGGGACAATCGGGGCGCGCCCTTCCCGCGCATTTCTGCCTCCTCGAACTCCGTCGCGGCAATCGCGCGATCGAGTGCAGCACGCAAATCCTTGGCGCTTTCAAGCGTCAGTTCGACCCCAGCCCTCGCCCCCGGTCCAAGATCCGTGTTGAGGAAATCCAGTGTGATGACATCGCCCAGCGGAGCATGCCGGGCATGGTCATACGCAACCACCGCCTGCAAAAGCGCGAACCAGTGATCCCCGCCTTTCGCCATACCCTCCGCCCGTATCACCTCGACGATGGATGTGCACATGTCGGCGCCCTTATTTCGAGAGATACTTGCCAAAGAACGCGAAAATTTTTCCCCACGCGTCCATCGCTTGTTCCGGCCGGTATAGGGGCCGGTGCCAGTAATTGAACCCGTGTCCAGCGCCGTCATAACGGTAGAACTCATACGTCTTGTCGAATCTTTTCAGTTCCGCCTCGTGCAGATTGACCTGTTCGGGGTTCGGCGCCCGGTCTTCATTGCCAAACAAACCGAGCAGCGGGCAACTCAGATCCTTCGTCATGTCGATCGGGGCGACGGGCGTCTTCGCATTCAGCTCCTCCGGACCCATCACCACCCGGCCGCCCCACTGATCGACAACGGCATCGACATCATGCTTCTGGCACGCATAGAGGAAGGCATGCCGCCCACCGGAGCAGGAGCCGATCAGGCCGACCTTTCCATTGCATTCCGGCTGCGCGCGCATCCACTTCACCGCGGCTTCGGTGTCGCCAACCATCTGGGCGTCGGCAATGCCGCCCTCGGCTCGCACTTTGGCAGCCACGTCGTCCGGGTTTGCGTCGCTACCGCCCTCGCGCTCATACAAATTGGCGCAGATCGCAAGGTAGCCGTGGTGCGCGAACCGCCGTGTCGTCTCGATATACAGCTCGCTCCAACCCGGCAGATGATGGATCAGCACAACGCCGGGAAACGGCCCCGGGCCCGATGGCTTGGCCACGTAGGCCGTGATCGGCGTGCCCCCCTCACCATGGATGGTCACGTTCTCGCAGGTCATGCCTCGGTAGAATGACATCGGTCTTTTCTCCACGCTTGGGTGCAAGCTTCGTTGCGGCCGCCGGGCCTAGTCAAGCGCCCGCGTCGGCATGGAAGCTGGCGAGCGTCTTGGCCAAGCCGCGCCTCTCGTCCGTGGCCCGCACCACCAAGCAACTGAGATCGGGCGTTCCGGACCGCTTGGAAGGAGGTCGGCCATCAGCGCGAACCCGGCCTATCGACCGACTTGGCCAGAGAACGCGCGACGGCTGATAGAACCGCTTAACCGTTCAGTTGATAGAACTCCACCGCATTTTCGTAGAACAGCTTGCGCTTTTCGCCGTCCGACATCAGGATTGGGAAAGCGCGGATGGGGTCGTCGAAATCCCAATGTGGGTAGTCCGATGCATACAGCAGCCGGTCCCAGCCGATCCAATCGCAGATACGGCGCAGATCGGCCGGCCGCTCCGGCTCCTCCATCGGCTGGGTCGAGAACCATACATTGCGCCGCATGTATTCGGACGGCTTCAGCTTCAGATGCGGCGTTTCGTTGCGCATCTTCGCCCAGTGCGCGTCCAGCCGCCAGGCAAGCGGAGGGGCCCAGGCAAAGCCGCCCTCGATCATCACCACGCGCAGTTTCGGGAAATGCTCGAAGACGCCTTCCAGGATCATGCTCGCGACCTGGGTCTGCATGCTGTGGATCAGCACATGATGGTCCTCGGCGTAGAACGATGGCCAGCCGCTCGTGGACGGCGCATGCGCGGAAGGACCCCCGACGTGAAAGCCGATCGGCAGGTTGGCCGCTTGTGCCGCGGCGAAGATCGGCCAGTAGCGTTTGCGGCCAATCGGTTCGGTCGAGCGCGAGCCGAGCTGGATCTGCGCGAATTGCCGATCGCCGGCGCGCTTTTCGATTTCGGCCACGGAGGCGTCCGGGTCCTCGCCCGGGATCAGGATCGACGCCTTCAGCCGCTTCTCCTGCGACGTGAAAGTGGCGACCTGCCAATCGTTGGCCGCCGACACCAGGGCCGCACCGAATTCGAGGTTGCGCGAGACGTTGGCCTCGATCAGCGGCTCCAGAATGCCGACCTCGATATCGTACCGGTCGAGATGCTGCTGCTGCATGAAGGCAAGGTCGGACCCCGGCGGCTGGCCGTTGGGCGGCCAGGCGTCGCGCCGCGCGGTGTTGGGGGTGAAGCGGGGATAGGTGCCGCGGCCGGCATAGATACCGTGAGGGCGGATGCCATACTCGATCAGATGCTGCCGCCAGTTCGCCGGCAGGAAAGGATGCAGCGCGGCAGGATGCGCCAGCGAGGGATGGATGTCCGAGTCGATGATCCGCAGCCGAGTTTTCGCTGGCTGGTCCGGCGTAGAGTCGGGACGATCGAGGGTGAGGCTCATTGGACTGTCTCCTGCAAACGTGCGTAGGTCGCGAACGGGTTCTCGCGCGTGATCTTCTCGATCAAACGGCTCGGGATGCCGTCCGGCAGCGGCGCGTCGCCGTCGAATTGCCAATGGGGATAGTCGGTGGCGAACAGCAGCATATCATCGGATCCGATCTGGTCGATCACGCGCTCCAGATCAGCCGCATCCGGCGGCGCATCGATCGGCTGGACCGTGAGGCGGATCTGGCGGCGGATCTGCACGGCGGGCGATTCCTTCACCCACGGCACTTCGGGGCGCACGCCGCGCCAGGTCTTGACGGCCCGCCAGATCAGTCCGGGCAGCCATGTGACGCCGGATTCCAGCAGCACGAATGTCAGCTCGGGGAATTTTCCCAGCACGCCCTCATAGACCAGGCTTAGCAACTGCGCCTCGAAAGTTTGCGTGTTGCTGACGTAATCCTGCAGGAAATGCGTCGGCCAGCCGTTCGATGTAGGGGCGTGACGATACATCGTGCCGGCATGTAGGCCGATCGGCAACTTGTGGCGCTGCGCCGCCTCGAACAGCGGCCAATAATAGCGGCGCCCCAGCATCATCTCCGTCCCGACGGGGAGCAGGATCTGCACGAAGCGGTCGTCGCCGGCCAAACGCTCGATCTCCTCGATGGCCAGCGTCGGGCTTTGCGCAGGCACGACGATAGAGGCGCGCAGCCTCGGGTCGCGGTCCAGCCATTCCTTGGCGATCCAGTCGTTCACGGCCGAACACATGGCTGCGCCCATCGTTTCGCTGACCGCGACCGCGCCGCCATACAGCGTGTTGCAGATGGCGTATCGCGCGTCGAAAGCGTCCAGCGCCTGGTGTCGGAACAGCTTGAAATCGGTGCCCGGCTTGCCCTCAGGCGGCCGCCAGTCGGGACGGCAGTTGATCGGCGCATTGACCGGGAAGCTACCCGGCGTGAAGCCGTCCTGGCCGCGGGACATGAACGATTCCTGCCAGAACTCGCTCATATAGGGCAGCAGCGTCTTGACCGACGGCACCGCCGGATGGACGTCGCAATCAATGGCACCGCGCACTTGCATGGGCATCACCTGCTCCTCGTCATAATGCAGCGCCGCGCCGCATGATACGCTGCCAACTTGCCGCAACCGCATCCAGTGCCGGTTGCGGTTCGCTCTGCCCCAATAGGACGCGCGACAGGCCGGTACGCAGGGCCAGCTCCAGCGCACCCCAGCGCGGATCCTGCGGGTCGACGGTCGCAGTCTGCAGCGCCTTCGCGCCTGCCGCCGCCCAGCCGAACTGCCTGGCGATCTCCGGATCGTTCAGCGCGGAGAGATGCGCCGGACAGTTGCCCTGCGCCAGCGAGCGGAGCGCCCATTCCTTTCCGGCCGCCATCTGCAGGAAGGCGAACGCCCAATCCCGGTTCTGCGAATAGCGCGGCACTGCGAGACTCCAGCCGCCCAGAAAGGTGCGGCTCTGGTCGATGCTATGCGCGCCGGGCACCACCGACCAAGCCCATTTACCGCCGGTGCGCGAGATCTTCGGGTCGTTCAACATGGTGCCAGAGGCAGCGAAGGCCAGCGTCATGCCATAGCGGTCGTTCTGCCCGTTAGCGATGATCTCGTCCCATTCCCAGGTGACGGCGTCGGGCGGAACGACGTGATATTTGTTTAGCAGATCGCTGTAGTAGCGAAGCGCTTCGACCGCCGGCGGCTTGTTGATCAGGATCTCATGCGTCTTCAGATCGAACAGGTCCCCGCCGTTGGAGCGCAGGAAGTTGATCCATGAATCGCTGATCGCCGGACCTTCGCGCATGGTGAAGCCCAGGCCGTAGCGCTTGCCGGCGCCCGCCTTCGTGACTGCCTGCGCGGCGGCCAGCAATTCGTCCCAGGTGCCGGGCGGGTGGTCGATGCCTGCCTGCTGCAATACCTCCGGCTGGTAATGCAGGACGCCCATGGTGACGCGGTATGGCAGGCCGCACAGCTTGTTGTCCCAGGTCCCGATGGTCCGCACGGATTGCGGAACATCGTCCCACGCGAATCCGGCCGAGTATTTGTTGGACGCCTCGGCGATCATCCTGGCGTGATCATCGACATGCGGCGCCATCCAACTCACCCAGGTGGCGGTGAATTGCATCATGTCGATGCCGGTCGACTGCGCGCTCAGTTCGGATTTCAGCCGGGCAATCAGCGCATCGTCCGGCAGGACGGTGAACTCGATACGGATGCCGGTGTCCTTCTCGTACTCGGCCGCGGCATCGTGCAGCGCGCCGTGCCAGGGCGCGTTGTCGATCATGAACACCAGCTTGTCCGGCTTGGTTGCGGCCAGCGCTGGCCGTGCTAGCGGCACGCCGATCATGCCCGCACCCAGCCCGGCGGCGGCCGTGGAAATGAAGCGGCGCCGTCCCGGTCCGATATCCTTCCATTGATTCATTATCGTTTCCATTTTTGCTTTTGATTTACTTGACCGCGCCGGCCGACAGCCCGGCGACGAGGTGACGCTGCACCAGAAACGAGAACAGGATCACCGGCAACACCACCAGCACGCCCGATGCGGCCACCGGCCCCCAATCCACGCCCGTTTCGGAGCCGGCATAGCTGGCCAGCAGCACCGGCAGCGTGCGGGTGGCATTGTTGGTCAGCACCGCGGCAAACAGAAAATCGTTCCACGCCAGCAGCAGTGAGAGGATCGCCGCCGTCACCAGGCCGGG
>CAXTCJ010000109.1:0-8018 GCA_964242215.1 uncultured Acetobacteraceae bacterium | reverse complement strand
AGCATGCGCATCACCAGCAACGAGAAGAACAGCGCCGAGCGGCCCGCGAACGCGATGCGGGAGAACGCGTAGGCCGCTGGCACGCCCACCACCAGCGACAGCAGCACCGAACCGGTCGAAATCGCCAGGCTGTTGAGAAAGGCACCCAGGAACTCGCCATGCGTCAGCACGGAGACGTAATTGTCCAGAGTGGGGTGCCAGATGAGCAACGGCGGCACGGCGAAGGTCTGCAGCCGCGTCTTGAACGAGATGCCCAGGATCCACAGCAGCGGCAGCAGGAACACCGCCATCAGCAGCCCGAGCGTCGTGTAGCCGGCCACACGCCACGCCAGCCGCCGCCCGGGGGACAGGCCGCTGACGGCCATTACGGCACCTTGCGGCGGATGAAGAACACGAAGGCCAGGCAGAAAATCATCGCGATCGCCAGCATGACCCAGGACGACGCCGCGGCCAGGCTCATGTCCGAACTCTGGAACGAGGTGACGTAGGTGTAGATCGACAGCAGCGACGTGGCATCCGCCGGTCCGCCGCCGGTCATGACATAGGCGTTGTCGAACGACCGGAACTCGAAGATGGTGCGCAGCAGCAGCGCCACTACGAGGTATGGCTTCAACAACGGGAACGTCACGTGCAGGAAGACCTGCCACCGGCTGGCGCCATCGATCTCGGCGGCCTCCACCGGCTCCGACGGCAGAGAGCGTAGCCCGGCGAGCAGCAGGATCGCGACATACGGCGCGTTCTGCCAGATGTTGACGAACGCGACCGCAGCGAAGGCGAGCGCAGGACGCCCGAGCCAGATGACCGGCGATCCGATCAGGTAGTCGACAATGCCGTATTGCGGATCCAGCAGCATCTTCCAACACAGCGCGGCGACGATCGGCGTCATCATCATCGGCACGATGAGAGCGGTGCGGAAGATGCGGATGAACGGCAGATCGAGGTTCAGCAACATCGCGATGCCGAGGCCGAATCCCAGTTCGGCGCCGACCGTGATGACGGTGTAGAGGACGGTGCGGATCAGGCTGTCGGTGAAGGCTGGATCGGAGAACAGATCCGCGTAGTTTTGCGCGCCGACGAAGTGGCCGCCGAATAGGCTCTGCTCCATGCTCCAGCCCTGCAGGCTGAGCCAGAGCGAAAACAGCAGTGGCAGGCCGAAGACGAACAGCGACACGATCATCGCGGGCCCGACGGTGAGCGCGGCGAAATACCGGTCGAACCAGCCGATGCCGCGCGCCTGCGCCACCTTGTTGGCGCTGTGCCCCGCCGTCGTCAGCGACCGCGTGCGCGCGATCGCTGCGTCTATGCCACCCTGTCGCGCGCTCACGAAGCAGGCCCGCCGCTCTGGAGGTGGCTCGACATCGCCGCTACATCTCCAAGATCACGTAGTTCTGGTCGACGATGACCGGAAACGTCTCGGCGATGTAGGGCCCCTTTACGAGTTCCTCGCCGGGCTCAGCCGTTACTGCGTAGCTGCGCGCTCGGATCGTCTCCGGATCGCACCAAGACTGCCCGGTGCGCACGTCGAACTCCCAGCCGTGCCAGGGGCAACGCAGGATCTCGCCCTTCCGCAGCAACGTGTAGGTGCCGGGTTCGTCGGACACGACGAGGCCCATGAGCGCACCTTCGCACAGGCTCCCACCCTGGTGCGGACACTGATTGAAGATGCCGAAGAACTCGCCGGCAATGTTGAAGATCACGATCGGGCGGCCGCGCACCGTGACAAGCTTGCGCGACCCGGGGGGCAATTCGTCGAGGGTTGCGACGACGTGCCGTCTCATGCCCAGGGACACCCTCGCAGAGATGACGGGCACCAAGATTGCCTGCTAATCATGACGATGTAAGAAGGGTTCGGACGCATCAATCCCCCCGGCTTTTTTATGTTGCCTACACGCTAGGGTACCCGACCGGCCCGCGCAAGATGCGGGTTTCGCCGATCGCGAGGCTGCCTATGCCAGCCCTGATCGCTGACTTGGACTACACGCAATCCCGAGTTGGACGACGGCGCACGGTGACTAGGTTCAGGATGTTGTCGCCGTCAGCACGGCGCTTGGAAACCAACGACCTGAACGCCGCATGGAACACGTTGCAATGAACCACCAACACGGCCGTGCCGTCTGGCAGTGCGCAAGTAGCAGGCCATCCATTTCCCAAGGCATCAGGGTAGGTTCCTGATGACGCGTGGTACATGGCTGGCGGCTTCTTCGCGTTCACGGGCAGCCATGCCGAGCTGCTGCACTCGCTGCCACAGATCGCGCATGCGGTGGCCTCTGGAGCGCCTGCGCGAGGAACTTCGCGATCCACAACCCGGTGGCTCGCTGAGCGCTCAGCAACTCGCCTACATGATGCTTGTCCAGGCGCTCCGGCTGTACCTGGCGGATGCAACAACCGCGGGTCACGGCTGGCTCTTTGCGTTATCGGTCAGACATATGAATATGGGGCGCGAGCGGTCGACGGCAGCCGAGCCTGACTACTGGGTTGCTTTGCACTCCGTGCCCACGGGGAAAGCGGTGGCGGCCGGAACAGTCGCGAGCACCTCGTACCAGGCATGCGGGGCGTCAAGCCGGGCCGTCGGTTTGACGCGGACGATGTAAAGGTCGTGGACCACCATGTGATCGCTAGCGCGGAACTCGCCCCCATGGGCAAACATGTCGGTAAAGGTGTGACCGTCCAGTGCGTGGACGACAGCGTCGGCGTCCGTCGTTCCAGCGGCGCGGACGGCGGTCAGCCACTGCGTGGTGGCGGAGTAGTCCGCGGCCTGGGCGGCGGTGGGGCGGAGGCCGTCATGACCCGCAGCGAACCGGTCAGACCAGGCGCGAGCGGCTTGGTCCAAGTTCCAATACCAGGGAACGGCGGCGACAACACCGGCATAACCATCTTTCACCCGGTCCACGTCGGAGAGGTATAGCAGCGACGTCGTGGTGGTCGCCTTCAGGGCGGCCGCGTTCACGGCGGTGATGCCGGCGTCGCCCTTGGCGGCGTCATCGAATACGGCGACCACGTTCGGGTCCGCCGCCCGGATCTCGGCGATCGCCGATGTGAAATCGGTGCTGGTGTGTCCGATCGTGATCGATTTCACGACCTCGCCACCGTGCCCGGCGATGATTGGAGACATGATTGTGACACTACCCCGGCCGAAGCCTCTATCTTCGGCAACGATCGCCCACCGCTTGTTGCCGGGTTGTGCCGCCAAATAATCGGCTGTCGCCGTCTCGATCGACGGTAGGTCGAACGAATAATGATAGAAGTATCGGCTGCAGGCCGCCCGCGTCAGGGTGGGGTTTGCGGCACCGGTGGTGATTGCAAGCCGGTGGCGCGCGGTGGCCACTACCGATACTGCGGCGGCGATCGGAGAGTTTTGCACGTCCATCAGCAGGTCGGCGCCGGCATCGTAGGCCTGGCTGGCGAGCTCAGGTGCCTCAGCAGCTTTGTTGTGGTCGTTGAGCGCGTCCACCACGATGGGGCGACCTAGCACAGTGCCGCCGAAATCGGCCACGGCCATTCGCGTGGCATCTACCCCGCCGTTTCCGGCCCGTGCGTTATAGAGGTCGTCGTCCAAGTCTGCGATGACCGTGATCCGGACCGGCGCCGGGTCGGCGGCGCGTGCTGCGCCAGCGACTGCGGCGCTCACGAGAAGGCTTGCGACCAACTTGGATATCACGGGTGATCCTTTGGCTGATGGTGGTAGCATTGTAGGCGCTAATGGAGAACCTGTCGGCGGGTTCTAGGTTGCGGTCGTGGCGAAGGGTTGGAAGGCTTGATACCATCGAAGGGTAATCAGACCGAGCCGAAAGCAGGCGCTACGGCATTGCTGGCCAATCCGGTCGCCACTTTCGAGCAGCCGGGTCAGGAACAGGCAACGGAACAGCGAGCCCAGCACACGGACCGGTAGCAGGAATGCCAGCGTCAGCCGCAGTATCTTGCCGAGGAACCCGCGCTCGATCTTCTCCGACGCCGCCAACTCGCTAATCGGAGGAATACCGCCCGTCGCCCAACATCTTCTGCCGCTGGCGCGCCCTCGCCAGCACCTTGAGCAGCGTGAAGTCGGCCCTGGTGCTCACGAGCGCAGGCCCAAAGCCTCCGGCGCATTTGACTGAGATTTCATATGACCGGCGGCGGTCCCTTGATTCCGGCCGTCTCCCCGCCGTCGATTGCGAACACCACGCCGTTCACATAGCTCGAAGCCGGCGACAACAGCCAGGCCAGCACGTCTGCCACCTCCGACGGTTCACCCATCCGACGCATCGGAATGCGCGCCGACACTGCGGACTGCAACGCCGGGTCAGCCAGCACGCGTGCCATCATGCGCGTGGCAATCTGGCCGGGGCAGACGACGTTGAACCGAACCTCGTGCCCCAACTCCACGGCCAGGGCTTTGGCTAGGCCGATCAGGGCCGCCTTCGATGCGCAGTAGATTGACAGGTCTTCCTCGCCGCCTGCCCCGGCGACCGAGGCGACGAAGGCCACTGATCCCTGCCCCGTCCGCAACCCGGCAAGAGCGCGGTGCGTCACCATGAATGCGCTGCGGGTGTTCACCGCGAATACGTCGTCCCAGTCCGCCAGGCTGGAGCCGGCGAAGGGACGGCGGAATCCCTTGCCCGCATTGTTCACCAAACCGGCAATGCACCCCTCGCCCAACGCCTCCGCACGGGAGACCAAGTCGTCAACCACGACCGGATCTGTTATGTCGCCAGGCACGAAGTGGATGTGAGGGTGGGTGGAGGCCAATGCCTCGCCGGCATCGATGCTGCGGCCCTGCACCACCACCTGCCATCCGGCCGTCACCAATGTTTCCGCTGTGGCGCGGCCGATACCGTGCGTGCCTCCAGTGACGATCGCAACAGGCTGCATCGGCTCGGCCTCCCTAACTACAAGCTGAGAGTGCCATACACGCCACCGCCACAACTCTCCAACGTCACTGGATCACCGTCTTGCAGCACCTTGTCGGTCTCGCCGCAGATCCGGTGCATTCACCGTTCCGTTCCAGCTACAAGGCAGACGGTTTACCCGCTTCGCCACTCGCCAGCCGTGTCCCAGTAGCAGCCGAACCGAAATGTATCCGGAATCGTCGCCTCGCGCTGGCTGTCGCAGCACTTCCGAACAGCTACGCCGACAGCGAGTTCGCCTCCGAGGAGCACAAACGGCTGGACCGGTTCATCGAGGGGGTGCTGCAGCAGCAGGCGACCGGGCGTAGCAACCCGGGCGGGAAAACAGCCCCACACGGGCCGGAGCGGTCGGCCGGCGATGGCAGAATACGAGAAAGAGCCGCTTGCGCCCGTAAGCTACGGTGAGCGGTCAATCCATGAGGGCCGCGTTCACTAAGTCCCTCAACAGGCTGCGATAGTGCAGCCTCTGTTTCGGCGACTGCATCATGAATACCACGACTATATCTTTGACCGGATCGGCCCACATGTAAGTTCCGCCGGCGCCGCCCCAATACCAATCGCCGGTATTGCCGGGGAATGGGGCCACGCCAGCGGCTTGGCGCACCGCCACGCCCAGCCCGAAACCGTAGCCAGCACCGGGAAGGTAGTAGGGGCCCGGCTTTACCGAGCCGAGTTGGTCGGAGGTCATATATCGCTCAGTGGCCGGGCCGATGATACGCTGGCCGTCTAAGCTCCCGCCAGCCAGCATCGCCTGCATGAAACGGGCGTAGTCCCGCGCGGTCGCGACCATGCCGCCGCCGCCGGATTGCATGCGCGCGGGATGACGAGGATCGCTGAAATCCACGTCCACGCCGATATTGCGGTCGTCGGCGAATGGCTCGGAGATACGGTCCTGCCGGGCCGCGTCGGCAACACCGAATCCGGTGTCGGGCATACCAAGCGGGTCGAGCACGTGCGCCTTCTCGTAGTCGTAGAGCGACTGGCCGGAGATAATTTCGACAATGCGGCCGACCACGTCGATAGCGTAGCTGTAGTCCCAGGTCGTGCCCGGCTGATAGCCGAGCGGCTGCTTGGCCAGCCGATCGACGAAGGTGGAGAGGTCAGGGTTACCCGCTTCCAAATGGGCGCGCTGATACGCCTTCTTGACCGGCGTATC
Organism: uncultured Acetobacteraceae bacterium; assembly: GCA_964242215.1. Taxonomy (GTDB): domain Bacteria; phylum Pseudomonadota; class Alphaproteobacteria; order Acetobacterales; family Acetobacteraceae; genus LMUY01. Next base: position 1,979 of record CAXTCJ010000109.1, on the reverse strand, counting down.
ACCGAAAAAGCCGTACGTAAGGCCGGAGGAGTGACGCATCAGATCCTGGACGGTGATGGGGCGCTCGGCGGGGACGAGGCGCATGCCGTCCGGCACCGCCGAGTCCGGCACGCCAACCTGCATGGTTGTGAACCCGGGCAGGTATTTGGATACGGGGTCATCCAATTGCAGCTTGCCGGCTTCGACCAGGGTGAGCGCGGCGACGACGGTGATCGGCTTGCTCATGGAGTAGATGCGGAAGATGTCGTCCGCTGCCATCGGCGCCTTGGCCTGCGCGTCGCGGAAGCCGACCGCCTGTTCGTAGGCGACTTTGCCATGGCGCACGATAACGAGCACGGCGCCGGGAAGGACGTGGTCGGCGACGTCTTTCTTGAGCAGGGCGGTTATGCCGTCGAGCTGCTTGGCGTCCAGCCCAACACTGGCCGGGTCGGTGCGAGGTAACTCGTCGGCTGCGACGATGCGGCAAACGCCCAGCATGACGCTGGCGAGAAGCAGAAGCCTCATGGCGGTTCTCCCGACCTTATTGGATCTTTCGAGCGAAGACCGATTTACCGATGATGCAGTTGCTTCCGCGACTCTGGCAACCCTGGCTAGAATTCCGCATCGTCTGCGCGGTCACGATTTTCCAGGGGGTCAGGGCAACCGCCAGGGGAAGGCGACTGCTGCCTGCGCATCCAACGTCGCTCGTTCGGATGCGCCCGCACCGATATTCTGTCCGCGGACCCGGGTCCGCGGCCCAGACCGAAAAGTCGGGTATCGGCCGATACCTGCAACTTCAGATGCGCTGGAGGGCACAGGCCTTGGTGATGGCGGTCAGTCTCAGAACCGCGCAGCCATCGTCGCTTCTACGCGGCGTCCGCATCTGGTGCATCGGGGTCGCCGGGTGCCGTGCGCCAGCCGAGCCGAGGAAGGGCAACGGCGCGCCAGTCGTGCGCCTCCGGGCAGACGACTACGGCGCCCTGCTGCTCCAGAAAGGACAGCACGCGACGGGCACGGGCGGGAGAATGGGTGCCATACACGCGGGCCAGGGTCGCATCCGGCGGACATGGGGCGGCGACCAAAGCGGTGCGGGCCAGGAGGAGGTACATGCCCTGCGCGTCGTCCGGCAGCGTGCGCGCAGTCGTGGCGACCTCGTCCCACCCCGGCGCTGTCGTCACAGCGTGTTCCAGCCCGGCGCGGGCTGACCCTAGGCGACGGATGAAGTTGGCCAGGTCCGGCGGCGAGCCCGGCAGGGCGCGAATGCGGCATCGGACGAGGAAGTCCTGATACAGCACGGCGATGGGACGGAACGCCGCGCCCGGCTCCGCCGTCATAGCGGCCATGATTTCGTCCAGGACGCGGCCGTGCTCAGCCATCGCGGCGAGATCCGGCTCCGCCGGCGTCCCATCGTGCAGGGGGGCGGGACGGGCCGCGGCGAGTTGGGCCAGCAGGTCAGGTGCGGGCACCGGGACGGGACGCCGGGCGGGCGACGGTGGGGCGGCCATGGCGGTGAACACCAGGGCGCGGACATCCTCCGGCGCCGTCTCCGGCAAGGGTGTCAGACTCGGCCCGGCGCCGCGCGACAGAGTGGACGCCGGACCGATACGGATCGGCAGCGGGCGGTTGGACAACGCGGGACCGAGGGCGATGAAATGGCCGCGCTGGAGATCCCGGAACGTCTCGGCGCCCCGCCTGTCCATGCCGAGCAGGTCGGCTGCGCGGGCCATGTCGATGTCCAGGAAAGTGCGGCCCATCAAGAAGTTGGACGCCTCGGCCGCCACGTTTTTGGCAAGTTTGGCCAGTCGTTGGGTTGCGACCACGCCAGCGAGGCCCCGCTTGCGCCCGCGGCACATCAGGTTGGTCATCGCGGCCAGAGAGAGGCGCCGGGCCTCCTCCTGCGCTTCTCCGCCGGTCGCGGGTGCGAAAAGCTGTGCCTCGTCCACCACCACCAGTGCGGGGGACCAGTGCTCGCGGGGGCAGTCGAACAGGCCGGACAGGAA
>CAXTCJ010000108.1:13381-19212 GCA_964242215.1 uncultured Acetobacteraceae bacterium | reverse complement strand
GGTCCCCCTCCCCCGCGTTGCGGGGGAGGATAAGACAAGTGCAGTCACTCCAGCGGGCTGAGCGCCTCGGGGTTGATCACGTTGTCCATCTCGGGCGCACCGTCGAGCACGCTCAGAATATTCCGAGCCGTCGCAACCGACATGGCCGCCACGGACTCGGCGGTAATCCCCGCCATGTGCGGCGAAGCGATCAACGTCGGGAGCTGCAGCAGCGGATGCGCGGCATCGGGCGGTTCCGGGTCGAACACATCCAGCGCCGCGCCGCCCAAATGCTCGGACCGCAAGGCCTCCGTCAGCGCCGCCTCGTCCACCAGGCCGCCACGGGCGGTGTTGATCAGGAAGGCACCCGGCCTCATCCGGGCGAGCCGTTCGGCACCGAACAGGCCGATCGTCTCCGGGTTCTTCGGGCAGTGAATCGTCACGAAGTCGGCGCGGGGCAAAGCGCTATCGAGTTCGGCCACCGGTTCGCAGCCCGCTGCCCGGATCACGTCGGCCGGCACGTAGGGATCGTACACCAGCACCTCCATCCCCATCGCCTGGCAGCGCGGGGCAATGCGAGTGCCGATGCGGCCGAAGCCGATGACCAGCACGGTCTTGCCGAAGATCTCGCCCGGCAAACCGCCCTTGCGATCGTGGCCGATGCCCTGGATCACCCGGCCGTGCAGGTCGTGCGCGCGTTTGGCCAGGGCGAACATGAAGTACAGCGCATGCTCGGCCACGCTGCGCGCATTGGCGATGCCGACCACCATCAGCGGAATGCCCCGCGCGGTGAGCGCCGGCACATCCACCGCATCGAAGCCAACGCCGAGCCGCGCCGCCACCTGCAGCACCGGCGCCGCCGCGATCGCCGCCTGGTCCAGACGCGTATAGGACAGGGCTATGGCCGACGCGTCCCGCAGCAGCGCGTGCAACTCGGCGGGCGGCAAAGCGGGGTTGTAGGACACCACGGTAATGTCCTCGCGACGTTCCAGCACGGCGAGACCTTCCCAGCCCATCGAGGCCGCGACGAGCACCGTCTTCATGTTCTGCACTTAGGCTGCTCCTTTCCCTGCGGGAGAAAGGTAGTCCGCCATCCAGCGACGATAGTCGGCATCGCGGGTGACACGTTTCATCAGCGCCTCGTCGGCGATGCCCGTGACGTCGCCCGGTTTGGTGTCATCGCGCAGGGCCTTGAGCGTGTCATGGATCGCACGGATCGCGGCGGCGAACGGCAAATGGCCCTGCAGCGCGATCCGCACGCCGCGCTCCGCCAGGTAGGCACGATCCGACAGGACGGCCGGAGTGCCACCCAGCATCAGCGGCACCTTGACCGCGCCCGCCACCGCGTCGAGCTGCGCGCGCGTCGTCACACCCACGAGGAAGATCGCGTCCACACCGGCCGCCTCGTAGGCGCGGGCGCGGGCGATCGTTTCCGCCTCCCCGGCGATCTGCATCGCGCTGGTGCGGCCCGCGATTACAAGCGCCGGGTCCTGCCGGGCGGCGACGGCAGCGCGCATCTTGCCGACGCCCTCCTCGATCGAGATCAACTGCGGCTTGCTGCCCGCACCGAAGGCCGTGGGCAGCAGCGTATCCTCGATCGTCATGCCTGCGACGCCCGCGGTCTCCAACTCCTGCACGGTGCGCATCACGTTCAGCGCGTTGCCGTAGCCGTGGTCGGCGTCCACCATCAGCGGCAGCGTGCTCGCCGCACGATTGATGCGCAGCGCTTGCTGGGCGAACTCGGTCAGCGTCAGCACGATCAGGTCCGGCGCCCCGAGCACCGCCAACGACCCGGTCGAGCCGGCGAACATGCCGACCTCGAACCCCAGATCCTCGGCGATGCGGGCAGAGACCGGCTCGTGCACCGAGGCCGGATGGACGCACGCCGGCCCGGCCAACACGTCGCGAAACCGGGCCCGGCGTGCGGTCCAGTTCAACGCACGCCCTCCGGTCCGAAGCCGCGCAACGGGAAGGCGCTGTGAACGCCCGGCACCACGACCGGCATCGCGGGCGCCAGGCAGTTGGCGTCCAGCATGTCGAGCCGTGGCACGCCGAGCAGGCCGAGCGCGATCGTCACCTCCTCCTCCAGCAGGGCCAGCATGTGTTCGACACCGGCCGCGCCCGCCGCAGCGAGCGCATAGCAATAGAGCCGGCCGACGCACACCAGATCCGCACCGGCGGCGATGCCCTTCACCACGTCGGTGCCGCGGCTGAACCCGCCATCGACGATGATCTTGGCGCGGCCACGCACCGCGCTGACGACCTCCGGCAGCACCGTGAACGAGCCGCGCCCGTGATCCAACTGGCGGCCGCCATGGTTGGACACGTACACAAAATCGACGCCGTTCGCGCAGGCGATCGCGGCGTCCTCACCGGTGCCGATGCCCTTCACCATCAGCGGGATCCTGTGGGTGTCCTTGAAGCGCTTGATGTCGTCCCAGCTCAGCGCGGCCTGGAATCCCATGCCGCTGGCCCGGGCGCGCCACGGCTTGACGAAGCGGTTGGCGACGTCGCGCTCCCGGCGGGAATAAAGCGCAGAGTCCACCGTGATGCAGAACGCGTCGTAGCCGGCGGCGATCGCGCGGCGGGCATGGTCATCGATGAACTCGCGATCACCCCGCACATACAGCTGAAACACTTTCGGGCCGCTCGAGGCCGCGGCGACAGCCTCCAGGCCGGGTTGCGTTACCGAGCTGACGATGACAGGCACGCCCGCGGCGGCGGCCCCGCGCGCTGCCTCGGCCCCGCCGCCGGGATGGAAGCTTTCCAACGAGCCGACGGGGGCCAGCGCGACCGGCAGCGGGATCTTGTGGCCGAGGAACATCGTCGAGGTGTCCACGGTCGAAACGTCGCGCAGCACCCTCGGCCGGAACGCCGCCATGTCCAACGCCTGGCGATTGCGGGCCAGCGTCGTCTCGGTCTCGGTCCCGCCGACCAGGTAGCCCCAGGTGTTGCGGTGCAGGCGCTGCTGCGCGTCGTCGATGAATTCGTGCAGGGCCTGGTAACGCTCGCTCAGATCGTTGCCCACGTCCGGCGCCGTGGGCACCTCCATCGCTCGCCGTTCCATGCCACGACCCTCCCCCTCATTGGGCGGCCAGGCAACTGCCGGACGGCGCCGGCGTCAACTGCCGCCGACGTGCCGTCGCAGACGACGGCGGATTCAGCGCCGCCTCGGGAGACAAGTTTTTGCTTTTATAACTGCGCAAACGTTACTGTTGCGGCCAGACCTTGGCATTCGGCCGGGTTGCAGCCGGCCCTGCGAGGTGCGTGTGTGAAGGTGCTGGTGATCGACGACCACCCCGTCGTGTTGGAGGGACTTGTCGCTCTGCTTCGGCACTCCGAGCCAAGTTTGACGGTTCTGCAAGCGCAGTCCGCGGTTGATGGGTTGGAAATACTTCATGCAAACCAATGCATCACTGTCGTTCTGCTTGATCTCGCGATGCCGGGGCTCAGCGGCGTCGAAGCCATCGACGCGTTCCGCAACGCCCGTCCCGATCTGGCCATCATCGTGATCTCGGCGCGGGAGACGGCCGAGGAGGTGCGCCGAGCCTTGGCCCACGGAGCGCGCGGTTTCATCCCGAAATCGTCGCGCCCCCAAACGTTGCTCGCGGCGGTGCGGCTCGTGATCGGCGGCGAGATCTACGTGCCCCCTGCCATCCTCGGCAACGAGGCGGTGCAGGATCGCAGTTCGCAGTTGACCCCCCGCCAATTGGAGATCCTGGACGCGCTCAGCGAGGGCAGTTCCAACAAGGACATCGCCGCCACATTCGGCTTGGCGGAGAAGACGGTGAAGGCGCATGTCAGCGCCATCTTCCGCGCACTCGGCGTCGTCAACCGTACTCAGGCTGCGGCCGCGCGCCGAGCAAAGGGGGCGCGCTGACCGCGCCGGGGTGGAACTGCTGATCGATCGCACGGCGCAACCGCATGTGCTCGACCGGCTTGTGCAGCAGCAACAACCCGCTCCGCCGCGCCTCCAGCAAGCGCTCGGGGCTCGTGTCGCCGGTCACCAGGATGGCGGGCAGCTCGTCGTTGTATTCCGATTGCAAGCGGGCGACCGTGACGATGCCATCCTCGCCATCCCGCAGCCGGTAGTCGCAGATCAACAGGTCGGGGACCGCCGGACAGAAGGCGAGCTGATCCAGCATCTCGGTGCAGGAACTCGCGGTCATCACCTGATGGCCCCATCCCACCAAAAGGGCCCGCATGGCCACCTGGATCGCCGCCTCGTCGTCGATCACCAGGATGAGCTTGCCTCGAGCGGCCGGCATGATCGGCGGATCGGGGTCGGGGACCTGCAGACAGGTCGCGGGTTCGCCGGCGGGCACCGACAGGCGGAACACCGACCCGGCGCCTTCGTCGGATTGCAGGGTGAGTTCCAGGTCCAGCAGCGCCGTCAGCCGCCGCACGATCGCCAGGCCCAAGCCCAGCCCGGCGGCCCGATCTCGGCCCTGGTTGCTGACCTGGAAATACTCCTCGAACACCGCCTCCTGCAGCCGGGCCGGGATCCCGCGGCCGGTGTCCCACACCTCGACCCGGACGGCACCACCGCGCCGACAGCCGACCAGAACGCGGCCGCGATCGGTGTAGCGCACCGCATTGCCGACGAGGTTGCGGAGCACGCGCTCGAACAACACCGGGTCGGTGCGAACGTGCAGGCCGCAGGGCACGCAACGCAACGCGACCCCTTTCGCAGCCGCCTCCGGCGTGTGGTCACGGCAGACGCGATCGATTACCGGCTGGATGGCAAAGCTTTGTGGCTCGGGCGTGATCACCCCGGCATCGAGCCGAGATATGTCCAGAAGCGCCGTGAAGAGCCCGTCCAGCGCCTCAACCGATTGCTCGATATGGCCGACCAACGCGCGCGCTGCGTCTGGCATGCTCAATGTCTTCAGCGCGCCCACGGACAGGCTCAGCGCGTGCACCGGCTGGCGCAGATCGTGGCTGGCCGATGCCAGGAAGCGCGATTTGGCCAGGTTCGCGTCTTCGGCACGCTCCTTCTCGCGGCGAAAAGCGCGGGCGAGCTCGTCCATGTCGAAGCGCAGGCGCAAGCCATACTTGAACTCCGCATGCGTGTGCGTGCCAACCGCGCCCATGCCGAACACGTAGACGGTCGCCAGCGCGGCGGCGACGAGATGCTCGCCGCCGCCTTGCAGCAGGCTCGCGACCGCGAATGGCACCGTGCAGGGCAGGAAGAAGCACCAGAGCGTCAGGGCATGGCAGCTGAACACCGACACCGCCCCGCCCGCCATGGCGTAGGAGGACAGCATGGCGAGCAGCTGCAGATCATAATGATCGGAGGCGGTCAGGGTGACGGCGGCCCAGCCCCAAGCGAGCCCCTCGACCAGCGCCACGGCGGCAAAGGCGCGTCCCCAGCCCTGCCAAGATGCGTCTGCATCCGGCGAGCGTCCCCGCAGCCAACGCAGGCTGATATGCAGCGTGGCGCAGCCGCAGACCAGCGCCACCCAACTGGCGCCACGGATGACGGATGCGCTGCCGAGGACCACGACGCTGACCCCCAGCACCATGGCGGCAAGTGCCGACGCGGCGACGCCCACCGTCACGTTGCGATACAGGGTATCGACACTGGCCGCGCTCATTCGATCGGCGGCGGACACCGCCTCGCTCGCATTTACTTCGGGACGCACCGCTTCATCCCAAGCCGCCCTCTCCCGCACTCGGAGGCGGGAGACGATGCCAGCGGCCGACACGGGCGATCGGCCAATCGGCAGGCCGTACATCGGGCACTCCTGGGAAGGATCGTCCCCGAAGTCTCTTCGCACCCCGCAACGATGTCTAGCGGGCTCGGGATCTTCGCAGCCCTGGGATCTTCGCAGCCCTGGGATCTTCGCAGC
>CAXTCJ010000108.1:0-13281 GCA_964242215.1 uncultured Acetobacteraceae bacterium | reverse complement strand
CTTCGCAGCAGTGAGACGGACGTCTAGGCTCCGCCGTCACGATCAGAGGGGAGACGGACATGCAACGCAACGCACTCGTCACAGGCGCCAGCGGCGGAATCGGCCGCGCCTCGGCACTCGCCCTGGCCCGGGATGGCTTCGCCGTGGCCCTGGCAGGCCGGCGCCGCGAGCAGTTGGAAGAAACGGCCGCCCTCGCCGGCACGGCCACGACGCTCGTGATCCCGACCGATGTCGCCGACCCGGCCGCCGTCGACGCACTGTTCGCCACCATCGCGCGCGAGTGGGGAAGGCTGGATGTGCTGTTCAATAACGCCGGGGGCGGCGTGCCGGCCACCAACTTCGGCGACTTGACGGACGAGCAATGGGAACGACTGGTGGCCGTGAACCTGACCGGCGTGTTCCGCGTCGCGCGGGGCGCCTACCGGATGATGCGGGACCAGCAGCCGCAAGGCGGCAGGATCATCAACAACGGATCCATCTCGGCCCACGCGCCTCGTCCAGGGTCTGCCCCGTATACCGCCACGAAGCACGGAGTAACCGGCCTGACAAAAAGCATCGCGCTCGACGGGCGAGCGTTCAACATTGCGTGTGGTCAGGTGGACGTGGGCAACGCTGCCACGGATATGACGGTGCGCATGGCCAGCGGCGTGATCCAGCCGAATGGCACGATGGCCGTGGAGCCGGTGATGGACGTCACCAACGTCGCAAGGTCCGTGGCGCTGATGGCGTCACTGCCGCTCGATGCCAACATCCTCACCATGACGGTCATGGCGACCGCCATGCCGTTCGTCGGGCGCGGTTGACCGTCCTGCCCGATCAGGTCGCCAGCCGAACTCCCCGACTTAGCTCGAGGAGACTTGACGGCGCATCGCCGAGATCAGCGAGTCGAGGTTGTTGCCGTTATGGCTGAGATACGACGAATAGTCGCTGCGCTGGGTCAGGCGCAGGCTCGTTCCCTCCGCCACCACGTCGACGATCTTGGGGGTGCCACTGGCCGTGCTGACCACCCAACGCACGTTGGTCGGGGCGCTTTCAGGCCGGGTCACGATCGTGCCAACGAAGGCTTCGCTGCCACGCATGGACGAATCAGCCATGCGGAACGTCACCCCGCGATACTCGCCGATCTTGCTCGTGATGTTGTTCACCAGGACGGCATGGAACAGGTTGGCGAACTCGGCGACTTGCTGCGGAGTGGCCATCGTCACGTATCGGCCGAGGCAGAAATGCGCGATCGCGTCGACGTCCACTGCACTGTCGATCAGCGGACGCAAGCGCTGCTCCTTCTCGGGCAGCGTGCCGGGCCCATTCACGACATCGACCAGCTTGCTGCCGAAATTCTGCACGAAAGCGGCTGCAGCCGAGGCGTCCTCGGCCCAGGCACGCGGAATCTGCAACATGGCAACCAGGGCGGTGGAGCCCATGACCAAAGCACGACGGGTCAACTTCATGGCAGCCTCACTCACTTCGCATACCAGTTCGGCACGGTTGGACGATCCTGCGACGGAATTTGCTCGATCGTATTCTCCCGATTCTGGCGATACAGGCTGCGGAAGGTCGCATACGGATCGAGCGCAGTCTTCTTGATCGAGTCGACCTCGTCCAGCACGCGCTCCCGGGCGTCGACTGCTGAAAGGCCGATTCGCACATCTCCCAGTGTCCGCAGCCCGTGACCGGACGGGACATAGGTCAGCGGGTCGAACAGCACGTCCACGCCGTAGCCGGTTGCGTCGCGAGGATTGGACGGGCCGAGGACCGGGAGGAACAGGAACGGCCCCTCCGGAACGCCCCACAGGGCCAGCGTCGTCCCGAAATCGTTGTCGTGATACGGATAGCCCAGGCCGGCGGCGACGTCGAACAGGCCACCCACCCCGGCCGTCGTATTGATTACGAATCGCATGAACGTGTCGCCGGCGCGGCGCGGCTTGGTCTGGACCACGTCGTTGATGAACAGGACCGGGCTGGTCATGTTCTGCAACAGGTTGTGCACCGGTCTGCGGACCGCGCCGGGCACCGCGAACCGATAAGCGCGCGCGACCGGCGCCAGGAAATAGGTGTCGACCCCGTCGTTGATCGCAAAGCCGATCCGGTTCGCCGGCTCGTACGGGTCGTTATTTTCCCGAAATTCTCTCGTGGCCTCGACGTCCGAGGCCGGAGGCCGGGTCGCGCACGCCGCAAGACTGGAAAGGGTGGCAACGGCGAGGAAGGCGCGGAACAAGGGGGATCGCATCAAAATTCCTCAGGGAGCAGCCGTGGCAGCAGTCGATTGGAACAGGGGAAGTTCTACCTTGTCTAGCACAGGCTTGCGCGCGCACAACTCAGGCCTGATCAGCGAATTACCTCCGCGCTATGATGTGGCGGCGCTTGCGTTGCAAGCAGGATACACACATTGGGAAGACGATGAACCAGATCACTCCCCTACACGACCCGAAGCCAACCCTCGAGCGCTGGCTGACCGGGCCTCGGTTCGGCGCCTTGCCAACGCCCGGCGAAGGCGCCCATCCGCCCGCGCTCTCGTTTGAGTTCTTCCCGCCCCGCACCGAGGCTCTGGAAGCTCAGCTCTGGGCCTGTATCAGGCGGTTGGAGCGGCTGGCACCGCGCTTCGTCTCGGTGACCTACGGCGCCGGCGGCAGTACGCAGGAACGCACCCACTCGACCGTGAGCCGGATCGTGGCCGAGACCACCCTCACGCCGGCCGCCCATCTGACCTGTGTCGGCGCGAGCCGTGGCGAGGTGGACGATGTGGCCCGGCGCTACTGGGATGCGGGCGTCCGCCACATCGTGGCACTCCGTGGCGACGCACCGGCTGGCCAGGAGTACGAGCCGCATCATCAAGGCTATCACTACGCCAGTGATCTGGTCGCCGGACTCAAGCGGGTGGCCGATTTCGAGATCTCGGTCGCCGCCTATCCCGAGACGCATCCCAGCGCGCTCAGCCCCGAGCACGATCTCGACAATCTCAAGCGCAAGCTGGATGCCGGGGCGACGCGGGCTATCACTCAGGTATTCTTCGATCCCGGGCTGTTCCTAAACTTCCTGGACCGTGCGCTGGCGGCGGGCCTCACCGCGCCACTCGTGCCTGGGATCATGCCGGTGACCAATTTCGCATCAGCGGCCAAGCTCAGCGCCATGTGCGGCACGAGCATGCCAAGCTGGCTCGCCGGACTGTTCGAGGGGCTGGACGACGAAGTTGAGACGCGGCGCATGGTCGCGGCCGTCGTGGCCGCTGAGCAGGTGCGGTTGTTGCAGGCAAATGGCGTGGACGAGTTCCACTTCTACACGCTGAACCGACCGGACCTCACGTACGCGATCGCCCACATCCTGGGTGTCCGTCCCGTACAGCCGGAGCAGGCCGCACGCTAGACTACGACCTCGCGCTGCGGATCGGGAGCCAGCCGCAGTAGGCCGGCGAGTACCCGCGCCGGGAGCGCGGGCGTCTCGGCAACCCCGCCATCCACCGCGTCCAGCAGCGCCGGCAGGCTCGAGGCCGTCGCAAGCGTCTTGCCGAGCTCGTTCTCAAGTCGCAACTCTCGAGCGTCCAAGACCAACCGCATGCTTTGCCACGGCCGGCCAGCATCCCGCGGTCGGAGCATCATAACATCGCATTCACCGCTGGAATGAGCAGCCGACCAGCTCAAATCGCGGACGCAGCACCACGTACTAAGCGTCCGAATGGAAGATCCGTCCAACATTTGCACGCCCCCCTACAGCAAACGCAGAGTGGCACGGGGGAGCGGGCGAAGTGTTAATACGCAAACACGAAACGGTGAGGCCGCGACGTTACGGCGTGACCTTGCTCCCTCTGTAATCGGCTATAGGCCGGCACGCCGCCGCAAGCCAGAGATCGAACTCGGCGTCCAACTGGCCAGACAACTCGGACGCAACACGCGCGTGGTACGTGTCGAGCCAGTCACGCTCGGCCGGCGAGAGCAACGCCGGCTCGATCAACCGCCGGTCAAAGGGCGCCAGGGTGAGCACTTCGAAGCACAGGAACGGCTTGGTCCCATCGGGTAACGCTGCTGGTTGCACCAGTAGCAGGGTCTCCAATCGGATGCCGTACGCACCCGGTTTATAAAAGCCCGGCTCGTTCGACAGGATCATGCCGGCCTCGATGGGAACGTTGCGAGCTGCCCGCGAAAGGCTAACTGGCCCCTCGTGCACTGATAGGTAGCTGCCGACCCCGTGACCGGTGCCGTGGTCATAGTCCAACCCCAGCGCCCAGAGTGGCCGCCGCGCGATCGCATCCAGATGCGCGCCCGCCACGCCGTGCGGGAACATCGTCGTGGCCAGCGCAATATTACCCCGCAGCACGGCCGTGAACCGCGCACGCAACTCGGGCGGCGGCGTGCCGGGCCCGGTCCAAACCGTCCGGGTGATGTCGGTGGTGCCGTCCTCGAACTGCCCCCCGCTATCGACCAGGTAAACCTCATTCGGCCGAAGCGGGCGATCGCTCTCTGGTGTGACGCGATAGTGGATCACCGCGCCGTGCTCCCCGGCTCCGGAGATTGCCGGAAAGCTCTCACTCCGAAATCCGGCGACGTCTTGCCGGAATTCCACTAGTCGGGATGCGGCCGACCACTCGGTCTCGCCGGCGGCAGTCTCCAGCCATCGCAGGAAGCGAGAAACAGCGACGCCGTCGCGTCGATGGGCCGCTCGAGCACCGTCCTGCTCGGTTGCGTTCTTGCAGGCCCTGGGCAGCAGGCAAGGGTCGGTGCCATCGGCTGGTTCACCTCCGCTCGCCCGGATGATCTGGCCGATCGCAGCCGGCGACCCGGCCGGGTCCACGCGCACGGTCTGGCCAGCGAACCCGGCCAGGGCAGTGGCGAAGGCATCGTATGGGTGGCAGGTCACGTCGGCGCCCAGCCAAGCCCGGGTTTCAGCCGACAGCTTGCCCGGGTCGATGAACAGGTCGGTTCGGGCGTCCGCATGGACGATCGCGAAGGCCAGCGCCACCGGTGTGAACGGAAGATCCCCGCCACGGATGTTCAGCAACCAGGCGATACTCGCCGGGTCGGTGAGGACGCAGGCCTGCTGACCTGCCGTTTGCAGCCCGCGGCCAATGAGCGCCCGTTTTTCCGCCGAGTCTTGACCGGCGAAGGTCAATGGGTGCGGCACCACCGGTGCTGATGGAGCGCCGGGACGCCCATCCCACAGCGCGTCGATCGGGTTCGGAGACAAGGGCACCATCTCGATACCGGCCGCGCCGTAGCGCAGCACAGCCTCCTGGCTTAGCAGCCACGGATCGTAGCCGAGACGCTTGGTGCGAGTGGCGGCCCACTCGACAGGGGGCTGATTAACGATGTGAAGACGTTGAAAGGACTGGGGATCCGTCTGCTCGGCCATCTGCAGGATATAGCGTCCATCGGTGAACGCTGCCGCTTCGTTCGCAAGCACGATGGCGATGCCGGCGCTTCCGGTGAACCCTGTCAACCACGTCAGCCGCTCGGCCGCGGGAGGAACATACTCCCCGAGGTGCTCATCCGCCCGGGGAACGATGAAGCCCTCGATGCTTCGTGTGGCGAGCGTCGCGCGCAAGGCGCCCAATCGAACAGCTGTCATATCTCGTTAACATACCTGCTACATTAGGCATGCTCATGATGCATGCCTGGTTGGTCGGCTTACCGCGAGCGCAATGTGGGTCCGCAGCGCATATTGCGTTGCAGCAGACGGGAGCAAGCCATCGCCGATGGCCTCCGTAGCCCGCTGCTAAAGCTTTGGAATTCTGCCATGAACGCCTACGTGTCCAAGGAGGAGTTGGCCCTTCTCCCCGCCGCCCAGATCAACTTCCCGCAGCACTATTCCGATGCGCAGGCCCGCAAGAGCGGTGTGATCGCCTCGATCTTCGGCTGGATCAGCGCATTTGTCGAGCGTCAGCGGGTCTTAGCCGAGCTGAACGCATTATCGGATCGCGAATTGTCCGATATCGGTCTTGCTCGCGCTGAACTACCGCGCGTCTTCTCGCGCTCGCTCAGCTATCGTCAGGACTAAACGGGGTATCGACCCCTCTGACGTCGCTCCGGTTTGCTGAGCACGAGGGTGGTCCATGCGCCCTCGTCCAGCCGCCTATGCAGCACCAGGCCAACACGGCGGTGGGCGGCAAGCACCATGCGCGCTTGCGTGTTCAGCAGTCCGGCTAAGATCACGATGCCATTGGGCGCGAGGTTCCGAGCCGTCTGCACTGCCATCGCGCAAAGTGGCCGGGCCAAGATATTGGCAAAGATCAGATCGTAAGGTCCATTCTGCCGAGACGCAGGCCGCCACCCAGCGGCAAGCCGGCACTCGACTGCGTTACGCAATCCGTTTGCAACGGCGTTTTCGCGTGCCACCCGCACGGACCAGCGATCGATGTCAGTGGCAAGGACGGGCTTGTGCAGCAGACGAGCCGCTGCCATTGCCAAGATTCCTGACCCACAGCCAAGATCGAGCACCCGGTTAGGTCGGCGGTAAGCTATGCGTTCCAGCGCTCGCAAACAACCCCTGGTTGAGTTGTGTTCTCCCGACCCGAACGCCACACCCGCATCCAACAATAACGTGAACCGGCCCGGAACACTCGCTGGTGGCAGATGCGTGCCGCGGATAGCAAAGCGGCGGCCGACGCGCTGCTCCGGAAAAGACGACTGCGTCCGTGCAAGCCAACCGCCTGGCTCAGTGACCCGGCGCTGGAGCGTAGGCTGCTGGCCCGTTACGAGGCTCGCAAGAGCAAGTCCGGCGGACAGTTCGGACTCGCCAGACCCGGCCTGCTTCACGCCCTCGATCGTCCAGATACGGTCGGCTTCGTCGATCAGAAACAAGCCTACTGTGCGACAGGCCAGCGCCAGTGCCGCCTCGAATGGTTCGACGGAATCTTCGTGTACCGTGACGGAAACGGTTTCGAGTTGCAGTGCCATTGCTGACCAATCGCCATTGATCGGCCGCTTGGCAAGAGGGCCGCTAGTCTAGCGCGCCGTGCCCTGCAGCAATGTGCCCCTCGTCGGTAGCAGCGTTGCGGAAATACTGGAAGGCAAATACCCGAACCGCGCTGGTCCGACCACCTTCGCTGCCTTTCCCCTCAACGCGCTGGACGAGATCGCCCAAGGCAACCTGTTCGCGCTTACAGATCTCCTGCAAGGCGTCCCAGATTTCCGGTTCGAGCCGCATCGAAGATCGCCCGCGCGCGGCGATGATGTTTCGATTTACAAGCCGACTCTGCATACACTTGCACCCAACACAAAAACGAAACGATCGGAACTGGCTCGCAACGTTAATCCCATATTAACGGTTCCGCAATCGTAAATGGCAAGAATAATCCCGTTTTTGAGACAGGCCTTGCATACAGCTCACTGTTTATCCTCCGGAGACCTTAAGAAAAGGGAAAGGGCATGGAGGCCACTGCCCAGTTCCGAAGCCACAGCCTCATGCACTGCGCGCGACCGGGCAACTCTCGTCAGACCGGAAAAGCGCGCAGAGCTCATCCGCACCGAAAAATGCGTCTCACCCGCGGCAGAGGCGCCTGAATGGCCAGCATGTTGCGCACTATCATCAATCACCTCGAGATCGAGTGGCGAGAATGCGGCCGTCAGCGCGGCGTGTAGCCGCTCCTGTCGTGTCATACAGAAAATCCCACTGGAAGATCCGACCAAAGGCCACCCTGGAACGGCGGGCAACGACACCAAACCACACGAACTCGTTTGGTTGCGCTACAACTCGCAAAAGTTGCGCAGTTCGGCCGCACTGCTCCATTCGCAACAGCGCAATCCCATCGATCGCGCCCTGTCGGGGCTTGCCCCACTTGGCCCCCGACGCACATAAAGGTGGATGACCCGACGCCCTGCGCGACCCCGGGCCTACGCGCCCGATCCGGATGCGCCAGGCCGTCCCTGTGACTTCCCAGGATGTCCTTGCACGGGAGAATACCGTGCCCCGAAGTCGCGCACCTCACTCAATCAGTATTGGTGGTACTGCCTCGAACATGTCCGCGCCTACAATGCGAGGTGGGACTTCTACAAAGGCATGACGCCGGGCCAAATCGAGGCGCAAACCCGGGCTGACACCCAGTGGCAGCGGCCGACTTGGCCACTTGGCCGGCTCGGGGCACGGTTCCTCGACGAGGAAGCCTTGCGTGATCCGCTGGATGGCCTGGCCAACCGCCGGGCCCGCAGTGCGGAACGCGCCAAGCCCGCCACGCCTGCGGACTTGCGAGAGCCGCTGAGTACACTCGGTCTTGAATGGCCGGTGTCATTGGAAGCGGTGAAGTCGCGCTACAAGGAACTCGCCAAACGTCACCACCCCGACGCCAATGGCGGCGATCGCGCGGCGGAGGAACGGCTGAAGACAATAAATCTGGCCTATGCTGCCGTCCGGCACCATCTTATGGACTCGCCGCCGATGGCGGCTGCGGGCTAGCCGTGACGCGCCGGCCCAGCTAATTTCCTACCAGTCCGCATCTATCCGAGGATACCAACTGCTAATGACCAATGTCGCCGCCCTCGCGGACTCCCGCCCCCTGCCCACGTCGGCCATCGATGGGCCGGACACAACCGTCCGTGCGCGCGAAACATTCGGCATCGATCTCGATATGGATGTGCCGGCTTTTTCGATACGGACCGAGCATGTGCCGGACATCGACACGACCTATCGCTTCGACCGCGAGACGACCATCGCGATCCTGGCCGGGTTCGGCCATAACCGCCGCGTGATGATCCAGGGCTATCACGGCACCGGGAAATCCACTCACATCGAACAGGTGGCAGCGCGGCTGAATTGGCCCTGCATCCGCGTCAACCTCGACAGCCACATCAGCCGTATCGACCTGATTGGCAAAGACGCGATCGTCGTGCGCGACGGCAAGCAGATCACTGAATTCCGCGAGGGCATCCTTCCCTGGGCCCTGCAGCATGCCTGCGCCTTGGTGTTCGACGAGTACGACGCCGGCCGGCCCGATGTGATGTTCGTGATCCAGCGCGTGCTGGAGGTCGAGGGTAAGCTGACCCTACTGGACCAGAACAAGGTGATCCGGCCGCATCCCTCATTCCGCCTGTTCGCCACCGCCAACACGGTAGGCTTGGGCGACACGACCGGGCTGTATCACGGCACGCAGCAGATCAACCAAGGCCAGATGGACCGCTGGAATATCGTGGCCACGCTGAACTACCTGCCGCATGCGCAGGAAACGCAGATCGTGATGGCCAAGATGGGTCTGGATCTGAAGGACACACCCGCCCGCAAGCGCACCGAGTCGATGGTCGCGCTGGCGGATCTGACACGCGCCGGGTTCATCAACGGCGACATCTCAACCGTTATGTCGCCGCGCACCGTGATAACCTGGGCCGAGAACGCCAAAATCTTCGGCGATATCGGCTTTGCCTTCCGTGTCACCTTTCTTAACAAGTGCGATGAGGCGGAGCGGTCGACGGTGGCCGAGTATTATCAGCGTTGCTTCAATGAGGACATCCCGACGGGGGTGCCGACCCGCAAGGTGATGTAGGCGTGAGTGGAAGCAAGGATAACGGCCGGGCCGAGGACTTCAAGCGCGCTACGGCCGGCGTGCTACGTGCTGTCGCTCAGGCGCCGGACGTCCAGGTAGCGTTCCAACCGGGGCCGTCCGGCGTGGTCGGGCGACGTGCCCGTCTACCGCTGCCGACACGCGCGCTCCCGCCGGCGGAGATGGCCAAGTTGCGCGGGGCGGCCGATAGCGTCGCGCTTCGCCTGCGCCATCACGACGAGGGGGTGCACGCCGCGCGTGCGCCGTCCCCGCGAGAAGCGAAAGACGTGTACGACGCATTGGAACAGGCCCGTGTGGAGACCGTCGGTGCTCAGCATATGATGGGCGTCCAGGCCAACCTACGGGCGCGTCTGGCGGAGGAGGCCGAGGCCGAGGGTTACGACCGTATGACCCGGCGGGACCAATTGCCGCTTCCCGCCGCATTGTCGTTGCTGGCCCGCGAGCGCATGAGCGGTGAGGCGACTCCCGAAGCTGCCAGCCGCATTCTAGCCATGTGGCGCGATACGCTCGGCCCCGATGCCGACGCAGCCATGATCGCGATGGCCGAGGCACGCGGCGATCAGGCCGAGTTCACTCGCGCGGCGCGCAAGCTGCTGGCGGTGATGAACCTGGCCGAAGCCGAAGTGGAGGCCGAGCCGGACGACTCCAACGAGGAGGGCGAAGAAGGCGGCGAGCAGGCCGGGGCGCAGGACAATAGCCAGGACAGCCAGGGCGAGAGCCAGTCCGAACAGGACAGCACCCTGGGACAGCAGCCCGAGCAGATGCAGGGCGAAGCCACCGAAGATGACGGCGAGCAGGCCGAAGAGGAAGACGCCGCCGCGGCGGAGGGCGACGAGAAGCCCGGTGGCCCGCAGCAGCGTCGCGAGCGTCCGATGACGGACGACACGACGACCTATCGCGCGTTCACCCGTTCGTTCGACGAGGAAATCCACGCCGACGACCTCTGTGACCCCGACGAGCTGACCCGGCTTCGTCAGCAACTGGACCAGCAGCTGCAGCATTTGCAGGGCGTGGTCAGCAAGCTCGCCAACCGTCTACAGCGCCGCTTGATGGCGCAGCAGACCCGGGCGTGGGAGTTCGACCTCGAGGAGGGGATGCTGGATGCCGGCCGCCTGGCCCGCATCATCGTGAACCCGCTGCTATCGCTTTCCTATAAGCGGGAGCGGGAGACGGAATTCCGCGACACCGTCGTAACCTTGCTGATCGACAATAGCGGTTCGATGCGCGGCAGGCCAATCACGGTGGCGGCCATGTGCGGCGACATCCTGGCGCGTACGCTGGAGCGTTGCTCGGTCAAGGTCGAGATCCTGGGTTTCACCACGCGCGCCTGGAAGGGTGGCCATTCGCGTGAGCGTTGGGTGGCGGAGGGCAAGCCGCGCAACCCAGGACGGCTGAACGATCTGCGCCACATCATCTACAAGCCGGCAGACGCGCCGTGGCGCCGAGCCCGCAAGAACCTCGGCTTGATGTTGCGTGAGGGCCTGCTGAAGGAGAACATCGACGGCGAGGCGTTGCTGTGGGCCTACCGCCGGCTGATGGGCCGGCCGGAGCGGCGGCGTATCCTGATGGTGATCAGCGACGGCGCCCCGGTCGATGACAGCACGCTGTCCGTGAACCCGGGCAACTACTTGGAGCGCCACCTCCGCGAGGTTATTCGGGAGATCGAGAGCCGCGATTTCGTCGAGTTGATTGCGATCGGCATCGGCCACGACGTCACCCGGTACTACCGCCGCGCAGTGACGATCGTGGACGCCGAGGAGTTGGGCGGGACGGTCATGAAGAAGCTTGCCGAGTTGTTCGACGAGGACATGGCAGCCGCCTGGGCGCGGGTCGCATCCGAGCGAGCGCCGCTCGTCGCCTAAGCTGAGCCTTTAGGACGCTCCTATGTTGATGGAACGTCTACCACCGGTGGATCGCCGGGACAGGTTAGTGTCCCAGCGGCCCAGCCGACGTCGTCGGTTGCTCAGGGTGATGCTGATCGGGTCGCTGCTGGTGCACGTCCTGGCGCTGCTGGCGGTTTGGTTCCTGCGGCCCTCGCCACCGGACGACAACCAGAGTACGTCGCCTGATGAGGTGGCGATGGTGTTCGAGAGCCAGGGCACCACGACCGCGTCGACCCAAACACCGAACCCGGTCGAAAAGGCGTCGACCCCGCGCGGCAGCCAGCAGGCTTCAACGGTCCAGCCGGAGCCGGACACCACACCACCAACCCCGCCTCCCGCGCCATCGCCACCCCCTACTCCGCCCGCGCCGCCGCCGCCGCAGCCATCTCCTCCCACGCCGCAGCCACCGACACCCGAACCCACCCCACCGACGCCTCCTGCACCGGAGACGCCGCCGCAACCGCCTGCCCCGACACAGAACCAGCAAGCGTCGACATCGCCGCCAACGGTGTCCCTGGAGGAGGGCGACCAACCGGCGCTGCCCCCGCCGCCGCCGTTCGTTATGCCGCAGCCACCGCTGCCGCTACCGCCTCTGCCTCGGCCGCCGCGCCCGCCCGCACCCCGCATGTTTGCGCGGCCGTCACTGCAGAACCCGCTCTCGGCCCCGCAGGACTGGTCGATGAATGCGGCCCCCTCCAGCCGCGCCCCGACGCGTTCGTCACGCGGGTTCGACACCAGTGTGCCTGGCCTCGGCGGCGAGACGGATTCGGTGATGAGCTACATCGCCGGCGCCCATCCGAGCGGCGACTGGATCGGGGCGCTGAAGCGCTGGGTGCAAGCACACACCTATTACCCGGAAGCCGCACTCGATCAGCAGCAACAGGGCGCCGTGACGGTCGTGTTCGAGGTCGACCGTTCCGGGCGAGTGCTGTCGTCGAGTCTCGCCCGATCATCTCGGTCGCCCTTCCTGGACATGGGTTTCCTCGGCGAGTTCCGGAACGCCACCGTGCCGAGCTTCACGCCGGACATGAAGGATCCGACGACGACGGTGGCGTTCACCATGAACTACGTGCTGGTGAACCGCAGCCGGTAGCAGCTAGGCGCCGCCCCAGTTCATCGTCAGACCGCCGTCCATCACCATGGTCTGCCCGGTGACGTAATCGGCGGCGTCTGAGGCGAGGAACAGCGCGAGGCCGGCGATCTCGCGAGACTCGCCGGGGCGGCGCCAAGGGATGGCTTGCATGCTCTTCTCACGCGCCGCCGGGTCGTCCAGCCGCTTCTGTGTCATCGGGGTCGCGATCAACCCGGGCGCCACGGCGTTGACGTTGATCTTATCGGGCGCGACCTCAACCGAGAGGCTGCGCACCAGCGAGTTGAGTCCGGCCTTGGCCATTCCGTAGGGCGCGCTACCCGGTGTGGGTAGGTGCCCGGCGACCGAGCCGATGAACACCAGGCGCCCCTTGCCCCCCGCTGCCTTGCGGAGTTTGACGAAGGTGCGGGCGCAGTAGAGCGGCCCCTTGAGATCGGTCCGCAGGATGAGGTCGAGTTTCTCGTCGTCCATCTCAGCCACCGGCATGCCACCCATGCCCACGCCGGCATTGGCCACCAGCACGTCGGGCGTCCCGAGGGCGTCGACGGTGCCCTTGAACAGCGCCTCGACAGAGGCCGGGTCGCCGATGTCACTTTGCACGACGTAGGCACGACGGCCGGTGGTCTCGACCAGGCGCTTGGTTTCGGCCGCGCCGTCTGCGTCGGTGTGATAGCTGATCGCGACATCGGCACCCTGTTGGGCGAATAGCTCCGCAGTGGCTTGGCCGATGCCCGAATCGGCGCCCGTAACGATGGCGATCTTGCCTTGCAGCTGCATAATAGCCTCCTGCCTTGTTCGGCGGGAGAACGCCCGGCGGGACGCGCTGTTCC
>CAXTCJ010000107.1:0-19354 GCA_964242215.1 uncultured Acetobacteraceae bacterium | reverse complement strand
GGCGGGACACGAGCGCGGTGGCGATCATCACGCGTTGCGCCATGCCGCCCGACAGTTCGAACGGGTATTGCGCGATGCGGCGCGCCGGGTCGCTGATGCCGACCTCCTCCAGCATCGCCAACACGGCCTGCCGCGCGGCCGCACCGCTCAGCCCGGTGCCCTCTGCGACCTGCGCTCCGACCGGGGAGAGCGGGTCGAGCGCGGCCAATGGCTCCTGGAAAATCATCGAGATCTTGCGCCCGCGCAGACGGCGCACCTCGCGTTCGGAGCGGGCATACAGGTCGACGCCCGCCAGTTCCACCCGGCCCCGCACGCGCGTCACCGCCCGCGGCAGCAGGCGCATCGCGGCCAGGGCGGTAAGCGACTTGCCGCAGCCGGATTCGCCGACGAGGGCCATCACCTCGCCCGGCGCCACGTCGAACGCCATGCCGTCCACGACTGAGGCGCCGCCTATGCCGAGGGTGAGGTCGCGGACGGAGAGGGCCGCGTTCATCGGCCGGCCGACCGCGGGTCGAGTTGGTCGCGCAGCGCGTCGCCGATCAGGTTCACGCAGACCACCAGCGCGAACAGGCCGATGCCCGGGAACACCGTCAGCCACCAGGCCCGCTCCACGTATTGCCGACCTGCGCTGAGGATCGAGCCCCAGCTCGGGGCCGGCGGCTGGATGCCCAGGCCGAGGAAGGACAGCCCGGCCTCGAACAGGATCATCAGGCCGAACTCGCTGGTGGCGACCACCATGATCGGGCCGGCGATGTTGGGCAGCACGTGGCGGCGCAGCAGGCGGAATGCGCCGGCGCCGGCCATCTCGCTGGCCTGGATGTAGGGCATGG
The DNA here is from genome assembly GCA_964242215.1 of uncultured Acetobacteraceae bacterium. GTDB lineage: Bacteria > Pseudomonadota > Alphaproteobacteria > Acetobacterales > Acetobacteraceae > LMUY01. The sequence goes on along the minus strand of CAXTCJ010000107.1, from coordinate 18,524 downwards.
ACGCGACCTGCAGCGTAGAGGCGTAGACCACGCGGGTGTAACGCGGCCACCGGGTCAGCCCGAGCACGAGCACCAGGTCGAGAAAGCCTGGGCCAAGCACCGCGACCGTCAGCACTGCGAGCAGGATGGCCGGAATCGACAGCACGGTGTCTACCAGCCGCATGATGATGGTGGCGGTCCAGCCGCGGAACCAGCCGGCGGCCAGCCCCAAGGCTACGCCTACGAGCAGGGAAACGGCGACCGAGAGGATGGCCACGGCGAACGACGCGCGCGCGCCGAACAGGATGCGGGACAGCAGGTCGCGGCCCAGGTCGTCGGTGCCCAGCACGAACAATCCCTCCCGCGGGTTCGAGCTGCCGGGGGGACGCAGGCGCAGGAGCAGCGACTGGCGCAACGGGTCGTGCGGGGAGATCCAGGGGGCGAGCAGCGCGGCCAGTGCGAAGGCTGCAAGTACGCCAAGCAGCACCAGGGTGGAGGTCGGCAGGCGCTTCATGCGGCGCCGCGGATGCGCGGGTCGACGAGGGTGTAGGTGAGGTCCGCCAGCAGGTTGAGCGCGATGTAGGTGAGCGACACGAACAGCACGATCGCCTGCACGACGAGGAAGTCGCGCGACTGGATAGACTGGATGGCGAGTTGGCCGATGCCGGGCCAGGCGAACACCGTCTCCACGATTACGGCGCCGGCCAGGAGGTTACCGACCTCGAGCGCCACGATGGTGATCACGGGGATCGCTGCATTGCGCAGCACGTGGCGCGCAACGGCGGAGGCCATCGACAGGCCGCGGGCGCGGGCGGCGGTCACGTAGTCGCGGCTCAGTTCGTCCAGCACGGAGATGCGGGTCATACGCGCGAAAGTGGACATGGCGAGTGCGCCCAGCGCCACCGACGGCATGATCAGCGAGGATGGGCCGTCCGCGCCGGACGTCGGCAGCCAGCGTAGCACGACGCCGAACAATAAGATCATCAGGATGCCGGACCAGAAGGTGGGCAGGCTCTGACCCGCCAGCACCAAGGCCGCCAGCGCGCGCTCCACCACGCCGCCGCGCCACACCGCCATGGCGATGCCGGCGGGGATGCCGACGACCAGCGCTACGGCGAGTGCTCCACCGGCGAGGGCGAGCGTGTAGGGCAAGCGGGAGCCGACGATGAGCGACACGGGCGCGCGTTGCACGAAGGACTCACCGAGATCGCCGCGGGCGAGGTCGCCGAGATAGGCGAGGTATTGCACGTAGATCGGGCGGTCGAAGCCGAGGAGGTGGCGGAGTTGCGCGATCTGCTCGGCGGTCGCGCCTTCGGGTACGAGCAGTAGGGTGGGATCGCCGGATAGGTGCATGACGAAGAACACGAGCGTCACCACGCCGAAGGTGGCGATCGCGGCTTGCACCAGGCGGGAGGTGATGTGGCGCATCAGGTGGTGACTTGGAGGAGAAATGCGACAGTCCGTGCCGTTGGCCACCCCTCCCCTAGCCCCTCCCTCAAGGGGAGGGGGATGCTTCTCACCGCCACTTCATGTCGAAGACGAACATCGCTTCGTTCGCGGTGGGCTGCCATTGCAGGTGTGGGCTGGCGCCGTACAGCGCTACGTCCTGGAATAGGCCGATGCCGGGCACCTCGTCGTGTAGGATGGCGAAGGCCTGGCGGTAGTCTTCGAGCCGCTTGGCCTGGTCCAGCGTGGCGCGGGCGTCGTCGACCAATTTGTCGTAGGCCGGGTTGGTGTACTTGCTCCAGATCGAACCACTGCGGAACAACGGGAAGATCACGCCGTCAACGTCCTGGCACGCACACGACCAACGGCCCTGGGACAGGATGCCGGCGTCGTCGGCCGGGCCCTGGCGGCGGCGCAGGAAGGTGGGCTGGTCCAGCATCACGATCTGCACGTTCAGGCCGACGTCGGACAGCATCTGCTGCACCGCCTCGTTCAGCCGCCGGTCGTAGACGGGCGAGGTGATGAATTGCAGCGTCGCCCCCTTCGCGCCCGCCTGCTCGATCAGCTTGCGCGCGCCGTCCGGGTCGAACGGCCAGGCCGGCACGTCGGTCGTGTAGCCGAAGTTCGCGGGGGTCGAGACTTCCTGCACCGGGCGCGCGTAACCCTGCTGCAGGGCGGTGATCAGCGTGTCGCGGTCCACCGCCATGGCGATGGCGCGACGGACGCGCACGTCCTTGGTGGGGCCGGACAGGGCGTTGATCGACAGGTACGCCACGCGCTCGGTCGGCACCGTCAGCAGTTGCACGCCGTGGTCGGATTTCAGCGCCTCGGCATCATCCGGCGACAGGCCGCGCACCAAATCCGCGCGGCCGGCGCGCAGATCGGCGACGCGGGTCGGCACGTCCGGCACGGCCCGGAACACGACGCTGGCAAACGGGGGGGCGCCACGCCAGTAACCCGGAACCGCATCCAGCGTGATGGCCACGCCGCGCTGCCACGTGCGGAGCTTGTATGGGCCGCTGCCCATCGGGTGCTCGTTGAAGCCCTGGTCGCCCAGCTTCTGCACATACGCCTTGGGCACGATCGACAGCTTCACCAGTTGCGACAGCAGCACCGGATACGGCGTCTTGGTGTGCAGCGTCACTTGCGCCGCGCCGGTGACCTCGGCGGAGGTGATCTGGTCGAACTGGCTGAGCTGGGAGCTTTTCAGGGCCGGGTCGATGATGCGGGTGACGCTGAATGCGACGTCGTCGGGGGTGAGCGCCGAGCCGTCCTGGAAATGGATGTCGGTCCGCAGGTCGAACACCAGCGTCGTGTCGTTGCTGTAATGCCAGGCAGTGGCGACCTGCGGAACGATCTCCCCGGCCACGTTGCGGGTCACCAGATTGTCGAAGATGTTGCGGTAGACGCTATAGCTGTCGGTGTCCCACTGCAGTTGCGGATCGAGCGTGGCCGCATCGGCGGCGAGGTCGATCACCAACTCGCTTTTCGGCTGGGCCAAAGCGGGCAACGCGAACAGTCCGGCGAACAAGGCGAATGCGAGCAAGGCTGGGGCGAGGATGCGCATGGGGGGTCCGGGCCTGAGAGGGCGCGACCTTGCCCGCATGTTTGCTGCGGCGCAACGCTGGCGGGGACGGCGCGTGGGTGCTTTAGTCCTGCCCGTTCCCGGCAAGGCCCACCCATGCTCCCGATTCGTTCCGCCCTTTGCGCCGCCTTCCTGCTTGCGGCCCCGATTGCCCACGCCGACCAGACCAATTTCGTGGTCGACCTGCCGACCGACCCGGCGTCGCTCGACCCGCATCTGCAATGGGACCCGGACAGCTACGCCGTCTATCGCAACATCTTCGACAACCTCGTCACCCGGGACCTAGCGGGCACCATCGTACCTCAGGTCGCCACCGCCTGGCGCTACGAGGACGATACGCACATCGTCTTCACCATCCGCGACGACATCAGCTTCCAGGACGGCAGCAAACTCACGCCGGACGACGTGGCGTTCTCCGTCAAGCGCATTACCGACCCGGCGTTCCGCAGCCCGCAGCTGAGCCAGTTCGACCAGATCACGAACGCGGAGGTGACGGGCCCGCACGAGGTGCGCCTCACCACCAAAACCGCATATCCGGTGCTGCTCGCGCAGCTGACCAAACTATCGATCGTGCCGAAAGCCATCGTGGAGCGGGAGGGAGCGGCGTTCAATCAGGCGCCGGTCGGCAGCGGCCCGTACAAGTTCGTCTCCCGCACGCAGGGCGTGCGCGTCGTGCTGGAGGCGAACGATGCGTATTGGCGCGGCAAGCCGCCCTTCCCTCATGTGGAGATGCACCCCGTCGGCGACGAGAGCACCCGCATCGCCGACGTGCGCACCGGGCGGGCCGACATCGCGCGCATCCTGTCCACCGACAACGCCGACCAGCTGCGCAACGACAGCGCACTGAACGTGCTGTGGACGCCGAGCGAGCGGGTGACGCTGTTCATGCTCAACACGCTGGACGGCCCGACCAAGGATGCGCGCGTGCGGGAGGCGATCGCTCATGCCATCGACCGTGACACGATCGTCGAGGCGTTGCTGAAGGGCTACGCCAAGCCGGTGAACGAGCCGTTGACTCCTGCCAGCTTCGGCTACGACCCCACCATCCCCGCCTATGGCTACGACCCGGACCGCGCGCGTGCGCTGTTGAAGGCGGCGGGCGTGGCGCCGGGTACGAAAGTCAGCCTGCTCACCTCGCCGGTGTTCGACCAGCGCGTGGTGCAGGCGCTGCAGCAGATGGTGAGTGATGTCGGGCTGAACGCGGAGCTGACGACGGTGGACCTGGCCACCTATTTAAAGCTGCGTCAGGGACGGCCGGACGAGGCGGGGGACGTGTCGTATTTCCGCTGGTCCTGCGGCTGCCAGGATGCGGACGGGACACTATTCCCGTTGTTCCACTCCTCCAGCCAATGGGCGAAATACCACGACCCGGCGGTGGATCAGGCGCTGGAGGCCGGCCGCAACACGCTGGACGAGGCCAAGCGGCGGGCGGCGTATCATGACGCGCTTACCGCGATCCATGCCGACATTGCCGTGGTGCCGTTGTTCCAGGACGTTGCGATGTATGCGGCTCGCAAGCCGGTGCAGTTCCAACCGACGGCGAGCGAAAGCTTCTCGCTGTTCAGCATGCGGTGGAAGTAGGCGCGTCCTACTCGCGTCATGCCAGGGCTTGACCCTGGCATCCACGGGGCTGGGCAGACACTGGGCCTGCTTGTGTTGCACGCGGTGGCGCCAAATACTCGTCCGACGTCATCCGCACCACTCCGTGGATACCAGGGTCAAGCCCTGGCATGACGGTGTGAGGGCCTAGGCAGCTGCCTCCGGGACGGTGAGGAAGGCGTGGACCACGTGCCAGAACGCCTCGTGGTTGCGGCTCATGCCGATCGCGTGGGCGGCGCCGGCTATGATTGAGAGCTGGCGGTCGCCATTTGGCAATTTGGCGAAGAAGGCCTGCAGGTCGGGCAAGGCGGAGATGCCGTCGTACTCGCCCTTGATGATCAAGACCGGGCACAGCACCTTTTCCGGCTCGACCACGGGCAGGTTCGTCGTCATGTCGAGATAGGTGCCGGTGGGCACGCTGTCGCCGTACTGCATCTCCTTCTCGGCAAAGGCTTCGGCAACCGCCGGGTCAGTGGTGCCGGGGTGGTCGCGGGTGAAGATGCTCAGCAGCATCGCCTTGTCGCGGGGGCGCCGGTTATGGGCGCGGTAGAACGCGGCCTGCTCGGCGCGTTTGCCCAAGGTGGGGGAGCCCTCGCCGGTGTAGGTGAACGCCTCCAGCACCAGCCTGCGCATCCGGTCGGGCTGCGCCATCGCGTAGGCACCGGCTCGCAGCGCGCCGGAGGACTCGCCCAGCATGTGCATGCGGGCCTGCCCGGTCTGCTGCTGCACGATGGCGGTGCCGGCGATCAGGTCCTGCACGCCGCTGGCGATGTCGGAGTTGGCGTCTGTGTGATCGGAGCGGCCGTAGCCCTCGTGGTCCATGGTCCAGACGTCGAAGCCGAATCGCGCGAAGGCGTCCATCAGCGAGTAGTCGCCATGACCCGGCACGTTCAGGTCGAACGATGAAAGCGCCGCCGGGGAAGAGCCGTGCACCAGGAACAGCACCGGACGGCCGTCGCCGCCCGCCGCCGGGCTGCCGACCCGCTTGCGATACATCTGCAACCGGATGCGGGTGGGGCCGCGCTGCTTGAACGCCTCATACTCGCCGTACCACACGGGCGCGGTTTGTGCCTGCGCCCGTTGCATGACGGGAAGGGCCAAAGCAGCCCCGGCGAAGCCCAGCAGTACGGCGCGGCGGGATGCGGTCATGCGCGTATTCCTGCAAGGCCGGCCGGGCTGCCCTGTGGCGACACACCCAGATCAGCCGCGGTAATCGGGTCTTTTACCACGAACATGTAGCAGGCCGCCGATACGACTCCGATCGCGCTGCCGACGACGAGCGCGCCCACGAACGAGCCGGTGCCCTGCACGATCAGCCCCGTCACGGTCGGGGCCAGCGCGCCGCCCAAATAGCCGCCGAAATTCTGCATCGCTCCGATCGACGCCGTGCAGTTGGTGGGCGCCGCGACGGAGGACAGCGCCCAGGCGCAGGTGCTGGTGATGTACACGAGGAACAGCGAGGCGGAGATGAACGCGATCGCCAGCGTGTTGCTCTCAACGTAGGCGGCGGCCAGCGTGCAGGCGGAGGTGCCGAGCAGGGCGATGGCTGCCGGGTATTTGCGGCTGCGCATGGGCGAGACACCGCGGCGCACCAGGATGTCCGCCAAGTAACCGCCTAACACGCCGCCCACCACACCGCAGGCGAACGGAATGGAGGCGGCCCAGCCGGTGTACTTCACGCTCATGTGCCGCTCGATCTCGAGGTAGCCGGGCAGCCAGGCGGTGTAGATCCAGGTGAGGTAGATGCAGCCGAAATAGCCCAGGATCATGCCCCAGGTGGTGCGGAAGCGGAACAACTGCTTCCACTCGGCGAAGGTGACTTTGGTGCGCTGACCCGGCGGATCACCCTGGGTGCGGTAGGCGTTCTCCGACGCGGTTAGGTCGATGTCCTGCGGGTTGCGGTAGACGGTGTACCACAGCGCTGCCACCAGCAGCCCGGCTATGCCCATGATGCCAAACATCCAGCGCCAACCAAAGGTGAGCATCAGAATAGTCAGCAGCGGCACGGCGATGGCGGTGCCCAGGGTGGAGGCACAGTTGAATACGCCGGTGGCGAGCCCTCGGTCGCGCGGGTTGAACCAGTCGCGGGCCACTCGGGCGCCGGTGGGGAATTGCGGGGCCTCACCGATACCGAGCAGGATGCGGGCACCGAAGAACTGCCCGAAGCTCTGCACGAACCCGCCCAGCAGTTGCGCCAGCGACCACAGCGACAGGCCGAGGGTGAGCAGCAGGCGTGGTCCCAACCGGTCCACCATGGCGCCGGTCGGCAGTTGCGCGAAGGCGTAGGACCAGAGGAACGCCGAGAGCAAATAGCCCATGTCGGCGATCGACAGGCCCATGTCGTGACGGATCAGCGGGTTGGCGACGGCGAGCGTGGCGCGGTCGATGTAATTGACGCAGCCGGCCAAAACCAGCATGGCGAGCGCCGTCTTCTGGATGACCTTAACCCGTGGCGTGGCGGTGATCGTGGCGGACATGCCGGCGCTTCCCCCAATTTTTGTTGGGGATAGGCTAAGCCTGTTCGGGCCGGGTTGGCGAGTCGCCCGCCGGACGCGGCAGGCAGCAAGGCTCAGCGCCGGGTCACAGATCCGTGCGTTGAGGTGGCAACTCACGGTCTAGCAGCCCGTCCCGCCGCACCGCAACGTGGTAGGCCGTCGCCAGCAGATGCAGCGCGATCAGCGCGTAGACCGCCCATTGCAGCGTGAGGTGGACGCTGCGCGCGGTCTCGGCGGTGGCGAGATTCTTGGGCAGTCCCGGCAAGTCGAACAGGCCGAAATACGTCACCGGCTGTCCGCCAGAGGATGACAGTATATAGCCGCTGATCGGCATGGCGAAGAGGATGCCATATAGCAGCCAATGGCTCGCCCGCCCGCTCAGCGCCATCCAACGCGGCATATCGGACGGTTCCGGCGGAATGGGCCGGGTGGTGCGGATCAGCAGCCGCACAGCGGCCAGTGCCAGCACGGTGACGCCCACGGATTTGTGCAGCGTATACAGCCACTCGCGGCCGGCAGCATTGCGTGGCATCTCCACCATCGCCCAAGCCAGCGGCAGCGCGGCGAACATCAGCAGTGCCATCAGCCAATGCAGGATCTGCATCGCCGGCCCGTAACGCTGGATGGTGACGGTGGGGGCCGTGCCGTCCACCATCCCGTCAGCCACCAAAACCGTCCAGATGCGCCGGGTTGTTCACCAGGAGCGTTTGCCACAACGCGTCGTCCTTCGTCCAGGTATCGCGCGCGCGTGTTCTGTATAGGGTGGGAGGAGCCGGCCAAACTGTCACAAGACTGCAACTTACCGGCCATCTGGCTGTTTGCCACGCGTGAAGAAACCAACCACGACCAAGCCAGACGATCGCCAGCCGGTTTTGGCGAGTACACGCAATCTCAAGATGGCGGAGTCCGCACACGCCTACGTGCGCGGCAGCACGGTGAAGTTCTACGAGTGGCTCGAAGGCTCGAAGCGGGCGTTCGTGCCGGAGGGCCCGCCGATCTGGATCTGCGGCGATTGTCACGTTGGCAATTTGGGCCCGATCGGCAGCGCGACGGGAAAGATCGACATCCAAATTCGCGACCTCGACCAGACCGTCATCGGCAATCCGGCCCATGACCTGATCCGGCTCGGGCTGTCGCTCGCGATGGCCGCGCGCAGCTCGGATTTGCCGGGCGTCACCACCGCGCGGATCATCGAGCAGATCACCGATGGCTACCAGGCAGCCTTGACGGCAGACGAGGATGAGAGCGCACCGAAACCGCCCCGCATTGTCGAGCGCACACTGCGGGAAGCCGCCGGGCGGTCGTGGAAACACCTGGCCGACGAGCGTATCGAGGGGTCCGACCCGGCGATCCCTGTTGGCAAAAGGTTCTGGCCGCTGACGGCTGATGAACGCCAGGCGATCGAGACGGTGTTCGCGCAGGAGGACGTCCGCGCCCTGGTGAGCTCGTTGCGAAACCGGGATGATGACAGCACCATCCGGGTCATGGATGCGGCGTATTGGCGCAAAGGCTGCAGCTCGCTGGGACGGCTGCGGTTTGCTGTCCTGCTCGCCATCGCGGGCTCCGGCAAGGGTCCAGTGCGGCACTGTCTGATCGACGTGAAGGAGGCGATCGCTGCGGCGGCGCCACGCAGCACCGCAATGCCCATGCCGCGCGACAATGCCGAACGCGTCGTGGAAGGTGCCCGGCATCTCTCGCCCCACCTCGGCCGCCGGATGCTGGCGACGCGGTTGTTGGGCAAGGCGGCGTTTATCCGCGAACTCCTCCCGCAGGACCTCAAGCTCGAGGTCGACGCGCTGACCCGTGAGGAGGCGATGGAGGTTGCCCGCTATCTCGCCGGGGTGGTCGGTCACGCGCATGCTCGGCAGCTCAGTGCGAGTGACCGCAAATCGTGGTGCAAGGCGTTGGCTCCGCGGCACGGCGATGCGCTGGACGCACCGTCTTGGCTGTGGTCCAGCATCGTCGACCTGGTCGGCACGCACGAGGCGGCGTATCTGGACCATTGTCGGCGCTACGCACTCAGCGCGGCGGCCTGAAAACGGGCCGGTCTGCGCGCCGTATCGGAGACAGCTGCACAATGACCGAGCGCTTCGTCGACCACGACGGCATTCGCTTCCACTGTCGCCTCGATGGGCGGGAGGGGGCGCCGTGGATGGTGCTGAGCAATTCGCTCGTCACCGATCTTTCCGTCTGGGACGCGCAGGTCGGTGCGTTCAACGAGCGATACCGCGTCCTGCGCTACGACCAGCGCGGGCACGGCGGGTCGAGCGTGCCCGATCAGCCTGCGACCATCAGTCAACTCGCGGACGATGCGGCGGTGCTGATGCGCGCGGTCGGTGCCAAGGATGCCGTGTTCGGCGGCGTGTCGATGGGGGCGGCGACGGGGTTCTGTCTGGCTCAGCGTCATCCCGAATTGGTGTCGCGATTGATCGCCTCCGACGGGCAGGCCGCGACCGCGCCCGGCGGCAAGCAATCATGGGCGGAGCGGATCGAGTTGGGGCAGCGCGAAGGGATGAAGGGCTACGCGGACGCCACGATGGAGCGCTGGTTCTCGGCCCGCTCCCGCCGCGACGGCAGCGAGGCGATGCTGCGTGTGCGCGCGATGATCGAAGCGACGCCGCTCGGCGGCTTCGTCGCCTGCGCCCGCGCGCTGCAGGATTACGATTTCCGCGCCGGGCTCGGGGCGATGCGGCAGAAGACACTGCTGATTGCCGGCGCTGAGGATGGCGCGATGCCAAAAGCACTGGCTGCGCTCGTGTCGCAGATGCCCGATGCGCGGTTCGTGGAGATCGCCGATGCGGGGCACATCCCCGGCATCGAGCGCCCGGCGGCGTTCAACCAGGCGGTGGCGGACTTCCTGGATTAAGCTTTCCGCGCCGCGGCTTTAGCCATCGGCGAACTTGGTCGCCTTCGCCGACGGCCGCGCCTCGAACGTCGCGTGCCAGGCAGCTAGGCCGGGGCGGCTGCCGGCCCAATGCAGATTGGCAAACCGGAACTCCACATAGGATAGCGCACAGCCGATGGCGATGTGCTCGACGCTGAAGGGCTCCCTCGCGAGCTCGGCAGAATGAGCCTCAAAACGGTCGAGCGTCGCCTGCGCCTTGGCTGCGAACGCCGCCAACCAGGCCGGCGTTTGCTGCGGCTGCGGCTTGTCACGCTCATTGCGCCACAGAACGAGCAGATCCAGCAGCCCACTTGCAAGCGCCTGCTGGCTGAGCGCGTGCCAGCGCTGCGCACCGTGTGCAGGTAGCAGACTGCCCCCCGCCAGATCGTTCAGGTATTCGACGATGGTGCTCGAATCGATCAGCACCTCGCCAGTGTCCAAGACCAAGGCGGGGATCTTGCTCAACGGATTGTCCGTCATGATCGCCGGGTTGGGCGATGCCATCGCGGCAAGGCTACGGACGCAGGTGATACGGTCGGCGAGCCCCAGCTCGTGTGCGGCAACCATGACTTTGCGGACGAAGGGCGAGCGGGGGGACCAATGGAGTTTCACGACGGCGACCTCTGCTTGTTCGTCCTGTAAGGCGCACCCTAACATTCGGGCGCTCCGAGCACGACCCGCCCTTCAGAGGTCCGGCGTCGTTTGGGTCAGGGGCGCAACTGCGCTAAGTCTCTCCCGGCAAATCAGCGACTGGAGCGTTCCATGGCCTTCTCACTCTATCAGGCGTCGGTCCCGACCTGCCTGCAGATGTTCGCCGGCCTGTCCGCGGTGCTGGAGAAGGCGGCGGCGTACGCTGCGGAGCGCAAGATCGAGCCGTCGGTGCTGCTGCAGTCCCGCTTGTATCCCGACATGTTCCCGCTGGTCCGCCAGGTGCAGATCGCGACCGATGGTGCCAAGGCCGGGTGCGCCCGGCTGGCCGGGGTCGATGTGCCGTCCTACCCCGATACCGAGGCAAGCTTCGACGAACTCCAGGCCCGCATCGCCCGCACGGTCGCGTTCATCGAGGGGCTGGATCGTGGCGCCATCGACGAAGCGGCATCGCGCACCATCAGTTTCACGGTCGCCAAGCGTGCCATGAGCATGACCGGGCCGGCCTACGTGAGCGGGTGGATGCTGCCCAACTTCTTCTTCCACGTAACCACGGCGTTCGCGATCCTGCGCCATAATGGGCTCGCGGTGGGCAAGCTGGACTTCCTCGGCCCCGTGCCGCTCGCGGCCTGAGCCGCACGTGGACGCGCTGGAGCAAACCGTCGCCCTCGCGCGCGACCTGATCGCCATCGACAGCCGCAGTTCGCTGTCGAACCTCGCCGTGGCCGAGCGGATCGAGCCGGAACTCGCCGGGTTCGAGGTGGAACGGTTGGACTACACCGACCCGGCGGGCGTGGCGAAGCGGGCCCTGGTGGCCCATCGCGGGCCGCCGGGCGGGCTTGCGTTGTCCGGCCATATGGACACCGTGCCCGCGACCGGCTGGACGGACGATCCGTGGAGCGGGCGCTTGGCCGACGGCGTGCTGCACGGCCTCGGCAGTGCGGACATGAAGGGTCCGGTGGCGGCTGCCATCGTCGCCGCACGGGCACTGCCGCCGAACATTCCGGTCACGCTGCTGATCACCACCGACGAGGAAACCACCAAGCAGGGCGCCCGCACGATCGTGGAGCGTTCGGTGCTGGTGCAGCAGGCCCGCCCCGCCGCGATCCTCGTGGTGGAGCCGACCAATATGCGGCCGCTGCGCGGGCATCGGGCGCACGTGCAGTTCAGCGCGGTGGCAACTGGTGTGCAGGGCCATAGCAGCACCGGAAAGGGACGCAACGCGAACTGGGACCTGCTGCCGTTCCTGGCCGACATGCGCGCCATCTTCGACCGGCTGCACACCGACCCGGCGTTGCAGGACGCGGCCTACGATCCGCCGTTTAGCGACTTCAACCTGGTGATCGACAATCACGGGTCCGCGGTCAACGTGTTCGTCCCGCGCGCGACGGCCACGATCAAATTCCGCTACAGCGCCGGCATCGATCCCGAACCGATCATCGCCGCGGTGCACGACTCGGCCCGTCGCACCGGCATCGCCATGTCCCACGCGCTCGAGGGCCGTCCGCCAGAACTCCCACCGGACCACACATTCGTCCGCCTGTGCGCAGAGGCCGCCGGCGCCCCGCCGAGTGTGGGCGCCTTCGGAACCGACGCCTCGCAACTGCAGGCGCTGGCGCCGTGCGTGGTGCTCGGACCGGGCGATATAGGTGTCGCGCACAAGCCGGGCGAGTCGATCCCGGTGGCAGCATTGGCTGCGGCGTTGCCCGTGTTCACGCGCCTGGCCCAACAGATGGCGCAGGGTGGATAAGCGAACCGTCATCCACCAATGTGCCGCGAGCATCCATCAACAAGGCTAACCCGCCATGCCCGCCCAATCCCTTAACCGTTCGATCCTCCCGAGCCTGCCAGCCGCCATCGAGCGGCCCCGGTTCGACCTGTCCGCCCTGCGCGCCGGGATCGTCCATCTCGGGCTCGGCGGTTTTCACCGCGCGCACATGGCTCGCTACACGCATAATCTGCTGCAGTCCCGGCCCGACATGCTGGGCTGGGGCATTGTCGGCGCCGGGCTGCTGCCGAACGACAAGCTCATGGCCGACAGCCTGCAACCGCAGGACACTCTGTACACCCTCGTCGAACGCAGCTTCGCGCAGGAGAATGTGGCCGTCATCGGCTCGCTGGCCGGCGTGATCTTCGCTGGCGATGACAGCGCCGCCCTGCTCGATGCGATCGACCAGCCGGACATCCGCATCGTCAGCCTCACCGTCACCGAGAACGGCTACTGCCTCAACCGCGCCACCAAGCAGCTGGACCCGGCGCACCGGCTGATCCGCGAAGACCTCGCCCGTCCGGAGCGGCCACGCAGCGCGATCGGCATTATCGTCGAGGCATTGCGCAGGCGCCGTGACGCGGGTGCGGCCCCCTTCACCGCGCTCAGCTGCGACAACATCCAGCACAATGGCACCGTGCTGAAGGAGGCCGTGCTCGCACTCGCCCGCATGCGGGACCCGGCGCTCGCCGAGTGGATCGCCGGGTCGGTCAGTTTCCCCAGCACGATGGTGGACCGGATCACACCCGTGACCATCGACGCGGACCGCAACACCTTGGCCGAGCGGCACGGCATCGTGGACCGCTGGCCCGTGGTCTGCGAGACCTTCACCCAGTGGGTGATCGAGGACCGCTTCCCGGCCGGCCGGCCGGCGTGGGAAGACGTGGGGGCGCAGTTCGTAGACGACGTCGCGCCGTACGAATTTATGAAGCTGCGGCTGCTGAATGCCAGCCACCTGGCCGTCTCCGGCATGGGGCGGCTGATCGGTTACCACACGATCGACGAGGCGATGGCCGACGCCGTGATGACCCGCTACATGACCGCGCTGATGGACCGCGAAACCGGCCCCACTTTGCCGCCGGTTCCTGGAATCGACCTCGCTCAGTACAAGGCGACCTTGATCGAGCGGTTCGCCAACACCGCCATCCAGGACACGGTGGAGCGCGTCAATACCGACGCGCCGCTGAACGTGCTGGTGGACCCGATCCGCGACCGGCTGCGCACCGGCGAGAAGCTGGACCTGCTGGCGCTCGCCTTGGCCGCGTGGCTGCGCCGGGTGCGGGGTGAGGATGAAACCGGCCAGCCGATCGACATCAAGCACCCGTTGGCCGATTTGCTGCAGCGCAAGGCGGTCGAAGGCGGCCCCGACCCGGCGCCTTTGCTCGGCATCAGCGAGCTGTTCGGCGAGATGGGCACGGACCCGCGGCTGCTCCAGCCCGTCGGGCATTGGCTCGCCGCGCTGTATCGCGACGGCGCCCGTGCAACCCTGGCCCAGGCCGCAGCCGAGCAGGCATTCTAAGTAACGTTGCCGAACAGGCATTCTAAGTAACGTTGACGATCGGTAATGCCAGTGACAGCTTCGCGGTAAGCTGCGAAATGCAGCAACCAATTCGGGAGCACCGCCACCATGGCCCTATCGCGACTCCGTGCGCTTGCCGCGTCGACTGCCCTTGCCGTGCTGGCTGCGTCCCCGGCCTGGGCGGATGCGCTGACGATCGCCACCGTCAACAATGGCGACATGGTGGTGATGCAGAAGCTGTCGGCGCAGTTCGAGCAGCTGCATCCAGACATCCACCTGCGCTGGGTCGTGCTGGAGGAGAACGTGCTGCGCCAGCGCGTCACCACCGACATCGCCACCAAGGCCGGCCAGTTCGACGTGCTGACGATCGGCAATTACGAGGTGCCAATCTGGGCCAAGCAAGGCTGGCTGGTGCCGCTGGACAACCTGCCAGCAAGCTACGACACGGCCGATCTGTTGAAGCCGGTGCGCGACGCGCTGACCTATAATAGCAAGCTGTATGGCCTACCGTTCTATGCCGAGAGCGCGATGACGTATTACCGGACCGACCTGTTCAAGAAGGCCGGGCTGACGATGCCGGACGCGCCCACCTACACGCAGATCCACCAGTTCGCCGACAAGCTGACCGACAAGCCCAACCAGGTCTACGGCATGTGCCTCCGCGGCAAGCCGGGCTGGGGTGAGAACATGGCCTACGTCACCTCGCTCGTGGATGCGGAGGGCGGACAGTGGTTCGACGCGAACTGGAAGCCCACGCTCGATACACCCGCGTGGAAGACCGCGGTCGGGCTGTATAGTGACATGTTGAAGACCGATGGACCGCCCGGCGCGTCCTCCAACGGGTTCAACGAGAACCTGGCGCTGTTCGCCACCGGTCACTGCGCCATGTGGATCGATGCCACCGTCGCGGGCGGCATGTTGTTCGATACCAAGCAGTCCCAGGTGGCCGACAAGGTCGGTTTCGCACCGATGCCGACGGGAAGTTTTACCGGCGGACCCACCTGGCTGTGGTCGTGGAACCTGGCGATCCCCGCATCCACCAAGCAGGCGGATGCCGCGCGCACCTTCATTACCTGGGCGACGTCGAAGGAGTACATCCAGCTGGTCGCGAAGGAGAATGGCTGGGTGTCGGTGCCGCCGGGTACGCGGCAGTCCACCTATGACAATGCCGACTATAAAAAGGCCGCGCCGTTCGCCGGCTTCGTGCTGAAGGCGATCGACGTCGCCAACCCGAACGGCCAGACCAAGGATCCACGCCCCTACACCGGCGCCCAGTTCGTCGCCATCCCGGAGTTCCAGGGGATCGGCACGCAAGTGGGCCAGACCATAGCGGGCACACTGACCGGACAGGCCACCGTGGACGCGGCACTCGCCTCTGCACAATCCGCCACGGAGCGGACGATGCGCCAAGCGGGCTATCCGAAGAAATAGGGCAGCCCTATGTCCCGGAATAGTCCTAACCTTCTCATCCCCCTCCCCTTGAGGGAGGGGTGGCCAACGGCACGGAGTCTGTCCAGGGAGCTCAAAGAACTCGAGCGATCCGATGGTGGCCACCCCTCCCCCCAGCCCCCTCCCTCAAGGGGAGGGGGAGACGTCATGTGCAATGTCCGCCGACTTGACCGGAGTTGACGCCACCGCCGCCGGGTCGACCCGGCCTGTAGGGCGGCTATTGGTGGCGCCCTCGGTCATCGTCCTGCTGCTGTGGATGATCGTACCGCTCGTCATGACGCTGTGGTTCTCGTTCCAGCGCTACAACCTGCTCGACCCGACGGTCACCGGGTTCGCCGGCATAGACAACTACGAATACCTGGTGACTGATCCAGACTTCTGGGCCTCGCTCCGCAATACGCTGGTGCTACTCGGGTCGGTGTTGGTGATCACGGTGGGGTTCGGCACCTTGCTCGCCGTATTGTTCGACCAGGATTTCCCCGGCCGCAACATCGCGCGGGTGCTGGCGATCTCGCCGTTCTTCGTCATGCCGACCGTCAGCGCGCTGCTGTGGAAGGACCTGATGATGCACCCGATCTATGGGGTGCTCGGTGCCGTCGCGCATGCTTTCGGCATGGAGCCGGTCGACTGGTTCGCCCAATTTCCGCTCGCCTCGGTGATCGCGATCGTCTCGTGGGAGTGGCTGCCGTTCGCACTGCTGATCCTGCTCACCGCCGTCCAGTCGCTGGACCACGAACAACGCGAGGCAGCGCGCATGGACGGCGCCGGGGTGATCGCCCAGTTCGTGTTCATCACCCTGCCCCATCTGTCGCGCGCAATCAGCGTCGTGGTGATGATCGAGACGATCTTTCTGTTGTCCATTTTCGCCGAGATCTTCGTCACCACCTCCGGCGGACCCGGCAATGCCACCACCAACCTGGCCTTCCTGATCTATGCGCGTGCACTGCTGCAATTCGACGTCGGCGGTGCGTCGGCTGGCGGGATGGTCGCGATCGTGCTGGCCAATATCGTGGCGTTCTTCCTGGTGCGCAGCATCGCCCGCCGTCTGGAGGTCTGAGCTGTGGACGATAGTCTAGGCCGCCGAATACTGGTCACCGTGGTCGGCTGGGGCGTGGCGCTGCTGCTGTTCTTTCCGATCTTTTGGATGGTGCTCACCAGCTTCAAGACGGAACGCGACGCGATCTCCGCCAGCCTGTCCTTCACCCCGACACTGGATGCGTATCGGGACGTGCTGGCCCGCGCCGACTATCTTGGCTTCGCGATGAACAGCGTGGCCGTTTCCGTCGGCGGCACGGTGCTCGCGTTATTGTTTGCGGTCCCCGCTGCATACGCGATGGCATTCCATCCATCGCACCGCACCCGCGGCACGCTGTTGTGGATGCTGTCGACCAAGATGCTGCCGCCGGTGGGCGTGCTGGTGCCGATCTATCTGCTGTTCCGCACTGCCGGATTGCTGGACACACGCACCGGGCTGATCGCCATCTACGCGCTGATGAACCTGCCGATCGTGGTCTGGATGCTGTTCACCTTCTACAAGGAAGTCCCGCAGGAGATCCTCGAGGCCGGCCGGATGGATGGCGCCCGCACGCTGGGCGAGTTACGCCACCTGCTGCTGCCGTTGAGCCTGCCGGGCCTCGCCTCCACCGGGCTGCTCTCGTTGATTCTGTGCTGGAACGAGGCGTTCTGGAGCCTCGATCTCACCTCCACCCGGGCCGCGCCGCTGACCGCGTTCATCGCGTCGTTCTCGTCGCCCGAGGGGTTGTTCTTTGCCAAGCTGTCCGCGGCCTCCACGATGGCGGTCGCACCGATCCTGCTGTTCGGCTGGTTCAGCCAGCGTCAATTGGTCCGCGGCTTGACCTTCGGAGCGGTGAAGTAGCATGGCGACGCTAACCCTACGCGGCTTACGTAAATCCTACGGCGCGGCCGAGGTGATCAAGGGTATCGACCTCGACATCGCCGACCGTGAATTGGTGGTGTTCGTCGGCCCCTCCGGCTGCGGTAAGTCCACATTGCTGCGGATGATCGCCGGGTTGGAACACATCACCGGCGGCGAGCTCACGATCGACGGCCAGCGGGTGAACGAAGTCGGCCCGGCGGATCGGGGCCTGGCGATGGTGTTCCAATCCTACGCGCTGTATCCGCACATGACGGTGCGGCAGAACATGGGTTTCGCCCTCCGCCTTGCCGGCACCCCACGTGCCGAGCGCGACCGCAAGGTGGAGGAGGCCGCGCGCATCCTGCAACTCGAACCCTATTTGGAACGGCGTCCCAAAGACCTTTCCGGCGGCCAGCGGCAGCGCGTGGCGATCGGCCGTGCGATCGTGCGCGATCCCCGCGTGTTCCTGTTCGACGAGCCGCTCTCCAACCTGGATGCGGCGCTGCGCGGCCAGACGCGGGTGGAGCTGCTGCGCCTGCACGAGGACCTCAAGGCGACGATGATTTACGTCACCCACGACCAGGTGGAAGCCATGACCATGGCCGACAAGATCGTGGTGCTGCAGGCGGGACGGGTGGAGCAGGTGGGTTCCCCGCTCGAGCTGTATCACCACCCGGTCAACCTCTTCGTGGCAGGCTTCATCGGCTCGCCCCGCATGAACTTCGTCCCTGCCACTGTCGCCGAGCGGGGGCCGGATAGCACCGTCGTCATCACGCGGTCCGGCACCCGCCTGGCTGTGCCCGTCGACCCTGGCGCCGTGCAACCGGGCGACCCGGTGACGCTCGGCATGCGGCCCGAGGCTCTGCGACCCGACCCGGCGGGACAGCTCGCCGGCGAGGTGCGGCTGGTGGAGCGCCTCGGCGGGTTGACGCTGCTGCATGTGGCAGGTGGGGAGGATGGCGATCTCACGGTGCAAACGGACGGTGCCGATCCCACCGCGATCCGCCAAGCCATACGGCTGAGTTTGGACGCGGCGAACTGTCATCTGTTCGACGCCACCGGCCAAGCGCTGACGCGATCGGTGCGGCACAGCTTGGTCGCTTAAGCTTCTCCCCCTCCCCTTGAGGGAGGGGGCGGGGGGAGGGGTGCCGCACACCGGTGTTTTCCATCACACGGCTGTATTGCCCGCCACCCCTACCCTAACCCCTCCCTCAAGGGGAGGGGGGATGTTCTTCGGTGGGTTAGACGCCCTTGCTCATCGCCGCGATCGGCGGGT
>CAXTCJ010000106.1:0-20174 GCA_964242215.1 uncultured Acetobacteraceae bacterium | reverse complement strand
TGTTCTCGCAGAACGTCTGGGCGTTGGAGTTCGGGTCCAGGTAGTCGCTGCCCCAACGCAGCATCGCCATCTGGTGCTGGCGCGCACGGGTCTTGGTGATGACCTGGCGGAACTCGCTGGCGATCAGCTGCACCTGGATGCCGATCGCACCCAGGTCGGCCTGCACGGCCTGCGCCACGTCGCTGAACGGCGGGGCGGACTGGTGGTCCAGCGTCACCGTGAAGCCCTTCTCCAGCCCGGCTTGCTTCATCAGCGCCTTCGCCTTGTCCACATCCTTGTGGAACGGGTTCTCGGTCATCGCGCCGGGGAAGCCGTCGGGCAGGAAGGCCTGGTGCGTCTTGAACGTATCGGGCGTGATGTTCTGCTGAATCGCGTCGTAGTCGATCGCCCACTTCACCGCCTGCGCCACGTCGGGATGCGCGAGTTCGGGCATGCCCTGGTTCAGCGCGATGTAGTTCACGACGCCCAGGCTTTGCGACACCAACGAGAACTCCGGCTTGCCCCGCACGGCCTTGAGCTGCTCGACGTTGAAGTTGCGGGCAATGTCGGCGTCGCCCTTCTGCAGCAGCAGCAGCTGGGTGGACGGCTCGCTGACGTGGCGGATCACCATGCGCTTCAGCTTGGTGGGCGCATTGGGCGTCGCATCCAGCACCACGCTGTCGCTCGCCTTCCACGACCGCACCGCCCAGGCGTTCGACCCGGCGGAGGCGCCCTTCAACCAGCCGTTGGCGAAGTCGTCGTTCTGCGCGTGGCTCAGGGCCAGCTTCTTCTCCACGACGCTGCCGACATTGGCGGACAGGCAATAGAGCAGGAAGGTTGGGGCATTCGCCTCGGCGATCTGCATCACCAGCGTGTGGTCGTCCGTCGCCTTGATACGGGCGGCGGCGTTGGTCTTGTCGAAGCCCAACTGCGTCAGGATGAAGCCGGGCGCCTTGTCCATGATCACGGCGCGCTGCAACGACCACTCCACGTCCTGCGCGGTGATGAGGTTGCCGGAGGCGAACTTACGGTCCTGGTTCAGATAGAACGTGTAGGTGAGACCGTCGCCAGCCACTTCCCAATGGCTCGCCAGCACGCCGTTGATCTTGGTGGGATCGGTCGGGTCCGGCTCCACCAGCTTCTCGTAGCAGTTGGAGCCGATCTCGTTGCCGGAAAACTCGAAGCTCTCGCCCGGATCGAGGCTGATGATGTCGTCGATCTGCATCGCCATCACGGCCACGTCCTTCGGCGTCTCGGCGAAGGCGGTGCTCCAGATCAGCGGGGTGGCGGCGGCCGAGCCGAGCAGGGTGCGGCGGGTGAGCATCAACGAGGTCCTCCAGAGGGGCGGGCGTGCCCGGGACCATAGCCGGGTCGTGCGCTCCGGCAAGCCGCAGTGAGGCCGTTAAGGGTGGCCGGCCGCTGCGACTGCCTGTTGCAGCTCGGCCAGGTCCACCGCGCCGGGGATGAGGTGGTCGCCGATGATCAGCGCCGGCGTGCCTTCGATGTGCAGGGCGGCGGCAAGCTGCAGGTTCTGGTCGAGCCGGGTTTGGATCACCGGGTCGGCCATGTCCCGTTCCAGGCGCGCGCCGTCCAGCCCTTCGTGCTCCGCCTCGGCCCGGATCGAGGCCATGGTGGGCGGCGTGGTCGAGTGCATCAGCGCCGCCTGCAATGGACCATAGCCGCCCTGGCGTTGGGCCGCGAGCAGGGCATGGGACTCGAGCACCGAGGCCGGGCCCAGGATCGGGATGTCCTTCAGCACCAGCCGGACTTTCGGATCCGCCTGCAGCAGCGCCGCGAGCACGGGCAGCATCTGGCGGCAATAGGGGCAGCGCGGGTCGTAGAACTCCACCACCGTCACCGGGCCGGCCGGGTTGCCTTCCACCGGATCGGCCGCGTCCGCGACCAGGGCGGCGCGCTGGGCGGAAATGGCGCCCGCGGCAGCCGTGGCCTGCTGGGCCGTGTCGTCGGCCTGCAGGGAGGTCAGGGCGTCGCGCAGGATGGACGGATCGTCCCGCAGCGCCTGCCGCACGATCTGCAAGACCTCCGCCCGCTGATCCGGCGTGAGCGGGGCGGCCTGGACCGTGGCGAGGCTTGCGCCAAGACTGGCCCCGAGGATGAGCGATACCAGCAACCAAGCCTTCATCGTCCCGTAATTCCCTTGATGTACAATCTTTCTGCGCCAACTCGCGATGAAGGAACAGCGTTGCCGCTCGCGAGGAACCCGGTTATGGGCACGTGGGAGGCTGGTCCAGGGGTCGGCCAGTAGGGGGTGCGTTACTGCAATGGCGGCCATGAAGCGGATGTGCAGCGGCGTAATGGCCGTTGCACTAAGCGTCTCGTTGAGCGCTTGCGACACCCTCAGCAGCGTGCAGAAGGAATTCCTGGGGGGCGGGGTCAGCGGCCCCGGGTCGCAGCCCAAGCGGATCAGCGGGTTCATCGGCGCCGTCGTGGCGGACGAGCCGACCGCGGCGCTCGCGGGGCGTGAGGTGCTGTCGCTGGGCGGCACGGCGGCCGATGCGGCCGTCGCGGTCGGGTTCACCCTGTCGGTGACCTACCCGTCCCGCGCCAGCCTGGGCGCCGGCGGAGCCTGCCTCGCCTACAGCCCGGCGCGCACCGGCGCCGGCGAGGGCGTGCCGGAAGCCATCGTATTCCCCTCGGTGGCGCCGCGCACCGTGCCGCCGCGCACCGACCGGCCGGCCGCCGTGCCCATGCTCGCGCGTGGGCTGTTCGCGCTACACGCCCGCTATGGCCGCCGCCCGTTCGAGACGCTGGTGGCGCCGGCCGAGCAACTGGCCCGGTTCGGCACCCCCGCGTCGCGCGCGTTCGTCCGCGACCTGCAACTCGTGACCGGGCCGCTGCTGGCGGATCCGAATGCCAAGGCGGTGTTTGCGCCCAACGGCGTCGTCCTGACCGAAGGCGCCACCATGACCCAGCCCGATCTGGGCGCCACGCTGGCACAGCTGCGCGTCGCCGGGGTCGGTGACCTGTATCAGGGCGCCCTGGCGGCCAAGTTCGAGACGGGGTCCACCGCGGCGGGCGGCGGTGTGTCCATCGCCGACCTGCGAGGCGCGCTGCCGAAGACGGTCTCGCCGCTGTTCCTGGCCTCCGGACGGGACCGGGTCGCCTTCCTGCCGCCCCCGGCCGACGGTGGGCTGGCGGCCGCCGCCGCGTACGAGACGCTGCTGGACAGGCCCACCGACCTCGCCGGCGCTAATCAACGCGCCCTGGCCGTCGCCGCCCGCTACCGCGCCGGTGGCGTCGACCCGGCGTCCCTGATCGGCCCCGGCGCCGCAACCCCGTCCGGCGCGCCATTGCCGGCTTTGCCCGCATCGACCACATTCGCCACACTCGATCGCGATGGCAACGCCGTGGTGTGTGCGCTGACGATGAACAACCTGTTCGGCACCGGGCGCATCGCGTCGGGTACCGGCATCCTGATGGCCGCATCGCCGGCCAGCGTGCCACCCGCACTGCTCGCCGCCGCCATTGCATGGAACCCGAACCTGCGCGCGTTCCATGCCGAAGTGGGTGGCAGCGGACAGGAGGGCGCGCCACTGGCCGCCGCCGCCGGCCTGTCCAACGCGATCCGCAGTGGCACCGCAATGCCGGTTCCCGTGCCGGACCCCGGGCGTGCCAATGCCATCGTCTGCGGACGGTACCTGCCGGATTCCGAAGGCACCTGCACTTGGGCGACCGATAGCCGCGGCAGCGGCCTCGCCGCGGGCGGCAACTAATGTGGCGCCTGCTGCCAGCCATGGCCTTGCTGATGGCAACGGCAGCAATGGCAAAGCCCGCGACGATCGAGGTCGGCCCCACCCACACCCCCTCGGTGCAATACGGGCCCGCGGACATGCTGTGCGACCTGAACACATGCCGGCTGTTCAACCTCCCGAAGGAGACGGGGCTGCCGCCGAACGCGATCGTGCAATTCGGGCTGCCACAACTCGACGGCCAGGATCGCGTCGACCTGCGGCGCTGCTTTCAAATGTGCCGGGCCAGCGTTATTGGTTACGTCGCCCCACAGAAAACGCCGCCGGAGCCCGCAAATCCCACTGTGTCCATCATCCCGATCGAGATGCGGCTCGAATGACCGCGCGGTCGGCCTCTTATTCGAAGGACTAGTCCCATGCGCCGCTCCCTGCTGATCGTCTCGGTGCTCCTGATGGCGGCCGACCTGCCGCCAGTGACGCTCAAGCTCGGCCCCCCGCACGAGGGCTCGACCACCTACGGGCCGGCCGACATGCTGTGCGACTTGGACAAGTGCCACATGTTCAAGGTGCCGGGGCTGCCGCCCAACGGCACGGTAGACTTCCAGATGCCGTTTCTGTCGGGGCAGGATCGCAAGGACCTGAGCCGGTGCTACTCGCTGTGCCACGGCTCTGTCGTGGGCTACCCGAACGAGCCGGACCATCGCACGCCGGACCAGCGCAACCCCTCCATCTCCATCGCCGCGATCGAGATGCGGCTGCAGTAAGCGCGGCCCCCATGCTGAAGATCGGGCAAAACGCCCGGATCCCGCCGTTCCGCGTGATGGATGTGATCGCGGCGGCCAACGCCCGCCAGGCTGCTTTGCCGCCGGGTGCCCCCCACGTGATCCGCATGGAGGTCGGCCAACCCGGCACGGGCGCCCCGGCCGGCGCCGTCGAAGCAGCCCGCCTTGCGCTCGCTGGGGGGGCGCCGCTGGGCTACACCGAAGCGTTCGGGCGGCCATCGCTGCGCGCCCGCATCGCCGCCCACGGGCAGGACTGGTACGGGTTCGCCGCCGACCCGGCGCGTATCGCGGTGACCATGGGCGCCTCGGCCGCCTTCCCCCTCGTCTTCCTGGCCGCCTTCGACCCGGGCGACCGCATCGCCATGGCCGCGCCGTACTACCCGCCGTATCGCAACATCGCCGCGGCGCTCGGGCTCGTCCCAGTCGTGATCGAGACCGGCATCGAGACCCGCTACCAGCCCACGGTGGCCCTGCTCGAGCAGCTGGACCCGCGCCCGGACGGGCTGATCGTGGCCTCCCCCTGCAACCCGGCTGGCACCATGCTGCACCGGGACGAGTTGGCCGCCATTGCCGAATGGTGCCACCGCCACGGCGTGCGGCTGATCAGCGACGAGATCTACCATGGCCTGCAATATGGCCAGCCGGTCGCCACCGCCGCGCAATTCAGCCCCAGCGCCGTCGTGGTGAACAGCTTCAGCAAATACTTCTCGATGACCGGCTGGCGCGTCGGCTGGACGGTGCTGCCGGAGGACCTGGTTCGCCCCGTCGAGTGCCTGGCGCAGAACCTGTTCATCTCCGCCCCCCACATCGCGCAGATCGCGGCCGAAGCGGCGTTCGACTGCGCGCCGGAGCTGGACGCCAACGTCGCCCGCTACCGCCGGTCCCGCGACCTGCTGGTGTCCGCCCTGCCCGGCGCCGGCTTCGACCGCCTGTCGCCAGCGGAGGGCGCGTTCTACCTGTATGCCGACGTCGGCGCGCGCACCAACGACAGCGCCGTCTTCTGCGCCCGCATGTTGGCCGAGGCGGGCGTCGCCGCAGCGTCCGGGGTCGATTTCGACGCGGATCGCGGCCATCGCACCGTGCGGTTCAGCTATTGCGGGCCGGAAGCGGATATGGCGGCGGCCGTGGAGCGGCTACGGGCTTTCCGCTAACCCCCAAGAACATCCTCCCCCGTTTACGGGGGAGGTGGCGGCGCAGCCGACGGAGGGGGCGCAGGCACGGTTCGTGCCCAAGAGCCCCCTCCAGCATGCTGCGCATGGTCCCCCTCCCCCGCTTCGCGAGGAAGGATGCGCAGCGAGCGTCCGCGTTCACACTTCCCACTGCCTTGCCCTCGCGTTGACCCTCCCCACCTCCGGCAGTAAGCACCTTTGTGCATTGCGGCGCGCCCGGGCGCCGCGGCTCCGGAGCACGCTATGAAGGACGTCCGCGACGCATTGATGATCGGCAGCAGAACGGATGGCACCACGGTGCGCCGCCCTCTGTCGCCCCACCTGCAAGTCTATCGCCCCCAGCTGACGTCCATGCTGTCGATCATGAATCGGCTGTCCGGCATCGCGACCTCCGTCGGTACCCTGATCATGGTGTGGTGGCTGGTGGCCGCCGCCGGGTCACCGAGTTCATATGCCCACATGCAGGGCTTCGTCGGTTCGTGGTTCGGCATTCTGCTGATGTTCGGCTGGACGATTGCGCTGGTCTACCACTTCGTCGGCGGGCTGCGGCATCTGGCGTGGGACGCCGGCTACGGCCTCGACCTTCCGCAGGTCTACGCCAGCGGCTATGCGGCTATCATCGCGACCGCGGTGCTGACCGTGCTGATTTGGATCATTGCTTTGGTGGTTTGGTAATGTCCGACGCGAACGTCACCCGCAACGCGCACACTGCCGGCACCACCGCCCCCAAGGTGGAGGTCATGCGCTCGTATCTGAGCCGGGCCCGCGGGATGGGTGCGGCCGGGTCGGGTATCCATCACTGGCGGGTCGAGCGCCTCACAGCCATCGCGCTGGTGCCGCTTACCATTTGGTTCATCTATGCCGTGCTCCATCTGCTCGGCGCGCCGCAGTTCGCCGTGCACCGCTTTGTGGCCAATCCGGTCAACACGGTCCTGCTGCTGGCGATGGTGACAATGACGTTCCACCACATGCAGCTGGGTTTGCAGGTGGTGATGGAGGACTACATCGATAGTCAGAAATGGCAGGCAGTCGCCATTCTGCTGAACAAGGCAGTCGCCCTGATTCTTGGGCTGCTCTGCGCGGTGTCGATCCTGCGGATGGCTTTCACGGCCTAATTTACTCGGACAAAGCGAACCATGAACGCGATTTCGAAGCCTTCAAACGGTGCCTACCAGATCGTCGACCACACGTATGACGTGGTGGTCGTTGGCGCCGGCGGTGCCGGGCTGCGCGCGACGTTGGGCATGGGCGCAGCCGGGCTGAAGACGGCGTGCATCACCAAGGTGTTCCCGACCCGCTCGCACACGGTGGCAGCGCAGGGCGGCATCGGAGCGGCGCTCGGCAACATGGGCGAGGACGATTGGCGTTGGCACATGTACGACACCGTGAAGGGGTCGGACTGGCTCGGCGACCAGGACAGCATCGAATACATGTGCCGCGAGGCCGTGCCTGCCATTTACGAACTGGAGCATTTCGGCGTCCCGTTCTCCCGCACCGAGGATGGCCGCATCTACCAGCGCCCGTTCGGCGGCCACATGCAGGAATACGGCAAGACCCCCGCGAACCGCGCCTGCGCCGCCGCCGACCGCACCGGCCACGCCATCCTGCACACGCTGTATCAGCAGTCGCTGAAGCACGAGGTGGAGTTCTTCGTCGAGTATTTCGCACTCGACCTGATCATGGACGAGGAAGGCGCCTGCCGCGGCGTCATCGCCTGGTGCCTCGAGGACGGCAGCATCCACCGTTTCCGCGCCCAGAGCACTGTGCTCGCCACCGGCGGTTACGGCCGCGCGTATCTGTCGTGCACGTCCGCTCACACGTGCACGGGTGATGGCGGCGGCATGGTGATGCGCGCCGGGCTGCCGGTGCAGGACATGGAATTCGTGCAGTTCCACCCGACCGGCATCTTCCCCGCCGGCTGCCTGATCACCGAGGGCGTGCGCGGCGAGGGTGGCTATCTGACCAACGGCAACGGCGAGCGCTTCATGGAGCGTTACGCGCCGACCGCGAAGGACCTGGCCAGCCGCGACGTGGTGAGCCGCTCCATGACGATCGAGATCAACGAGGGGCGTGGCGTCGGTCCGAACAAGGACCACATCAACCTGCACATCGAGCATCTCGGCGCCGACCTGCTGAACGAGCGCCTGCCCGGCATCTCCGAGACCGCCAAGGTGTTCGCCGGCGTCGACGTGACCAAGGACCCGATCCCGGTGCTGCCGACCGTGCACTACAACATGGGCGGCATCCCCACGAACTACCGCACCGAAGTGCTGCGCCCGACCGCCGCCGATCCGGACGCGGTGGTGCCCGGCCTGATGGCCGTGGGCGAGGCGGCCTGCGTCTCGGTGCATGGCGCGAACCGCCTCGGCACCAACTCGCTGCTCGACTTGGTGGTGTTCGGCCGGGCCGCCGCTCACCGCGCGCAGGAGATCCTCAAGCCGGGCGCCTCGCAGGCCCCGCTCCCGGCGCGCGCCGGCGAGAACGGCCTCGACCGGCTGGATCGCAAGCGCCACAACCCCGGCACGACCAAGACCGGCGAGGTGCGCGAGCAGATGCAGCGCGCCATGCAGGCCCACGCCGCGGTGTTCCGCACCAGCGCCAGCCTGAAGCAGGGCGTGTCCAAGATGCGCGGCATCTGGGATGCGCAGGACAATATCGGCGTCACCGACCGCTCGATGATCTGGAACAGCGACCTGGCCGAGGCGCTCGAGCTGGACAATCTGGTTGCCAACGCGATGACCACGATGGTCGGCGCCGAGGCCCGCCACGAGAGCCGCGGTGCCCACGCGCACGACGACTTCCCCGATCGCGACGATGCCGAGTGGATGAAGCACACCGTCGCGCATCTGGACGATGTCGGGAACGTGGCGCTGTCGTACCGGCCGGTCCGGATGCAGACGCTGACCAACGAAGTCAGCGTGTTCCCGCCGAAGAAGCGCGTGTACTAAGGCTGTGACGGCCTATCCCTGTGCCATTGACCGGCTTTTGTAAGAGAACGCAGAATGGTTGAACTAACCCTCCCGAGAAACAGCCGCGTCACCGCTGGCCGCACCTGGAAAGCCCCCGCCGGCGCCAAGACCGTGCGCGAGTTCAAGATCTATCGCTGGAACCCGGACGACGCTGACAACCCGCGGCTCGACACCTACGAGGTCGATCTCGACAAGATCGGCCCGATGGTGCTGGACGCGCTGATCCACATCAAGAACGACATCGACCCGACGCTCACCTTCCGGCGCTCGTGCCGAGAAGGCATTTGCGGGTCCTGCTCGATGAACATCGATGGCACCAACACCCTGGCCTGCCTCAAGCCGGTCGAGGAGGTAAAGGGTGCCGTCAAGATCTACCCGTTACCGCACATGGCCGTGGTCAAGGACCTGGTACCAGATTTGTCGCTGGCCTACGCCCAGTTGCGCTCGGTGGAACCGTGGCTGAAGTCGGACACCCCGCCGCCGCCCGATGCGGAGCGTCGCCAGAGCGTGCCGGAGCGGCACAAGCTGGACGGTATGTGGGAGTGCATCCTGTGCTTCTGTTGCACGACGTCCTGCCCGTCCTATTGGTGGAACGGCGACCGCTACCTCGGCCCGGCGACGCTGTTGGCCGCCTATCGTTGGATCGCCGACAGTCGCGACGAGTATACCGGCCAGCGCCTCGACGCGCTCGAGGACCCGTTCAAGCTGTATGCCTGCCGCACGATCATGAACTGCACCAAGACCTGCCCGAAGGGTCTGAACCCGGCGAAGGCGATCGCCGAGATCAAGCAGATGCTCGTCGAACGGGCTGGCTGATCCACCGCTCGTCCCGCTGATCCATGGCGTTTTCCGGAGATCTGGTCGCCCGGCGGGATCGGGCGGCCGCATGGCGCGACTCGCTGCTGATCGACCATGCGGTGTTTCGCGTCCTGTGGGACAATTTGGCCGAGGTAGTTCCCGGTAAACTCTACCGTTCGAACCACCCGACTCCGGCCCGGCTCGCGGCGGCAAAGCGAAAGTTCGGGCTCCATACGCTGATCAATTTGCGCGGTCATCGGCAATGCGGGTCCGACGCCCTGTCGCGCCGGGCCGCTGCCGATCTGGGGCTCAAGCATATCGACATGGCGTTCGAGAGCCGGGGTGCGCCCCACCGCGACCGCATTCTCCGTTTCGCCGACATTTATCGCTCACTCGACACGCCGGCCCTCATGCACTGCAAGTCGGGTGCTGACCGGGCCGGGTTGGCATCGGGGCTGGCGGTTTTGTTCGAGGGCGGCACCAGCCAGGACGCGCTCGGCCAACTGTCGTGGCGGTTCGGGCACTGGCGGCGCTCCCGCACCGGCATTCTGGACGCATTCTTCGTCCGCTACGCCGCCGAGGCCGAGGGTCGCGTGCCGTTCCTCCATTGGGTGGAACACGATTACGACGAGACTGCCCTGCGGCGGGATTTCGTAGCGGGGGGGCTGTCGTCCTTCGTGGTGGACCGGGTACTGGTTCGCGAATAGCAAGCGGGCTAAGCAGCCACCATGTCTGCTTGCGCCCTTTGCGGGACACCTTCCCCGCCGCCGTTTCGCGCCCCGGCCCAAGAAGGCTCACCCGACCTGGATGGGCGGCCCGGCGAGCCAACACGCTCCACCTTGCGGCGCTGGGTGCTGTCGTGCCGCGGCTGCCGCGCCTGCGCCCCCGATCTCGCCGCCCTGCCCGCAGCCGCCAAGGACATCGTGGGGACGGAGCAGTATCGGCGGCTGGCCTCGCCGTTTCTTCGCTGGGCCGCGCTGGTGGCCGGGACGCCGGATGAGGCGGAGGCATTGCTGCAGGCGGCCTGGGACGCCGAGGACGAGGGGCGGGATGCCTCGGACCTACGCCGCCGGGCCGCCGAACTGTGGCCGCAACCTGCCGATGCCGAGGCGGCCCTGCGGTCGGCCGACATCCAACGCCGGGCCGGATTGCTGGCGGAGGCCGCTCGCACGTTGGACGCCCTGGCGCCGGATCTTGACGATGCGGCGGCCCGGATCGCAGCGTTCGAACGCGCCCGCATCTTGACGGGGGATACCGGCCGCCATCTGTTGAGCAGCGCGCTCCGGCCGCCCGCGCGCACGCCGCACGTGCTGCACGGCAAGCGGGCTACAGGCGGGTTCTGGACCCGTTTGCTGGGGAGTCGGTCATGAACTTCGATGCCCTCGTCGACGCCATCGTAATGTCCGACGAGGTTTGCGAGCCCGCCTTGCAAGCCCTGCTGGATGGGTGGGAGGACTATGGCCCGCGCTGCCGGGCGCTGTTGCACGGCTATGTCGGCGGCGTGGACTTGTCCGAGCGGACCGAAGTCGCCCTGTTCGCACTCGTGCACCTGATGGGCGAGAAGGCGGATACGGCCAGTTTTCCTGACCTCTGCGCTCTGGCTTCCGACCCGGAGCGCTTTGAGTCGGTGCTGGGCGACGAGGCCGCGACCCTGTCCTATCCTCTCATCCTGGTGAGCACCTTCGGCGGTGACCCGGCGCCTCTGTATCAGCTGATCGAGGATGCCTCTGCCGACGAGATGGCACGGGGCGACGCCCTGCTGGTACTGGCATATCTCGCCCGGACCGAGCGCCTGCCGGAGCGGCAGGTGTACGATTACCTGACCGCTCTGCCCGCCCGCTTGCGACCGGCGGAAGAGCACTTCGTCTGGTTCGGCTATGCGCGAGCGGTTGCAGCGCTTGGCTTCGCTGGGCTGTCGGGCGCGGTGGAGTCGGCGATCAATCGCGGCTTCGTCGCTCCCGGGATGATGATGTCGGTCGATTTCTGGGAATATCTTCGCGACTCGCAGAAGAACCCACTGGATTTCTCAAGCCCGATTTGGGACGGGCTGACACCGTTCGGCGGCGCAGTCGAGCACCTCCTTGCCATGAGCGAGGGCTCCGAACTCGATGATACCGAAGCGGGTTACGCGACCGCCGAGCCCATCCGCAATCCGTTGCGTCACGTCGGCCGCAACGACCCCTGCCCGTGCGGAAGCGGCAAGAAGTTCAAGAAATGCTGCATCGACGCGGACCCGGCTTGAAGACGAGAGGACAGGCCGACCCGTCAGCCGGGCCGGCCCTTGCGCGCCGCCTGCTCCGCCGAGTTCACGAGGTCGGCCGATCCGCTGTTCGGTAGCGAATAGACGACACCGATCTTGACGCTCAGCAACCCGCCCGGAACACCCGCATGGTCCAGACGGAGCTCATCCACTCCCCCAATCAGCCGACTGGCGACCTCGGCCGCGCCACCGGTCACGGTGGCGGGTAACATCAAGCCGAGCACGCCGCCGCTCAGCCGCCCGCCGATGTCGCCCGGGCGGCGCATGACGCAGCGTAGGGTGTCGGCGATCTTGCATACGGTCTCCTCGGCGGAATCGTGACCGTAAAGCTCGACGAAGAGACTGAACGCATCGATCTCGACCGCGAGCACCGATAGGCCGATGCCCTCGCGCCGGGCGCGTCGCAGTTCGCGCTCCAGGCCGGAGATGAAGTGACCGCGATTGGCAAGGCCAGTCGCCGGGTCCTCGCAGGCGCGGCGGCGCAGCAGGCTGTTGGCCTCCTCCAGCACCGCCTCCCCCTCCTTGCGGGCGGTGATGTCGCGCAAGGCGAGCACGACCCCCGCGCCGG
Organism: uncultured Acetobacteraceae bacterium; assembly: GCA_964242215.1. Lineage (GTDB taxonomy): Bacteria > Pseudomonadota > Alphaproteobacteria > Acetobacterales > Acetobacteraceae > LMUY01. The sequence continues at coordinate 7,939 of CAXTCJ010000106.1, read as the reverse complement.
CAGGAACACGTCTGGCATTGCCCTCCATCCACACCCAGCCGCCGCCGTTGCGCCGCACCCGCAGCAACACGCTGGCACAGCTCTCCCCAGCGCCCAACCGATCCAGCAGGTCCCCCACGGCATACTGGTCGTCCTCGATCACCAAGTCCCGCAGGTCGGTGCCCGAGAGCGCGCCCGGCGCATGGCCGAGCAGCGACATGCTGGCGGGCGATACATGGCGGCAACGCCCGTCCGGCTGGAGCAACACCAGCATATCCGGCGCGGTCTCCACCAGGAGGCGCAAGGCCTGGTCCGGTATCGTCGTGGTTTCAATCATCGAAGAACTCATCGCGTGTCCCGCCCAACTGAGCGAAGCATCACAGACGAACCGCAATAAAAGGTTAGCGATCAGCCCTCGCGAGGGGCCACCATGCGGCCCGAGAGCGCTTGGCCGCCGAACAGGTGGACGTGGAAATGCGGCACTTCCTGACCGCCATGCGCGCCCACATTGGCGACCGCCCGGTAGCCCGGCGCCTCGAGCCCCTGCTGGCGGGCAACCTCGCCGACGGCGCGGAAAAAGCCAACGATTTCAGCGTCGGAGGCGCTAGAACTGAAGTCGGCCAGGGAGACGAAACGACCGCGGGGAACGACCAGGACATGCACCGCCGCCTGGGGCGAGATGTCGTGGAATGCAACCGCCCACTCGTCCTCGTAGACCCGGCGGGACGGGATTTCGCCCCGCAGCACGCGGGCAAAGATATTATTCTCGTCGTAGGGCCCTAATCCGCTCACCGGCATTATTTCACTCCTGTCACGGGATCTTTCGCGTTCGCCCGCCCTGCAGCAACGGCAACGAGCGCGCCGCTTTCTCCGCCACGCCCGACACGCCCTCGCGCCGTTCGAGCTCGGCCCAGACCATCGCCGGCTCCACGCCGCACGAGACCCACAGGACGAGCAGGTGGTAGAGCACGTCCGCACTTTCCGCGACGAGCGCCTGCGAATTGCCGCCCACGGCTTCGATCAGGCACTCGACCGATTCTTCGCCGAACTTCTGCGCGACCTTCGCCGTGCCGCGGCTGAGCAGCCTCGCAGAGTGGCTGACCGAGGGGTCGGCCGACCGGCGCTTGAGGATCACCGACCATAGGCGATTGAGCACCTCGGCCGATGCCAAGCTGCCCACCGGCAAGTCCTGCGCACCCTTGAGCTGGGAGCGCTTCGGTTCGGCACGCAGCTTCACGACCTTCTTAGCCATTACAAACCCTTGTGCCGGGGGTGGGGCAGGCGCACCGGCAGACCTGCCTCCGCTAACGCTCGTTTCACCCCGGGGATCGTCAGAGCGCCGAAATGGAACACCGAGGCGGCGAGCAGCCCGGTGGCACCCGCGCGGGCCCCCTCGACGAAGTGCTCCACACTCCCAACACCGCCGGACGCCACCACGGGCAGGCGCACCGCGCCGCACACGGCGCGCAGCAGGTCGAGGTCGAAGCCGCGGCCGGTGCCGTCCCGGTCCATGCTGGTCAGCAGGATCTCGCCCGCGCCCAGGCTCGCCGCCTGCTTGCACCATTCCACCGCGTCGAGCCCGGCGGGGTTGCGACCGCCATGGGTGAACACCTCCCAGCGGCCCGGCGACACCATGCGCGCGTCCACCGCGACCACGACGCATTGGCTGCCGAACTTCTCCGCCGCCTCCGCGATCAGCCCCGGGCGCGCGATGGCGGCCGAGTTCATGCTGCATTTGTCCGCGCCGGCCAGCAGCAGCTTGCGCATGTCGGTGGTGGATCGCACGCCGCCGCCGACCGTCAGCGGCAGGAACACGCTGGCTGCGGTCCGGCTGACCACGTCGTAGATCGTGTCACGGTTTTCGTGGCTGGCGGTGATGTCGAGGAAGGTGAGCTCGTCGGCGCCAGCGGCATCGTAGACCGCAGCCTGTTCGACCGGATCGCCGGCGTCCCGCAGGGAGACGAAGTTCACACCCTTGACCACCCGGCCGTCCTTGACGTCCAGGCACGGGATCACACGCAGCTTCAGCATGCGTTCGTTTTGGCCCCGACAGGCGGCATGGCGCAAGGCTCCAAGTCACCGCTGGGGATGGGCTGCACGTCACCGGCAACGATCGCGCGGGTGCCGGACGGCGTCTGCAGCAGCAAAGCGCCATCGTCGCGCAGGCCGGCGAAGGTGCCGTCGATCGTTTGCGGCCCGAGTCGCACGTGCAGGACTGTGCCGATCGGCGGGCCGCGCTGGCGCCATCGCTCCCGCACGGCGGCAAAGCCCCGGCCCCGCCAGATCGCCCACTCCGCCTGCAGCGCGCGCTGCACCGCCGCCAGCACCGGCTCCGGCGTGGTGTCGCAGCCGAGTGCCAGCAGGCTCGTTACCGCATAGGGCATGGCGGGCGGATGGTGGCGCACGTTCATGCCGATGCCGGCCAGGACGGCACCGTCATCGACCCGCTCCAGCAGGATGCCCGCGAGCTTGGCGCCGTCCCGCATGATGTCGTTGGGCCATTTCAGCGTGGTGGGAGGGCCGGCCAGGGCATCCACCGCGTGCGCCACGGCAACGGCCGCCACGAAAGCGAGCTGCGGCGCAGACTGCGGGGAGCTTCCGGGCCGTAGTATAAAGGTGGCGTGCAGGTTGCCCGGCGGGCTGGCCCAGACGCGGCCGCTGCGCCCCCTGCCGGCGGCCTGTTGCTCGGCCAGAACCACGCTGCCATGGGGCGCGCCAGAGGCGGCCAGGGCGCGCGCCACATCCATCGTGGAGCCAACGGTAGCGAAGCGGTGAACGCAGTCGTGCCGGTCAATTGATAATTCCGGGTCAACAAGTCGGGGGGGCGTGCGTTCAAGATTCATGACGGGCATCTTACGCGAAAAACACGATAACGGAGCAGCACGGCCTATGCCCGAATTGGTACCCGCAGAGAGCACGAAGGCTACATTCGGGATCGAGGGGCTAGACGACATCCTCAACGGCGGCATCGAGCGCAACCGCCTCTACCTCGTCGAAGGCAATCCCGGCACCGGCAAAACCACCATGGCGGTGCAATTCCTCATCGAGGGCCAACGCGCCGGCGAGCGGACGCTGTATATCACCCTCTCGGAGACCGAGGAGGAACTGCGGGCCACGGCCCACGCGCATGGCTGGGTGCTGGACGGCATCGCCATTTGCGAGGTGGTGCCTCCCGAAAGCCTGCTCGACGAGGCCCAGCAACAGAGCTTGCTGTATTCGTCCGACCTCGAGCTCGGCGAAACCACGCAGGCCGTGTTCGACATCGTCGAGCGCACGAAACCGAACCGGGTCGTGCTGGACAGCCTCTCGGAAATCCGCCTGTTGGCGCAGTCCTCACTGCGCTACCGGCGTCAGATGTTGGGGCTGAAACACTTCCTGTCCCGCCACGACTGCACCGCGTTGCTGCTGGACGACATGACCGCGGAGCTCTCGGAGCGCACCGTGCACAGCATCGCCCACGGCGTGCTTCGCCTGGAGGAACTGTCCCCGCTTTACGGCTCCGATCGCCGCCGCATGCGTGTCACAAAGCTGCGGGGGCAAGCCTATCGCGGCGGTTACCACGACTTCTCCATCGTCCAGGGCGGCGTTTGCGTGTTCCCCCGGCTGGTCGCATCCGAGCATACCACGCCATTCCCCGGGGGCCGGCTGCAAAGCGGTATCGCGGCCTTGGACGAGTTGTTGGGAGGCGGGCTCGATCGTGGGACCAGCACCCTGGTGATCGGCCCGTCGGGCGTCGGCAAGACGCTGATCTCCCTCGCATTCGCGACCGCAGCCGTGCACGCTGGCGGCCGCACGGCCATGTTCGTCCTGGACGAAGACATCGGGATGCTCACGACGCGCGCCTCGGGCGTTGGACTGGACGTGAGCCAGATGCGAGCCAGTGGGCAGCTGCTGCTGGAGCAGGTCGACCCGGCGGAACTCTCGCCCGGCGAGTTTGCCCATCGCGTGCGGCGCGCCGTGGAAGTCGAGGGTGCCACGACCGTCGTGATCGACAGCCTGAACGGCTACAACGCCGCGATGCCCGAGGAACAGTTCCTGTTGCTGCACATGCACGAGCTGCTCAGTTATCTTGGCCGGCGGGGCGTGGTGTCCTTGCTGACCATGGCGCAGCAGGGCGTGATCGGCGAAATGCGGTCCCCGGTGGACGTGACCTATCTCGCCGACACCGTGATGCTGCTGCGGTTCTTCGAGGCCACCGGCCAGGTCCGCCGGGCCGTCTCCGTCATCAAGAAGCGCTCCGGCCCGCACGAGGATACGATCCGGGAGCTGCGGGTGACGTCCGGCGGGATCGAAGTGGGGGCGCCGCTGCGGCAATTCCAGGGTATCCTCCGGGGAACGCCGAGCTATGCCGGGCCAGCCGGCCTCGAGATGCTGGGCAACGGCGCCCAAGCGTGAGCGCGGTGCAAGTGGATATCGAGCACCGGGCGTTGGTGCTCGCTCCTGCCGGTCGGGATGCCGCGGTGGCCGTGGGGCTGATCGGCGAGGCCGGTGTTGCAGGCCTGGCCTGCCGCGACATCTGCGACCTGGCCGCGGCGATCGGCGAGGGCTGCGGGGTGGTGGTGATCACCGAGGAAGCTTTGCGGACCACCGATCTGCGCCCCCTGGTTGCTGCCATCGCCGACCAGCCGGCGTGGTCCGACCTCCCCTTCGTGCTGTTGGCGTCGCAGAACCAGTCCGACCGGATCATGGCCGCGAACCGCTACACCGGGCTGCTGGGCAACGTGGCCTTCCTCGAGCGCCCGTTCCACCCGACGACCCTGCTGTCGATGGTGCAAACCGCACTGCGAACCCGGGACCGCCAGTACCAGGCCCGCGCCCATCTCGAGGAGCGGATCCGGCGCGAGGCGGCGCTGCATGAGACGCAAGCGGCCCTGCTGCAGCACCGGGCCGAGTTGGAGAGCCTCGTCAGTGCCCGCACCGCTGCGCTCGAGCGGGCCAACGCGCGGCTGCGTGAGGAGATCGTCGAGCGCAACCGGGCGGAGACCGCGCTGCGGCAGAGCCAGAAGATGGAAGCCATTGGCCAGCTGACGGGAGGCATCTCGCACGATTTCAACAACCTGCTCTCCGCGATCCTCGGGGGGTTGGAGCTGATCATGCGCCGAACCCAGGACGAGCAGGTCCGCCGCCTGGCCGTCGCGGCCGTCGATGCCACGCGGCGCGGCGCCAAGCTCACCGCGCAATTGCTGGCCTTCTCGCGCACCCAGCAACTGAACCTGGCCCCGGTCGACCTCAATGCCTTGCTGACCGGCGTGCAGGACCTGCTGACCCGCTCGATCGGCGCGGTGGTCGAGTTGCGCTGCATACCGGCCCGCGAGCCGGTCTGGGCGGTGGCAGACTCCAACCAGCTCGAACTGGCGCTGCTCAACCTGGCGATCAATGCGCGCGACGCGATGCCGGGAGGCGGCCAGTTGGCGGTCTCGGTGAACGTCACGGCAACGGACGGCCGCAAGATGGCGAGCCTGGCCGTGGCCGACACCGGCGACGGCATGCCCCCGGACGTCGTGGACCGCGCATTCGAGCCGTTTTTCACCACCAAGGGCGTTGGCAAGGGCACGGGGCTCGGCTTGGCGCAGGTCTATGGCATTGCCAACCAGTCCGGCGGATCGGCCACGATCGAGAGCGAACCCGGCCGCGGCACCACCGTGCGGCTGCTACTGCCGCTGCTCGAGCAAGCGCCCGATGAGCACGGCCACCGCATGGGACCGGAGCGGTCCGCCGCTGTTCCGCTGGGTCGTTCGTCGGACATCATCCTGGTGGTGGACGATGACCCGGCGGTACGGGGCGCGTTGGTGGAGATGCTGCGGACGCTCGGCTACCGCGTGCTGGAGGCCCCGCACGGCCGGGCTGGGTTGGACCTGCTGCTGGAGCAGCCCTACCCGCATGTCATGATCGTCGACTACGTGATGCCGGGGATGTCGGGAGCGGAGGTAGCCCGGGCCGCGCGCGCGCACCACCCGGCACTGCCGATCCTATTCTCGACGGGCTACGCGGATACCGCAGCTTTGCAGGGCGAACTCGCGGAAATGCCGGTGCTGCGCAAGCCGTTTCGGTTGGCGGACCTCGCCACATCGGTCGCGATGGCGCTGGGAAATGCCAGGCGGACGCATGTTGGGGCAGAGGGCGACTGAGCGGCCCTCACCCCGGTCCTCTCCCGTCAAGAACGGGAGAGGAGCAGGCTAGTCTTCGAAGTTCAGGGCTGCGAGCAGGTCCTCGGCAACGGGGCCGCGCACGGTGGCGAGGCACTCCGCATACAGCTTGAGCACCTCCTCCTTGTTCAGCGGCGGCGGCGTTAGCGGGAGCACTTTTTCCAGCAGACGAAACGCGACCGCCTCGGGCGTTCCGGCTTCGACGACCCAGTCCGGCATGTCACTGTGCCGTCGGCGTGGCCGGGGCGGCGTGAGTGGCGCGGGCGGCGCGGCGGGCGGCCCTGGTTGTCTTGGCGTGGTCGCGGATTTGGTCCACCGTGACGTAGCCCTTGTTGTCGGTGTCGATGGCCGCGAAGTCCCGCGCAACAGACGGCATCTTGGACCGCGCCTGCTCCAGCGTGAGATGGCCGTCATGCGTGACGTTGGCAGCGTCGAAGCGATCCTGCAGGGACCGGCCCCGGCGACGCGTCGTGGTGGTGGCAGGGGGTGCAACCTGCTCGGTTCCAGGCACAGCGGCGGCGGCGCTTCCAGGAGTAGCAGCCCCGCCGACATTGGGCGAGCCGAGCGGGCCGGTGGTGCCGGTCAGCGGGGCCTGCGCCCAAGCTGGCGTTACGAGCGATGAGGCGGAACCGGCAAGCAGGACGAGAGCGGCGGCGACGGCTGTTACACGCATGATGGCGGTCCTTCGGTCGGCAGCTGCAGCTTTAGGCGGCGATGGCACGGATCACGGCGGCGGCCTCGGCGACCTGCTCGGCGGTCACGTCGAGATGGGTGCAGGCGCGCGCCTTGTGCTTGCCCATGACGGAGATCAACACGCCCTGATGGGCCGCGCGCTCGGCGAGTTGCGTAGCATCCATGCCCGAGTTTGAGGTATCGATGTAGACCAGGTTGGTCTCGGGCATCGCGACCGATAGGCCGGGCACCTGCGCCAGGCCGCGGGCGAGTTCGCGGGCGTTAGCGTGGTCCTCGGCGAGGCGGTCCACGTTGTGGTCCAGCGCATATAGGCAGGCGGCGGCGCAGATGCCACCCTGGCGCAACGACCCGCCCATACGCTGCTTCCACCGCCATGCCGCGCCGATGAACTCCGACGTGCCGCACAGCACCGCACCGAGGGGCGCGCCGAGGCCTTTGGTGAAGTCGAGCCACACCGTGTCGTAGCTGGCCACCATCTCCGCCGCCGGAACGCCGCTGGCGACGACGGCATTCATCAGCCGCGCGCCGTCCATGTGGGTGGCGAGACCGTTCTCGTGCGCCACGGCCGCGACGGCGTTCAACTCGTCGACCGGCCAGACCGCACCACCGCCCATGTTGGCGGTCTGCTCGACCTCGAGCATGGCCTGGGGCGGGGAGTAGCGGGATTTCGGGCGGATCGCCTCCCGCACGGCGTCGGCGCTGAACTGGCCGTGCTCACCGGGCAGGCCGAAGATCATGGCGCCCGCGAGCGCTCCGGGGCCACCACCTTCACTGGTCAGGATGTGGGCGGTGTGATGGGCCAGGATCTCGTCGCCGGGCCGGCAGTGGCCGAGAATGGCGATCTGGTTGCACATGGTTCCCGTCGGCAGGAACATGGCGGCCTGCTTGCCCATGAGCGCGGCCATGCGCTCGCACAGCGCGTTGATGGTGGGATCGTCGCCGTGCTGCTCGTCACCGACCTCGGCGTCCATCATGGCCGCCTTCATCGCGCGCGTGGGGCGGGTCTGGGTGTCGGAGAACAGGTTGACCCGAACCGGGACGGGCGACTTGAACGGGGGCGGAGCGAACGTCATCAGCCTTTTACCGAGACGGGGGTGGCCGCCACGGGGGCGGGGGCGCGG
>CAXTCJ010000105.1:0-20208 GCA_964242215.1 uncultured Acetobacteraceae bacterium | reverse complement strand
CTGGAAGGCGATCTCGTCGATGACGCCGATGATCTGGGCGATCTCCTGAGAAGACTTCTCGATGGCCGTCATCGCCGACATCGCATCACGCACGATGACACTGCTTTGTTCCGCATCGGCCTTTGCCGTTGCAACCACGGCCTGGGCCGAACTAGCACCATCCGCGGTCTTACGCACCGTCGCGGTGATCAGGCCAAGCGCGGCGGCAGTCTGCTCCAGGCTTGCAGCCTGTTGCTCGGTCCGGCGGGACAGGTCGTCAGCCGCCTGGCTGATCTCGGCGGTGCCGGAGCGCAGGGCCCCGGTGTTGCTGACGATCGCGCCAATGACGTTGCGGAGTTCGGCGATGGCGCCGTTGAAGTCGGACCGGAGCCGATCGAATTCGGGCGCGAATGGCTCGGTCATGTCGCACGTCAGATCACCCGCCGAGAGCTGCGACAGGGCTGTCGCCAGCCCTCCGACCACAGCGGCTTGCTTTGCAGCCTCGGACTGCCGCTCGGCTTCCGTCCGCGCCCTGTCTTGCTCGCGGGTAAGACGGAGTTCGTCGGCGTCCTGCCCTAACCTTATTGTCTCGATCGCGGCATCTTTGAAGATCTGCACCGCCGCCGCCATGCCGCCGACCTCGTCGCGCCGGTCCACGCCAGGTACCACGACTGAAAGGTCTCCCTTGGTGAGCCCGATCATAGCAGCGGAAAGCCTTTGCAGCCCCGATGCGAGAGACTGGCGCACGGCAAGGCTGCAGCCCAGTGCGAGCAACAAGATGGGGAGCGATACCAGTCCCAATATCTTCGCTTGGCTTAGCAAGGCCTCCTCGAGGTCGACGAGGTAGACGCCGGTTGCCACGATGATGCCGAGCGCCGGCACATCTTTCGCGAAGTTCAACTTGGCGCTCGGTTTGGTCTCCCCAGGTCGGGGATAATCGAGTGCGTAAAACCCGGCACCGGACCGGCGTACAACGTCTATCGCGTCCTGGACGAAATGGCGGCCGGATTTATCGACAAGCTTGGTTCCGTCGGTTCCGACGTCACTCGGCTTAAGCGGATTCATCACGTATTTGCCGTTCTCGTCGTAGACGATCAGAATACCAGCGGTCCCGTATCGAGTGGAATTGGAGAGAGCGACGAAGCGGCTGCGAGCCTGGTCCTGCGTGAGCTCGCCTTTGGCAACATCAGCGGCAAGCGCATTCGCATAACTGGTTGCAACCTCGACAACGGCCTGCAACTCCGCCATGCGATCCTCTCGCATGCGGTGTCTGGACACAACGAGAGCCGCCGCCCCGACGAGCAGCAGGCCAAGCACGATGACAATCGCGTTGCTTGCGAGCTTCGCGCCGACACTCCGATTGTCCGGCCAGCGACGCATGCGACACCTCCGCGATCGGTCCCATCATCACTGCAAGAGGTCACCAAAGTCTTACTGCCGCGGCTTCCTTCGCCTAGGGACGAGTTGCTACCAATTGACGGCGCTGCGCTGGCGGGTCGGAAGGAAACAGCAACGGAGTATCAGGCATGGCAGCGATCAGGTAGCGGCTGTTGCGGCGCGGGTCAGCGTCAAGGTGCGGCTCGGCACCGCCTCATCGGTTCGGGTGCGCCCGGCGAGCGTCAGCAGGGAACGCCGCGGCACACTCTGCCTCCCGCCACTGGCCGTTTTGTCTTCCGGCTGTCCCTCTGCAGCGGGACGAGAATGGATGACGCTGAGCGTCGCCGCGGCGAGCAGATAGCGCGCGCAATCGCGCAGGCTCGCGCAGGCACCAGTCGGAGACGGACTCCCTTCGCCGTTGAGATAATCTTAGTCCAGCGGCCGATTCTGGGTTGAGGCCGGTTCTGCAGTGCGTAAAGTGCTCCATATGTCCGATGATTTTGCCCTGCTTCGTGAGGCTGCGAACGAACAGGAGAAGCATATCACGGTGCCGCCCCGTATCCCGTGGCCGGCCGGCGCGAAGATCGCGGTGAACTTTACCGCCGACTTCGACGCGATGCTGCTACGGCGGCTGTTGAACGAGCCGCCGATGCAACTTGCAAAGGGCGAGTTCGGAGGACGGGTCGGTATCTGGCGTTTGCTCGAGCTGTTCGACAGCCACGGGATCAAGGCGACGATCTTCACGCCGGGCCGCATATGCGAGCTCTACCCACAGGCCGTCGCCGCCGCGGCGCGCAGCGGCCACGAGGTGGCGGACCATATGTGGGAGCACCGCGTTCCGCCGGAGCCGGAGATCGAGCGTGCCCACCTCACCCGCGCCGCCGACGCGATCGAGCGGGTGACCGGGAAGCGGCCCGTCGGCACGCGAAGCTGGCACACGCCGCAGCTGCTGAGCGAGTTGGGATTCCTGTACAACTCGCACGATGCGGCCGATCACGATCCCTATTTCATCAACCTTGCGAACGGAAGGCTGCTGAACCTGCCGTTCCATTTCGCCATCGATGACGCGATGTTCTTCAGCTTCGCCTGGCTGAACACCGAGAATGCGGCGCAACGCATAACGGACCCCGACCGAGTGTTCGACCTGTGGTGGGATGCCTTCTGGCGGCAGTACCAGCAGGGCGGCTATCTGAATATCTGCCTGCACCCGTTCGTGTCCGGACGCTCGATGCGGATCGCCATGCTGGACCGACTGATCACGCGCATGAAGGCGCTGCCCGGGGTGTGGTTCCCGACCTGCGAGCAAGTCGCCCGCCACTGCCTCAGTAGCGGAGCATAGCGGCTATGCCCTGGAAAGATCGCTACACAATCTCTGACGAGCGCGGCATCGCCGACGGCGACGTGCGCTGGCCGGAGGGACGCACGTGCTGCTTCACGATCACGGTCGATCTCAGCCCCACTTGCGGCCCGGAGGGCATCACACCGCGGGACCTACTTCGGCCGGACAGCTATTACGGACTACATGGCGGGTTGACGACGTTGCGGGAAGTGCTGGGGCGCCATAACCTGCGCGTGACATTCGCCGTGCCCGCCGCCATCGCCGACCTGTATCCGGCTCTGATACGTGCGCTGCTGGCTGACGGGCACGAGATCGCTGCTCATGGCTGGCTGCACGAGGATGTCAGCCAGCTCTCGATCGAGGAGGAACGCGACCGCCTCACCCGCACGACCGACTGCATCGAGGCGGCATCCGGCAAGCGTCCGTTGGGCTGGTATTCGCTGCCGCGCCAGGGCGACAAATTCGCCGTGGGGGCGATCAGCCCCAACACGATGACGCTGCTCGGCGAGAACGGTTACCTCTATATGGGCAACAGCCCGGCAGACGACGTGCCGCATTACTGGGTGACGGACCCGAGCGGGCCGCGTGCCATCCTGGCAATGCCGTACTACTACCATTTCGACGACCAGTTCTTCCTCCTGTTCCCGGCCAAGGGCACCGGGCTGGAGCATGCGGATACCCTAGCCCGCAATTGGGACGCGGAGCTGGCGGCGCAGTACAAACGCGGCCGCGCCTTCGGCATGACACTGCACCCACACGCGATCGCCTGGCCGAACCGGCTGCAAAAGCTGGACGAGTTCCTCGATCGCGCTGGCCGCCTTCCCGGCCTTTGGAACGCAACTGCGCTTGAGTGCGCCGAACACTGGAGCCGCCTCTATCCCGTTGCAACCGCGCTGCAGCTGCAGCCAAGCATCTGGCAGGACTATCCGGACAGCCTGAGCTGACCTGACATTGGAAGGATGACCATGGCCGACCTTGCACCCAGCCTCGCCACGATCCGCCCGGATGCGCCCGAAGAAATCCCGGTCATCGACATCGCTCCCCTACTGGCTGGTGAGCCGGGCGCGATCGAGGCGCTGCGCACGGCATTCCGCCATGCGCTGGAGGAGGTCGGTTTCTACTTCCTGGTCAACCACGGTGTTCCTCAGGCCACGATCGATGGTGCGTTCGCGGCGGCCCGCCAGTTCCACGCGCAGCCCCTCGACGACAAGATCGCGCTGCGGCTGAACGAGCACAACATCGGGTACATGCCGATCAAGAGTTCCACCACGCGGCATTCGGCGCTGAACGCCAACAACAAGCCGAACCTGGTGGAGGCATTCTTCGTCAAGCGTGAACAGCCAGACGCCGACGGGGCACAATTGTTCCGCGGGCCCAATCGCTGGCCGACCGACCTGCCCGGCTTCAAGGAATCCGTGCTCGCCTACTGCACGGCTTGCGAAGCGCTCGCAAAAAGCTTGCTGCCGCTTTACGCGGTCGCCCTGGACATGCCGGCCGATTTCTTCACCGCCGCCTTCCAGCAACCGATGTTCACCCTGCGCATGTCGCACTACCCGCCGCAGGACCAGGTCGCCGCCAACGAGTTCGGGCTCGCCCCGCACTCCGACACCAGCTTCATGACGTTGCTCGCACAGAACGCGGTGCCGGGTCTTTCGATCCGTCTGCCTAACGGTAACTGGGTCGACGCTCCCTCCATCCCGGGCAGCTTCCTGGTCAATGGCGGCGATATGCTGCGGCGGTGGACCAACGACCGTTTCCTCGCCACCCCGCATCGCGTGATCAACCGGTCAGGCGGGGAGCGCTACGCCATCCCGTTCTTCTTCGACTGCGACTACGACTGGACCATGCGCTGCATACCGAGCTGCGCCACCCCTGATGAAGCGCCGCGCTATGAGCCGATTACCTATCCAGAATACATGCGGTGGTTCCGCGACAAAAACTACCGCGCAGCGAACGGCACCGAGCTCGCCGGCAGCTAGCACGGTGTGATGCCCAACCGCATCCTACGCTACGAGGTTCGCACCGGCTCGACCGTATCGTACAGCCAGCGGGCCATCGCCGTAACGCGAGCATCGGTCCCGGGCCGCCCCATCAATTGCACGCCCATCGGCAGGCCGTGGACGGCAGTGACCGGGATCGTCACCACCGGCGCGCCCAGCACCGAACTCGGCGTGTTGAACACCTCCACGCCGGTCGGACGCGCGGCGGGGGGCTGACCCGGCATGTCACCGGCCCAGATCGGCGCCGGGCCCGGAGCCGAGGGGGAGATCATCGCATCGACCGTGTTGGTCAGCGTGGCGTATTCGTGCCGCACCAGCTCGCGCTGGCCAAGCAGTTCCTGATATCCGGCCGAGCCCAGTCGTTCGGCCAGCGCGACTCCGGCCTTGCTCCGCTCGCTGACACCATCGGGGTGCTGCGCAAACAGGCTGCCGATGGCCCAATGGTTCTCCCACGCGGTGATCTGACCGGCCATGGCGCGCACGCCGACGATCGCTCTCTCGAACCGCTCAATCGCCGGGTCGGAGGCGCGGCGCAGCACCGTGACGCCGCTGGCCGCGATCTGTGCCACGACACGCTCGAACGCCTCGCGGGATGCATCGTCGAGTTCGCCCCATCCCTCCGTCTCCATCACCGCCAAGGTGAAAGGCCGGTGCGGTGGCGGCGGCGCTGCGGGGCCGCTCAAGGCGGTGCGGCCCGGGTCTCCGCCGGCGCGGCTGGCAATCGCGATCGCGACCAGCCACATGTCTGCGGCACAGCCGGCGTGGGGGCCGTGCGTGCTCATGCTGGTCGCTTGGCGTTCGCCGCGATTGATGGCCCCCTGCGTCGGCTTCAGTGCCCAGTTGCCGCAAAAGCTGGCCGGCCGGATGATCGAGCCACCTACCTGCGAGCCGATCGCTGCAGGCACCATCGCAGCACCGACCGCGGCGGCCGAGCCTGACGACGAGCCGCCCGGCGTGCGTGCCGGGTCGAACGGGTTTGTCGTTGGCCCCGGATGACTGCCACCCAATTCGGCCGTGACGGTCTTGCCGAGGATCACGGCGCCGGCTTGGCGTAACGCCCCAACCGCCGCATTGTCGCGGCGTGCGAAATTGCCGGCATAGGCGGCGCAACCCATCTGCGTCGGCATGTCGGCGGTTTCCAGCAGGTCCTTGATCCCCAGCGGCATGCCGTCGATCGGCGACAAATGGCGCCCACTGCGCCACCGCGCGCTGCTGGCGTCCGCCTGCGCCCGAGCACCGTCCTCATTGATCACGACCCAAGCTTGCAACACGGGCTCACGCGCCGCGATCGTCTCCAGACAGCGCTCCAAATAGGCGCGCGGCGTATCCTCGCCCGCCGAGAACGCGGCGGTGTGCGTGTGGAAGCGGAGTGGCGCGAACTCGGCTGGGTCGTAGGGGGTCTGGGCCATGGTGAAGTCTGCTCCTAAGCCTGCCGCGCCGCAGCAGAACCGCTTGACGGTCCGCCGGTTCAGGGTTCACGTTTCGCTGCAATGCCGAGGATGCCGAAATGACCGACTCTCGTCCAGCTTCCATGGATCCGCAGGGAACGCGCGGCGCTATCGGTTGCGGGGGGTTTTAGAATGCGTCGGCGCGATCTGCTTGCGGGTGTCGGATCTGCCGCCGCGTTGGCGGTGCAGCGTCCGGCTTGGGCGCAGACGACGAAGAAACTGGTATTCGCCGGCGCGCTGCCGCTCACCGGGGCCGCGGCTGAAACCGGGCTGAACGTCAACAACGGTTATCTTACCGCCGCGTCCTACCTGAACGACAAGCTCGGCGGCGTGGAGATCGCGGGTGAGAAATACCTGATCGAACTGCGCCTGAGCGACGACGCGAGCGACCCGGCGCGGGCCGTGACGATCCTTCAGCGGCAGATCGACGACGGGGCAAACTTTTTCCTCGGCTCCTTCGGCAGCAACATCGTTTTGCCGACGGCGGCCATCGTGGACCGCGCCGGCAAGCTGATGGTGCAAACGGGCGGCGGCTCCGATCAGATCTTCACCCAGGGCTTCAAGGGCTCGTTCGGCATGTACCCGCGTGCCTCGCGCCAATTCGACTCTACGGCGCACTTCCTGGGCGCACTACAGCCGAAGCCGAAGACAGCGTCTTTCATGTCCTCCATCGACGGCTACGGCCGCGCACAGATGGCGGGGGCCATCGACAGCTGCCAAAAGCAGGGCATCCAGGTGCTGGAAAAATACGAGTTGCCGGAGAAGATCACCGACTTCTCCAGCGTGCTCTCCTCCGTGCGCGCCAACCCGCCCGATGTGCTGGTCACCACACTGCACGACCAGGACTCGCTATTGCTGACCCGCCAGATGGTGGCCACCGGGACCAACGTGAAGATGGTGTTCGAGGGGCTCGGCCCGCAACTCGCCTCGTTCCGGGAAGCCATGGGCAAATATGCCAATGGGCTGACCGTCTCGATCTATTGGGACGAGCACGTGCCGTTCAAGGACAAGTTCTTCGGCGATGCGGCGGGGTTCGCCAGCTACTACCGCAGCAAATTCACCCGCCCACTCGCCTACCACACGGCCGGCGCCGCGGCCTGCATCACGACCTATGTCATGGCGATGCAGGCGGCTAATTCGACCGACGTCGCGGCGGTGCGTAAGGCGTTGGCCGCGGCGGACTTCCAAACCTTCTATGGCCGGATCAAGTTCACGCCGCAGGGTGACGGCGACCCGGTCATCATGGGGTCCATGGTTGGCCAAGTTCAGAATGGTCAGGTGGCCGTCGTCGCACCGGAGGAAGCGCGTAACGCCCCGACGGTCTACCCGGTGCCGGATTGGGCGCAGAAGACCTGATCCTCTCCCGGGTCTGACACATCGTGCTATTTGCGCAGACCGTATCCGACGGGCTGGTGTTGGGCGGCATCTTCGCACTGTCCGCGGTCGGGTTCTCGCTGATCTTCGGCGTGCTGCACGTGCTCAATCTCAGCCACGGCGCGATTGTGCTCATCGGGGCTTATTTGGCACTCACCTTCTCGAGTGCCCTTCATATCGATCCGTTGCTGACCATCCCGCTGGTCATGGTCGTGCTGTTCATTGCGGGTTATGCCTATCAGCGACTGCTGATCCAGCGTGCCGTGGACGAGGCAGGCCTCGGCTCGATGCTGCTGACCTTCGGCGTGGCGTTGATGCTGCAGAACGTGCTGATCTGGGTCTATTCGCCGGACGTCGCCTCCATGACACCGCCATACGCCTTCGACTCGCTGCATTTTGCCGGGCTGAATTTCGGTCTCGTGCGCCTGGGCGCGTTGCTGGTCAGCCTGTTACTGCTCGGCCTCCTGGCGGTGGGCCTGAAAACGACGGCGCTCGGCCGAACGATCCGCGCCACCGCGCAACAGGGCCTGGCCGCGCGGCTCTGCGGGGTGGACGTGCCGCATACCTTCGCGCTGACCTTCGCCGTATCGGCCGCCTTCGCCGGGGCGGCGGGCGTCGTGATCGGCATCATCCTCCCCTTCACGCCGGCAGACGAGGCGACCTGGACCCTCAACGCCTTCATCGTGGTGACACTGGGCGGTGTTGGAGGAGCGACGGGGGCGTTGCTGGGGGGCCTGCTGCTCGGCATCATCTACACCATTTCCGCGCAGTATATAGGACCAGCCTATCCGGACGCGATGATGTTCCTAGCTCTGGTGGTGATGCTCGTGCTGCGGCCGCAGGGGCTACTCGGCAACGCGTTCCGGGCGTCGAGATGAGGCGCGCCGGTCCGTGGCTCGCTGCCGTGTTGTTCTGCGCCCTTGCGGTTCTTCCCACGGGGCTCTCGCCGTTCGCGGTGCGCATCGGGCAACTGATGGCCTACTCGGCCGGGTTAGGGCTGGCATGGAACATCCTGGGCGGGCTTGCCGGCTACCGCAGCTTCGGTCACGCCGCCTTCATCGGCATCGGCGCCTTCGCGGCCGGTCTGCTGGAAGCGCAGTTGCCGGACATGGCGCCGCTCCCCAGGTTATTCAGTGGCCTCGCTGCGGCGGCCCTTGCGTGCGGGTTGATCTCGCTCCTACTCGCCTACCCGCTGCTACGCTTGCGGGGTGCGTATTTCGCGATCGCAATGCTGGGCGTCTCGCATGTTGCGGGCGAGTTGAACACCAATATCGACGTGCTCGGCGGCGCCATGGGCGTCATGTTCGCATCCGCCTCGCCGGAGGGTTGGGACACCCAGGTGTTCTATTACGAGCTGTGCCTGTTTGCGGCGGGATTCATCTTACTAGTGTCCTACATTCTCCGCCGCAGCCGGCTTGGCTACGGTCTGCGCAGCATCAGGGAGGACGAGGACACGGCTCGGATGCTGGCCGTCCCCACCGAACGCTACAAGATGGCCGCGTTCGTCCTGAGCGCCGTGCTGACCGGGGTGTTGGGTGCGATCTACGCCCATAGCCTGGGCTACGTCACGGCCAGTTCTCTCTACCGAGACGACACCAATCTCAGCCTGGTCGTCTTTGCCATGCTGGGCGGCATCCACACCCTCACCGGCCCGGTGATCGGGGCCGCGCTGCTGACCTTCCTGACTTATGTCGCACTCAGCGACTACCCGAACGTGCACCTGTTCGTCACCGGGCTCGTGCTCGTCACGCTTGTGTTGGTCGCCCCCGACGGCCTACTGGGCCTTGCTCGCCGTTTGAGGGTGCGATTCCGGCCGGCCCACGCATCGTGAACACGGCGCCGATCTTGCAGGTGGAGGGCCTTACCAAGCGGTTCCGTGGCCTGGTGGCGACCAACGCACTGGACTTCACGGTCGCGACCGGCAGCGTCACTAGCGTGATCGGCCCGAACGGTGCCGGGAAGTCCACACTGTTCAATTTGCTGACCGGCTATCTGCGCCCGAACGCGGGCAGCATCCGCTTCTACGGCCAGCGGATCGAGGGCATGGGCACGAGCCGGATTGCCTCGTTGGGCATCGCCCGCGCCTTCCAGATTGCCCGGCCGTTCCGCGATCTTTCCGTCGCCGAGAACGTCCGCATCGGCGCCATGTTCGGCCGCGCCGGAAAACGAAACGTCGCCGCTATAACGGCCGGCGCCCTGACCCTGGCGGACCTTGACGACCTGGCGGATGCTCCAGCCAGCGCGCTGACCGTCGGCCAGTTACGGCGGTTGGAGATCGCCCGCGCCATCGCGACCCGCGCCACCTTGTTACTTGCGGATGAACCCTGCGCCGGTCTCAACCCGACGGAGACCGCGGAGATGATCGACGTGCTGCGGACCGTCCGCGCGGGTGGCGTCACGGTGGTGCTGGTGGAACACGACATGCCGTCGGTCATGGAGGTGTCGGACCACATCATCGTGCTCGACGCGGGGACGAAGATCGCAGAGGGCCCGCCCGACGCGATCGCGAACGACCAACGAGTGATCGAGGCCTATCTCGGAACGCCGGGCTAGCCATGGCAGGCGCACCTCTCCTGCTGGACGTCGAAGGATTGGCCTATTCCTACGGAGGAGCCGCGGCAGTTCGCGACGTATCGTTCAGGGTTGCCCAAGGTGAGGTCGTGGCGCTGCTTGGCGCGAATGGCGCCGGCAAGACCACCACGGTAAAGATGATCGCCGGCGTGTTGCCGCGGCAGCGCGGCACGATCCGCCTCGGCGGTGAACTCCTGACGGGGGCTGCCAGTCATCAGGTGGTTCGCCGCGGTGTTACACTCGTGCCAGAGGGCCGGCTGGTGTTTCCGCAGATGACGGTCCTGGACAACTTGCTGATGGGCGGTTCGATCCATCGGGACAGGCGCAAGGTCGCCGCGCTACTGGACGATATGTTCACCACATTTCCCCGCCTCGGCGAGCGCCGGCGCCAGTTGGCTGGTTTGATGAGCGGGGGAGAACAGCAGATGCTCGCCATCGCCCGTGGCCTGATGGCCGAACCCAAACTGCTGATCCTGGACGAGCCGTCGCTGGGGCTGATGCCAACTGCGACACAGGAGATGTTTCGTATCGTGCAGACCGTGAACGCCCGCGGCATCGGAGTTTTGCTCGTGGAGCAGAACCTGCATCAGGCGCTCAGAATAGCGCATCGCGGATATGTGCTGGAGAAGGGGGCTGTGGTGCTGAGCGGTCAAGGGAGTGACCTTCTGAACAATGCCTTTGTCCAGAAGGCGTTTCTCGGCCGATGATGCGCATCACGGTCGTGAAACGCGAGGCACGCAGGAGCCCAGGGATGCGGATCGGAACACCGGGTTGATCACACCCGACATCAGCTCGGGCCCGGCGGAACTCGGCCGGCGCGCGGCGTCCGCCGGGGCGGCTGGCATCCGCGCCGCTTTGGCCGCGCGAGGCAGCGCCCGGATCATCCTCGCGACCGGCGCCAGCCAGTTCGCGACACTCGACCATCTCGTGCGGGAGCCCGGCATCGATTGGCGCCGCGTCACCGCCTTCCATCTCGACGAGTATACCGGTCTACCCGAGGATCACCCGGCGAGTTTTCGCCGCTACCTGCGCGAGCGCTTCGTGGCCCGGGTCGGCGCGGTCGATTTCGTCCCGATCGATGGTGGCGCCACGCCGGCCACGGAGATCACCCGTCTCGGGGCGCTGATCGGTGCGGCGCCGATCGATGTCTGCTTCGCCGGGCTGGGCGAGAACTGCCACCTTGCCTTCAACGACCCACCGGCGGATTTCACCACCGAAGACGCGTTCCTGACCGTGACGCTCGACGAGGCCTGCCGCCGCCAGCAACTCGGCGAAGGCTGGTTCCCGACGCTGGCGGACGTGCCGCAGACCGCGCTGACCATGAGCATTCGGCAGATCATGCGCAGCACCGCTATCGTGCTGTCGGTGCCGGACGCCCGCAAGGCGCAGGCGGTGTGCGACATGCTACGCCAGCCGGTCGGCCCGTTGTATCCCGGCAGCATCCTGCGGCAGCATGCCGATGTCCGGCTGTTCCTCGACACGGCCTCCGCCGCCCTGCTCGCGGCAGGCCGGTGAGGCACGCCGGGTTAGTTGACCTGCAGGACGCCGGGTTAGTTGACCTGCAGGTCAACGGCTTCGCCGGGGTCGACTTCAACGCCGGGCCGGGGCTGACCGCGGCCTTGATGGACCACGCGCTCTCGGCGATGCGCGCGACCGGCGTTAGGCTCTGCCTACCGACCGTCATAACCGCCCTGCCGGACGAACTGGAGGCGCGCCTCGCCGCTCTCGACGCCGCGATCTCCGCCAGTCGCCTGGGGCCGTCGATGTGCCCGGGCTACCACCTGGAAGGCCCGTTCCTCAACGCCGCCGACGGCTATGCCGGATGCCATCCGCCCGGTGCGATGACGGCGCCCGACATCCACCTACTCACCCGGCTCGAGGCAGTGCTCGCACGTCCCATTCTGATGGTCACGCTCGCCCCGGAACGGCCCGGGGCGGAAGCCTTCATCCGCGCGGCACGGGCCGCCGGCAAGCTGGTCGCCGTGGGCCACAGCGCGGCCGGCCCGGCGATTCTGGCGGCAGCTGCGTCCTGCGGCGCCACTCTGTCGACCCATCTCGGCAACGGCCTGCCACAGAGCTTGCCGAAGCTGGACAACACCTTGATGGCCCAACTCGCCGAGGACCGCCTGGCCGCCAGCTTCATCGCCGATGGCATCCACGTGCCGCCCTATGCCCTGAAGGTGCTGATGCGCGCGAAAACCCTGGAACGCTGCGTGCTGGTGACCGATGCGACGGCCGCCGCGGCCGCCCCGCCGGGCCGCTACCGCTTCGCCGGCCTGGATATCGAACGATCCGAGGATGGGACGGTTCGCGTGCCCGGCAGCCACTCGCTGGCAGGCTCGTCGCTGTGCCTGGACACGGCGGTGCGCAACCTGGTCGCCTGGGGCATCGCCACACCGGGTGACGCCTTGGCGATGGCATCCGACCGGCCGCTTGCCCTCCTGCGGCCGTCGCTGGCGGCCCACGGATTGCAAGCTTACGAGCCGGCAGCAATGGGAGAGTGATCTTGGCGACAGCATCGATCTTGGGCCGGCGCAGCGTGCTCGGCGGCCTCGCGGTGGCGGGCTTGGCGAACCCGGCTCGCGCGGCGGTGCCCACTCCGGCGAGCCCGCTCACACTCACGGTGTACGACGTCGCCGGTGCGCTCGCCCTGATGCAGCCGGCCTTCGACGATTATCGCGCCGCGAACCCGAAGCTGGTCTCCCGCTTCGTCTACGCCAAGGCACCGGCGCCGGAACTGGCAGGCAAACTGCGCGCGCAACAGCAGGCGAACCGGCTCGATATCGACCTGGTGCTGAGCGGCAGCGACGGGCTTGCCGCAGGGCTGGAGCAGAACTTGTGGCAGCGCCTGTTGCCCGACTTCGCACCCGCCCTGCCCGATCTCGCCAAGGTGCTGCAACCGGCCGCACTCAACCTCAACCGCGCGCAGGGCCAGGATTACGGCATCGTGCTGTGCTACTACCCCTCCGGCCCGCTGCTGGAATACTTGCCCGAGCGGGTGCCGGACCCGCCGAAATCCGCCGCGGACCTGCTCGCCTGGGCGAAGGCGCACCCGAACCGTTTCATGTATGCACGCCCGAACAATTCCGGTCCCGGCCGCACCTTCATGATGGGCCTGCCCTGGCTGCTCGGCGACAAGGACCCGGCAGACCCGATTGGCGGCTGGGATAAGACCTGGGCCTACCTGCAGGAGATCGGCCGTTTCATCGAATACTATCCGGCCGGCACCGGCGCCACCATGCGCGAGTTGGGCGAGGGCTCGCGCGACCTCATCGTCAGCACGACGGGGTGGGACATCAACCCGCGCGCCCTGGGCGTGGTGCCGAAATCCGCGGCGATCGGGACGCTGCAAGGCTTCCACTGGGTCTCGGACGCCGATTACATGTGCGTCCCGAAAGGCCAGTCGCCGGAGCGATTGGCGGTGCTCGCGGACCTGATGGCGTTCCTGTTGACGCCCAAGATGCAGGCCTATTCCTACGACGAGGGCTTCCTCTATCCCGGCCCGGTGCTGCGCGACGTGCCGATCAGCATGGCGCCGAAACACAGCCAGGACGTGATCGCTGAATTCGGCCGGCCCGAGTATGACGGCCTGATCGCCAACAACCCGATCGAGTTGCCATTGAAGCCCGATCGGATGGTTCAAGCGTTCCGGCGCTGGGATGAACTGATCGGATCCAAGAAGTAGCCGACCTGCACGCCAGCCTCGCCATAAAACTGGCTTCCGGCGAGGGCTAAAGTCACGCCACGCAACAGCGTGCCGGGACTCGCACCGTTGCTGCAGGTGGCGGGGCTGCGGGTCGGGTGCGGCACCCTCTGCACCGGGTGGTCGCCATGGACGGAATGAAGCTCGAAATCCTTCTGACGCTTTAGCAGCAAATTGCACCTGAGGCCTGCCGCCTGATCCAGGTCGTGAAAGGACCGGCGCCCCCCGTTCAGGACAACCATGCGACTTTTCGCCATAGCAGAACACTTTCATCATATCCAACGGGAACAGCACTGCACTAACACTCAGATCCTAGAAAGGCGGCAGACTGTTTGGTTGCACGTTGCGCGACGCAATGCCGTCGCAGCGTCACAGGATCGACACCACGCAATATAAGTCGGCTACTGTGGGGTAATTAGGAATGCGCCAACACAAGCATGGCCTTCTTAGAAGGAGTTCTTCAGTAGTCACTACGTCGGATAACGGAGCTCTGGGCGACCCAAGACTGTGCCTTTCGACATCGAAAGGTGGCGTCGCGAAAGGGCGCGCTATCAGCCGAACCGGGACGGTAGCGGATCGACCCCGCGTCCCTGGCAAGTGCACGCGAGCCGGCCGGCCGAAGGGGAAAGCGAGTGGCAAACAGCGATGGTTTCGACTCCTCCGTTGCCTATCGGTTTACGCCCGGGAGTGTCGCCGACTCTCCCATCCTGCTGCCGCTTCCCGGTGAAAATGCCGACATGGCTTCCATGATCGACTTTTGCCAGCGCATCTGCCCGGGAGCGCCTCTACTCATCGCAGACCTCGAACGCGTTCACGCGAAGACGAGCGCGGGTGCCACGCCGTCTCAGGATCTAAAGGTGGAGCGGCTTGCGAACATCATCGCCGGAGCGGTTCTGGCGTATGACCTTTCGCTCATCCCGATTATCGCCGTCGGCAACGCTAAGGGAGCCGATCTCGCGGCTTGCCTCGGCCTGGCTCATGGCTCTCTGCTGGCAGCATGCATTCTGCTTCGACCGACGGCTCTGGCCCGGTTGGTCCGCCCGGGCGCGCTCGAAGGTGTGCATGTTCTTTTGGTCCGAGAAGCAACTCAGGAAGCACCAGGAACCGTCGGCGGCGATCTCCACGGGGTCCTGGCGCAGGCCGGGGCAGACGTCATAGCAGAACGGATCCCAGGCGACGGAAGCCTGGGTTCACGGGAGTCTGCGATTGCTCACGTCTTCGTCGCAGCGCTCTTTGCATCATGAAAGCATTAGGACTGCCCAAAGAGCGCTGGCCAGTTCGAACGCTCGGAGGTCGGACTGTGCTGACCGGCAGCCTGATCGTCGCTGCCGCGTTGACCGTCTCGATCGGCTCAGACGTGGCACCCGCCAGTCCAGCACGACAGTCGAAACTCAACCGGACATAGGAGCACCGAACCATGGATACGATTACAACCAAAGACGGCACTAAGATTTTTTATAAGGATTGGGGGACAGGGCAGCCTATCGTCTTCCATCACGGATGGCCCCTTTCGGCGGACGATTGGGACAGTCAGATGATGTTCTTCCTACAGCATGGCTACAGAGTGATCGCCCACGACCGCCGCGGGCACGGACGCTCGAGCCAGACCTGGACCGGCAACGAGATGGACACCTACGCGGCTGACGTCGCCGAACTCACCACGGCCCTGAACTTACGCGACGCCGTCCATGTTGGCCACTCCACCGGCGGTGGTGAGGTCGCACGCTACGTGGCGCAGCACGGGCACGGCCGTGTGGCCAAAGCTGTGCTCATCAGCGCGGTGCCACCGATCATGGTCAAGAACGATAACAATCCCGGAGGCCTGCCAATCACGGTATTCGACGAGATCCGTGCCGGCACCGCCTTTAACCGCTCGCAGTTCTTCAAGGACATCACGCTCCCGTTCTACGGCTACAATCGGCCCGGTGCGAAGGTTTCCGATGGTGTGCGCGAGAATTGGTGGCGTCAGGGAATGATGGGCGGCGTGAAGGCGCAGTACGACTGCATCGCAGCCTTCTCGGAAACCGACTTCACCGCCGACCTGAAGAAGATCGAGGTGCCGACTCTCGTCATGCATGGCGAGGATGATCAGATCGTTCCGTTTGCAGATGCAGGACCGCTATCGGCCAAGCTTCTCCAGCACGCCACGATGAAAGCCTACCCTGGACTGCCGCATGGCATGCCGACGACAAACGCCGAGCAGATCAATGCCGACCTGCTTGCGTTCGTGAAAAGCTGAGGCGGGCTGCGGAGGCGTCAGACTCTGGTTGGAGACAGTCTCAGGAGACGATGATGAGTGAGAACGTTGCCACGCAACTCGTGCAAACCCTGGTACAAGCAGGTGTCAAGCGGATCTTCGGACTAGCTGGCGATAGCCTTAACGGCATAACGGAAGCGCTGCGCCAGCAGTGCGACATCGCTTGGGTCCATGTCCGCCACGAGGAGGTCGCCGCCTTCGCAGCGTCAGGTGAAGCGCAGCTCACGGGCAATCTCGCCGTCTGTGCAGGGTCTTGCGGCCCTGGCAACCTGCACCTCATCAATGGCCTGTTCGACGCCCACCGCAGCCGGACTCCGGTGCTGGCGATCGCCGCTCAAATCCCCTCGTCGGAGATTGGCGGCGGCTATTTCCAGGAGACCCATCCGCAGAGCCTGTTCCGCGAATGCAGCCACTACTGTGAACTCGTCTCCGATCCCAGCCAGCTACCGTTCGTGCTCGAAAATGCGATCCGAGCGGCCGTCGGGCTACGTGGCGTCGCCGTCATCGTACTGCCAGGGGATGTGGCACTGCGCCCCGCATCTCCCCGTAGCGTCTCCGCAAAACAGGCCCTGTTGCCGCCCGCCGCCATCGTTCAACCGCTGGACGAGGATGTGGAGGCGCTCGCCGCCTTGCTGAACGGGGTCGAGCGCGTAACGCTGTTCTGCGGCCGCGGCTGCGCGCACGCGCATGCGCCGTTGCTGCAACTCGCCGAAGCTTTGAAAAGCCCCATCGTGCATGCGTATGGAGGCAAGGAATACGTCGAGTACGACAACCCGTACGACGTCGGCATGACGGGCTTCATCGGCTTCTCCTCGGGCTACGCGGCGATGCATAGCTGCGACGTGTTAGTGATGCTCGGTACCGATTTCCCATACAAACAGTTCCTCCCCGCCGACACCAAGATCGTGCAGGTCGATATCCGCCCGGAGAACCTGGGCCGACGTGCGAAGCTGGAGCTCGGCCTCGTCGGCGATATCGGGCCCACCATAGAGGCGTTGCTGCCGAAACTGAAAACCAAGACGGTGCGCGAATTCCTCGACGACAGCTTGGCGCACTACAAGCGCGCGCGACAGGGCTTGGATGATCTGGCGAAGGGCACGCCGGGTCACAAGCCGATCCATCCGCAATACCTGACGAAGGTCGTTAGCGATGCTGCGGCGGATGACGCCGTGTTCACCTTCGACACCGGCACGCCGACGATCTGGGCCGCGCGCTACCTGAAGATGAACGGGCGGCGTCGCCTGGTGGGCTCGCTCGTGCACGGGTCGATGGCCAACGCCATGCCGCAGGCGATCGGCATCCAAGCGGCAGCCCCCACCCGGCAGGTCATCTCCCTATCGGGGGACGGTGGCTTCACCATGCTGATGGGCGATTTGATCACACTCACCCAGCAGAAACTGCCGGTGAAGATCGTCATCTACAACAACGGCATATTGGGCTTCGTATCGCTCGAGATGAAGGCGGCTGGATTTGTCGATGCGGGCACGAACCTCGAAAACCCCGACTTTGCGGCTATGGCCCGGGCGATGGGCATTCACGCCCAGCGCGTCGAGGATCCCGGCGAGTTGCCGAGCGCTGTCGCAGACATGCTGGCCCATGACGGGCCGGCGCTGCTCGACGTGGTCACGGCCAAGCACGAGCTCTCGATGCCGCCGAGTATCGGGCTGGAGCAGGTCAAGGGGTTTAGCCTATGGGTGTTGCGGGCCGTCATGAGCGGCCGCGGCGACGAGGTGATCGATCTCGCGACGACAAACCTGCGGCGCCGCTAAGGGCGCAAAGTCGTACTGCGGAGCGAAAGATGGACGCGGCCTATGTCTCGGCTTGCTTCGGGCTTGCAGGAGCAACCATCGGTGGTTTGACCTCTTTCACGACGACCTCGCTGACGCAGCGGGCGCAAGCTCGCGAGAAACGGGAAGAGACGAGCAGGGCGAGCCGGCAGGCGATCTTCAACGACTTCATCATCGAAGCGAGCCGACTGTACGGAGATGCCTTGAGCCACCAGAAGGATGACGTCTGCGATCTTGTGCAGCTTTACGCGATCGTTGGGAAGATGCGGCTTTGGGCATCGTCTCCTGTGGTGCACGCCGCCCAACAAGCCATGGATGTCATCATCACGGCCTACTTGGAGCCAAACCGAAGTCTGCATGAAATTCGTGCGATGGCTCAGGAAGGAAAAATGAACTTCCTACTCGACTTTGGCGAGAGATGTAGGACTGAACTAACCGTAGGACAGCGCTGAACCAGGTGTTCGCAGGAGAACGGCACGATGTCATCCAGCTCAATAAATATCTCTGACCTGCCCGCTCTCCCCGGTGGCTCGCGTGCTCATACTGGAGTCGTGGCACAAGGATGTTCACGGTTTGACGTCGGCCTTCGGGTGCCAAGCGAACCCGCTTGCTCGGAGGGTGGTGCTGTTCGGCTTGCTATCGAGCTCATGGCGAGCGACCTGACAAGCAATTTCGGCATCGTCGAACTCGCTGCGATGTGCAACCTGTCGGTGCGACATTTCCAACGAGAATTCCGTCACCGAACAGGCCTGCCTCCGCATCAATGGCGGATACTTCAGCGCGTCGAGCGAGCGAAAGAATTGCTCAAGGAAACCACGCACCCGCTCGTCGACGTCGCGCTAGCATGCGGTTTCGCGGATCAGAGTCATTTCACTCGAAGCTTTTCCAAGGATGTCGGGGTTAGCCCTTCGCTTTACAGGCACGCGTCCCCGTTAGCTTAAAACCGCCTGGCGTTGTTGCAGTTCACAGATCGCTTTCTCATAGCAAGCCAAGCTTACAGAGAGCTGGACAGACAATAGCATTTACTTCTGAGGCCAGTAACGAATCAGCTGCAAAACCCTGAATCGTGGCCTAATTCGCCAAGACCGCAGCGTACAAGAGTTTACAATTGATCTGCTTAGGATGACTCGGTGACAACGTCACCAACAGCTACGTGGCCATACTCGGTAGAACGTGCCTAAACCCCTCTTGATCTCTTGAAGGATATAGGTCCATGCGCAGGAAGTCTTCTTTTATCGCTTGCATTGCAATACTTGGCTTGGTCGGCGCCACGAGTGCGCAGGCGCAAAACGCCTTGAGCGGTGGCGCTTCGTACGTGGCGGAGACGTCGGCTAAGCCGAGTTGTCGTCCAGCTGTTCTACACATCCTGCGCGAAGGAACCGCACTGTCGGGGGTGGTATTCTTCAAAGACGGATCCGGTGTCAGCTCGGTTCATGGCACGACGGACGGGAAGACATTTCAGTGGACGATGGCTTCAATGACGGGTGCCGGTCCGCAGGGCGAAGTGACGGGCGACATATCACCGCAGGGAGCTCTTCAAGCCAAGCTCATAGGGACGAACTGCACACTCGAAACGACGGTTCCGCAGTACCACGAATTCAGCAACGGGTAATCGTGGCGATACGGGGCGGGAACGAGGCGTCAGCAGGCTGGGCAGATCCTCTGTCCGGCCTGCTGTCATAGGGTTAGGTACCGAATGATCGACGCATTCCACCTGGCCCGGGTGCAATTCGGGTTCACCATCGCATTTCACATCACCTTCCCGGCCTTCTCCATCGGGCTTGCGAGCTACTTGATGGTGCTGGAGGCCCTGTGGCTGCGCACGGGCAAGCAGGTCTACCTCGACCTGTTCAAATATTGGATCAAGATCTTCTCCATCGGCTTCGCCATGGGCGTCGTGTCGGGGCTCGTGATGAGCTACCAGTTCGGCACCAACTGGTCGCAATACGCCGCCAAGGCGGGCCCGGTCATCGGCCCCGTGATGGCCTACGAGGTGCTGACCGCCTTCTTCCTGGAGGCCGGGTTCCTGGGCGTAATGCTGTTCGGCATGGACCGGGTCGGCCGCAAGCTCCACATGTTCGCCACCTGCATGGTGGCGGGCGGCACGTTCCTCTCGGCCTTCTGGATCCTGTCGGTGAACAGCTGGATGCAAACGCCCGCCGGGTTCGGCGTCGGGGCGGACGGCCGCATGTTCCCCACCGACTACTGGCAGGTGGTCTTCAATCCCTCGGTGTTCGTGCGGGTGCCGCACATGGTGCTGGCGTCCTACCTGATCGTTGCGTTTATCGTGGGATCGGTCGGCGCCTACCACCTGCTGCGCGGGCGGGCGACGCCGGCGGTGCGGACGATGTTCTCGATGGCGATGTGGATGGC
>CAXTCJ010000104.1:18764-20297 GCA_964242215.1 uncultured Acetobacteraceae bacterium | reverse complement strand
GCCTGGCCGGGGTGCCAGACCCGCACGTCTTCCTTCCACGCGATGTGCACGGAACGGATTTCCCGGTCCGCCAGCAAGCGCCGCGCTGGCTCGACACCCGGCGCGAAGCGGGAGTGCCAGGTTGCGAACAGCGTCCGACAACGCGCGCGGGCGAGCTCGGCCAGGGGGGCGAGTTCGCTCACCGTCGCGCCGGGCGGCTTCTCCAGCAGCACGTGCTTACCGGCCCGCAGGGCGGCCTCCGCCTGGGCGCGCCGGATCTGGGGCGGCGTGCACAGCGCAACCGCGTCGATCGCCGGGCCGTCCTGCAGCAATGCCTCGAGCGTCGGGAAGTGGGGGATGCCGGGGAGCGATGCGTTGCGGCTGGCGATCGCCACCAGTTCGATGCCGGCGGTTTGGGCGATGGAGGGGATGTGCTGGTCCCGTGCGATCTTGCCGAGGCCGACGATCGCGAGACGAAGTGGCGCCATGATGCTGATCCCTACCGTGCGACGAGATGATCGATGCTGCCCGTCAGCGACCCGGCGATGATCGGCGTGCAGTCGGGCGGGAAGTCCTGCCGCAACCGGCCGCCCTGCTCGCCGACGAGGTCGAGGAAGCGATCGAGATGCGCCATGGCACCGGTCGGGAGGTCGTGCAGCACCAACAACGACCAGGGCCGCGCGCGGAGTTGCTCGATGGCGGTCGTGACCCAGCCGTCCGGATCCGCCCAATCCCGCGGGACGGCGCTCCACAATACGCAGGTGTAGCCATCGTGCTGCAGCAGGGTGGCGGCCTCCGGACTCAGCAGGCGGCTATCGAGGTTACCGCCGCCGCCCATGGGGCGAAACAGCTTGGCGGGATGGGCGAGCGGGCCAAGCTCGGCCTGTGTCTGGCTGATTTCGCGGGCGGCTGCGTCGGTGCCCGGCTGCTCGCCGAGGGGGATGCTGTGGGTCCAGGTGTGATTGCCGATCCAATGGCCCTCGGCATGGGCGCGCTCAGCACAGGCGCGGGCGGCGGGGTCGCGCAATTTCTGGCCTATGACGAAGAACGTGGCAGCGATGCCGCGCCGGTGCAGGACGTCCAGCACGCCGGGCGTGACTGCCGGGTCGGGGCCGTTGTCGAAGCTGAGCGTCAGGTCGAACGGCATCAGGCCTCCCTCGGTTGCGCGCGCCCGGCGCCGAGCCAGCCGGCGGCCCGGCGTTCCGCCCAGCGTGCGGCCGCGTCGAACAGTGCGAGCACCACCAGTACCAACAATACGGCGGCGAAGACGTGCGGGCTGTCCAGCATGGTCCGGTAGCCGGTGACCAGGAAGCCGATGCCCGCGGTGGACACCAGCATCTCCGCCACCACCACGCCGACGATGCACAGCGCGCCGCCGAGGCGCAGGGTGGCGAGCACGGTGGGGATGGCGGCGGGCAGCATCACGCGCAGCAGCAGCTGGCCGGGCCGGGCGCCCATGCTGCGGGCGGTGAGGAGGAGGTTCGGATCGATGGTCCGCATTCCCGCGGCCATGGCGAGTGCGGTCGGGAACACGGCATAGAGCGCGGCAAAGGC
>CAXTCJ010000104.1:10914-18664 GCA_964242215.1 uncultured Acetobacteraceae bacterium | reverse complement strand
CGAATCGTCTGCCAGATGCGGTCGCGCAGTTGGGCGAACAGCGGGTCGCCGGTCATAGCGTAGGTGCGGGGGCGCGGAAGGTCCACCGTGATGCGATCGACGATGCGGCCGGGCCGGGCCGAGAACACCAGCACCTCGTCGGCGAGGTAGACCGCCTCGGTCAGGCTGTGGGTGACGAACACCACGGTCTTGTTCGTCACCGACCAGATCCGCAGCAACTCGTCGCCCATGGTCATGCGGGTCTGCTCGTCCAGGGCGGCGAACGGCTCGTCCATCAGCAGCACCGGCGGGTCCTGCACCAGGCCGCGGGCGATTGACACGCGCTGCCGCATGCCGCCGGACAGCTCGTGCGGGTGCCGGGCACCGAAGCCGTCGAGCCCGACCAGCGCGAGCATGTCAGTCGCTTTGGCCCGGCGCTGTGTCTTCGCCATGCCGCGCAGCGCCAGCGGGAAGGCGACGTTGTCGACGGCATCCAGCCACGGGAACAGGTTGGCATCCTGGAACACCACCCCCACGCGGTCCGGATCCGGCCTCGTCATCGGGCGGCCGACGCAGTCGATGCTGCCTTCGGTGGGCCGGCTCAGCCCGGCGAGCATCATCAGCAGCGACGACTTGCCGCACCCGCTCGGGCCCACCAGCACGGTGAAGCGGCCGGGCGCCACGTCCAGCGACACGTCGTCCAGCGCCCGCGTCTCGCCGTGGCGGCCCGGGTAGGTGTGACCGAGGTCCCGGATTTGGATGGCGGGGGTCATTGGCGCCAGGTGCTGCAACGCTGCTCCAGCATCCGCATCGCCTCGTTGACGGCGATGGCGGCGATCGACACCAGCAGCACGCCGGACAGCAATTGCGTCATGTCGAAGTTTTCGCCCCAATCCGCCAGCCGGTGGCCGAAGCCCGAACGGGACGCATAGACCTCCGCCAGCATGATGGCCGTGATGGTGAAGATCAGCGCGGTGCGCAATCCCTCCAGCAGTATCGGCAGCATGCCCGGCAGATAGATGCGGGTGGCGACCTGCCACTTTGTCGCCCCGTAGGACCGGGCGACGAGGCGGTGTTCAGGCCGCACGGACCGCACGGCGGCGGCGGCGCTGATGGTGACGATCAACGCTGTGGAGAACACGCCGAACGCCACTTTCTCGCCGAAGCCGATGCCCATGGTCAGGATGAACATCGGCAGGAAGATCGATTTCGGGATGCCGAACAGGAAGAAGATCAGCGGGTCCATCACTCGCGCGAAGCGCGGCAGCTCGCCGAGCGCCAGGCCCAGCAGCAGGCCCACGGGAATGGACAGCACGAAAGCGCCGGCGATCTCCAGCGCTGACGTGAGCAGGTCCGCCAGGATGGCCGGGCGCCCGAGCATGCGAACCATGCCGATGGCTGCGGCGCTGAACGGCGGCAACAGCTCCGGGTCCACCAGGCCGAGCCGGGGCAGCGCTTCCCACACCAACAGCAGCGACGCCACGATCAGCAGGCGCCAAAGCAGCAGCTTCACACCGTGGGAACCGGCTTGAACTTGTCCGATGCCACGTCGGACGCCGGGGCAAGATCGGTCATGCCGCCGAGGCGGGCGAGTTGCAGGTTGTAGTCGATCCCAGCCAGCGGCATCGCGCCATCGGTCGAGAGCTTCAGCAGGGTCTGTTCATATTCCGCCGCGGCTGCCTCGGCCGGCACCTCGTCGATCTCGGCGATCAGCGCGATCGTGGCGTCGCGGTTGGCATGCATCCACTGCACCGCGCCGAACAGGGCGTTCAGCGCCTTCTGGACTAGCGCCGGGTTACGGTCGATCAGCGCCTGCGGAGCGATCCAAACAGTGCTGACGTGCGGCGGGATGGCCTTGGCGAAATCGATCAGGATGCGCGCCTGGCCGGATTGCTCCAGCTGGAACGACAGCGGTGAATACACCACGGCCGCGTCCACATTGCGCGAGCGCAGGTTCGGCACTAGGCCGCCGCCGCCCAAGGCGACGCGGTTGAACTGCAGCTTGGCGTCCTGTTGAGTCCACAACGCCAACTGGTCCGACGCCGACCCGGCGGAGGTGATACCGACCTTCTTGCCCGCGAGCTCCGCCACCGTCGTGATGGGGCTGTCCTGCCGCACCAGCATGTGCCAACCGCTGTAAAGGCTAGACCCGCCGGCCACAGCCCGGGATTGCACGCCCTTGTGCAGGCCGGCCGCCACCAGTGACGGCGGGTCCAGGATCAGGTCCGCCGCACCGGCCGCCAAGGCTTCGAAACACTCGGCGCCGCCACGGTATACGGTTGGTTCGGCACCGATCCCTTCCTTGGTGAACAGCCCCTGCCGCACGGCCGCGGTGGCCACGATGGTGGGCCAATACGCCTTCGTCGGCAGACCGAGACGGATGGTGTCCGCAGCCCAGGCCGGGCGAACGAACGGAACCGCGGCGGCGGTGCCGAGAACCAGGCGGCGAGTGAGGCGGCGGGTCAATTGTGTTCTCCAAAGGGCTCTTGGCGGCCCTGTTTACGAGCATCGGTGCGTTGAAGCCCACCCTACGGCTAGGGCGACGTGCCTCGTAGGGTGGGTTTGCCTACCGGGGACTATTCAGTTCGGCTTGTCAGGGGATAAAATGTCGCGCACCCTTGCCCATAGCGCAAGCCGAGCACCGCGCGCTCGCGGACGCGAACCTGTCAGGCGATTTGGATGCCGCCATGGACGCACCGACACCGCGTTGACGCCGGGCCGCGAGCAATCGTCGTCGGCACTCACCCCCCTCAGTAAGGACACTCCAATGCGGCTGATGAGTTTCGAAGTGGACGGCGTCGCGTCCTGGGGCGTAGTCGAGGGCGACCAGGTAGCTGACCTGGGCAGCAAGGCGCCGAGCCTGCGCGCCGCACTTCCGGACCTCGCGCGGCTGACGGCGGACACGGCCGGGCTGAAGCGTCATGCGCTGTCGTCCGTGACCTTCCTGCCGCCGATCCCGGACCCCGACAAGATCATCTGCATTGGGCTCAACTACCTGACGCACATCCTGGAAGGCGGCCGCGAGCCCCCGAAGCAGCCGACCATCTTCACCCGCTGGGCCAACAGCCAGGTCGGTCACGAGCAGGCCATCGTGCGACCGAAGGCATCG
Source organism: uncultured Acetobacteraceae bacterium (assembly GCA_964242215.1). GTDB lineage: Bacteria > Pseudomonadota > Alphaproteobacteria > Acetobacterales > Acetobacteraceae > LMUY01. The sequence goes on along the minus strand of CAXTCJ010000104.1, from coordinate 15,576 downwards.
GAGACGCTGGACTTCGAGGGCGAACTGGCCGTGGTGATCGGCACGACGGCGCGGCATGTCGCGGAGGCGGACGCGATGAGCGTGATCGCCGGCTACAGCTGCTACAACGACGGCTCCGTCCGCGAATGGCAGCGCCACAGCAGCCAGTTCGGGCCCGGTAAGAACTGGCCGCGGACCGGGGGCTTCGGGCCGTACCTAGTGACGCCGGACGAGGCCGGGGACGTCACGCATGCCAGCCTCGTCACCCGGCTGAACGGGGAGGAGATGCAGCGCGCCACCACCGACGACCTTGTGTTCACCATCCCGAAACTGATCAACTACTGCTCCACCTTCACCGAGTTGGTGGCGGGCGACGTGATCATCACCGGCACCACCGGCGGCGTCGGCGCCTACCGCACGCCGCCGGTGTGGATGAAGCCCGGCGACGTCGTGGAGGTCGAGATTTCCGGCGTCGGCCTGCTGCGAAATACAATCGTCCAAGAAGCGTAGCCGCCAGGGAGGACCCGCAATGGAAGACCTGAACGAGACCACCGTCACCGAGGCCGTGCTGCAGCAGATGGCAGACACGCCCGACCCGCGTCTGCGCGAGATCATGGCGGCGGCGGTCAAACACCTGCACGCCTTCGCCCGCGAGGTGTCGCTGAAGCCCGAGGAATGGCTGTACGGCATCAAGTTCATGACGGAGGTCGGCCAAGCCTGCACGCCGTACCGGCAGGAGTTCATACTGCTTTCTGATACGCTCGGCCTGTCGCGCATGGTCAACATCCTGCACGACGGTCGGGCGGAAACCGTGGGCACCGAAACCAGCCTGCTCGGCCCGTTCTACCGCAACGACTCGCCCCGCCTGGCCCTGGGTGACAGCATCACGCGGGACGCGGACCGGGAGGAGATCGGCCTGTTTGGCACGGTGCGGGACGAGGCCGGTGTCCCGGTGCCCGACGCCATGGTCGAGGTGTGGCAGACCGATCCCGACGGCGCTTACGACCTGCAGGCGGCGGACCCGACGGCGATGAACTGGCGGGCTCAATTCCGCACGGACGAGCATGGCCGCTACTGGTTCCGGGCCACCCTGCCGCTGGGCTACATGATCCCAATGGACGGCCCGGTGGGCAGCATGATCAACGCCCAACGCCGCCACGGCTGCCGCCCGGCGCACACCCACTTCCTGATCGGCGCACCGGGTTATCGGGAATTGGTGACTGCGATCTACTACGGCTACGACCAGTATATCGACACGGACACTGTTTTCGGCGTGTCGCAATCCCTGATCGTGGACCCGAAGCTGGACGTGCCCGGCGCGCCATTTCCGGGCCTGCGCTGCATCCCGTTCGACTTCACCTTGGCCCGCGCGGTGGCCGGCGACGAGAACAGCCGGGTCGGGGCGGACCCCGCCAGCCTGATGGCCGCGGAATAGAACAAGTGAGCGCCGCTATGAAGACATTGCCCCTGTTGCCAACCACCGTCGTCGGCAGCTACCCGCAGCCGGACTGGCTGGTGGACCGCGCCGTGCTGACGGGGCGCTTGCCGCCGCGCACCCGGGCGAAAGAGATCTGGCGCGTGGCCGAACCGATGCTGGAGGGTGCGCAGGATGACGCCACGTTGCTGGCGATCCGCGACATGGAGCGCGCCGGGATCGACATCGTGACCGACGGGGAAGCGCGGCGCGAGAGCTACTCCAACCGGTTTGCGCTGGCACTGGACGGCGTCGATCTGGACAATCCAGCCGAGGTGATCGGCCGCACCGGCAAGATGACGTCGGTGCCGCGCGTCACCGGGCAAATCCGCCGCCGCGGCCCGGTGGAGGCGCGGGATGCCGCCTTTCTGGCCGCCAATACGGACCGGATGACGAAGATCACGCTGCCGGGCCCGTTCACCATGTCGCGCCAGGCGAAGGACGAATATTACGGCGACCCCGAGGCGATGGCGATGGCCTATGCCGAAGCGGTGAACGCTGAGGCGCACGACCTGAAGCGGGCGGGCGTGGACATCATCCAGCTCGACGAACCGTGGATGGAGCAATTCCCCGAGGAAGGCCGTGCCTACGGGCTACGCGCGCTGAACCGGGCGCTGGAGGGCATCGAAGGCACCACTATCGTGCATGTCTGCTTCGGCTATGCCCACGTCGTCCCCGACAAGCCGCATGCCTACACCATCCTGCCGCACTTGGCGGGTTGCATTGCCGACCAGATCTCGATCGAGGCGGCACAGCCCAATTTGGACTTGGCCGTCCTACGGGAACTGCCGGGCAAAACCATCCTGCTCGGCGTGCTGAACCTGGGTAGCCCGGATGTGGAGACCGCGGACATTGTCGCGGCGCGTATCCGTCGCGGGCTGGAGCATGTGCCCGCGGAGCGCATCGTCCCCGCGCCGGATTGCGGCATGAAGTACCTGCCGCGCGAACGCGCCTTCGGGAAGCTGCGCGCGTTGGCGGAGGGCGCCGCAATCGTCCGGCGGGAACTCACCGGGCAATAAACTCCAGGGCTGGGTGGAGTCAGGCAATCAGCTCGACGTCACCGTGGAACCCCGGGACTGCCGAGGCCCACCACAGCGCCGCTTTCGGCAGCTCAGGCTGCTGCGCCACACGATTACGGCCCGACCGCTTTGCCTCGTACAACATGCGATCGGCGGCGGTGATGAGGTCGGCAGGACCGCCCGCACTGGACGCCGCGACGAGCGTCGCCGAACCGATGCTGGCCGTGATGATGCCGCCATGCGGCGCATTGTCCTCGTGCGGCAGCCCCAAGGACACGATGGCGCAGCGCACACGCTCGGCGAGGATGGCCGCGCCCTGGGCGTCGGTATCCGGCAACAGGACGACGAATTCCTCGCCACCGTAGCGGGCCACCAGATCGGCTGGACGCTCCACACAGGCTGCCACCGCCTGGGCGACGGCATGCAGGCAGGCATCCCCGTCCTGATGGCCGTAGCGGTCGTTGAACAGCTTGAACCAGTCGACATCGAGCAGCAGCAGCGACAACGGCAGCTCCTCACGCGCCGCCCGGCTCCACTCCTGCTCGAGCACCTCGTCGAAGCGGCGGCGGTTGGCGATCCCCGTCAGGCCATCGGTGGTGGCAAGCCGGATCAGCTCCGCATTGGCCACTTCGAGCCGGCTCTCCGTTTGCTTGCGCTCGCTGATGTCGCGCATCACCACGATGAAGCCGCCATCCTCGGCGACGTAGCTGTAATGCGCCTCGACCCAGATATAACGCCCGTCCCGGTGCTTGAAGCGGTAGCACATCTCGTCGTTGCTGCGATTGCACTGCGCCGCCTGCACCTGGGGGGCGATCCGTGTCCAGTCATCCGGGTGCAACGCGTCGCCCAGACGCTGGCCGATGAGCTCACTGGGCGTGTAGCCGAAGACAGTGAGGCTGGCTGGCGACACGTAGCGCCGGGTCAGGTCGTGGTTCAGGCGCACGATCACATCGGTCGCGTTGTCGGCCAACAGGCGGTATTGCGCCTCGCTGGCCTGCGTCCTGGCTTCGGTGCGGGCCCGCCGCCGCAGCTCACGCGCCAGCAGCCAACCCAGGCCGGACGTCGCGACACACAGCAGCACCAGGACGCCGCCGATGATCCCCGCCATCACGCGCCAGGCGGCATACACGTCAGCTTCGGACAACGCCACGTTCAAAACCAGCGGCAGCTTACCGACGCGGGAGAAGTTGTAGAGCCGCCGCACGTTGTCGATCCTCGCGGTTCCGAAGAACTTGCCAGAGGCTGCGGACATGAACGCGCGCACGTTGCTGCTGGCCGACAGGTCGCGGCCGATCTGCGCTTCGTCGTAGGGCGCGCGCATCAGGACGATGCCGTCCGTCCGGAACAGATTGACCGCGCCCGAGGTCCCGAGGCTGAACCGGCTGAACAGGTTGCGGAAGTAGTCGAGGCGCATCGTGCCGACCACCACGCCGGCGAAGGAGCCGTCCGAGTGGTTCAACCGCCGGCTGAGCGCCACAACCAGCTCGCCGTGGCCGGTCATCCGCAGACGGAACGGTGCGCTGATGAAAAGTCCGATGTCGGAATGACTCTGCAGGGCCTGGAAATAGTCGCGATCGCTGAAATTGCCCGACCGCGCCGGGATCGCCTCGGAATCGTCGATGACGTTGCCGTGCTCGTCGAGAACAAGGATCGCGCCCAAGTATTCAGCCGTTGCCGAATGGTCGAAGAGTACGGCTTGCCGCAGGTCGGGCCGGAGTTGCGGCATGCCCGGCAGTTGCAGCCCGTCCACCACGGCGCGCAACGACAGGTCGTAGAGTTCGATACTGCGGTCTATGTCCTGCGACACGGCCGCCAGCAGGTTGTCGGCGCTCGCTTCGGCGTGGGCCAGCGCATCGCGCCGCAACTCCACGAGCATCACGCAGGCAACGGCACAGAAGCTGAGCACCAGCGCGCCGAAAACGGAGATGAGCCAGACTGGCCGGAACACGGCCCGGCGCAGGGAGGTCGTCGCTCGGTGCTGCGATGAACCCCGCCCGGTGCGGCGTTCCGTCTTGCGGCGAAAGGATGTCGGTGGAACGCCAAGGTAAGGACCCGCAATTGCCATCTCGAGGAGTTCCGCGCCAATTTCTCAGTCCTTCACACTACAGAACTGTTGCGCGTGGCACCGTCAGGACTTGCAATGAAACGTCGGCGGGATGGCGGCGGGCCGAACATTCCAGCGCGTTGCCT
>CAXTCJ010000104.1:1609-10814 GCA_964242215.1 uncultured Acetobacteraceae bacterium | reverse complement strand
GGTAAGAACCTTTCCGGCGTTCAAAATCTGCTCCGGGTCGAGCGCCATTTTCAACCGCCGCATCAGCGCCAGTTCCGCCGGACTGCGCGACAGTTGCAGGTAGGGCCGTTTCAACAACCCGATGCCATGCTCCGCCGAAATCGTGCCGCCGGCCCGCCCGATCGCGTCGTAGACCAGGTCCGTAATGGCGCCAGACGGCTGGTCGGCGCCGGCGGAGGGCACATTGGTGACGAGGTGCAGGTTGCTGTCACCGATATGGCCGTAAAACAGCGCGATGATGTCCGGCCACCGCGCCGCCAACGCTTGCTGCAGCCGGTCCACCACCGCGCCGGTGACCGAGGCCGGCAAGCCGACGTCGAACGCGGTCAGCGGGCCCAGGATCTTGCTGTATTCACTCGGGCTGTCCCGCACCGCCCACAAATCGCACGCGTCGCGGTCGGAGGCAGCGACCACGGCATCGGTCACCGCGCCCTGCTCCAGTAGCCCGGCCAGGCAGTCCTGCAGGATGTCACGCTCCCGCCCGGCGTCGAAGCCGCTGGCCTCGATCAGGAGGTACATGCCGTGCGGCTCGGCGAACGGGCGGCGCAGGCTGGGCAGCGCGCCGGTCATGAAGTCGTAGAAGCTCGGCCACATCACCTCGAACGACGACAACGCCGGGCCGAGCCGCGCGCGCACCGCCTGCAACACCGTCAGCGCGCCGTCGAAATCTGGGCAACCGCAGAACGCGGTGCTGATGCTTGTCGGCCGCGCCTGCAGGCGAAGCACGGCGCGGGTGATCACCCCCAATGTGCCCTCCGAGCCGATGAACAGCTGCTTCAAATCATACCCGGCGTTGTTCTTCAGCAGCTTGTTCAGCGACCGGACGATCGTCCCATCCGGCAGCACGACCTCGAGCCCCAAGACGTGCTCCCGCGCCATGCCGTAGCGGATCACCGTGTTGCCGCCGGCATTGGTGGAAATATTGCCGCCGATCGTGCACGAGCCGCGCGCACCCAGGTCGACCGGGAACAGCAAGTTGGCCGCCTGCGCTGCCTCCTGGATGGTGGCAAGCGGCGTGCCGGCCAGCACGGTCATGGTGGCCATCACCGGGTCGAGCTCCTCGATGCCGCTCATGCGCTCCAGCGACAGCAGTACGCCGCCCGCAATCGGCTGCGCCCCGCCGGCCAGGCCGGTCAGCCCGCCTTGCGGCACCACGGTGACGCCGGCCTGCGAACACAGGCGCAGGGTGGTTGCGACCTCCTCCGTGGTGCGCGGCCGCACCCAGGCGAGCGGCTGGACGGGCGAGAGTCCGCTCCAATCCTGCAGCACGCGGGTAGGGATGTCGTGCCCGGCCGCCACGACATCCGGGCCGAGTTCCTGCTGCAATCTTGCGGCGATATCCTGCATAAACAAACGTCCCTTATCGTCTTGCCAGGGCTTGACCCTGGTATCCACGGCGTTCCGCAAACACCGGCCTAGCCGTGTTGCATGCAGCGGTGCCAAACACTCGGCTCACGTCATGAGCCCCGCCGCGTGGATACCAGGGTCAAGCCCTGGCATGACGGGTTAGGTTGGGGCAAAACGCTCGCCCAATTCCTGCACCAGCACGCGCTCGTTCTCGGAATAGTCCACCGGAACCACAACCAAATGCACGCCGCCTGCCGCAAACGCGTGCTCCAGCGTTGGGATCAAATCGGCGGTGCTCATGACCCGGTGTCCGGCGGCGCCGTAGCTCTCGGCGTAGCGCACGAACTCGGGGTTGCCGAACGTCAGGCCGAAATCGGTGAAGCGATCGACAGCCTGCTTCCAGCGGATCATGCCATACGCGCCATCCTCGATTACCAACACCACCAGACTGAGGCGCAGCCTAACCGCCGTCTCCATCTCCTGGCTGTTCATCATGAAGCCGCCATCGCCGCACACCGCGAGCACGCGCCGGCCCGGATACAGCATCGCCGCCATCATCGCCGACGGCAGCCCGGCCCCCATCGTCGCCAGCGCGTTGTCCAGCAGCAGCGTGTTGGCGACATGGGTGCGGTAATTGCGCGCGAACCAGATCTTGTACATGCCGTTGTCCAGCGCCACGATCCCGTCCTCCGGCATGACCCGGCGAATGTCGTGCACCAGGCGCTGCGGCGTCGGCGGCCAGCTGTCCTGCGTGGCGCGGTCGGTGACGCGCGCCAGGATGCCCTCCCGCAGCCCCAATAGCGCGCCGGCATTGCGCAGCCGACCCTCCAGCCGATCGGCCAGCAGTTCGAGCGTCGGACCGAGGTCACCCACCAGCTCGGCGTGCGGCGTATACACCTCCTCGACATGGGCGGGCATGTAGCTGACGTGGATCACCTGCGGCCCGCCGGCGCCCATGATGAACGGCGGCTTCTCCACCGTGTCGTGGCCGATGGCGATGATCAGGTCGGCCTGCTCGATCGCCTCGTGCACGTAGTCCCGCTCGCTGAGCGCCGCCGTGCCCATGTACAGGTTGCTGCCGCCGGCGACCGTGCCCTTGCCCATCTGCGTCGTGAAGAACGGGATGCCGGTGCGGCGGACGAACCCGGTGATCCCCGCCGTGCCCCGCGGGCGGGAGGCAGCGGCACCCAGCATGATCAGCGGGCGCTGCGCCTGCAGGATCAGCTCGGCCGTGCGATCCAGCACGGCGCGATCCGCCACCGGCAGCTCCACCGGATGCGGCGGCACCATGGCAACCGGCCCAACCTCCTCGCTGGCAATGTCTTCCGGCAGCTCCAGCAGCACCGGGCCGGGCCGCTCCTCCATGGCGAGGCGGAAGGCGTCGCGCACCAGGGTCGGAATGCTGCGGGCGCTGACGATCTGGCGGGACAGCTTGGTCAGCGGTCGGAACGCCCCCACCACGTCGACGATCTGGAAGCGGGCCTGGCGGCTGCTCAGGATGCCTTTCTGCCCGGTGATCATCACCATCGGCATGGCCCCGAGCAGCGCATAGGCCGCCCCCGTGGTCAGGTTGAGCGCGCCTGGGCCGAGGGTGGTCAGGCACACGCCGGGCCGCCCGGTCAACCGGCCATGGGTGGCGGCCATGAAGGCGGCGGCCTGCTCGTGCCGGGTCAGGACGAGCTGGATGCTCGAGCCGCGCAGGCTCTCCAGCACGTCCAGGTTCTCCTCGCCGGGGACGCCGAAGATGTGGGTGACGCCCTCGTTCTCGAGCGCGGCGACCAGCAGGTCGGCACCTTTGCGCAGTCCGGTGGCCGGCACGTCTATGCGATCACTGTGCGCGGGCATAGCTTTCCCCTGAGTTGAGACCAGACGCCCCGGCAAAGGGGCCAGTTGCGGAGGGAAGAATGAACCGAATCGACATGGATGGGCGAATCGCGGTGGTTACCGGCGGTGCGCGCGGCATCGGGCTCGCGATCGCCGAGCGGGCGGCGGCGTCCGGGGCCCGCGTCGCGTTGTGGGACCGCGACGCCACCCGCCTCGCCGAAGCCGCGGCCAGCCTGCCCGGCGCCACCGCCCATACGGTGGACCTGACGGACGAGGCCGCCGTGCGCACCGCCGCCGCCGAGACGGAGGCAGCCCACGGCCGCATCGACATCCTGGTGAACAATGCCGGCATCACCGGCGGCAACGCCCCCACGTGGGAGCTGCCCACCGCCGAGTGGCGCCGCGTGGTGGAGGTGAACCTGATCGCGCCCTTCCTTGTGGCCTCGGCCGTACTGCCCGGCATGGTGGCGCGCGGCTACGGCCGGGTGGTGAACATCGCCAGCGTCGCGGGCAAGGAGGGCAACCCGAATGCCTCGCATTACAGCGCGTCGAAGGCCGGGCTGATCGCGCTGACCAAGTCGCTGGGCAAGGAGTTGGCTGGGAAGGGCGTCATGGTGAACTGCATCACCCCCGCCGCCGCGAAAACCGAGTTGTTTGAACAGATGACCGAGGCGCAGATCGCGTACATGTTGGGCAAGATCCCCATGGGCCGCTTCGTTCAGGTGGAGGAGATCGCGGCGTTGGCGGCGTGGCTGATGAGCGAGGAGTGTTCGTTCTCCACCGGCGGCGTGTTCGACATCACCGGCGGCCGGTCGACTTACTGAGCAGGACGGCACGATGAAGCGTGTGATCGAGGTTCCGGTGTTGTCGGAGGGTGCGCGGCGGCTGGGTGTGCCGCTGTCGATCGTCACGGAGGCGAATGGCTTCGTGTTCGTCTCCGGCACTCCGCCGTTCGACCTGGTGACCGGCCAGATCGTGCGCGGCGACATCGAGACGCAGACGGAGGCGTCGTTGAAGGCGGTGCAGCACTGCCTGCACGCGGCCGGCACGTCGCTGGAGAACGTGGTGATGGTGCGAATCTATGCCGCCAATGCCGGGTTCTACGCGGCGATCAACGGGGTGTATGCGCGGTTTTTCCCGGTGGATCCGCCGTCCCGCACCTTCGTGCCGGTGGCGTCGTGGCCGATGCCGTTCGATCTGGAGATCGAGTGCATCGCGGTGCTCGGGTGATCGCGCCTTGATCTTTCTATCCCCCTCCCCTTGAGGGAGGGGCTAGGGGAGGGGTGGGCCGTGGCACGGATCGGTGAGTTTTTCGAGCACACTGTCTAGCTTGGCAGCCGTGGCACCCCTCCCCCCAGCCCCCTCCCTCAAGGGGAGGGGGAGCTCTTTCCCCGCCTCGTCAGGGGCCACCTTCGCCAAACCCAGCTTCAGCTCGCTGCAGATCGTGCGAATGATGTCGTCGGCGGAGCGCAGCCCGATTTCATCCAGTGTCTCCGGCCGTTCCAGCCGCTCCGCCAACACCTCGTTGAGGTGCTCGGCCCGGCTGCCATCCGCCTCGCGTTCGATGGCATCTCGCACGCCGCGCTCGATCTGCCGCTTGGCCATGGCGTGCTGGTCGTCGGCCAACGGGCGCTGAGCCCAGCCCCGATCGATCCGCTCGGCCAGCAGCACCGTGCGCCTGACGGCACGCGACACCTCGGCGAACGCCCCTGCCACGGCCTGAGTCCGGGCCACGACGGTCTGCCGCGCCTCCCCAGCCGCTGCCGCCGCGCGGTCGGCGTCGATGGCTTCGGCGAGCGAGGTGGGCATAGGCGACATTCCCTCCGCCGCAATTGCCCCGGCGGCGGACTCGGCCAGCGTCGTTTCGGTTTCGGCGGCGCGCCCGACCATGCGGGCGACGCTCATGCCGATGCCCACCAACTCCGCCAACGCGTCGCGGAACGCGTCGGGGGCGTGGAGCATGTCATGTGGACGGGGCGCGGTGGAATTCATGGAACACAGTAGAAACACACGTATGTGTGTCGTTTCAAGCTCAATTGGGCAGAGCAGGCCCCCAACCTCGCCGAGGTTCGTTCAGATCGGTCTCACGGCACGGGTCGCTCTCGCGCGTGGGTGGCCGGATCAAGCCCACTGCTGTCCGTTCATATCGCTTCGGCACGCGGCCGTAAAAACCGTCATGCCAGGGCTTGACCCTGGTATCCACGCGGTTGGGCTGGTGACGTCAGACGAGTGCTTGGCATCATCCCATGAAGCATGGCCGAGCCGGCGTTTGCGGAAACCCGTGGATACCAGGGTCAAGCCCTGGCATGACGGTAAAGCCTTGACGCAATAGGGTCCAGCGAACCGGACAGCCGTGAGTCAAGCCCTCGCATGACCGCTAAAGATCCTCCACCGCAAACCGCACTTGCCGCTGCAGCGTGTCGCCCGGTTGCAGCACGCGCAGGCCATGGTCCGGCACCGTCTCCATGTGGTTCACCGCATCCGTCATGTTGGTGGCGGGCTCCACCGCGAAATACGGCTTGCCCTCCGGCGTGTAGACGATGACGTGGCGGAAAATGTCGTCGGCCGCGATCACCAGGCGGATGCCGTGCTCTGGGCGGGTGATCACCGCGCGACCGGCCCAGGCGGCGTAGCAATTATCCAGCGGCCGCGGAGTGATGACGTGGCCGGGGTCGAAGCTCCAATGCCCCTCCACGTCCAGGCGAGCGTCCGGCAGCGAATCTTCGCCGGTGTGCCAGACGGAGGCGGCCTGGAACTCGATCGCCGTTTCGGGCGTGCGGGGCTGATACGGGTGCAGCCCGAGCCCCACCGGCTGGGCGCGGGCATCGGTGTTGGTGACCGTGATCGTCACGCTCAACGCGTCCGGCGCCAGGGCATACAGCAGGCGGGCCGTGTAGCGGTACGGCCAGTGGCAGCCGCCATCGGTCACGGTCGGGTCGTGCGCCGGGTCGTGGTGCAGGGTGAGTTCGGCCTGGTTGGCAGCTTGGGTGGCCACATCCCAGGCGCGCTGCCAGGCGTTGCCGTGGATGGTGTGGGGGTGGTCGCCGAAATTCATGTCCAGTTGGAAGCTTTCGCCGCCGAAACTGAACCGGCCCCAGGCGATCCTGTTGGAGAACGGAATGAGCGGGAAACAGGATAGCAGGCGGGAATTGGTGCCCTGCAGCGCCTCCGGGGGCGTGGGGCGCAGGATCGGGACGCCGCGCCGGGTCCAGCCGCCAATGCTGCCGCCGAGGGCCGGGCAGAGGATGAGGTTCGCGTCACCGGCGGTGAGTTCGATCATCGGATCATGCTCCCTTGTTGCGTCAGCCTAGCACGCCCGCGCCGCTTGCCGACCCCGCCGTGTTGGCGGCCCGGCGGGTGTCGCTGGCCGCACCGCGCATGGCGAGCTTGCGGGCGTTCGCCGAGGGGGTGCGCACGGTGCACGGCGCCACGCCCGATTTCGACCCGGCGGATGCAGGCCCGGCCGCGCGCGTGCTGCTGCTGCTGGAGACGCCGGGGCCGGCGATCGGGCGCACCGGGTTCGTGTCGATGGACAATCCCACGGGCACGTCGGCCAACCTCCGACGCTTCCTGAGGCAGGCGGGGCTCGACCGGTCGCAGTTGGCGATCTGGAACACGGTGCCCTGGGTGATCCACACCGGCGGACCGAACCGGGCGCCGAAACCGGCGGAAATCCGCGGCGGGCTTGAGGTGCTGCCAGGATTGCTGCCGCATTTGCCCGGGCTGCGCTGCGTGGTGTTGGCCGGGCGGGTGGCGGGATTGGCGGCGCCGGTGCTGCAGTCGCTGCGGCCGGATTTGGCGGTGGTGCAAGTGCCGCATCCCAGCCCGACTTACGTCTGCACGAGCCCGGACATTCCGCGCAGGATCGTGGCGGGGTTCGAGCTGGCGACTGACGGGCTGACGTAACATCCTCCCCTGTGCTTCACGGGGGAGGTGGCGGCGCAGCCGACGGAGGGGGCGCGCGGTGTGTGCCCAAAAGCCCCCTCCATCATGCTTCGCACGGTCCCCCTCCCCCGCTGCGGCGGGGGAGGATGAGGAAGATGGGTTAGTGCGCTTCGCTTTCGCTGGGGTGGAGGTAGCCGAATTGCGGGTGCGGCATGGTGTGGGCGAGCGGGACCGACTCGCGCACCAGGGCACGGTTGAAGGCGCGCAGGATCGGGCTCGGGGATAGCTCGTCCTCGGTCAGGAACAGGCCGCAACGCCGGGCCAGCAACCCGAAGCGGGCGACGCTCGTCCACACCGAGGCCGGCATCGCAAGCAGCAGGCCTGGCACCAGGCTCAGGGCCCAATGCAGCGACGTGCCACCCGCAAGCGATGCGCCCGCTAGCCAGATCACGCCCACGGCCACCGGAAGGCGCATGCACTGCACCGCCTCGCCCCAGGATACGCCGCGGTCGTCGCGGGGCTGGGCGTTCCATTGCACGGCACGCCCCAGCAGCATCATGCCGATGAACCGGGTGTAGAACACCAGCAGGATCGGGGCGCTCACCATGGCCGAGGCCTGCTCCAGCACGGCACTCGCCAGCAGGCGCAGGCGGCCGCCGAAGGAGGCGGCGGTGTCGTCGTGCGCCAGGGCCGCGGCGAGGCTGCACAGCTTGGCGCCATACAGCAGGAAGAACGTCAGCGTCACGAACGCCGCCCGGGCCGGCCCCGCGTCACCGAGCAAGTGGGCGATGAAGCCGCCGCCGAGCATTCCGTCCAACGTGGCCAGGCCGGCGAACAGGATGAACAACGGCCCCGACAAATAGGTCAGCACCCCCAGGGCCAGGTGATACCGCCCGACCGGCCGCAGCCCCGGCATGCCGAGCACGCCCATATGCTGCAGGTTGCCCTGGCACCAGCGCCGCTCCCGCTGGGCGAAGTCCACCATGTTGGCGGGGAGTGCCTCGTAGCTTTCGGCGAGCGACGGCAGCAGCCAGACCTGCCAACCGGCGCGGCGCATCATCGCGGCCTCCACCACGTCGTGGCACAGGATCTCGCCGCCGAACGGCTCGCGCCCGGGCAGGACCGGGAGCTCGCAATGTGCCATGAACGGAGCGATGCGGATGATGGCGTTGTGGCCCCAGTAATTGCCGTCCTCGCCTTGCCAGAACGCCAGGCCTTCGACGAGCAGCGGCGTGTAGAGCCGCGCGGCGAATTGCTGGATGCGGGCGAACAGCGTCTCGCGGCCGACGGCATACGGCACGGTCTGGATCACCCCGGCCGCCGGGTTCGCATCCATCAGGCCGATCAGGGTGGCGATCGACGTGGGGCTCATCAGGCTGTCGGCGTCCAGCACGACCATGTAGTCGTAATCACCCGACCAGGCCTGGCAGAAATCGGCGATGTTGCCGGCTTTGCGGCGCAGATTCTGCACCCGGCGGCGATAGCGCAGACGGTCGCCGAACAGGGGGCTGAGCCGGTGGAACGCCTGCTCCTCGGCCAGCGCGATCGCCGGGTCACGAGTGTCGCTGAGCACGAAGATGTCGGTGCGGTCGACGCGGTGCTCTATCAGGGCGCGGGCCATGATCTCGGCGGCGGTGAAGACGGTGTGCGCGTCTTCGTTATAGATCGGGAACAGTACGGCGGTGCGGCTGCTGCCATTCGGGCTGGCGGCGACCGGCGTACGGTGACGCATCAGGCGCAGCAGGAAGCCGAGCACCCCGGGCCACCCGGTTACGGCCAGGAACAGCAGGTTGGCGAACAGCAATGCAAGTAGTACGGGCCGCAATGGCCCGGCCCCCACCGTCAGTCCGGTCGCCAGCCAGAGCCCCGCCCCCGTTGTCGCGACGACCGGGAGCACGAAGCTCAGCCTCCGCAGCCACTGCCACCGCCCGGTGCCAAGCCGGACGGCTCCGCACGTTGAAAGCTTTGCGTGTTGCAATGGGTCGGGCAAGGGGCGGGCTTGCTGGTACGTCATGACGACTCATTTCGGGGTGGCACCGTGAGCGTACGGGCATGTCGGCATAACCTTTGACACCACAATGTGTCGCAGACATGGCCGGGTAGCATGTCA
>CAXTCJ010000104.1:0-1509 GCA_964242215.1 uncultured Acetobacteraceae bacterium | reverse complement strand
GACATGGCCGGGTAGCATGTCATTGACATGGCCGATAGCATCGCGTGCCCCCGAAGGGAACGGCTGCGCCCTTAGGCTGCGAGGCTCTGCAGCGCCCCAGCGACCGCGCGGCCACAGAACCGTTCGGCCGCCTGCCCGCTGCCTTCGCTGAGGGCGAAGTCGGTCAGGGCACGGGCGAGCGGGGCGGCGCCGCCGAACTGGAAGCCGATCTGACTGGCATAGGCCTGGGCCGCGGCGATCTTGCGGTCGAGCACGTCACCGATCGGGATGACGCTCGTGACACCCGGCGGAACCATCGGCAGCGCCACCGCATCCGGCGCGCGGATGGCGTAGGGCGTATCACGATAGAAGGCGACGCGATCCGCCGGTAAACTGCGTCCCACAGCGAGGATGACTTGCTGGTGGTCGACGTGATTGCCCAATCCTTGCGGCGCCAGCACGAGATCGGGCTGGAAGTCTGCCGCCAGCGACATGAACTGGGCGGCCAGGTCCAGGAAAACCGTGTCCGACGTGTGGATGTCGCCGAACAACGCGGCCGGGGCATCATACCCGCGATGCGGCGCTTCGAGCAGGTTCAGACAGCGCACCGTGGCGAAACCGAGCAGGTCGGCCGCCACCTGATCCTCGGCCCGTCGCAACGCCATATAGTCGACGTCGGGAGACAGTCCCTTGTCCAACTGGCACGCCAGGGCAAAGCCAGTGGCCGGAACGACGGAGCGGGTGAATGCCGTCGCCAGCACGGTGTGCCATCCCGCCGCAGCGAGGCCGGCCGCCAGTCCTCCACAGGAGAACACGACGTCATCGAGGTGCGGCGACAGGAACAGCGCTAAAGGCATCTGATTATAACAAATGTGGTTCCAACCTGAAACGACAGGGCGTGCGGGGGAGTTCCACCGGCCAGTCGAGATCGGGCTTGGTTCCTGCCGCGTCCGCGTAGACCTCCATGATCTGGCGGCCGACGGCAGACCACGAGTAGATGCGCCGGCACTCCGCCAGCCCCGCCTGCGCCAAGCGGTCGCGTAGGGTGCGGTCGGTCAGCACACGGCGCAGGGCGGCGGTGAGCGCGGGGATGTCGCCGGGATCGGTCAGCAAGCCGTTCTCACCGTCGCGGATGCAGTCCACCACGCCCACGGACCGGCACGATACGACGGCGAGGCCGCTGGCCATGGCCTCCAGGATCGTGTTGGAGAAGCCCTCGGCATAGGTCGGCGATACGAAGATGTCCGCCCGCTGGTAGATTTCGGGCACGTCGGCGTAATCGATGTATCCCGTCATGCGAGCGTGGCTGCCGAGGCCGAGTTGCTCGATCCGCGCCGCCGTTTCGTCGAAGGTCGGCCCGATGCCCGAGATCAGCAACTCGAACGGAACGCCCTCGGCCGCCAGTGGCGCGAGCGCGTCCAGCATGTCCAGCACGCCTTTCCGCGCGTCCACCCGGCCATGGTACAGCAGCACCGGCGGGCCACCGGCCGGGCGTTTGCCGGGCGTGAAGCGGGCGACGTCGACGGCGCC
>CAXTCJ010000103.1:0-20378 GCA_964242215.1 uncultured Acetobacteraceae bacterium | reverse complement strand
CCCTGGCATGACGGTGGATTTGCGTTGGGCGCGGTGACTACACGAACCGGACAGCAGTGGGGCACGCCCTGGCAGGACGGGAAGTCAGGCGGTGCTGCCGGCGTCGACGGTCATGACCGTGCCCGTTATGTTGGCCGCGCTGTCACCGAGCAGGAAATCCACCGCCGCCGCCACATCCTCGGCCCCTGCCAGCCGGCGGAGCGCGCTGCGGCGGCTGATTTGGGCGCGCTGCTTGTCGTCAAGATCGTGCGTCATCTCGGTATCGACGAACCCCGGCGCCACCGCGTTCACGGTGATGCCCAGTGAGCCGAGTTCACGCGCCAGCGACCGGGTGAAACCGATCAGCGCCGCCTTCGACGCGCCGTATGCGGCCAGGCCGCTATAGCCCGTGCTGCTGACGATGGAGGACACGTTCACCACCCGCCCAGCCCGCGCCGTCATCATCGGGCGCACCAGGTACTTGGTCAGCGTCAACGGCGAAGTGACGTTCATGCGGATCACCCGCTCGATCGCGTCGTCCGGCATGGTGGACAGGATGGCGGCGGTGCCGATGCCGGCATTGTTCACCAACCCGTAGACCGGCCCGAAATCGGCCCGGATCGAGCGGGCCAACTCCGGCAGCGCCGCGAGGTCGAGCAGGTCGCAGGGGCGGAAATGCAGGAGATCCGGGCAGGCCACCCTGGCGTCCCGCAGCGCCTGGCTTTCGCTGCGGGCGATGGCGATGACACGAAATCCCGACCGCGCGGCCCGTTGCGCGATCGCCAGACCCAGCCCGCGCGTCGCGCCGGTGACGGCGACAGTCCTCAAAACTGGGCTAGGCAACGCGGCGCACCAGCTTGCCCGATTCGGCGATTTCAAGCGACGCCACCACGCGGATCACGACCGGCACTTTGTACGCAACCAGCGCGTCGCGGCACGAGCAGAGGATCTCCTCACGCACAGCATCGCCCGGTCGGTCGTCCGCCAGCACGATGTCGGCCGCTACCAGGGAACCGGTCAGCGGGCTGCGGCGGGACCAGACCCGCGACATGCGGACCGCGGGATGCTGGTTGATCACGCCCTCCACTTCCTCCGGGTAGACTTTTTGGCCGCCGACATTGATCACGCCCTCCTTGCGGCCGGCGAAATAGTAGCGGTCGCCGCGGCGCTCGACCACGTCGCCGGTATCGACGAAGCCGCCCTGTGCCGGCAGCTCGGCCCCGAGATAGCCGGATGCGGTCCGGGCCGAGCGGATGCGCAGCGTGTCGTCCTCCACCCGAAGCTCGGCGCGGACACCCTGGCCGTCGAGCATCGCAGCCGGGAACCCCTCCAGCCCGTCGGTCACTTCGAAGGCAACCCCGGCCTCGGTGGAGGCGAATGCGTGCGTCACCGTCGCCATCGGGAAGGCCGCTTGCAGCCGGTCCAGAATGGCCTGGTCCGCAACCTCGCCGGACAGGCGCACGTTCACGGGCGAGAGCGCCTTGATGGATGGGCTCATCAGCGCCCGCCGCCAGTGGGACGGGGTGCCGGAGATATGGGTCACGCCCTCGCGTCCGGCGCGGAGCAGGAAATCCCCCAGGCTCTGCTCCGCGCTGGACAGCACGAGCGAGGCGCCGCCCAACAGGGACCGGATCAGGATGGACATGCCCCCGTAGCGGCGAACGTCGTAGAACGTACTCCACACGGCGCCCTCGGTGCGGGGGCGGGTGTCATACGGGCCGATCAGGCTTTGCAGCGTGTGCCGGACCATCTTCGGCCGGCCGGTCGTGCCGGACGTGAACAAGACCCACTCGGTTTCGGTGTCGCCACTGGCTGATACCCGTCCAGAGCCCGCCTGCTCGGAGCCGCTGTGGCAGCGCCAGACCGGCACGCCGGGCCGCGGTGGGACAGGCAGCCCGGTGCCGTCGGTGACCACCGCGTCGACCTGCGCGTCGTCCATGATAGCGGCAAGATGCTGATGCGGCAGGTCGACCGGGCAGAGCAGCACGCGGGCGGCGAGCCCATCGAGGGTGAACGCCGCCAGCACGGTCGGGAGTTGGCGCCGAGTGGTGACCAGCACGGACCGACCGCGGAACGCCGCGGGGTCCGCATCGATCCAGACCCGGCCGTCCAGTCCGTCCAACGCGACACGGGAGGTCTCGTCGGCAACGAACCGGCCAGCCGGGCCAGAGGCCGGGACAAGTTCCGAGATCGCCAGCCGGCTATCCCGCGGCATTCTCATACAGGCGAATGAAGTCGCCGATCGTTTTCGGGATGGTCACCACGCCGCCGGCCCCGAAGGGATCGAGGTCCAACTCGTCCTCCAAATTCGCGACGACGATTGCGAGCGACAGTGAATCGAGCCCCGATTCGAGCAGCAACACATCGTCGGTGAGCGGGACGAGCACTTGGTTCTGCAGGCGGGCGGTCTGGGCGATTTGGTCGAGGATGGTCGTGCGAATGGTCATTCGGGATCCCGGCAAGTTACATCGCAGGTTGAACCCGCGGTCATGAAGCCAACCAAATGCTTGGTGGCCTTCTCCCGCATGGTCCGCCCGCTCAGGACGTGATCAATGCCCGGAACGATCCGCAGGTCTACCCCTGCGACACTCTGCAGCCGTTCGCCTTGCGGGCCGAACGCCAGGTCCAGCGTGTCGAGGCCTGGATCGGAGGACGAATAGAGGAACAACGCGCTGACCCGGCGCTCCGCCAGCGCGGCCACGGCGTTCGCAGGCGTGACTTGGTCAACCCCGGGCCCGACCTTTCGCAGAGCCACGGTGCTCATGCGCCGAACCAGAGCCACCAGGATGGGGCGAAGTTCGATGCGGCCATGCAACAAGCGCTTCCAGACCGCCCGATCCGCCATCTTGGTGAACACGCGGCTGGCCGGGGCCGACTGCCACAGCACGTCCTTGACGCTATTGCCGCCCTGCCACTCGAACACGGGCAGGTTGACGAGCATGAGCGTACTGAGGCGCTTGTCGGCCTGCGCCGCGCGGAACGCGTGATAGGCGCCGGAGCACACGCCCTGGATCGCGAACTCGCGAAACCCGAGTTGCGCGAGCCGATCGATCGCCGCCGATATGTCGGCGTTGCGATCGGCCTCGAACAGCGAACTGAGCGCCTGGCTGTTCCCGGGCTCGGCAGGGCTGTCCCCCAAGCCGGCGAAATCGATCCGCAACGACGCGATCCCCACCGCCGCCAGGTCCCGCGCCAACTGCACGCCGAAGCGCGCGATACCGTAATGCGGGTCTCGCCCGGTGTTGCCGATGATCACCACACGGCTAGCCGTGGTGTCGCTGGGGCGGCAGAGGATGCCGAACAGCCGGTCGGCATCGCCAAATCGCACGGGTGTCTCGACGCAGTCAGCGAGCACCAACCCAACATCACTCGGCAGGTAGGCCGACATTCCCGAGGCAAGTTCGGCGTGGACCGGCACATACTGGGTCGCCCAACCCACCACGCTGCTGACGTCCACGGGCGGCGGATCGCAGTGGATCGCTTCCTGCAGCAACGGCTCCAGCCCGTCGAACCCGGCGCAATGCACCTGCACGCCGCGGCTGGTCCACGCCTGAACGCAGCCGTCCACCAGGTTCGACTTTGCCTGGGGGAAGATGGCGACCTTCAGATCGGCACGCAATTTGGCCTGACGCAGGTCGACTTTGCTGATCAGGGCGACGGTCGTGGCGCTCAGGCTCAGTTCGTGGAACTCGATGCCTCCGCCCTCGGCGGGTGCGGCGCCGCTTTCGAGCCGGGCTTCCATGTCCAACTGGCGCATATAGGATTTGCCCCGCAGCACCGGCGCCAGAAGCACGAGTCCGTCGACGTCGGCGCGCTGTTCAGCCACCGCGGCGGCTAACGCGGCGCCAAAGCGCAACCCGACTAGAATCAGCCGGCTCGCGCCCGTCGTGACGCGCAGCCAGTTCGCCGCGTCCTGCACGCTGTGCTGCCACGCATCCCATTGGTCGACGGTCCCGTCCGCACCGGGATCGATGTCGCCGGAGTCGCCGGTTCCCGGGTACTGGAACCGCAGCGTCGGATAGCCGGCCGATGCGAACTGGTCGGCGAGCAAGCGGTAGCCGTGATGGGCATGAAGGCCGTCCCAACCGAGCGCCGGACACAGCAGCACCGCAACGTCTGACGCGACCGCAGTGCCGGCCGTCCCGCTTTGGGGCTGGTGGAACCAGCCGAAGCATTCTTCCACGTTCACCGGCTGCGACCCGGCGCTGAAGCCCGACTGGCCAGGCATCAGCGAGGACGCCCCGTCAGCCGGCGATACAGATGCCGCGGCCGGGCCATGCCGCAGCACGTCCCGCATCAGCAAGAACCAGCTACGGTCCCTCTCCCGATTCCGCCGCTCCGGTAATCCGATTGAAACGCTCACCCAACTGCCCCGCATTATTTAACAAGCCTTGTTCGGGGCGCCACACCCCTTCGCTTGTCCCATTTTGGAGACGAAAATCGATATTTTATTATATTAACACACTTTAACGCAGATCAAAACAATTCTTCACGAGCGAAGGACGCGCGTGCGTGCTCCGTCCATACCGTTGTCTAACGGGAACAATACCCACATTTGATTAGTTGACGCTGTTCCGGCCAAGTGGTTCTGACAATAAGGTATAATTCCCTATCCGCCGCGTTAATTTTCGTAAGATTTCAGGTAGCCAGCGCGATGAAGTGTTGGGTACGGTCAAGCTGTGTCGCGTCCATTCACGCAGGCTCCGCCCGCGCTGGTCCAATCCACACAGAGCGGCTACTGACCACCAGTGTCTTCGCGGGAATCGCGCCATGCCGCACGCCGATGTTTCAGGCCTGAAAATCCACTACGAGGAGGCCGGCACCGGCTACCCCGTGATCTTCGTCCATGAATTCGGCGCGGATTGTCGTGAATGGGAGAGCCAGGTCCGCTTCTTCTCGCGCTCGTATCGCTGCATCACCTACAACGCGCGCGGCTATCCGCCGAGCGATGTCCCGGACAACCCCGATCAATACGGCTGGGAATACGCCGTGGAGGACCTGGCGGGGGTTATGACCGCCCTCGGACTCCAGCAGGCGCACGTGGTAGGCCTCAGCATGGGCGGCTACGCGGTGCTGCAATTCGGCCTGCGCTACCCTCACCGGGCAAGCGCGATCGTGGCCGCCGGGGCCGGCACCGGCTCCGACCCGGTGCGTCGCGCAGACTTCGTGAAAGGCGCTCCCGCCACTGCGCGCGCCTTCTTGGAGCAGGGCATGGCGGCGGTCGCAGAGGGCATGGGACACAGCCCGACCAGGATCCAACTCAAACAAAAAGACCCGCGTGGCTGGGCCGAATTCATGGAGCATCTGCGCGGCCATTCCGCCGAGGGAATGTCGTTCACCATGGCGCGCTACCAAGGCCTGCGACCGTCCCTGCACGACAGCCAAGCGGCGTTCCGCCAACTGACCGTCCCCGTTCTGCTCGCCGTCGGCGACGAGGACGAGCCGTGCCTCGACACCAACCTCATGCTCAAGGCCGCCATCCCAGGCGCCGGGCTATGGGTCTGCCCGAACACTGGTCACGCCATCAACCTCGAGGAACCGGCCGCCTTCAACGCCCAGGTCGCGTCATTCTTCAGCGCCGTCGAGCGCGGAAAATGGCCCTCACGGGCGACCTAACGCCTAGCTCGGGTCCACGGCATGGCCGACGGCGCAGGCATGGTCCTCCAGATCCTCGCCGTGCCCCTCGCCATCGGAGCCGACATGCCCGGCGAGAAGGATGAACCCGCCGGGCGTGCCCGCTAGAACCAGCGTGTATTGGCCCATCGCCTCCCGAGCCCCCGGAATGCCTTGAGCGAGAAGTTGGAACGGATTAGCGCTCAATTGCTGCTGATCGATCCGCATCGCCGCGTAGCGTTGCCCGGCCAGCGGGTCCGGCAGCATCGTCCAGTGGTCCCCCACCGCCAGCCCGTGCAGGACGGTGCGGATCTCCGGGCGGATGCAATCGATATGAATATGCAGCTGCTCCTGGGTGCGCGCACTCGGCGGGTTGATAGCGAGGGCAAAATCCTCTCGCGGCAGCACATGCCCTGCCCGCTCCGAAACGTAGTGACGGGCCTCCCACGCGCCGGCGAAGTAATTGGGCGCGGTGGCGGCGAGAATGGCGGGGCTCTCGATACCCGTCACGCGCTCGGTCGGAATGAGCAGGAACTGGGTGGCGCCGTTGATGTCCTTCAACAACGCCCATTCCGCTGTGACCTCCGCGCAGGGCGCCGGGCCACCGGACTGCGCGTTGGGTACGCACCGCCCGTGCACGATCTTCCACAGCGCATCGGGGTCGGCTGCACGTGCGACCGACGCGATCAACCCGAGCCCGGCCACGCCCGCGACCAGAGCAAGGACAGACGCGGTCCGCACCGGACGGCTCAGCGCACGCCGAGCAGTTCGACGTCGAATATCAGCGTGGCACCCGGTGGGATTACGCCACCGGCGCCGCGGCTGCCGTAACCGAACTCCGGCGGAATGGTCAGCGTGCGCTTGCCGCCGACATGCATGGTCGCGACGCCCTGGTCCCACCCGGCGATGACCTGCCCGGCGCCGATGGTAAAGCTGAACGGCTGGTTGCGATCGCGTGAGCTGTCGAACTTGCGGCCCGGCTTGCCGTTGTCGTCGAGCCAACCGGTATACTGCACCGTAACGGTCTGCCCGGACTTGGGCTCTGGCCCGGTGCCGACGACCTCGTCGGTGTACTTCACGCCGGACGGGAGGGTCACGGTCTGGCCGATTGCTGATTCTGTCATGGTAGCGGTGAGGACTCCGGCAAGGAGGAGGGGAAGAAAACGGCGGGTCAAGTTAGCTGCGTTAAACATAGGGCGTACTTTATACCTCATGCCGGTAAACGGCCAACCAGGGCGATAAAAATGATCTCAGGGTGGCGCCACATACGTTCGAGTTTTGTTGGGCTGATGCTGGCGGCTTCGGTGTCACCGGTTTCGGCGCTCGCAGCGACAGCAGGAGCCCCCGGGCCGTCGCCGACGCCAGCGCTGACGATCGTGCATCAGTTCGGCGACGACTTCCCCTTGGTCGGAATCGGCGTATCCAAGGCCGGGCGCGTGTTTGCTACCGCACCCACCGCGCGGGCCCACGCCGGCCTCAGCATGGTGGAGGTTGACACCAAGACCGGCAAGCTCATTCCCTATCCGGATATGGCGTGGAACACGGTTCGCCCGGCGCCGGACGGCAAGCCCGAATGGGGCCTCGTGCAAGCCCTCTGGGATGATAGCGCCGACCATCTCTGGGCGTTGGACACCGGCATCGCGAAACCTGGCGATGCGATCCCGACGAAACTGGTCGAGTTCGATCTCACGACCAATCAGCCCATTCGCACCTACACCTTCGACGGGGTGGTCGACGTCAGCAACGCGCTCAACGATGTGCGCATCGACGTCCCCAACCAGACGGCATACCTCACCGCGGCCGGCGGCCCCGGAGGGTTGGTCGTGCTGGATCTGCGCTCCGGCAAGTCCCGCCTGGTGCTGGCGAACGACAAATCGGCGGTGGGCGATCCGAAGCAGCACCTTATGATCGGGGACCAGCAGGCACTGAAGCCGGATGGCAGCCCTGTCGTAATCCAGACCGATGGCATCGCGCTCTCGCCCGACCGGCAATGGCTGTATTACCGCCCTCTCACCGACCACAATTACTGGCGCGTGCCAACGGCCGCGCTGCGCGACGCCGGGCTGAGCCCCACGGCCCTATCTGCCCGTGTGCAATACCTCGGGAGCGCTGCGCTGAGCGGCGGCCTGATCATGGACCATCAAGGCACCCTGTTTGCAGGCGACGTCGAGCACAGCACCGTCGTCGCCTTGACGCTTCACGGCGCGCGTCTTTCCTCCCGCGTCTTTGTGCAGGCGCCCGGGACGCTGCATTGGGCCGACGGGTTCGCCATCAGCGGCGGTGACCTCTACATCAGCGACTCGCATCTGAACGAGGTCGCATTCCGCAACGATCTCCCTCGTTCCGGGCCATTCACGATCTTCAAGGTGAAGCTGCCGCATTAAGCAACGAACCTTACGGCATAGCCCAGTGCGACCTCACGGCCCCGGAATGGCCCATCACAACACTGGCCAGCGCTTGACCAGCCCACGCCGCTTGTACCGGGCTGTCCTCTCACAGGCGCGGCAACATAGGTGGCGGAGAAACTGTCCGCTCGCTGCCGAATGCCGCGCGCGAATCACGATCTCTGCGTGCCTCGAGCGCTTCGAACAGCCGCACCAGCGCGGCCATGTGCGTGGAAAGTCGAAGCGTTAAGGACGGATGGGGACTGGCCGCGCCTCGTTAAGGGTGATGGCGTAAACCGCGACACGCACGTCAGACCGGCTTCTCACGGCACCCTTAAACTACCCTCGACCCGTCACGCGGGACAAGCAGCAGGCGTCGGCATAGACGCGACCCGCAGCGAAGTTGGATAGGTCGTGCCGGAGACTGCTCGATGGACTCGGCATTGGCTTGGGTTCACTTGGACTTACGCAATAAACCGTATTGCACTTCCCAGAACACTCCAGCGCACGAAGTAAGAGCCTACGCGTGCTCCACTGAATGACGTTAAATTACCGGTCGGATTCGATCCATCTGCTCGCAGATCAAAACGAAGAACGCTATCGACTCACGGGTGGGTGGTGGACCACTTGACTGCTTTGATGCTGATAATCTATTGCTCGGAGATAATGTCAGCTCAAGTTTGGTTCCCTCGGGTTGAGGGAAATGTTCATCGTGATGGCCTTCATGAACTGTTCAAGCGTTTGCAAGTCGGTGTCGCCGAACTGCAACGCTACGACTTGCTCGTGCTGATCTGCTTCACGAATCGGTGTGGGTCTAATTATCTAGCGTCCGGGTTGGCCAGCACCGGCGGACTGAACGAAGCCCGCGAAATTCTCAACGTCGAACACGCTGCCTCTTACCCTGACAAATTCACCTTCCCGAGTTTCGTCAGGGCAGCCTTACAGGACGAGCAACGCGACGGTCGCCTCGCCATCAAGGTGGGGGTGCCTCATCTTGAGATACTCGGTGAGGCGGGACTGCTCGATCTCTGGCGAGACCACATCCACTATGTCTTCATCGAACGCGCCGATCGGCTCGCCCAGGCAATCTCGTGGGAGATCGCAGTTCAATCTGGAAGCTGGCACTCCGGAATAGAGGCCCAAGGTCAAGCGCCGGTCTATGACCGGACGCGGATCGAGGCCACGATCAACTACTTCGCTGATTCGAACCGCACCTTCGACGTGTTCTTCGGGATGAATGGAATCAAGGCAACACACGTCCTCTACGAGGAATTAGAGACCCAACCCGCCGAGACAGTGGCACGGGTTGCACACAGCATCGGGATGCAACAGACGACGTTCCGCCCCGAACGGGTCTCGCTGCGTCGACAAGCCGATCATCGCAATAATGAGTGGCGTAGTCGCTTCCTAAGTGGCCGATAGGCTGTCTTGGACGCGTGATCATCGCGGCACTGAGTACCGCGTCCACCAGCACCCCTACGTCGTTGGTTAGCCGACCTGACGTAGAACGCACCGCAATCCATCAAGGTCGGCCGCGTAAGGTGTTGACGCCAGTTCTTGCGAGAAAAACGAGAGCGGCCCGTTGAACATCCACGTAAATGGCTGGCCAGCCAGCGCCGCCAGATCCCAGAAGAAGTAGTCCGACAGGCCGTTGCCTATCATGGTCACCTTACATGAGGCCGGCGCGAAGATACTGTTGCTCAGACCGGCGCCCAAAGACCCGGCTATATGGCTTGCCTGGCCGAATAGCGCGACCTGGTCATTGAACGTCATTTCAGCAGGGTGCACCGTCTCGTACCCTGCCGCTTCCAGCACCGCGCGGGCCTCGCCTGCATTGCTCAAGCTGCGCTTCTCGCCATTCGGGCGCTCGATGTAGAAGCGTCGACGCGCCGCCGGCGTGACCCCAAGGCTGCGCCATACCAAATCTCGGAATGCGAGTAGCGTTGCAGACTTGCGCATGTTGTGCTTCGAGACCGGACCGAGATAGACGAGATTGTCTACAGCGGTGATCTGTCTCTCGCCGACGAATACGAATTCGGCCTGAATGCCCAGCATCCCTGCTAAGCTACGCAATGTCGGCTCGAATGCGGCCATGCTCTCTGGCAGCAACAGCCGCACGTCTCGCAGTGACGAGCGCGCAAGGTTCACGATACGCGGCAACATCTCGACCAGGGTGTGCCCGTAGTTATTCGCGCCTGCCTTGGCGATCATGACGGTGGGTTTGTCGTGTGAGCCGACGCGCAACATGTCGCCCTGCGCGATCCGTTGCGCCACCTTCGGACGTAGTGCCTCGGCCGGCGGGTAGTCGACGATAGAAGGAGCGAACCAATCCCCGTCCGCCCCGAGGATGAACTGGGCGCCAAATACATGCGCGGCATCGAACGTAATCATGTATTCAGCGGGGCAATGCACGTCGCGTTGGGCGATGTTGTTGTAGAAATAGGATTGCAGATTGGCATCGGCGCACCAGCAGCCGGCGAGGGCCGGGGGGGAGCGTCGATACGAGTGGGCGGCGTTAAGTTCCACGGCTCCAGTCGGGAGATCATACTCGCTCATGTTCGCCACGCCCGGATCAAGCGCGCACTGCCCGCCCGTTCAGAAGTCACCGTTAGCGAAGCTGATTTGGGCTGGACTGCTTAGCCGCGGTTGTGAGCCGGCGGCTTAGGAACGCCATTACGGCGACTTCCTCGGCGGTCAGTCCCTTGCTACCTTCGTTCAGCACCTCTTCAGCTCGCTCCTGCAGCCCCTCCAATAAGCTTCCATCCAGGTAGCCGTCGAATATTGCCGGATGAATGTAGCATTTCCGACAGACCGTTGGAGTGTTCCCCAACATCCCGGCAACCGCCTCGACTGCTTGGACAACATTCTTTTTGTTCTTGGCCTCCGTGTCATACCGTTCGAGCTCATGAAGCGCGATCGCTGCGAGATTCGTCGCAGCCCAAGTGCGGAAGTCCTTGGCTGTGATTTCCTCGCCGCTGATTTCGTGAAGATACTGGTTCACGTCGTCAGACGTCACCTCGTGTACGTTGCCGTCGTGGTCAACGAACTGGAACAAGTGCTGTCCGGGCAGTTCTTGGCATCGCTTGATGATGTTGGCCAAACGCCGATCCTGCAGGCTCAAGTGATGGTCGATGCCATGTTTGCCACGGAAGTCGAACTTGATGCGGCTTCCATCAACCCGCGTGTGACGGTTCCGCAGCGTCGTCAGACCAAAGCTCTGGTTGTCCCGCGCGTATTCCTCGTTGCCCACACGTGCGAGTGTCTTCTCCAGCAACTTGACCAGAGCCGCTAATATTCGGCGGCGTTCAAGGCCAGCGAGCGCAAGGTCCTTCTCGACCCGGGCGCGGATCTTTGGCAGTACTTGTCCAAAGAGCATCATCCGCCCGTATTTTGCCTCGTCTCGAACGGTTCGCCAACGGGGATGGTATCGGTATTGCTTCCGCCCTCGCGCGTCTCGCCCGGTGGCTTGCAGATGGCCATTCGGGTCGCGGCAGATCCACACCTCGGTGTAGGCTGGAGGGATAGCCAGTTTCTTTATGCGCGTAAGTTCGGCGTCGTTCGTGACACGCTGACCATCGGGCGCGTAGTACTCGAAGCCGTCTCCTCCTGACACACGGTTGATACCCGGCTTCGAATCGGTGACATAATGCAGCTTCGCAAGCTTAGCCGCCTGCTTGGCCTCTTCCAGGTCCGGAGTTCCGGTGATCACACTTGCGTTCATGGGGTGTATTACAGCCTCTCGTCAGCGCCGTGGCTTTCCACAACACCGCGCCAGACTGACCGGTTCCTTAGCGCAGTCACCTTTGTCAAAATCCGAGACGCGACACTGGTTTGACAAGTGCCGTGACAAGAACCGTTCCAATAAGGAGGCCTTACCTCCTCTCGCCCCGCACCAGTCCGGTAGGAGTGGTGGCACAACTCACCACCTCAGCCATGGCTTAGAGGGCAGTCCTTGGGGAATTATGGTGGGCCCGCAGGGGTTCGAACCCTGGACCCCAAGATTAAAAGTCTCGTGCTCTACCAGCTGAGCTACAGGCCCAACAGCACCACCGGGTAGGCAAATGCCGCAGCGCGAACGCTGCGGCATCGCCTACCCGCGCGTGGCGCCTACGTCAAATCGGTCAGCTGTTTTCCTCGGCCATCAAACGCATCTTGATGATCTTGTCCGGGTTGGTAACCGAACCGCTGCTGCCGGAGCCCTTCTTCAGGTCGTCGACAAATTCCATGCCGGACACGACCTGGCCCCAGATCGTGTACTGGCCGTCCAGGAAGGGGGCCGGGGCGAAGCAGATGTAGAACTGGCTGTTGGCCGTGTTCGGGCTCTGCGTCCGGGCAGCACCCACCGTCCCGCGGAGGAAATGGGCAGTTTGGCTGAACTCGGCCTGCAGATCGGGGTATTTGCTGCCGCCGGTGCCGGTGCCGGACGGGTCGCCGCCCTGGGCCATGAAACCGTCGATCACGCGATGGAACGGCGTGCCGTCGTAGAAATGCTCGTGGCACAGCAGCTTGACGCGCTCGACGTGCTTCGGGGCAAGGTCGGGACGCAGGCGGATCACGACCCGGCCATACTTCACGTCCATGTACACGGTGTTCTGCGGGTCCAGGGCAGCCTGGGCATCAGCAGAGGAGGAAACAGCGTCGCTCATCAAGGTTCCGATCGCACTCAATTGGAGAAAAAGTCGGCGGTCCATAGGAAGCACTCCGCAGGCGCCCAGACTGGCTGATCCAGACAGGGCTCAGGCTTTGTCCCGCACACGCTGCAGCGTCCGCTCCAGCGTCAAGGCAGGCACGAACGAGGAGATGTCACCGCCCAGCCGGGCGATCTCCTTAACGAAGCGAGACGAAATGAACTGGTGGTGCTCGCTGGCGGTCAAAAACACCGTCTCGATCGCCGGGTCCAGACGGTAGTTCATGCCGGCCATCTGGAACTCGTAGTCGAAGTCGCTGACGGCGCGCAGCCCACGGATGATCACGGTTGCGCCATTATCGCGGGCGAACTCCACCAACAGGCCGTTGAAGCTTGTCACCTCGATGTGCGTGCCGGTGCGCGCGGCGATGACGTCCGTCTCGACGCGGACGAGTTCCATCCGCTCCTCGATCGGGAAGATCGGGCCCTTGCCGGCGTTGGCAGCCACGCCCACCACCAGCCGGTCGAGGATGCGCGCGGCACGATGGATAATGTCCATGTGGCCGTTGGTCACCGGGTCGAACGTGCCGGGATAGATCCCGGTGTGACGGTCGAGCTTCGGTTTAGCCGAGGGAATCGTCATCGGTGTCAGCATCGCCCGCTCCATCGGGATTGTCGGTCTCGGGCGGGGTTGCGTCGTCGTCAGCGATCGAATCCGGAGGGGCCGCGAGATCGGCCTCCTCCAGGCCGGCGACGGCTTCGACGACGGGGAACACCGCCGTGACAACCTCGCCGTCGCTGACGCGGAACAGCGTGACGCCGGTGGCTTGGCGGCCGGTGATGCGCACGCTATCGGCGCTGATGCGGATCAGGCGGCCGGCATCGGTGACCAGCATCACGTCGGCGCCGGGCCGCACAGGTAAGGTGCCCACGACTTCGGTGCCCTTGCGGCCACCGAGCACGATGTTGGTGATCCCCTGCCCGCCTCGGCCGGTGACGCGGTAGTCGTAGGCGGAGGAGCGCTTGCCGAACCCGGCGTCAGTGACCGTCAGCAACAGCTCCTCACGGAGTGCCATGTCCTCGAGTTTCGCCTCGCTGACCTCGCCGGTCTCGTCGGTGTGGGCATCCTCGGCATCGGCATCGGCCTCGACGGAGGCATCCACCTCCTCGCCTTGCGCGCGCCGGCGGGCCGCAGCGCCACGCAGGAAGGTGGCGCGCTCATGATTGGTCGCCTCGACATGCTGGAGGATCGACAGGGTGATCACCCTGTCATCGTTCAGCAGCCGGATGCCGCGCACGCCGGCGCTGTCCCGTCCGGCGAACACGCGCACCACCTCGTCGGTGACCGAGAAGCGGATGCACCGGCCTTTCTTGGTCGCGAGCAACACGTCGTCGCCCTCGCGGCAGGTGGCGACGCCGATCAGGTGGTCGCCGTCGTCGAGTTTCATAGCGATCAGGCCGGAGGAGCGGACACGGCCGAAATCGGACAGCTTGTTGCGCCGCACGCCGCCGCTCGCGGTCGCGAACAACAGGTGCAGATTGTCCCACAGGCTCTCGTCCTGCGGCAGCGGCAGCACGGTAGTGATGGTGTCGCCGCCGAGATCGGGCAACAGGTTCACCAGCGCCCGGCCCTTGGCGGCGGGTTGGGCTTCCGGCAGGCGCCAGACCTTCTCGCGGAACGCCTTGCCACCGGAGGAGAAGAACAGCACCCACTGATGCGTGTGGGCGTTGAACGACCGAGTGACCACGTCGTCGCCGCGCATGCCCAGTGCGGACCGGCCGCGGCCACCACGGATCTGCTGGCGGAACAGATCGAGCCCGGTGCGCTTGATAAAGCCGTCGCGGGTGATGGTGACGACCATCTGACCCGGCTCGATCAGGCTCTCGTCGTCCTGGTCGGCCGCGGCGTCCACGATGGCGGTCATGCGGGGGCTGGCGATCTCGGCCCGGACCACGCCGAGTTCCTCGACCATGACCTCGAGCCGGCGCGGGCGGCTGCCGATGATCTCCAGCAACGCGGCGATCTTGTCGGCGACCTCCTTCAGCTCGGCCTGGATCTTGTCCCGCTCCAGCCCGGTCAGGCGGGCAAGGCGCAGTTCCAGGATGCCGCGCGCCTGGGCGTCAGTCAGCCGCACGGTGTCGTCCACCACGAGGTTGCCGCTATCGTCGATCAGGGCGAGCAAGGCGCCGATATCGCCGGCTGGCCAGTCGCGCGCCATCAGTTCGGCACGGGCGACGCCGGCGTCGGGGCTGGCGCGAATGACACGGATGATCTCGTCGATGTTGGCGACGGCGATGGCGAGGCCGACCAACAGATGGGCGCGTTCGCGGGCCTTGCCGAGATCGAAGCGGCTGCGGCGGAGAATGACGTCCTCGCGGAACGCCACGAAGGCTGCGAGCAGGTCTTTCAGGCCCATCAGCCGCGGGCGGCCGACATCGAGCGCCAGCATGTTGGCGCTGAACTGGGTCTGCATCTGGGTGAAGCGGTATAGATGGTTCAGCACCACTTCGGGCGTCGCGTCGCGCTTCAGCTCGATGACGATCCGCATGCCGTCGCGGTCAGACTCGTCGCGCAGATCGCTGATGCCTTCGACCTGCTTGGCGCGGACCAGTTCGGCGATGCGCTCGATCAGGCTGTTCTTGTTCACCTGATACGGGATTTCCCGCACGATGATGGCGTTGCGGTCCTTGCGGATCTCCTCGATTTCGGCGCGGGCGCGCAACGGGATACCGCCGCGGCCGGTCTCGAACGCCTGGCGGATGCCGGAGCGGCCGAGGATGATGCCGCCCGTCGGGAAATCCGGGCCAGGGATGATCTTCATCAGCTCGTCGAGCGTGATGTCCGGATTCTCGATCAGGGCAAGCGCGGCGTCGATCACCTCGCCCGCGTTGTGGGTCGGGATGTTGGTCGCCATGCCGACCGCGATGCCGCTGCCGCCATTGACCAGCAGGTTCGGGAACGCCGCCGGAAGCACTTTCGGCTCGACGTCCGCCTCGTCGTAGTTCGGGCCGAAATCGACCGTGTCCTTGTCGATATCCTCCAGCATGCGCATCGCGGCGCGTGACAGGCGGCTCTCGGTGTAACGCATGGCCGCCGGGGGATCGCCGTCGATGGAGCCGAAATTGCCCTGCCCGTCGATCAGTGGCACGCGCAGGCTGAACGGCTGCGCCATCCGCACCATGGCGTCGTAGATCGCGGAGTCGCCGTGCGGGTGGTACTTGCCCATCACCTCGCCCACGATACGCGCCGATTTGCGGTACGGCTTGTCGTGGGTGAAGCCGCTCTCGTTCATCGCGTACAGGATGCGTCGATGCACCGGCTTGAGGCCGTCGCGCGCGTCCGGCAGCGCCCGGCTGACGATGACGGACATGGCATAGTCGAGGTAGGAGCGCCGCATCTCCTCCTCGAGCATGACCGGATGCAAGTCAGGCTGTCCGGGCTCGGATGGAGGCGGGAGGGGCGGGGGTGGCGTATCGCTCATGAGTGGGTTGGCGGCCTAGGAAGCTCGTGTGGAAAGCGATATGGGCGTTCGCCGCCCTAATTTGGAGGCAGTGAGGGCCGCCGACCCGGCCTTTATAGCGTCAAGGGCGAGCCCGGGCTAGGCCGGGGCGACGGGCCGCTCTGCCAAAACCGACATGGACGCTCCGCCCGTCACGGCTCGCCAGAACGGCCAAGCGGCTTAGAACGGAATGTCGTCGTCCAGGTCGCCGCCGCGGTTCGGTTCCCACCCCGGGTTGCCGCCGCCGCCGGCCGGGGCGCCACCACGGGCTGGCTGGCGAGCGGGTTGCGCACCGCCGCCATAGCCGCCGCCCATCTCGCCGCCACCACCACCGCCGGCGCGGCCGCCGAGCAGCGTGATCTCGCCGCGGAAACGGTCGACCACGATCTCGGTGGTGTACTTTTCCTGGCCCGATTGGTCGGTCCATTTACGCGTCTGCAGCGCGCCTTCGACGTAGATCTTCTCGCCCTTCTTCACGAAGCGCTCGACCACGTCCACCAGCCGGTCGTTGAACACGACCACGCGGTGCCACTCGGTCTTTTCCTTGCGCTCGCCGGACGCCTTGTCGTTCCACGTCTCGCTCGTGGCCAGGGTCAGGTTGGCGATCTTGCCGCCATTCTGCATGTTCCTGATCTCGGGGTCCTTACCGACATTGCCGATCAGAATCACCTTGTTAACGCTGCCAGCCATCGATGCCTCCCCCGCAAACCGCACACATACCCCATGCCTGCCAACAGGCCAAATTGCATGCATACGTGCGCGTTCGGTAATCGGTGGGCGGCACCGGTGTGCCCCTAACTCGGCAACGAAAACCCGCTGAAGCTTGTCTGCACCAGGCTCGCCAGTGCGCCCGCATGGGTTGCCTGGGTGGGGTGCGTGCCGTCGGTGGTCGTAGCCGGGTTCCATACGCCCAAGCCGGCATTGTTCGCCTCCACCAGCGCGGCGCGATCCAACAGGCCGGTGCGGGTGCGGCCGGACTGGCCGGTGAACAACCCGCCGCCGCCCGCCCGCAGCCAGGTGTTCACCGTCTTGCGGGTGGTGTCGTAGGTGCTGTTCACCGTCTGGTTCGCCACGGTGGCGAAGCTGTCGGTGCTGGTGACGGCGCCGGGCATGCAGGTGCTGTAGAACAATCCCGCCGGGTTGAAGGCCAGCAGGTCCTGGCTCAGCCACTGCATCATGGCCTCGATATTGGCGGGGGTGGTGCCGGCGGTGACGTCGTTCACGCACAGCCCGGCGATGAACACGCACGAGCCGAAGTTCACGATCTCGGACAGTTTCGACAGCATCGCCAGCCGCATGAAGCGCCGGTTCTGCGTCAGGTACCAGGATCCGAGCGCATCGCCCGACCGCGTGATCGACAACAGGCCATACCCGCCGGCGAGTTGCAGCCCGCGCTCGATCCAGCCGCTGTTCTGCGCGCTGTCGCCGGTGTCCGGGGTGGTTCCGCCACCGCCGACGATGCCGAAATCGATGCTGTCGCCGACGATACAGAACCACGGCGTAGGCGATGAAGGCCGGCCCAGCGTGACGGTACCCATCGTCGCGGTGCCGGTCCCGGCGGTGACCGTTCCAGCAAAGGCGCCGGGGTTGGTGCGCGCGGCGGCGGCCGAGGCGAAGTAATCCACACCCATGGTCGAGCGCTGCACGCCCGGGGGCGCGCCGATGGTGGCGATGCGCTCGGCAATGGCGCTGCCTTTCGGAAGCACCAAGCGGATCGGGTCGGTCGTGAGATAGCTGCCATCGGGGACGAGCAGGGTCGTCTGCGGGCTCAGTCCGTCATAGCGCAGCCCGATCCCGGCCTTGATGATGGCAGCGGCGTTGGTGCCGGCCTGGTTCGCCGTCGGCTCGATGCCGACATTGGCCGCCACCGCGTACTCGCCCCAGACGAAGTTGAACGTGGCGGCCGACCCGGCGGAGCTGCCGCTGCCGCGCTTGATGGCGCTCGCCGGCGCCGTACCGTCGGCGAGCGGTGCCGCGTAGGCACCGGCATCCGCGACCCGCACCTCGGCGATCGCGCCGGACGTGCCGAGCCGCGCCACGATGAGCACCACGGCCGCCAGATCGGACGCGCCGATGGCGAAGGTCAGCACGTCACCGACGGTGTAGCCGGTGCCCGCCGCCGCAACCGTGGCAGCCGACGCCGCGAAGGCCCCGGTGACGCCGGCATTGTTGCCGATCAGTGGCTGCTCGTACGGGTTCATCTGGAACCCCATCACCACGGTGCGCAGTTCCGAGCAGTCCGCCTGGACGGTCTTGGTGATGCGGCTCAGCGTCGCCGGGTAGGCGGTGGGTGCCGTGCCTTGCGAGCCGTTGGTGTTGTTGCGGTTGGTCACCGGCTGCCAGAGCGGGCGGCCGCTCGCCTGCCGCAGCGTCGGCGGCGGTGCCGGAATGACCCCGGCAGCGTGGGAGAGGGCCGGCAAGGCAGTGAGGCCGAGAACGAGATGGCGCCGTTTCAGCATCAGCGCACCTTGATCGTCAGCGGGCAGGAGCTGCCGGCACAGACGAAGCTGATTGCCTCGGGGGAGACGTTGCCGGGCTGGTCCTCGAGGTAGGCAGACCCGGCGGGGATCGGGACCGATCCGGCGGCGCATGCGCTACCGTTCAAGG
Organism: uncultured Acetobacteraceae bacterium; assembly: GCA_964242215.1. Taxonomy (GTDB): domain Bacteria; phylum Pseudomonadota; class Alphaproteobacteria; order Acetobacterales; family Acetobacteraceae; genus LMUY01. The sequence continues at coordinate 1,668 of CAXTCJ010000103.1, read as the reverse complement.
CGGCGGCGCTGGTGTAGTTCATGCAAACGGCAGACGCGCCGAGATTCCAGACGTGCAAACCGATGCGGGATGCCACGGCCCCGAGCGACGCGGGCGAGCTCGCCGTACCCGTCGCGGTGAAACTCGCATCGCTCCATGCACCGGTCCGGGCGGCCGTGTTCGTGGCGATGACGGCGTTGCTGGCGATGACGGCGCTGTCCTGCACGGCGAAGCTGCCGGCGTTGGTGACGATCTGGTTCGAGGGGAAGTTCTGCACGTGGACTTGCGAGCCACCGTCCGTGTTGACGGCCGGTTGCAGCGCCGCGGTGGCAGCCCCCGCCGGCAGCGGCAACGCGGCGGCCGACACGGCCTGCGTGGACGGAAAATTTTGCACGTGCACCTGTGATCCACCGTCCCCGTTTACGGCAGGCTGCAGCGCCGCCGAGGCGGCCCCAGCGGGCAACGGCAGGGAGGCGGCCGAAACCGGCTGCGTCGCCGGAAAGTTCGCGACATGGGCCAACGCGCCACCATCGCCGCTCAGCGCGGGCTGCGCGGCGGCCGTGGCAGCACCCGCTGGCAACGGCAATGCAGCCGCACTCACCGGCTGGGTGGCGGGCAAGTTCATCACGTGGACTTGCTGGCCGCCATCGGTGTTCAGCGGGCCGTTCGGTGCCACGGTCAAGGCGTTGCCGATCCGGCGCAGCTGCGACACGACGGAGCCAGTGCTGGTGGCGGCGGCATCGTTCGGCGTGCCGAGTGCGGTGGCGGCTAATTGGCTCTGCACGACCACCTGGGCCACCGTCGGGTCGAGGACCGAAACAGCCAGCGCGTTGGAGCCGCCGCCCTGGATCCCCACCAGTTGGGGCGAGGCCGTGCCCGCGGCCGTCGTCGGCGTGGTGCTGCCGGATGAGCCGCCGACCGACCCGCCGTCGATTGTCACGTGCAGCGGATAGCCGATCACGCCGCAGGGTTGCACCGTGTAGGATCCATCGACTGACACGCAGCCAAGCACGGTGGTGGGGGCGCGTCCGTCCCTTGTCGCGTAGGACGATGCGAGCGGACTCTGCGCCCAGGCAGCAACAGGCATCAGCGCCGCACCGGCCAGGAAAACAACGCGGCAGAAAAGCTGCCGGACCGGGTGGGCACTTTGGACGCGCTGGGACTTTGGACGGGGGGCGCGGATCATGCCAAACACCTTGGGGGCTGGAGCTAAGGGTTGCCGTCTCGGCAGCAGGGGGAGTGGCGGGCGGCCGAATCCTCAAACGAGGAGAGGCCTGAGATGCGGAAAAAGGGTTTCCGCGCGCTCGCTTAACCACCATATAACCGGAACAAGACGTGAACGCAAGCGAGTCGCCAGATCTCGGTGCGCTTCAGTGGAGGTTTGATGGACGGATCGGTTCGCCCTCGAGGCAAAGTCACGCGCGACGACAGCGCTAACAACCGCGGCTTCATCACGGTGCGGGGCGCGCGCGAGCACAACCTCAAGAACGTCGACGCCAAGATTCCGCGCGACCAGCTGACGGTGATCACCGGGCTGTCGGGCAGCGGCAAGTCGTCGCTCGCCTTCGACACGATCTATGCCGAGGGTCAGCGGCGCTATGTGGAGTCGCTGTCGGCCTATGCGCGGCAGTTCCTGGAGCTGATGGGCAAGCCGGACGTGGACAGCATCGAGGGCCTGTCGCCGGCGAT
>CAXTCJ010000102.1:0-20484 GCA_964242215.1 uncultured Acetobacteraceae bacterium | reverse complement strand
CCCCGGAAACGCTCAGGCACAAAGGACCGCACGGAGCATAGGGTCTCTGGAAAGCGCCCCGGTCCATCAGGGGTGCACCGACGGAGTAAGGGTCGTGCACGCCGCGCCCGAATCTCTCAGGTTCCGCGACAGAGGGGGGTCGTTCCTGCCAGCACTGGTGCCGGCGGGCGGCCTTTGCTCGCGGAGTTGCTGTGTCAGAATTCACCCCGGAAGATTTCATCGACCCCGATGCGGACGTGATCCGCACGACACCGCTCGATGCGCTGCACCGACGTCTGGGCGGCAAGATGGTACCGTTCGCGGGGTACGAACTGCCGGTGCAATACCCTGCCGGGGTGATGGCCGAGCACATCCAGTGCCGCGAGCGCGCCGCCCTGTTCGACGTGTCGCACATGGGCCAGATCAGCCTGTTTGGCGCGGATGCCGCCGCGGCGCTCGAAACGCTGGTGCCCGGCGACATGCTCGGCATCAAGCCGGGCCGCCAGCGCTACACCCTGTTCCTGGACGAGGCCGGCGGCATCCTGGACGACCTGATGGTTGCCAATCACGGCGACCGGCTGCTGCTGATCGTCAATGCCAGCCGCAAGAAGGCCGACGCCCAACATCTCGCCACCCGCATTCCGCAGATCACCGCCGAGCGTCACCACGACCGCGCCCTTCTGGCGCTGCAGGGCCCGGCCGCGATCACCGTCATGGGCCGGTTGTCACCCGAGGCGGCGGCGTTGCCGTTCATGGGTGTGGCCGAACTGAGCATCGGGGGCATTCCGGTCTGGATCAGCCGCTCCGGCTACACCGGCGAGGACGGGTTCGAGATCTCGATCTCGGCCGGGGATGCCGAGGCGTTTGCAGAAAAGCTGCTGGCCGAACCGGAAGTGGCACCCGCGGGGCTGGGCGCGCGGGACAGTCTGCGGCTGGAGGCGGGGCTATGCCTGTATGGCAACGACATCGACGAATTGACCACGCCGGTCGAAGCCAACCTGAAATGGACCATTGCCAAGCGCCGCCGCGAGGCCGCCGATTTCCCCGGTGCCATCCCGATCTGTGACCAACTGACCCACGGCCCGACCCGGCTGCGCGTCGGCATCCGCCCCGACGGCCGCGCCCCCGCCCGGGCCGAAACCGACATCGCGGCGACCGACGGCACCGCGGCCGGCAGCATCACCTCCGGCGGGTTCGGCCCCACCGCGGGCGGGCCGGTCGCCATGGGCTATGTCCGCAAGGATCTGGCCGTCGAGGGCACCGCGCTCTACCTGCTGGTCCGCGGCAAGCAAATGCCCGCCCGCGTCACCGCCCTGCCATTCGTCCCCCACCGCTACGTCCGCTGAAGGAATTCGGAACCATGATCCGTTTCACCAAAGACCATGAATGGGTTCGGCTGGACGGCGACATCGCCACGGTCGGAATCACCACCCACGCCCAAGACGCGCTCGGCGACCTGGTGTTCGTCGAACTGCCGGAGCCAGGCCGCGAAGTGACCGAAGCAGAGGCGGTCGCCGTCGTGGAGTCGGTGAAGGCGGCGAGCGACGTCTACGCCCCCTTGGCCGGCCGTGTGACCGAGGTGAACGCGCAACTCAGCGACGACCCGGCCCTGGTGAACCGCGACCCGGCAGGCGAGGGTTGGTTCTTCAAGCTGCATCTGGCGGACGCCACGGCCTTCGATGCACTGCTGGACCAGGACGCCTACGACAAGCTCGTGGCGGAGGCGGCATGATGGACGCCGTCGCCGAACTTGCCGCGCTGGAGGACAGCTTCGTCCACCGCCACGTCGCCCCCGCCGAGGCCGATATCGCCGCCATGCTGCACGCCGTCGGTGCCGAAACGCTGGAGGCACTGGCCTCCCAGACCGTGCCCGGCGACATCCGCATCCCGCCCATGAAGGGCCTGCCGGATGCGATCGGTGAGATCGCGGTCATCGAGGAACTGCGCCAACTCGCGGCGCAGAACCACCGGCTGCGCTCGCTGATCGGCCAGGGCTATTACGGCACCCACACCCCGCCGGTGATCCGCCGCAACGTGCTGGAGAATCCGGGCTGGTACACCGCCTACACCCCCTATCAGGCCGAGCTCGCGCAAGGCCGGCTGGAGGCGCTGCTCAACTTCCAGACCATGGTCAGCGATCTGACCGGGATGCCGATCGCCAACGCCTCGCTGCTGGACGAGGCGACCGCGGCGGCCGAGGCGGTGGCGATGGCGCATGCCTCCTCCCGCACCAAGACCAATACGATCGCGGTCTGCGCCGACCTGCACCCGCAGACCACCGCCGTGCTGCAGACGCGCGCGCACCCGCTCGGCTGGACGCTGCAAAGCTTCGCCCCCGGCGACACGGCGGCGATCGGGGCGGCCCAGCCCTTCGTGGTCGTGCTGCAATACCCGGGCACCTCGGGCGCGCTGCGTGACCTACACGCCGAAATTGCGGCGGCGCACGAGGCGGGGGCGCTGGCGATCGTCTGCGCCGACCTGCTGAGCCTGGTGCTGCTGACACCCCCGGGCGAAATGGGGGCAGACGTGGTGGTCGGCTCGTCGCAGCGCTTCGGCGTGCCGATGGGGTTCGGCGGGCCGCACGCCGCGTTCTTCGCGACGCAGGACAAGTTCAAGCGTTCGATGCCGGGCCGCCTGGTCGGCGTGTCGCAGGACGCCGCCGGGCAACCGGCGATGCGGTTGGCGCTGCAGACCCGCGAGCAGCATATCCGCCGCGAAAAGGCCACCAGCAACATCTGCACCGCGCAGGTGCTGCTCGCCGTGATGGCCGGGATGTATGCCGTCTGGCATGGCCCCGAGGGGCTGACGCGCATCGCTCGCCGCACCAACCTGCAGGCCCGCGCCTTGGCTGACGTAGCCACGAAGGCCGGGCTCGCGCTGCGGCACGACTCGTTCTTCGACACGATCGCGCTCGACGTGCCGGATGCCGACGGGCTGATGGCGCGGGCTGTCGCGGCCGGTTTCAACTTCCGCCGGCTGGACGCGACGGGCGTGTCTATCTCGTTGGACGAGTCGGTCACGGCGGAGGATCTCGCCGAGCTTGCAACGGTGTTGGGCGGCAAATTGGGTGGGGCGCCGGCCTCGATCCCGGCCGCCCTGCTGCGGACTGGGCCGGTGCTGCCGCAGGCGGTGTTCGGCGCGCATCGCTCCGAGCACGAGATGCTGCGCTACCTAAAGCGGCTCGAGGACCGGGACGTGGCGCTGAACCGCTCGATGATCCCGCTCGGCTCCTGCACGATGAAGCTGAATGCCACGGCGGAGATGGTGCCGATCACGCTGCCGGGCTTCTCCGACATCCACCCATTCGCCCCCGTGGAGCAGACGGTGGGCTACGCCAGCATGATCGAGCGGTTGGCGGGCTGGCTATCGGCGGCGACCGGCTTCGCGGCGGTGTCGCTGCAGCCGAACGCCGGGTCGCAGGGTGAGTATGCCGGGCTGCTGGCGATCCGCGCGTATCACGAGGCGCGCGGGCAGGGGGCGCGCGACGTGTGCCTCATTCCGTCGTCCGCGCACGGCACCAACCCGGCGAGTGCGGCGATGGCGGGGCTGCGCGTGGTAGTGGTCGGCTGCGACCGCGACGGCAACGTGGACCTGGCCGATCTGCGCGCGAAGGCAACGTTACACGGCGAACGGCTGGCGGCCCTGATGGTGACCTACCCGTCGACCCACGGCGTGTTCGAGGGCGAGATCCGCAACATCTGCGCCACCATCCACGAACACGGCGGCCAGGTGTACATGGACGGCGCCAACATGAACGCACAGTTGGGGCTCACCAGCCCGGCCGCGATCGGCGCCGACGTGTGCCACCTGAACCTGCACAAGACGTTCTGCATCCCGCACGGCGGCGGCGGCCCGGGCGTCGGCCCGATCGGGGTCGCGGCCCACTTGGTGCCGCATCTGCCGAACCACCCGGCCCGCGCCGATGCCGGTCCTGCGACCGGGTTCGGTCCGGTGAGTGCGGCGCCGTTCGGGTCGGCGCTGATCCTGCCGATCTCCTACGCCTATATCCGCATGATGGGCGCGGCTGGGCTGACCCGCGCGTCCGAGGTTGCGATCCTGAACGCCAACTACATCGCAACCCGGCTGCGTGATGCCTACCCGGTGCTGTATGCCGGGCAGGGCGGGCGGGTGGCGCACGAGTGCATCATCGACTGCCGCGGCTTCCAGGCGGAGGCGGGCGTGATGGTGGAGGACATCGCCAAGCGCCTGCAGGATTACGGTTTCCACGCGCCGACGATGAGCTGGCCGGTCGCCGGCACGCTGATGATCGAGCCGACGGAGAGCGAGCCAAAAGCCGAGTTAGACCGGTTCTGCGAGGCCATGCTGGCGATCCGCGCCGAGGTTGCGGCGATCGGCGAGGGCAAGGGGGATCGGGCGGACAATCCGCTGAAGAACGCCCCGCACACTGCGTCCGAGGTGATGGGCGAGACGTGGCAGCACAGCTATTCGCGGACCGAAGCGGCGTTCCCGCTGGCCTGGGTGCGAGCCAACAAATACTGGCCACCGGTGAAGCGCGTCGACAACGTATACGGCGACCGCAACCTGATCTGCACCTGCGCGCCGCTAGAAGCCTACGCGATCGCGGCAGAGTAACCACCCTCCCCCTCCCCTTGAGGGAGGGGGCCGAGGGGAGGGGTGGCCGCACCTCGATCGCTCGCGTTTTAAAGCTAATAGGGCCGTCTGTCGGCCCTGCACGCTAGCCTCAAGTCGGGCGCCGCTCTACAATCGAGTAAAGGACGGAGCGTTCGATATGATCCACATTCTAGCGATGATCACCACCAAACCTGGTCAGCGCGAGACCGTGTTGGAGGCGTTCCGGGCCAACATGCCGGCGGTTCATGCCGAGGATGGCTGCATTGAATACGGCCCGGCGATCGACGCCTCGGGGATTGGAGCAATCCAGACGAAGCTAGGCGACGACACCTTCGTCGTAATCGAAAAGTGGGAGACCCCAGAGGCATTGGCGGCCCATGCGAAGTCAGCTCACATGGTCGCCTACGGTGCGAAAACGAAGGACATGTTGGCCAGCCGGGTCATCCACGTTCTCTCGCCAGCCTGAGACTAGTTTTGCGTGTCGCCGAGTAGCCGCAGCAGGCTTTCCGGCACCGGCTCCTGTAGGACTGCGGTGTAGCGTCGGGCGAGCGAGACTTGCAGCCAACGACTGATCGCTTGCTCGTCCTGTGGGCGCGGGGTCTGCATCGAAGCGCTCCTCAGATCGTTGCTATCCATGAATTGCTAAGACAAGTTGGCCTCAGCAGTTCCCGAATGGCACGGCCGCGGGAATGTCAACCGCGTGATGAAGGTAGCGATACCGTGAGCCGCTCAGGGCGGCAGGTGTGCAGACGCCAGCACCATCTGCGAGAGCCTAGCCCCTAGACACCGGTGAAGTAGCTCAACGGTTTTCAGTCGCGCACTTTTCGGCGTCCGTTCCAGGTCGATTTGGCCTTCTCCGGACCAATACCGCATCAAATCGAATCGGTGGAACAGGATCACCCCGGGCTGCGCCGAGATCTGCTGCATGGTCTGAGCATAGGGGTCGAGGTCGGCATTGGCGTGCAGGAAGCGGCTGAACTGCGGGTCCACGATGACCAAGTCGGCGCCGGCGTCCGCGATCAAGGCTGACCCATCAGACAATGTCTGGTAGAAATTCCCGACCGGCACGTTGCGCACGGCTTCCACCGTTCCCGTCTGCCAGATCACCAACTGGTAGTGATTTGCGGCTAGTTCGGTGCGCAGGATGTCCAGCATCTCGGACGCCAGCATTCCGCGACCGCCCTTGACCGTGACGCTCACCTTCACGCCTGGGACAGCTTGTTCCAGATCCTTCGCCATCTGCATCGGGAAGGCGGCGTCCGACGACATCAGGTCGCCGTTCCGCGGACCGTTGCCGAGGCCCAGCGATAGACCGGTGACCGTTCCGGGCTGCAATGACTCTGTCGGGCTGAACACGGTTGCCGAGCCGACCGTCAGCACATTCAGGGTGCTGTCCGGCTTGAGCATCGCGCCGACTTTGGGAAAGGCGGACACGCCCGCGGTGATGTCGTCCGGAGCGGCGCAGGGGTCGGCAGCCATGGCCGGCACTGCGAGGCAGATCAGCAGGCCGGCCAACGCGGCACGGTGCAGGGCCCGGGAGGCAATTTTCACGGTACGAGCGATATCAGGGCGTGACCCCGCCAGCAAGCCGCTTCGGAGCCGCACGGCTCTTCTCGCGGTAATACGCGCCGAGTGCCCCGATACCGACCAGCAGCAGCGCGCCGACGACGTTGACGACGACCTGCACCCACCAGCCATCCTGCTCCTCCATCACGAGCCGACCCAGGAAAGAAAGGAAGATCCCGGCGCAGAACACCGGCAGCGAATGCTGGCCGCACAGGATGAAAGGCGCGGCCCATCGCGTCGAGAGCCAGCGCGCGGAGGCCGGGATCGTGCGCGAAACCGCCCAGACCAGCGCCAGGATGGAGATCAGCCGGAAAGGATGCAGCCCGCCCTTATCCACCGACAGCAGCACCCGCGCGACACCGGCGGGCAGATGGGCGGTGATCTCGGGATGTGCCCACACGATGAACTGCATCACCAAGCCGAACAGGATGGATAAGCCGGCCAACCCGTCCACGGCGTAGCGCACTTTGCGGCTCGGCGTGTCGCCGGGCGCGTAGGCCATGATGGCGCCGAGTATGAACAGCAACTGCCATGTCAGCGGATTGAAATACCAGCCGTCGCCCGTCATCGATGGCAGGTTCAGGCCATAGATCCGCGCCGTGGCGTAGAGCGCGAACGACAGCGCGGCCAAGATATGCGGCCAGCGCAGCAGCGGCATCACGACCACGAACAACAGCAGCAGGGCCACGTACATGGGCAGGATATCGAGATAGGCGGGCTGAAAATGCAGCAGCAACGCCTCCAGCATCGCGCGGTACGGTTCCTCCCCCAGCACGTCCAAATGGATCTCGTCCAGGTAGTCGGCCCGATCCAGCGTGGTTGCGGAGTAGGAGACCTGGGCCGCGAACACCACGAACAGGAATATATGGGCGACATAGAGCGTCCACGCCCGCTTGGCCGCATCGGCGCCGGCGTAGACCCAGCCGTTGCGGTCCATCGACCGGCCATAGGCGAGCCCCGCGCCATACCCGGCGAGCAGCACGAAGACCTCCGCCGAGTCGCAAAGGGCAAAGTTTCGCAGGCTGAACTGGTTCAACCAATCGTCCGGGACGTGGTCGGTGAAGATCCACCACAGGGCGACGCCGCGGAAGAAGTCTACCCGCATGTCGCGGCCAGCACGGATCAACTGCATGCTGCCTCCCCGACTGCGGCTGGCGAGAGATATGGCCGATGTTAACCCGGACGCAAGCGAGGCGACACTTCGTCACAACGTTGCTGCCAGCCGCTCCACGTCCTGGGCCGCTGCGGTGTTGGGGTGGCGCACCTGGATCAACACCTGGCGGCGGATCGCATCCCGCACGTGGTCGTCGCGCCGGATGATTCCGGCGAGCGGCGGCTTGTTGCCGAGGAAGGTGGCGCTGGCACGGGCAAGCGTTGCGTAGGTGCGTTCGCCGGCGGCGTGGGTGCTGGCCTGGTTGACCACGATCCGCACGTCGCCGCCGGGCCGGTCGGCCTCCGCCAGCTTCAGCACGGCATAGGCGTCGGTGAGGCTGGTCGGTTCTTCGGTGGCGACCACCAGCAGCGTGTTCGCCACAGTCGCCATCCGCCGCACCGCGCGGTCCAGCCCGGCGCCGAGATCGATCACAATGTCGCTGACCGAGGTCTCGGTCGCCAGCAAGGTCAACAGCCGCTCGAGTGCTTCCGGCTCCAGCGAGGCGAGCGCGCCGGAGCCGGAGCGGCCAGCCAGCACGGTGAACCCGCCGGCCGGATAGGGGACGGCGCTGTCCACCACGCTGCGCCGCCCGGCGATGACCGCCATCAGGTCGTGCTCCGGCATCAGACCGAGTTGAATATCCACGTTGGCCAGCCCGAGATCGCCGTCGAACAGCATCACGCTGTGGCCCACCTGCACGAGCGCGCGCGACAGGGTGGTCGCCAGCCAGGTCTTGCCGACCCCGCCCTTGCCGGATGCGATGGCCAGCAGCCGAGGGCGGGGATGCCGGGTGGGTGGGGGCGCCGAGGCGGCGGTTGCAGTCAATGTCGGATCTCCGGAAGCTTGCGGGTGCCCGATGGGCCGGTCCGTTCAAGTCGTTTCGCGAGGAGCGCCGGGGTGAGCCTGTCAAGGCCGTCCGCGGCGCCGGGGCCGGTTCCGGCCTCTACCATAGTGAGCTTCCCGCCGGCGGCTGCGGTCAGAATGCCACCGAACCGCCGGGCGAGGTCTATCCGGGTCGCGACCAGGAGGCTGGCCCCGGCTTCAGCAAAGGCCTCCGCCATTTCGGCCGACTCGCAGGCGTCGAGGCCTGCTGGCAGCACGAGGGCGGTTTGGGCATCGGCAGTGGCCGAGAGCCCGGCAATCTCGTCGCGCTGGGACGGGTCAAACGGGTCGGTGCCGGGCGCGTCGATCAATACGGGGCAGCCGGGCTGGCGACGCAGTAGCGCGCGGGCCAGGGTCGCGGGATGGCTGGCCACGATCAGCGTCAGACCGAGCAGGCGCGTGAAGGCCGCCAACTGCTCGGTCGCGCCGGCGCGCTGGCCGTCGGTGGTGATGACCAGCGGCGATGACCCGGCCATGACAAGACGGGTAGCCAACCGCGCAATCGTCAGCGTCTTGCCGGCACCAGGCGGACCGGCGACCATCAGCGGACGGGGCCTATCCCCCTCCCAGTTGATCTCGCCGAAGCGAAAGACGCGATTGAGAGCCTGGTCCAGCGAGCCGGTGCCGAGTTTGTCGGCGAGCACGGCTGGAACGCCGTGCCAGGCCAGCAGCTTGGTGCGCGCCGGGTCGGGCAGCGGGGTGATTTCGTCCTGCGGTTCCAGGGCGGCGGTGATCTCCACCCCGTCGGCCACGCGGCGCGTTGCCAGGATCAGGGCGTCGGGCCCTAATTCTGCACGGAGGCGAGCCATCGCCTCCGCCATGCCTGGGGCCCGGTAAAGCTTCATCCGCATGGCAGGATCTTATCGTGCAGCAATTGCCTGGAAGTTAACGGCCGCTAGAGTTCGTCCATGCCCGACCTACGCGCGATCCTGTTCGACACTTTCGGCACCGTGGTCGATTGGCGATCGAGTCTAATCACGGACCTGACGGCGTTCGGCGCCGGACGGGGGATTGCGGCCGATTGGGCAGGGTTGGTGGATAGATGGCGCGCGGCCTACGCCCCGTCGATGGACCGGGTGCGGCGGGGCGAGCTGCCTTGGACCAAGCTTGACGACCTGCACCGCGCCTCGCTCGACCAGTTGGTGGCCGAGGCCGGCATCGAGGGGCTGACCGAGGTGGACCGCGTCTATTTGACCAATGGCTGGCACCGGCTGCGTGCGTGGCCGGATGCGGTGGCGGGGACGGAGCGGCTGCACCGACGCTACATCACCGGGCCGCTGTCCAACGGTAATGTGTCGCTATTGGTCGACCTGGGGCGGTTCAACGACTTACGGTGGGATGTGATCTTCGCCGCCGAGGTGTTCGAGCACTACAAGCCGGATCCGCAGACGTATCTCGGAGCGTGCCGCATGCTGTCGTTGCAGCCGGGCGAGGTCATGCTGTGCGCGGCGCATAATTCGGATTTGCTGGCGGCGCAGCGTCACGGGATGCAGACGGCGTTCGTGGCGCGGCCTACGGAATACGGGCCGTCGCAGGTGCGCGACACCAAAGCCACCGGCGACTGGGACTACGTGGTGAGCGGCATCGACGAATTGGCGGACCGGTTAGGCGTTTGAGCCTTGCCTTCTCCCTCTCCCCTTGTGGGCGAGGGTCGGGTTAGGGGTGTTGCCGCACGGATCCTGCCCAAGAGCCCCCTCCGTCGGCTCCGCCGCCACCTCCCCCGTGAAGAACAGGGGAGGATCTTTTGAGCAACCTCTCCCAGCCCTCTCCCTCAAGGGGAGAGGGGGAGGCCGGCGGCTTCGCGCATGGCGGCGTCTATCCTGGCGTCCGATAGGTTCGTGCTGACGTAATCCAAGCCAGCTTGGCTGCAGAGTGCGTTGAGCGCTTCGTCGTCGTGTAGGCGCAGGATCACCTCGGCAAGCCCTTGCGCGCCAATGCCGACCATCGCTTGCAGCGGGGCCGGAAAGTCCATGCCCTCGGCCGCGATCGGCGTGCAGGCGCAGGGGAGGCCGGCGGCAAGGCTGTCCAGTACTTTACCCTTCAGCCCGGCGCCGAAATTCAGTGGTGCCACCGTCAGCCGGATCTGATCGAACAAGCCGGCAAGGTCGTCCACGAACCCCACCGCGCGCACGCCGGGGGCGATGGCGGCTTTCAAGGCCTCTGGCATGTTGCTGCCGGCCAGGATGCACTCGATGGCAGGGTTCTGCGCGCGCACCAGCGGCATCACGTCCTGGATCAGCCACCACGCAGCGTCCAGGTTCGGCGGGTGGGAGTAGCTGCCGATGAAGGCAAGGCCGCGGCGTTCCGCCCAGGGCTGCAGGGTCGGGCGGGCTTCGATGGACCACGGCACGAGGTGCACCCGCGCATTCGGAACCTCACGCTCGATGATCGCCTGCTCGTAGGAGGAGTGTGTGATCACGCCGTCCACGAACCGCACTGCGGCCAACTCGACGGCACGCACGCGCTTGCTTGCCTCCAACAGCTCCGGCCGTTCCTCCACCTCTGCCTGGCGGGCCAGCCGGACATGGTGCAGGTCGGCGACGCTGTAGACCACACGCGCGCGCGGCTGGTAGTGGCGGATCAGCGACAAATAGCGCGTGTTCGTTCCGCGGTGGATGTAGATCAGCGCGAACCCATTGTGCTCCCGCCGCAGCACTTCCTCGATCGAGGCGCACCATGGCGTGCAGCAACAAGTGATCCCGGCGGCTTCCAGCACTTCGGCCGCGCCGCCGCCCTTCATGTCCGAGGGCGCGAGCACGACCTTGAAGCCCAGCCGCTGCAGCGACCGCATGTGCGACACCATGGCCTGCGACCCGGCGTCCCGGCTGGCCACCGGCAGGCTCTCGTCTATGATCAGCGCGCGCGGGGCCGGATCCGGGTCGGGCGCCGGACCGCGACCCGACCAGCGGACGCGGAACTCGCGCGGGGCGGTCGGATGCGGCTTGTTGCTGGCGACGTCGGCCCGGCGTTGCAGCAGCCGGTCTGCCTGTTGCGCCAGGAAGGCGGCCCAGTGCTTGAACGTCTCCTCCGACTCGGCGTGGGACAGCAACTGCACCAGGTGCTCCTGCAGCGCGTCGTTCAGCTCCGGCGAGGCGGGAATCGTGCGCGGTGTGCCCGGCAATGGAATGTCGTCCGCCTCCCGCACCAGCTCGACGCTATGGGGCTCGAGCGGTGAGACGCCCTCGAGTTTCAGCGCGAAGCCGTACCGCCCGGTGCCGATGCCGGCGTTCTCGAGGTCCGATCGATACAGGTTCGCGAGCGTCCGTGCCGTGACCCGGCCGTCGATGCGAATGAGCAGGCTGACCGGGTTCTCGGGATCGTCGGTCTCTTGCACCCAACCCTGCACACCGTGCCGGTCGAGCATGTCGATGCCCCCGCTCAGGCCCATCGCGTTGCTCTCATGCGGCTTTCACCAGCCTGTGTTGCTTCTTGCCCGCCGACAGCTTGATCGCGCCGTCCCGCAGATCGGCCGGCGTGACTGTCGCGGCTTCGTCCGAAACCGGCGTGTCGTTCACGCGCGCACCGCCGCCGCGGATCAGCCGCCGGGCGTCACCGAGGCTGCTGCACAGCCCGCTTTCGGCCAGCAGGCGGAACACCGGGATGCCGGCGGCAAGTTCGGCACTCGCGACGAGATGGGTGGGGAGCGTGTCTGCGGTGCCACCGGTCTCGAAGGTGGTGCGGGCGGTTTCGGCGGCGGCCTGGGCGGCGGTGCGGCCGTGCGCCAATGCCGTGGCCTCGGTGGCCAGCACTTTCTTGGCCTCGTTCACCTCGGCCCCACCCAACGCGGCGAGATGGGCGATCTCGGCCAAAGGCAGGTCGGTGAACAGACGGAGGAAGCGGCCGACGTCGGCGTCCTCGGTGTTGCGCCAGAACTGCCAATAGTCGTACGGCGACAAGCGGGCCGCCGAAAGCCACACCGCACCGGCGGCGGTCTTGCCCATCTTGATGCCGGATGCGGTGGTGATCAGCGGCGTCGTCAGCCCGAACACGGTGCGCGCATCGGTCCGCCGCACCAGGTCCACGCCGGAGACGATGTTGCCCCACTGGTCGGACCCGCCGACCTGCAGCACCACGCCGTAACGCCGCCCGAGCTCACGGAAATCGTACGATTGCAGGATGGAGTAGTTGAACTCGAGGAACGTCAGCCCCTGCTCGCGCTCCAACCGGGTGCGGACGCTGTCGAAGGCCAGCATGCGGCTGATCGAGAAATGCGGACCGACGTCGCGCAGCAGATCGATGTAACCCAGCCGGTCGAGCCACTCGGCATTGTCCAGCATCAACGCGTCCGCCGGGCCGTCTCCGAATTGGACGAACGGCTCGATGCAGCCGCGGATGCCCTGCTTGTTGGCGGCGATCCGCTCGTCGTCCAGCATCACGCGGGCCTCGTCGCGGAACGACGGGTCGCCGATGCGCGACGTGCCTCCACCCATTAGCGCGATCGGGCGGTGGCCATGGCGCTGCATCAGCCGCAGCATCATGATCTGCACCAGGCTGCCGACATGCAGGCTGTCCGCCGTGCAGTCGAAACCGATATAGCCGGCGATGCGGCCCGCGGCGCAGGCCTGGTCGAGCGCCTCGGCGTCGGTGCATTGGTTGACGAAGCCGCGGAGCGTGGCCTCGTTCAGGAACTCACTGCTAGGCATGGCGCGGGAATGTCTCTTGCATGTAGGGGCGGGGCTGGACGGGTGCGCGAGCTAGCACGCCCGGCCGCAACGCGCACTGGATATCGCACCGCCGTGTGTTAGAACCAGGCAAATTTCCAGCTTTCCGACACTGAGGACTAAGACATGGCACCGCAGGACGATTCCATCCCCGATGCCCTCCCAGAAGCGGCCTCAGAGACGGCGCAGGCGTCTGCCACGGCAACAAGCCCGGCAGGCCCGGTCACGACGCGCAAGACGCTGATCTTCGCCAACGACAAGTCGAGCGGCAAGACCACGACCGCCAACGCCGTGCTGGTCAGCCTGCTGGACCGCTACCCGATGCTGATGCGCTCCGTGGCCGTGCGCGAGTACGACCGGCAGCCCCGCCTCGCCAACATCTTCCGCAAGGAGGACGGGCTGGGCAGCATGACGCATTACGACGCCCGCAACGCGCAGGCCTTCGACATGAGCCGCGAGATGGCGCACGACCCGAACGCCACGCCGTGGGACGATCTGCTGTTCGCGCTGGGTAGCGGCGCGCTGGTCGTGGATCTGGGCGCCAACATCTTCGCCGAGATCTGCCGCATCCTGGACGACGAGCCGCGGCCGATCTTCCCCGAGGGCGGCCAGACGATGGGTGTCGTGGTTCCGGTGACGACCGCCACCGACTCTGTGGAGTCCGCGATCGGCGCCATCGAGGCCGCGATCGCCTGGGGGCCCAAGGTGAAGGTGTTCGCCGTCGAACAGGAGTATCTCGGCCGCTTCGACGGCCCGGTGCCGGATTGGTCGCCGTTCCGCGACCGCATGATCGCCACCGAGGGCAGCCGCTTCCAGGCGATCCGGGTGGAGAAGCTCGCGGTGGCTGACATCGGCCGTGTGGTGTTCCAGCGCATCGACCAACTGGTGTCCAACGCGCAGGAGATGCTGCGGTCTACCACGCTGCAGGGCGCCGACTATATCCGCGCCGTCCGCAAGGCCCGGGCCGAGGTCGCTTGGGGCGCCAAGACGATGGATTGCGTGCGCCCGATCGCCGACTGGTTCGCCCGCTGAGCGAGCCGACGCTCGGATGAACTGGCGGCGAGGCAGCCGCAGACCTCCTGTCGTGCTGCCCAATTTGCCCGTGGGCAGCCGGCGTCAGAGCCGCCTGGTGGCCCGCGGGCCTGAACAGGGGCCGTTGCGGCTCGGCTACCGCATTCACTGGTATTCGGACGTTTACCACCGCACCCTGGTGATGCGCTGGCCGGTTTTCCTTCTAGCCGGGTGCTGTATCTACCTGGGTGCGAACGTGGTGTTCGCCGGACTGTACATGCTGCACAACGGCTCGATCGACCATGCCCGGCAGGGGTCGTTCGCCGACGCCTTCTTCTTCAGCATCCAGACGATGGCCACCATCGGCTACGGGGTGCTGACGCCCGTGGGCACCTACGCAAACGTCGTCATGACGGTGGAAACGATCGTCGCGCTGCTGTTCGCGGCGTTTATCACCGGGCTGACGTTCTCCCGCTTCTCGCGTCCGACGGCGCGGGTGACGTTCAGCAAGGTGGCCACGATCGGGCCTTATAATGGGCAGCCGACGCTCTCCGTCCGGCTATCGAACAGCCGGCGCAACCAGATTCTGGAGGCTGCCGTCAGCCTGGTGCTGCTGCGGACCGAGACGACGAAGGAGGGCGGCACGATGCGGCGGTTCTACGATTTGCCGCTGGCGCGCGGGCGCACGCCGGTGTTTTCGCTGACCTTCACGGCCATGCACTTCATCGACGAGTCGAGCCCGTTCTACGGCGCGACCCCGGAATCGCTGAGTTCCGACGATTCCGAGCTATTGGTGACGGTCACTGGGCTCGATGAGACGATGAGCCAGACCATCCACGCCCGCTGGAGCTATGTCGGTGACGAGATCCTGTTCGGCCGGCGTTTCCGCGACATGTTTGGCTACACGCCCGAAGGCCGCCTGGTGATCGACCACAGCTTCTTCGATGAGGTGGAAGCAGTACCAGGCGAATTGTCCCCCTCCCCTTGAGGGAGGGGCTAGGGGAGGGGTGGGCGCCGGCACTATTCCCGAGCGGAGAATGCGAACAACAACTGGAGGTGTGGCACCCCTCCCCCCGGCCCCCTCCCTCAAGGGTAGGGGAGAAGGGTATCAGTCTGCCGCTAACGCCATCGCTTTACGCGCCTGGACCATGCCGACGTGGTCCTCCAACGCTTCGCCAACCTGTTCGGCGTGGTTGGCGAAGACGTGGTCGGCACCGGCGTACACACGGTAGTCCACCGTCACGCCCTTTTGCGTGTTCAGCTTGTCCACCAGTTTACGGACGGACGGCTCGGGCACCATTTCGTCGGAGTCGCCGTGGATCAGTAGGCCGCCGCAGGGGCAGGGGGCCAGGAAGCCGAAATCGTAATGGCTCGCCGGCGGGCATACGCTGATCCAGCCGGAGATCTCGGGGCGGCGCATCAGCAACTGCATGCCGACGAACGCGCCGAACGAGTACCCAGCGATCCACAGGCCCTTGGAGGACGGGTTCACCATCTGCATCCAGTCCAGCGCCGCCGCAGCGTCGCTGATCTCGCCGATGCCGCCGTCATAGCGGCCCTGGCTGCGGCCAACACCGCGGAAGTTGAACCGCATGACCGAAAAACCAAGCTTCTGGAACGACTGATACATCGTGAAGGTGATGCGGTTGTTCATCGTGCCGCCGTGCATCGGATGCGGATGCAGCACCAGCGCAAGCGGCGCGCCCGGCTCCTTGCTGTGGTGGTAACGGCCTTCGAGACGGCCGTCGGGGCCGGCAAACATCACCTCTGGCATGGTGTTCCGATGATTCCTGAACCGTTGACCAGGCACGGCCACCGAGAAAGCTTCAATTTGCGTCAACGTCCGTCGAGGCAGTGCCTTACCTGGCGGACCGCACATATAGTGTCGCGCACGCGACGAAGGGGGCGGGCCTCCCGACGGCCGCCAGAACCGGGTTATGCTTTGGCTCGAAGAAAGATGCCCGCCGAGACGGCCTTCAACCTGGGTGCCGAGCCGATATATAGGAGGTGCGACCGCGCTTTCATAACGGAATTGACGCATGGCCTTCATGTTTTTGCGCGAATTAGTCACCGCCTACCATCAGCGGGACCCTGCGGCGCGCTCCCGGATGGAGGTAGTGCTCTGCTACCCGGGGTTGCACGCGATCATGTTACACCGGCTCGCCCATGGCTTATGGACTCGGAGGTTCTACCTGCTCGGGCGCTGGATCTCCCATCTGGCACGCTTCCTGACCGGCATCGAGATCCATCCGGGCGCGCAAATCGGCCGCCGGGTCGTGATCGATCACGGCATGGGAGTGGTGATCGGCGAGACCGCGATCCTGGGGGATGACGCCTACCTGTATCATCAGGTGACCCTCGGCACGGCGAGCACCAGCAAGGGCAAGCGCCACCCGACGGTGGGCCGCAACGTGATCCTGGGCGCTGGGGCGAAGATCCTGGGCGACATCGTGGTGGGTGACGGCGCCCGAGTCGGTGCCAATGCGGTCGTGGTGTCGGACGTGCAGCCCGGACAGACTGTCGTCGGCATCCCAGCCCGCCCGGTGGAGCGCGACCGCACCAAGCCAGTCCCGGCACCCAGTTTCCTCGCCTATGGCACGCCGTGCGATGGCGCCCCCGATCCGATGATGTGCCAGATCGAAGGCTTGCGTGCCGAACTGCTTGCGGTGGAAGCCCGGCTTTCCGCCCTGGCGCGTTCCCATGCGTCCAACCCGCAGACCGCCGATGCCCGGGCCGCGGAATAACGCCACCTACCTGGACGCCAACGCCACCGAACCGCTGCGCCCAGCTGCCCGGGCCGCTCTGCTCGAGGCGCTGGACACGATGGGCAACCCGTCCTCCGTCCACGGCTCTGGCCGGGCCGCCCGCCGGGTGCTGGAGGACGCGCGGGAGGCGGTCGGCCGGCGGTTCGGCGGCGAGGTGGTCTTCACCTCCGGCGGCACGGAAGCCGACGCGCTGGCCATCCACGCCCTCGGTCACGGCCGCCGTCTGCTGATCGGCGCCACGGAACACGACGCAATTCGGGCGGCGAGGCCGGATGCGGAGATCCTGCCGGTAGATCACGACGGCCGGATCGACCTCCAGGCGTTGGAGGCGGCCCTCCAGGGCGGCCCGGCGCTGGTGTGCTTGATGCTGGCCAACAACGAGACTGGCACCATCCAGCCTGTGGCCGAAGCCGCCGCGATCTGCCGCCGGTTCGGCGCGCGGCTCCATGTCGACGCCGTGCAAGCCGCCGGTCGCATTCCAACCGACTTGCGCCTGCTGGGTGCCGACAGCCTCGCCATCTCCTCGCACAAGCTGGGCGGCCCCGCTGGTGCCGGCGCGTTGATCCTGGCCAGTGACTTTGCCGGCCCGGCCCTGATCGTCGGCGGCGGGCAGGAGCGCGGGCGTCGCGGCGGCACCCCGCCAGTCGCGGTGATCGCCGGTTTCGCCGCTGCCGTCGAGGCGGAAGCGTCTGATCTGCTACCCCTGCGGCATGCGATCGAAAACGTTGCCACTGAAGCCGGCGCGATCGTGCTGGGCGGTCCGGACCGGCTACCCAACACCGTATGCATCGCGTTGCCCGGCGTGGCGGCGCAAACCCAGTTGATCACGCTGGACCTGGCCGGCGTTCATGTGTCTGCCGGCGCGGCTTGCTCGTCTGGCAAGGTGGCGCGCAGCCACGTGCTGGAGGCAATGGGACTAGGCGCATTAGCGGGCGAGGCGATCCGGGTCTCTCTCCCTTGGAACGCGACCCAAGCCGACATCGAAGCCTTCGCAGCAGCCTACGCCCCCATGTCTAGCCGACTGTCCATCCCCCTCCCCTTGAGGAAGGGGGCCGGGGGGAGGGGTGTGCCGCCCCCGACCCCGTGCGCGGGTCACCCTTCCCCTAGCCCCTCCCTCAAGGGGAGGGGGATATCGGTGCCGGTGTCAGCATGATCTACCTCGACAACCAGGCGACCACCCCGTGCGATCCGCGCGTCGTGGCCGCGATGCTGCCGTTCTTCACCGAACGCTTCGGCAACGCTCACAGCGCCGAGCACGCCATGGGACAGGATGCCGAGCACGCCGTGGAGACCGCCAGGGCCCAGATCGCCACCCTGATCGGCGCTGAGCCGCGGGAAATCGTGCTCACCTCGGGTGCGACCGAGGCCAACAACATCGCCATCAAGGGCGCTGCCCGCTACGCCGCCACCCAGGGTTCGGAGCGCCGCCGGGTCGTGACCGTGGCGACTGAGCACAAATGCGTGCTGGAGAGCGCAGCCGACCTGCGTGCCGAAGGGTTCGACCCGGTGTTCCTCCCGGTCGATGCCGACGGCCTGGTCGACCCGGCGGCGTTGCAGGCGGCGCTCGCCGAGCCAACCGCGCTGGTCAGCGTCATGGCCGCCAACAACGAGACCGGCGTGTTGCAGGATCTCGCCCGTTTGGCCGACATCACCCACGCCGCCGGAGCCCTGTTCCACACCGACGCCGCGCAGGCGCTCGGCAAGGTGCCGTTCGACGTGGCCGGGATCGACCTTGCGTCGTTCAGTGCCCACAAGGTGTACGGGCCCAAGGGTGTCGGCGCCCTCTATGTCCGCCGCCGGCCGCGCGCCCGCTTGCAGCCGCTGTTCTCGGGCGGCGGGCAGGAGCGGGGGCTGCGCTCCGGTACCTTGCCGACGCCGCTGGTGGTGGGGTTCGGCGAGGCCTGCCGCATCGCCGGGCTGGAAATGGACACCGAAGCCGACCGGATCGGCGGCCTGCGCGATCGCTTGCTGGCCGGGCTGCGACACCGCCTGCCCGGGCTGCGGGTGAACGGCTCGATGACGCGCCGCCTCCCGGGCAACCTGAACGTCACCCTGCCGCACACCGACGCGCTGACAGCCATGCGCGCCGCACCCGACTTGTGCGTGTCCACCGGCTCCGCCTGCTCGTCGGCCGAGGTGGCACCGTCCTACGTGCTCGCCGCCATGGGGTTGAGCGCCGCCGCCGCGGCCCGGAGCTTGCGCGTGGGGCTGGGACGCTTTACCTCCGCCGACGATGTGGACGTCGCCATACAGGTGCTGTCCACCGTTCCCGAACTTGTTTAAGGCCCGACCGCAATGCCCAAGATGATCTTTGTCGAGCGCGACGGCACCCGCCGGGAAGTCAGCGCCCCGCTCGGCCTGTCCGTCCTGGAAGTGGCGCACAAGCATGGCGTGGACATCGAGGGCGCCTGCGAAGGCTCGCTCGCCTGCTCCACCTGCCACGTGATCGTCGACCCGGCCTGGTTCGCCAAGCTGCCGACGCCCACCGAGGACGAGGAAGACATGCTGGACCTCGCGTTCGGCCTGGAAAAGACCTCCCGCCTCGGCTGCCAACTGGTGATGACCGAGGCGCTGGACGGGTTGGTGGTGCGCTTGCCCGCCGCGACCCGTAACGCCCAGGGCTAGGCTATGCGGGTCCTCGCCGCAATGTCCGGCGGCGTGGACAGCAGCGTCACCGCCGCCCTGCTGCACGAAGCCGGGCACGAGGTGATCGGCGCCACGCTGCAGCTGTACGACCATGGCGCCGCGTCGGCGCGCAAGGGGTCGTGCTGCGCCGGGCAGGATATCCACGATGCCCGCCGGGTCGCCGACCACATCGGCATCCCGCACTACGTGATCGACGCCGAGGCCCGCTTCCGCTCGGCGGTGATCGAGGACTTTGCCGACAGCTATGCCGCCGGACTGACCCCGGTGCCGTGCGTTCGCTGCAACCAGACGGTCAAGTTCACCGATCTGATGCAACTCGCCGGCGATCTCGGCTGCGACGCCATGGCGACCGGGCATTACGTGCGCCGGGTCGACGGCCCGGACGGCCCGGAGCTGCACCGCGCCGCCGACCCTCAGCGCGACCAGAGCTGGTTCCTGTTCGCGACCACCCGGGCACAGTTGGCCCGCTCGCTGTTCCCGCTGGGTGGCATGCCGGACAAGGCTGCCGTGCGCGCGGAGGCGGCGCGCTTGGGGCTGGAGGTCGCGGCCAAGCCGGACAGCCAAGACATCTGCTTCGTGCCCTCCGGCCGCTACGATGCGACGGTCGCCCGGCTGCGGCCCGATGCGATGGCCCCGGGCGAGATCGTCACCGCGGATGGCGCGGTCGTCGGAAAGCATGACGGGGTCGGGCGCTTCACCGTGGGGCAGGCCAAGCGGCTGGGCCTGCCCGGTCAGGTGGTGGTAGCGCTGGATGCCCCGTCCCGCCGCATTGTGGTCGGCCCGCGCTCCGCCGGCAGCCACACGGTGCGGCTGCGCGAGGTGAACTGGCTGATCGACCCGCCCGAGACGCTACGGTGCGAGGTGAAGCTGCGCGCGCGGGACTCGCTGCACGGTGCCGACGTATCGGCTGACGGAGTGGTCACGCTGGACGAGCCCGCATTGGCCGCCCCCGGGCAGGCGTGCGTGTTCTACGTCGCTGACCGCGTCATTGGCGGCGGCTTCATCACCGCTTCCCCCTCTCCCCTTGAGGGAGAGGGCCGGGGTGAGGGGTAAGCTCCAAACTCCGTCCGAAGCCGAGGGCCGAAGGTCTCTCCCACCGTCTGGTGTGTGGCCACCCCTCACCCCGACCCTCTCCCGCAAGGGGAGAGGGGGTAGGTAAGTTACGACTTGCCGGGGTAGTCCGGGTCCAGCGTGAACGGGAATGGGCCCGGGTAGTCCTCCACCAGCG
>CAXTCJ010000101.1:0-20723 GCA_964242215.1 uncultured Acetobacteraceae bacterium | reverse complement strand
TCGTCAGGCTCATAACCTGAAGGTCACAGGTTCAAATCCTGTCCCCGCAACCAACCTTAGCAAACGATCGAATGGATCGAGGTTCACCTGGCCTTGCCCTTTGAAACGCACTCGTAAGCAACGTCTGCTCTCCGCATACCCCTGCTTAGGGCGGGGTGCGAAGACTGCCGGCGCTAGCCCATCCAGGCTCGTATGTGGGCGTTCTGTGTTATCGCCGATCCTACATGCTTCAATGATCCAACGCGCCACAGCCAAACCGCCGCCGTTCAACAGCCGAGCCGCGCAGACCGGCACGGATATCACCGTCACCAAACCGCTTGGATGAATACCGGTAGGTCTTCGGCTCCAACGTACCAGCTTGCAAGCCCGTTGCGGCGAGTAGCCTCTCTCGCCGACTGCCCACATCACGGCCAATCGCCGCGACCTGGGCGTCGAGAGTTCTTCGCCAGCATGTCCCTTAGCGTCGATACATCCAGCATCTAAGAATTCACCACGCCTCCGTCGGGCCGCGGTACTCGGCACCGTTCAGCCAGGATACATTCTGCTCGCCGCCACCAGGGTGATGTGTTCTGCCCATACGACCGAGGCGGCCAGGGGGCCACCGCAATGTATAGCTTCATCCGCGCGGCTAAGATGAACGACATCGACGTGACAACCGAGATTGACCACGGGGCTAGCCTATCTGACTCTGCGGTTCGGACGGTGACAACGTCATGGGCTTTACCGACTTCGGCGTCGAAACGCTCATCGGGTCGTCGGGATGAATAAGGCCGGTCCCACCCGGCTCGACCGAGTGACCGAGGTGGGCTGACCACGCTCCAACCCACGCCACATGGTTGCCCCGGAGGCCGCCCGCCGCGCTTCTTCAAACGGCCTCTCGAGTTAGGGAGCTATATACTTCCGTTACTCCCAACTGAGTGCCCCGCCATTCTGATACTCAATGACCCGGCTTTCGAAGAAGTTCTTCTCCTTCTTGAGGTCCATTGCCTCTGACATCCAGGGGAACGGGTTTACCGTTTCGGGAAATACGGCGGCCAGCCCGATTTGCGCGCAGCGGCGGTTCGCGACGAAGCGCATATACTCCTCACAAAGCCCCGCGTTGAGGCCAAGGAAGCCGCGTGGCATGGTGTCTCGGCCGTAGGCCGCCTCGAGTTCCGCTGCCTCCTTGACCATAGCGCGGACGTTGTCCTGGAAATCCGCCGTCCATAGATGGGGGTTTTCAGCCTTGATCTGGTTGATCACGTCCACGCCGAAGTTCAGGTGCAGGCTCTCGTCACGCAAGATGTACTGATACTGCTCCGCGATCCCCACCATCTTGTTGCGGCGGCCGAGCGATAGGATCTGTGCGAAGCCGGTATAGAACCACATGCCTTCAAAGATCACGTAGAACGCGATCAGGGTGCGCAGGAAGGCCTGGTCGGTCGCCGGCGTGCCCGTCTGAAAGCTGGGATCGTCCAGGTGCCGGGTGAACTCCAACGCCCAGGCCGCTTTCGCGGTGATCGACGGTACCTCGCGGTACATGTTGAACAGCTCGCCCTCGTCCAAGCCCAGGCTCTCGACGATGTACTGGAAGGTGTGCGTGTGCACGGCCTCCTCGAAGGCTTGGCGCAGCAGGTATTGGCGGCATTCCGGGTTGGTCAGATGGCGGTAGATCGCCAGTACGATGTTGTTAGCGACCAGGCTCTCGGACGCCGCGAAGAAACCAAGGTTGCGCTTGATGGCGCGGCGCTCGTCTTCCGAAAGGCCGTCCCGGGACTTCCACAGCGCGATGTCCGCCTGCATGGACACCTCCGTCGGCATCCAGTGATTGTTGCAGGCAGCGGTGTACTTGTCCCAGGCCCAGTGATACTTCATGGGCAGCAACTGGTTCACATCGGCGCGGCAGTTGATCATCGCCTTCTCGTCGACGGAGACGCGGCCGGGTGCGGCTACCGAATGCTCCGCGGCATCCGCATCGGCCCAGTCCAACGCGGCGCTCACTGGCATGCCTCGCAGCTCGGATCTTCGATCGAGCAGACCTGTCCAGCGGCTTGCACCACCGCCACGGCGTTCAGTTTGCCGTCGGTTCCACGCAGCGTGGATTTCTCGACATGCGACGCCGAGCGCGACCGCAGGTAGTAGGTTGTCTTCAACCCTCGTTCCCAAGCCAAGCGATACAGCGCGTCCAGCCGCTTGCCGGATGGATTGGCGATGTAAAGGTTGAGCGATTGCGATTGGTCGATCCACTTCTGCCGCCGGGCCGCCGCCTCGATCAGCCAGCTCGAGTCGATCTCGAATGCAGTCGCGTAAAGCGCCTTGATCTCGGCCGGGATACGGTCGATCTCGCGCACAGCGCCGTCGAAATATTTCAGGTCCGACACCATCACCTCGTCCCAGAGCCCGGCCGCTTTCAGGTCGCGCACCAGCCCGGCGTTCACCACGGTGAAGTCCCCCGACATGTTCGATTTCACGAACAGGTTCTGGTACGCCGGCTCGATCGACTGCGACACGCCGCAGATGTTGGAGATCGTCGCGGTGGGCGCGATCGCCATGGTGTTGGAGTTGCGCATCCCGACGGTCCGCACGCGCTCGCGGAGGCCCGACCAATCCAGGCTGGCAGATCGGTCCAGCGCCAACTCGCCGCGGGATTCTGCCAGGAGCTCGATCGAGTCCAGCGGCAGCACGCCCTGCGACCACAGCGATCCTTGGAAGCTGGGATAGCGGCCGCGCTCGGCAGCCAAGTCGACGGAGGCGGCGATGGCGTGGAAGCTCACGACCTCCATGCTCTCGTCGGCGAACTGCACGGCCGCGTCGGACGCGTAGGGCAGACGCAGGATCTGCAACGCGTCCTGGAAGCCCATGATGCCGAGGCCGACCGGGCGATGCCTCAGGTTAGACCGCCGCGCCTCCGGGATCGTGTAGAAGTTGATGTCGATCACGTTGTCCAGCATGCGCATCGCAATCTTCACCGTGGCGGCAATCCGGTCGTGATCGATGCCGTCCGCCCCGACATGCGCGGCCAGGTTGACGGAGCCGAGATTGCATACCGCGACCTCGTCGACCGACGTGTTCAGCGTGATCTCCGTGCAGAGATTGGACGAATGCACCACCCCGGCGTGGCGCTGCGGCGAGCGGATGTTGCAGGGATCCTTGAAGGTGATCCACGGATGCCCGGTCTCGAAGATCATGGTCAGCATGCGCCGCCAGAGCTCGGTGGCGCGCACCTGCTTGGCCACGGTCAGTTCACCGCGCGCCGCCCGGGCCTCGTAGGCCTCGTAGGCGGCATCGAACGCCGGGCCGAACAGATCGTGCAAATCGGGCGTTTCGTCGGGGGAGAACAGCGTCCAGCCGGCATCCGACGCGACCCGGCGCATGAACAGGTCCGGCACCCAGTTTGCGGTGTTCATGTCGTGGGTGCGGCGGCGGTCGTCGCCGGTGTTCTTGCGCAGGTCGAGGAACTCCTCGATGTCCACGTGCCAAGTCTCGAGATAGGCGCAGACCGCGCCCTTGCGCTTGCCGCCCTGGTTGACGGCGATGGCGGTGTCGTTGGCGACCTTTAGGAACGGGACGACGCCCTGGCTCTCGCCGTTGGTGCCCTTGATGTGGGCGCCCAGGCCGCGGACCTGCGTCCAATCATTGCCCAGGCCGCCGGAGTATTTCGCCAGCAGCGCGTTATCCTTGATGGATTTGAAGATGCCGTCCAGGTCGTCCGGCACGCTGGTCAGGAAGCAGGACGACAGCTGTGGCCGCAACGTGCCGGCGTTGAACAGCGTCGGCGTGGAGGCCATGAAAGCGAACGACGACAGCAGGTCGTAGAACTCGATCGCCTTTGCCTCGCGGTCGATCTCGCGAATGGCGAGCCCCATCGCGACGCGCATGAAGAAGGCTTGCGGAAGCTCGAACCGGGTGCCGTGGACGTGCAGGAAGTAGCGGTCGTACAGCGTCTGCAGGCCGAGATAATCGAATTGCAGGTCCCGCTCGGGCTGGATGGCGGCGCCGAGCCGGTCGAGGTCGAAGCGGCCCAACTCCGGGTCCAGCCGCTCGGCGGCGATGCCGATTTTCACGTAGCCGCGGAAATACTCGGCGTAGCGGCCGGCCATCTCGCTATGGGTGGCCTGGTCAGGGTGGCCGGCGACGTGGCTCAGCGCCTCACGCCGCACTTTATCGAGCAGCAGGCGAGCGCTGACTTTGGAGTAGTTCGGCTCCGTCTCGATCAGCGTCCGAGTTGCAAGAATGGGCGCGAGTTCGAGTTCGGCGACCGGGATGCCGTCGTATAGGTTGCGCCGCGTTTCGGCGACGATCGGCCCGGGCGCCACGTCGGCCAAGCCGCGGCAGGCTTCCTCGACCAGCGCGGCCAGACGGGCGGTGTCCAGGGGTGCAAAGGACCCGTTGGCTGCCTTTACCCGCAGCGCCGGCGCCAGCGCGGGCTCGGCCGCCTCCGACTTGCGGGCGCGTTCGCGGGCCCGTTCCTCGCGGTACAGCACATAGGCGCGGGCAACCTTGTGGTGCTCGCCGCGCATCAGCGCCAGTTCGACCTGGTCCTGCACGTCCTCGATGTGGAAGGTGCGGCGTGCGTCGGCCCGGCGGGTGACGCTTGTCACGATCTGCGCCGTGAGGTCCGCCACGACGTCGTGGATGCGCCGCGATGCGCCTTGACTGGTGCCTTCCACTGCCAGGAATGCCTTGGTCAACGCCGCGACGATCTTCGTGGCATCGAACGGCGTGACCTCGCCGTTGCGGCGGATCAGCCGGTAGTCCGACGCCGGGTCGGACACCCAGTTGGGCAGGCCGTTGGGGGCCTGCACGGGCGTCAGGGCGGCGTCGAGCGACATGGACATCTGCAGAACCCCATCGGTGTGCGGCGAAGTGCCGATGGGTCGCGGGACGGATCACGGACAGGGTCCGTGCCACCGGCCAGCAATCCAAAAGGACACCCCGCCCTAGGACAACACGCTGTCACGGCAGGTCTCCTGGCTCGCGGGTCGTCGCCTCTGTCCGGCCTTCCCGAAGCGGTGCGGCTTCAGTGACGCAGGGTGGACAAAGGCTCGCCGCTTACAGTTGCGGGGGCAGCCCCGGTTTTGCCTCTGAACGCACCGGGTTCCCTCTTAGCCCCCGATCTTGCGATGCGAGGGACCGTGACACCCACATATAGTGTTTCACTCGGGCTTCCTCGTCAAGCCGCGATCGCGACACGTCATACGTCCGCCATCTCACAACGCCTCCGATCTGTTCCATTTCGCGGTCGTCGCGAGTAGCCTCCGCGTAGGCGCGGCGGATGCAAACCCGCCAGCGCAGCTGCACCTGCTACTGCAGGGCGAGATCGACCACTCTGACGGAGCCTCCCCAATGAAGCTTTCCATTAACGGCGAGAGCCATAATTTGGACCTGCCGGAGGACATGCCGCTGCTCTGGGTTCTTCGGGACGTGATCGGCCTCACGGGCACAAAGTTCGGTTGCGGGATCGGGCAATGCGGCGCCTGCACGGTGCATGTGGATGGCGAGGCGGTCCGGTCCTGCCTGTTGCCGATCGGCACGCTGGGTGATCGCAACGTCACCACCATCGAGGTGATCGGCGCCACCCCGATCGGCGCCAAGGTGCAGCAGGCCTGGTTGGGCAAGGAAGTCGTGCAGTGTGGCTACTGCCAGTCCGGCCAGATCATGGGGGCCGCCGCCTTGCTGGCCCAGATTGCCAAACCGACCAACGAGCAGATCGACTCGGCCATGGCCGGCAACATCTGTCGCTGCGGCACCTATGTGCGGATTCGCGAGGCCATTCACGCTGCGGCGGAGGCCTAGGCCATGGCACGCAAGCAAGTCATGACCTCGCGCCGCTTCGTCCTGCGGGCCGGCCTGGCCGTCGGGGGCGGATTGATGCTGGACGTCTACGTTCCGGCCCTCGTCCGCGCGGCCTCGCCGGCCACCGGGTCGGACGCGCCCTTCGCGCCGAACGCCTTCATCCGGATCGACAAGACGGGCGCGGTCACGCTGATCATGCGCGATACCGAGGTCGGGCAGGGCATCTACACCTCGATCGCCATGCTGATTGCCGAGGAGTTGGAGCTCGGCCTCGACCAGTTGACCGTCCAGGCGGCACCACCCGACATCAAGCGCTATGTCAACCCGCTGCTGGGTGACCAGGCAACGGGCGGGTCTGCCTCGATCCGGGCCGGATGGCAGAGCATGCGGGAGGCGGGCGCCGTGGCCCGCACCATGCTGGTGGCGGCCGCGGCCGCCAATTGGGGCGTCGACCCGGCGGACTGCAAAGCCGAGCGGGCGGTGGTCACCCATGCGGCCTCCGGGCGCACCGCAGGCTACGGGTCGTTGGCCGAGGACGCCGCCAAGCAGCCGATGCCAGCCAATGTCGCGCTGAAGGACGCCGCGCAGTTCAAGCTGATCGGCACCTCGCCCCAGCGTCTGGACACTCCCGCCAAGGTCAACGGCAGCATGGTGTTCGGCATCGACGTGAAGGTGCCCGGCATGGGCATCGGCACCGTGGCGGCCAGCCCGGTCAAGGGCGGTAAGGTGCTGCAGATGGACGAGGCCGCCGCGCGCAAGGTGCCCGGCGTGCGCGACGTGGTGCGGTTGGACGATGTGGTCGCTGTCATTGGCGACCATATGTGGGCAGCTAAGCAGGGGCTGCAGGCGGCCAACATCGTTTGGGATGACGGCCCGAATGTCAGCGTGTCCACCGCGACCATGATCCAGGCGATGCACGATGCGTCGCAAAGCACCGGCGTGATCGCAAAGCAGGAGGGCAAACCCGTCGAAGCGATCGCTGCCAGCGCGAAGAAATTGGACGTGACCTATCAGCTGCCCTTCCTGTCCCACGCGCCGATGGAGCCCATCAACACGACCCTGCATGTCCGTCCGGATGGCGCGGAGCTATGGGTGGGGACGCAGGTTCCCGCCCGCGCCCAGGCCGCGGTCGCCAAGGAGACCGGGCTGCCGGTGGAGAAGGTCGTCGTCCACAACCAGTATATGGGCGGCGCATTTGGGCGCCGCCTGGATGTGGACAGCGTCATCCAGGCCGCCCGTATCGCCAAGCATGTCGCCTATCCGGTGAAGCTGATCTGGACCCGCGAAGAAGACATGCAGCACGACTATTATCGGCCGTACTACTATGACCGGGTATCCGGCGGCCTAAATGCGGATGGCGGCATTACGGGCTGGACGCACCGGACGACCGGGTCGTCGGTGATGGCGCGCTGGGCGCCGCCGGGCATGAAGATGGGCGGCAAGCTGGACCCGGACACCGTCGAATGCTCGGTCGAAACCCCGTATGACCTGCCCGTGCACCAGGTGGAATGGGTCCGCTCCGAACCGGCTGCGTTGACCACGGCGTGGTGGCGCGGCGTGGGTCCGACCCACAACGTGTTCATCGTGGAAAGCTTCGTCGACGAACTCGCGGCGGCGGCCGGGAAGGACCCGCTGGCATTCCGGCGCGGCCTGCTGGCGAAAAATCCGCGCGCGCTGGCGGTGCTGAACCTGGCGGCGGAGAAGGCCGGCTGGGGCTCGCCCATGGCGCCGGGGGTCGGCCGCGGCATCGCCCTGCAATTCGCGTTCGGCACCTATCTCGCGACCGTGCTGGAGATCGAAGTGTCGAAGGCCGGCGATATCCGGTTGCTGAAGGCGAACGCCGCGGTGGATTGCGGCCCGGTGGTCAACCCGAACACCGTGGAGGCGCAGATCCAGGGCGGCCTCATCTTCGGCCTGACCATGGCGCTGTATAGCGAGATCACCGTGACCAGTGGCCGCGTGGATCAGAGCAACTTCCACGACTACCGCATGATGCGCATCAACGAGGCCCCGGAGATCGCGGTCCACATCGTGCACAACCCCGACGCTAAGATCGGCGGCATGGGTGAAACCGGGACGGCCATCGCCTCGCCGGCGTTGGCCAATGCGATCTACGCCGCGACCGGGCGGCGCTTGCGGCGGATACCATTTGCCACGGGCCAGTTGGTGGGAGCGTGAGCATGCGCCGGATCCTACCTTTGGTGGCCCTCCTGGCGTCGTTGGTCGTAGGCCAGGCCTATGCCGCGACGGACCAGGTCGCACGCGGCGAATACCTGGCGCGCGCCGCGGACTGTGTCGCCTGTCACTCGGGGCCGGGCCGAGCGGCCTGGACTGGGGGCCGCGAGTTCGTGCTGCCGTTCGGGAAGATCTACTCGCCCAACATCACGCCCGATAGGGACACCGGCATCGGCCAATATACCGACGCCGAGTGGATCAACATGATGCATGCCGGCGTCGGCCATGACGGCAAGCATCTGTATCCGGTGATGCCCTACAACTCCTACACCCGCGTGACCGACGAGGACGCGCTGGCGATCAAGGCCTATCTGTTCACCCTGCCGGCCGTGCATGTGGAGCCGGTCCAGAACCAGCTTGGGTTCCCGTACAACCAGCGCTGGCTCATGTTTTTCTGGAACCTGTTCAACAATCCCGGCAGCCGGCTGGAGGCGAACACTACCAAGACAGCGGACTGGAATCGTGGCGCCTACCTGGTGGAAGGACTCGGTCACTGCGCGCAGTGCCACACGCCGCGTAACTTCATGCAGGGGCTCAGCAGCAAGGCGTTCGCCGGAACCGTGCAGCAGGGCTGGCTCGCCTACAACCTGACTTCCGACAAGGAGCGCGGCCTGGGCAGCTGGTCCGACGCGCAGCTCGAACAGTATCTGTCAACCGGTCATGCGGACGGCCATGGCCCCGCGTCCGGACCGATGGCAGAGGCCGTTTCGAACAGCCTTCGCTACATGACGCCGCAGGATATCCACGCGATGGTGGTGTATCTCCGTGACGTCCCCGCCCGCGATGACGGACCGCCCGCAACTGGCACGCCCGTCAGTCCGCCGGTGATCGATCCGCGGGGTCAGCGCATCTTCGTGGAGGCCTGCGCCGGCTGCCATTTGCCGAACGGCCAGGGACGGCAATCGCCGTGGGCCGCGCTGGCTGGCAGCCATAGCGTGGGTGACGTGGATGGCGGCAACCTCGTCCAGGTGCTCACCCATGGTACGCAGGTGGAGACAGCCGACGGGTTGATGTTCATGCACGCGTTCGAACGCGCCTACACGGATCCGGAACTGGCAGCCGTGGCGAACTACACGATCGCGCAGGTCGGCGGCCAGGTGGGCAAAGTGACACCCAAGCAGATCCATGACGCAAGGCCCGTGGCCGGGCAGCAGATGCAAGCGCCGGGGAGTTGAAGGCGCCATCAGAGCGTGGGCCGTCACTGGCCTATCGGCGAATGGGCCGCCTCCCGGGACCCCGCTCGAGCTGTTCGGCCAAACCGAGTTCGCAGGCGACATCGCAGGCGCGCGATCATCCGCAATCGATTTCGGCTCCGATTATATCAGATGATTGCGTCCAGGGCCGCGCGGTAACATCGCCGTGCCCTGTGCCGGGGCAACTTGTCCAGCCCGGCGCCGCCCTTACCCGGAGCACCCAACTGCGCTGCGGCGAGTTCGCAAGCTTGCACCTGGCGCGCCACAACCGCTGTGAGCCCAAGGCGCGCCGCAGCCGTGCTCTGGCGTGCATAGTCCAGTAGGAACGCTTCCCGCTCCGCAAAGCTCGCTGCGGTATGCGCCGCTACATCAGCTGTAAGCCGCCACTCGCGGCGGAGCGCCATCGTCAGCCGCCAACCAAGCCGAGGAAGCAAGCTGCCCAGCACGTCCGCTTCCTGCGCGACCGCTGCCAATGCGTCGCCCGCTGCCTTATGGGCAGACCCTCTCGGAATGGTAGCGAGGATCAGTCGCTCCAGAGTTTCGATCGCGGTGCCGTCGAGCCCGGCCTGTTGTCCAACCCGATGCATGGAAGCGGCCGCCTGCGCCTCCAACCTTCCAGTCAGGCAACGCGTTCCATCATGGCCTAGATCGTGCCCGGACATAGCGACGACGACCAGAATTGCCTGGTCGGGCGTGATCATGCCCGTATCGCGGGCTTCGCGCCCGAGCCAGGCTGCCGCCAACATCGTCTCGGCTACGTGGTGCCGGTTGTGGTATGGCAGTTCGCCACCGCACTCTGCCAAGGTATCTGCGGCCGATAAACTCGCCGACGCGGCGGCAAGGGCCGCTCGGCACCGCTCGCTTGGCCCTGGCGCAAGCCACGCAAACGCCGTCTTGAGTGCCGTTTGCGTGCAGGGCGGCTGCTCGCGCAAGGCCAGGAAGAGCGCCTCGATCTGCGCCACCCCAGGCGCAGGGGGATAGGCCATCAACTCCGCCCCTGCCTAGTCGCGCTTTCCTGAAATGTTGGCGGTTGAATGCCCATGCTGATATCACAAAAGTCGCCGTGGCCGGCGGGTGGGCTCGCAGGACGACATCTGGTCGACATACGACGGTAACCGTGCAAACCATGTCGTATGCGCAAGGAATAAGCAAGAGGTTACAGGAGCGGGAAGGCCCATGCCCGAATGCTCGCCTCCTCCCCGCGCCGGTTACATCCCGAGAGCCTGGGCTCGCGATTTTAGCATCAGGGAACCCAGTGACAAAAACCTTGTTGGTTGCTGTATCGGCATAGGAGATAGGACGATGGACGAGAACCGGGTTGAAGGCACTGCAAAGGACATCGGCGGCAACATCAAGAGCGCCGTCGGAGATATGACCGGAGACGCCAAGACACAGGCGTCTGGTGCAGTGGACCAAGTGGTGGGAACCGCCCAGCAAGCTTATGGCAAGCTGAAGGACCAGGCCGGTGGTGCCGGAAGCGCGTTCGTTGATCAACTGGACGAAGTCAGCGCCTTCTTGGGCGATACAGTGGCCGAGCGTCCGCTGACCTCGCTCGTCGTCGCCGGCGCGATTGGCTACGTTCTCGCGATGTTGATGCGTCGCTGAGCGGATCTGCAAGGGGCCGGCCGATGAGTTCGGCTCCTTGCACAGCGACCGAAGCAGTGGCTCACTGCCGCGACAGCAGGAGCGCTTGAATGGTTAGGGCGATTGTCGTTGCCGACGAGCCGAGTGAATCGAGTGAGCCTACGCTCTCGATCGACATCGGTGGAACGGGCCTGAAGGCCGGACTACTGGACGGCAGCGGTTTGATGATTGCGGGTCCAGCCAAGATCAGCACACCGCATCCGAGCAGGCCTGATATCGTCATATCGGCGCTTGTCGACCTGGTAGCACCACTCGGCGGTTTTTCCCGCGTTTCGGTTGGCTTTCCAGGAGTCGTCCGGGGCGGGCGGACATTGACTGCGCCGAATCTTGGTACTGATGTTTGGCACAACTATCCTCTGTCTGGAGAGTTGGCGCGCCGACTCGGAAAACCAGTCCGCGTCTTAAACGATGCCAGTGTGCAAGGGTTGGGCGTGATCTCCGGGGTGGGCCTCGAGTGCGTCATCACCCTTGGAACGGGATTTGGTTTCGCATTGTTCGAGGAGGGGCTACTCGCCCCTCACCTTGAAATGGGCCAGCACCCAATCGCGAAAGACAAGACTTACGACCTCTATCTGGGCAATGCCGCTCTGCATAAAATCGGCCGCAAGAAGTGGAACAAGCGCCTGGAGAAGGCTCTTTCCACGCTCGATACCCTCATCACGTACGATTGGCTTTTGATTGGAGGCGGAAACGCGCAGGTCATTGATTTCGACCTTCCGTCCAATGTTCGAATCGTGCCGAACTCGGCCGGAATTACGGGCGGGGTGAAGCTGTGGTCTCCCAAGTTGGACGTCATCTTCGAAGAGCGGGAGTCTGTTGGTCGCCTGCCGCCGAAGGGTGTTACGCCGGCGCCAGAACTCCCCTGATACAACGATGCGTTGCGCGGGCGCCGGCCCGAATTAGCTGCCGCCGAGATAGGTTTGAATCAACCGCGGATCCGTTGCTAGTTCGTCGCCGGTTCCTTCGAGAGTGACGCGGCCTAATTCCAGAACATAGCCATAGTCGGCTATTTTCAGCGCAGCACGAGCGTTTTGCTCGACAAGCAAAATGGAGCAGTTACGCGCCCGCAGAGCCGCTATGATCGCAAAGATCTCCTTTACGATGAGAGGAGCTAACCCAAGGCTGGGTTCATCGAGCATGAGCAGGTCGGGCTGGCTCATCAAGGCCCGGCCCATTGCAAGCATCTGACGCTCCCCACCGGACAGCGTGCCGGCTAACTGGCGTCTTCGATCGTACAGACGCGGAAACAGCGCAAACACCTCGTCGAGTTGTTGACGGCTTATGCTCGTGTTTTGATGACGGAAGCGAAACGCCCCCAGCCTGAGATTATCTTGTACAGAAAGGGAAACGAACAATTCCCGCTTCTCAGGAACGAGCGACATCCCGCTGCGCACGCGTGCTTCCACGGGGACCCGGACGATGTTTCGGCCGGCGAAATTTATCGAGCCGGCGCCACCATGAACGCCCATGATGGCGTTCAGCAGCGTCGTTTTGCCGGCACCATTAGGACCAATGACGGTAACGATCTGGCCGGATCCCACGTTCAGCGCAACGTCATGCAAGGCGCCGACGCCGCGGTAAGCGACATTTAACCCGCCGACTTCCAGTATCACGCAGGACTTCCCAAATAGGCTTCGATGACCGCCGGGTCGCGACCGACAGACGCAGTCGGTCCTTCGGCCAGTTTTGATCCGAAATTCATCACCACGAGTCGGTCGGTTAAGCTCATGACGAAGGCCATATCGTGTTCGACGAGCAGGATCGTGACACCCTGCGACTTGAGCACCTGCAGTAGCGCGGCCAGCTCGAGCTTCTCTGCATGACGGAGGCCCGCGGCGGGTTCGTCCAGCAACAGCAAAATGGGGTCGAGGCACAGCGCACGCGCGATCTCGGCGATCCGTTGCTGTCCCAGCGCCAGGCTGCTGGCAGGCTCGGACGATTTGGCCGCGAGACTGACGCGGGCGAGCTGCCGGTGCGCTTCGGCGAGAAGCCTGGCCTCCTCCGCCCGATCCAGCCGAAGCAATGCCTTGAGAGGACCAGCGTAGCCGCGCAAATGGGCGCCGATGGCGACATTCTCCAGCAGAGACATGCTGGGTACCAGCTTCACGTGTTGGAACGAGCGCGCGATGCCAAGCTTTGCGACCGCGGGCCCACCAAGGCCAATAATGCTCCTATCCAAAAAGCTGACCGTGCCGGATGTCGGCCGTGTGACACCCGTCAGCAGATCGAAGGTTGTACTCTTACCGGCGCCATTCGGACCGATGAGTCCAACGATCTCTCCCGCTTCGAGCGTGAACGAAAGATCGGATACCGCAATGAGACCGCCGAATGTTTTACGCAGTTTATCGGCCTTGATAAGGCATGTTCCGTGAGGAACTGGCGTCCGAGCTGGTAGTGGAAGCGCGTCGTACTGATTGGTTACGGTGCGCCATCTCCTCCGCTTCCGCAGTATGCTCCATAGACCCGCTGGTGCGGTTTGCAGCGTCAAGACCAGCAAGGCTCCGAACACGATCGTCTCATAGTTGCCCTGGCTGCCTAGCAGCCGAGGCAGGATGTCTTGCAGGCGATCGTTGACGACGGTGACGAGCCCAGCCCCGAGCAGCGCGCCCGCGAGATTTCCCACGCCGCCAACAACCGCCATCAACAGATATTCGATCCCCGCATTGATGCCGAACGGTGTCGGGCTGACCGAGCGCTGCATGTGGGCATAGAGCCATCCCGCCAAGCCGGCGAGGACCGCAGCGTAGGCAAAGGCGAGCATCCGTAATCCCGCGAGCCCCACCCCGAACGACGCCGCTGCAGCAGCACCGCCTCGTAGGGCGCGAATGGCTCTCCCGACCCGGCTATCCAACAAATTGCGCGTCAACAGCAGTGAGAGTCCGACCGCAATCCAGACGACCGGGAAATAGGACCGGCTGTCTAGCAACGCTGTCCCAGCAATCCGGAGCGGTGGAATGCCAGAGATACCGTCGTTGCGACCGAGTATGTCCAAATTGCCGAAGACATAGAAAAACGCCACGCTCCAAGCGATCGTGCCGAGTGCCAGGTAATGCCCCGACAAGCGTAGCGTGACCGCCCCAATCACCAACGACATCAGCCCGCTCGCGAGCATTGCCATGGGAAGGCTAAGCCATGGCGACCAACCAGCCTGCGTCGTTAGGAGGGCCGTCGTGTAGGCGCCGAACCCCATGAATGTCGCCTGCCCGAACGACGTGATGCCGGCCATGCCGGTCAGTACGACGATGCCGATCGCCACCACGCTCGCAATGCCGGCATAGTCGGCCAGCGTCAGCCAGAAGGTTGGCACCACACGAAGTAACGGCAAGCAAAGCCAAATCAGCATTAGGGCAGCAATGCCGAGCCGTTTCACTCTTCGTCCTCGGCGATCGGGTTGCGGATCGATCGGAGCAGAAGCACGGGGAGGATGACGGTGAAGACGATCACCTCCTTGAACGCGGACGCCCAGAACGTGGAAAAGCTCTCGACCACCCCGACCAGAATCGCCGCGAGCGCTGCAATCGGGTAGCTCACGAGACCGCCCACGATCGCCGCGACAAACCCCTTCAATCCCATTAGGAAGCCGCTGTCATAGTACACCGTCGTCAGCGGAGCGATCAGCACGCCGCCGAAGGCACCGATGAGCCCGGCCATGCCAAACGCGACATGCCCCGACAGTGCGGTCGAGATGCCGACCAGGCGAGCGCCGAGCCGATTGACGGCCGTTGCGTGAAGGGCTTTGCCGAACAACGTATAGCGGAAGAAAGCATACAGCCCGGTCATGATGAGCAGGGTGCTCGCGACGATCGAGACCGCCTGTCCCTGGATCGTCAGTGAGCCGAGGGACAAGACGGCATCCGAGAACGCGGTCGCCCGAAAGCCTTCTGGTCCGAAGACCACAAGGCCCATGCCCATGAGCGCGAGGTGCACACCGACGGCCGCGATGAGAAGAACAAGGACAGACGCTTCGGCCAGCGGGTAAAACGCGATCTGATAGAGGTACGGGGCCATTGGCGCCACGATCAGAACTGTCATCAGCGCTTCGACGAGCAGGCCCGGGTGACGATGCGAGATAAAGAACGTCGCGCCCGCGACGAGGGCCGGAAACACCACTGTGCAACCGGCAAGCTTCAGCACAGCTGCCTTGGTCGCGTGATGGCGCATCGCCCATAGCCCCGCCAGCAGCGCACCTGCGCCGAGTGCGAGGAGCAGCCAAATGCTGCCGGGTACCTGCCCGGCGTCTAGGGCCGCGTAGGTCAATGCTCCGAATGCGACGAGTTCACCCTGGGGAATGAGGATGACCCGGGTCACGGAGAATACCAGCACCAGAGACAGCGCCAGTAACGCATAGACGGCACCATTGATGATGCCGTCTTGCAGAAGGATCAGGGCGATGTCCGCGTCCATGCTTGCGGACCGGACTACAGGATCAGGGCAACAGTTTCCAGCCGCCATCCTTGATGGTCACCATCACGCGCGCTCGGCCGTCGAAGCCGTTGTGGTCGGTTGGAGTGATGTCCATGACGCCTTGCGTGACGACCAACTCGTGGGCGCCTTCCAGCGCATCGCGCAGAGCCGAGCGGAACTCTGGCGTGCCGGGTTTTGCCGACTTCAGCGCGATCGGGATGGCGTATTCGAGCATGAGCCCGGCATCGTACGCGTGCGCCCCAAAGGTCGACACGCTGCCTGCGCCGTTCGCCGCTTCGTATTTGTGGATGTAGTCTTCGCCCGCCGCCTTGCTCGGCGTTGTCGCCGGAAGCTGGCTGGCAACGAGCACGGGGCCTGCGGGCAGGAGCGTGCCCTCGACATCCTTGCCGCCGACCCGGATGAAATCGAGGTTCGCGACGCCATGGGTCTGGTAGTAAGCCCCGGTGTATCCGCGCTCGTGCAAGCTCCGCTGCGGAAGTGCCGCTGGCGTGCCGGAGCCAGCAATCAACACGGCATCGGGCTTCGAAGCCATCACTTTGAGCACCTGCCCGGTGACGCTCGTGTCGGTCCGGGCAAATCGCTCCACATCGGTGATCTTGATGTTCTTCGCCGCCATCGCGCGCTTGGTTTCAGTCAGCCAGCCGTCCCCATAGGCGTCATTGAACCCGATGAACGCCATGGATTTGATACCAGCACTCGCCATGTGTTCAGCAATGCCATCGGCCATGAGGCTGTCGTTCTGAGGCGTCTTGAAAACCCAGCGTCGCTGGGCATCCATCGGCTGGATCAGCGAGGCTGAGGCCGCGAGCGATATCATCGGCACCTTCTGCTCCGATGCCACATCGATCATCGCCAACGACCCAGGTGTCGCGGATGAGCCGATCAGCACGTCGGCGCCCCCCTCGATCAATTTGCGCGCGTTAGCGACGGCTCGGGTGGAGTCGGACGCGTCATCCAGGACGTCATAGGTGACCGGGCTACCACCGATCTCCTTCGGCAGCAGGGCGATGCTGTTGCGCTCGGGGATGCCAAGTGAGGCAGCTGGGCCCGTCATCGATAGGGTGACGCCGACGTGGACCGTATCGGCGGCCCAGACGGGAGAACAAATTGCTAAAAGGCCAGCGAAGAGGGCTGCGCCCTCGCGAACTCGGAACACAAGTCCTCCCTGGGGAGGACCTAGCCCCCGCCAACTATTGTTGAGTACACTGCTAGGGCGGGTCGGAAAGGGTGTCAACGCGCGTCCCGCCGCCGGCGCTGGCTAGCCTGGACCCGGCGGCGTGAACGGACTATCCCGCCGGGGTGACGACAGCGCCCTGACCCAGTGGGCGGCGGCCCGGGGGTGTTTGAGTGTTTGTTTCAGCCTTTTTAGCGCGTGTCGTACAGCGTTGCAGTCGCAATGCGGCCTTGGTCGTCGTCGCGGGTGTCCTGCTCGGATGCATTGCGGTTGGGTTGGCCAGCACGCGGCTGGGCGTTTCGACCGACACGGATGCGCTTTTCTCGGACTCACTCCCGTGGAAGCAGCGAAAAGAGGCCTTCGACCGCGATTTTCCGCAGTTTCAGGACCTGATCGTCGCGGTGATCGACGCACAGATCCCCGAGGAGGCGGATGCGACGGCCGCCGGGTTGGCAGCCGCCATGGCGGCCGATACCGCACACGTTCGAGCGGTCAGCCGGCCGGATGCGTCGCCCTATTTCGCGACGAACGGGCTCATGTTCCTGTCCGTTGCCGAGCTCGGACCGTTGATGGACCGGACCATCGATGCACAGCCCTTCCTCGGCCAACTGGTCGCAGACCCGAGTGCGCGCGGGTTATTCGCCGCGCTGTCCCTGATCGGTCTAGGGCTGGAGCACGGTCAGGCCGACCTCGCCGGGTTCGCGCCTTCGCTGCAAGCATTTCATAACACCCTGACTTCTGTTCTTGCCGGATCACCGGTTCCACTGTCGTGGCAGTCGCTGCTGTCGGGGTCATTGGCCGAGAAAGCCGGGCGATACCGGTTTGTCTTGATCCAACCGAAGTTGGACTACGCAGCCCTGGAACCCGGCGGTTCGGCGACTGCCGCTTTGCGAGCTGCCGCGGCCAAGCTGGAATTCGTCGCGGCGGGCCGGGCGCGGGTTCGCGTGACCGGCAGCGTGGCGCTCGCCGATGAGGAGTTTGCGACCGTCGCCCAGGGCGCGGTTGCCGGACTTATCGGCAGTTTCGTCCTCATTGCAGTGTGGCTCTTCCTGGCCGTCCGCTCGTTCCGGCTCATCGTGCCGATCCTACTGACGTTGGTTCTCGGGCTCGTGCTGACAACCGGCTTTGCCGCGCTCGCGGTCGGAACGCTCAACCTCGTCTCGGTCGCGTTCGCAGTTCTGTTCGTCGGCATAGCGGTGGACTTCGCGATCCAATTCAGCGTCCGCTTTCGGGATATGCGGTTGCATGCAGCTTCGGCCGAGCAAGCTTTGACCGAGACGGCCCGGCGTGCCGGGGCGCAGATCTTGGTCGCGGCGATCGCGACGTCGACGGGGTTTCTGGCGTTTGTCCCAACTTCGTTCAGCGGCGTCGCCCAACTTGGGCTGATCGCCGGTATCGGTATGATGATCGCCTTTCTATGCACCTTGGTCTTCTTGCCCGCGGCGCTCACGCTTATGCGGCCGCGTGCTGAAGGGCAGGAAGTCGGCTTCACTCGACTTCAGCCGGTTGACGTGGCGATCACTCGGCACCGGCGGGTCATCCTCGGCATCTTCGCGATCCTTGCCATTGCGGGCGCGGCTGGGGTTCCGTTCCTGCGCTTCGATGCCGACCCACTGCATACAAAAGATCCGACGACGGAGGCGATGACCACGCTTCGTGATCTGATGACGGATCCGCTCACGAACCCTTACAGCATCGACGTG
This sequence comes from uncultured Acetobacteraceae bacterium, assembly GCA_964242215.1. GTDB lineage: Bacteria > Pseudomonadota > Alphaproteobacteria > Acetobacterales > Acetobacteraceae > LMUY01. The sequence goes on along the minus strand of CAXTCJ010000101.1, from coordinate 2,574 downwards.
CTGGAGCCAGACATGCAGCAGGCCGTTGCAGCCGGACAGCGCGCAGCGACGCTCCCGTTGGTGGATGACGTGTTGACCCTGCAGAGCCTGGTGCCAACGGATCAGCAAGCCAAACTGGCTCTGATCGCGGACGCGTCGAATATCCTCTCCTCGACGCTCAGCAATCGGACGCCGCCGGCGCCGGTCACGCCGGCGGACCTTCGTCTCGCAGCACGGACCGCGGCAGAGGGTCTGAGCCGAGCGACCGCAAAACTTCCGCCTGAGAGCCCCATTGCTCTGGTTGCCGCCGACCTTCGGCAGTTGCAGGCGGCCCCGGATGGCGTGTTGATTGCCGCGAACGCGGCGCTCACGCGGTTCCTGCCGGAGCAGCTGAACCGCCTTCGGACTGTGTTGTCGGCGCAACCCGTCACGATCCAGTCGATCCCCCCGGACATAGCGCGAGATTGGGTTCTGCCGGATGGACGGGCGAGGGTGCAGATCACGCCGAAGCCGAGTGCCAGCGGCGGTCCCGGCTTGAACGCTTTCGTGGACCAGGTCAGCGCAGCGATACCAGAGGCCGGCGGGTCTGCGGTGACGATTATTGCGACGTCACGGACCATCATCGAGGCGTTCCGCAATGCGGCCATCGCGGCGGTGCTGATGATCGCCGTCGTCCTGTTCGCCACGCTCCGGCGGCTGCTCGATGTCGCGACCGTCCTTGCACCGCTGTTGCTGTCGGCGCTGCTCACCGTTGTCGTCTGCATCGTTCTGCCGTTGCCGCTGAACTTCGCCAATATCATCGCCCTGCCGTTGCTGTTGGGCGTTGGCGTATCGTTCAACATCTACTTCGTCATGAACTGGCGGGCTGGAGAGCACTCACGCCTCGCTTCGGCAACGGCCCGGGCGGTGATCTTCTCAGCGCTCACAACAGGCACGGCATTCGGCTCTCTGGCGCTGTCCCGCCACCCCGGGACGGCGAGCATGGGCGAACTACTGCTGATCAGCCTCGGCTGTACGCTACTGGCGACGTTGTTCTTCGTACCGGCGCTGCTTGCTTCGCTCCCAGCACCATCATCAAAACCTCAACCATAGGTGACGCGGCTGGGGAAGGCCGCCGCTACGGTCGGATCCAGCAGCGTTGCGAGCTCGGCAGCGTGCTCGTATTCCGGCATGAGCGCGCTCAAAGTCGCGTCGGCCGTTGTCGCGGGATGGAAGTAGAGTTCCGACAGGCCGGGCGGTAGGACGGCGGCAAGGCGCAGCAATCGGTCGGACGTCATGTGGCCGGTCCATCCCAGACCAAAGACGTAGTCGTTGGTCAGCAGCCCGGCGCGACTGGCTTGAGCGCGAAGCACGCGCGTCCACTGAAACAATGTCTGGTCCGCTAAACTGGGACGTACGCCGAGAGCGGCCATGATGGCCGGTGGCTCGGCCGGCACCCGCAGCGCCGGCAACCCGTATTGTAGCCCTTCTTCGATCAGCAGACGACCGACGGTCGGGTGAAGATGCATATGCTTATGCGCGTTGGCGTGGTCTAGCCGAAGACCGGTCGCGGCGAACGCGGCGAACTGCGCTTTGATCTCGGCGCGGAGTTGCCGCCGCGCGGTGGGGGAGAAGTAGTAGCGAACCCCGAGCTTGGCCTGGTCCGACGGGAACTGACCATCGGACCCCACTAAAGCGGGAATAAGCGGCTGCGGCAGGGTCGCCCTTCCCTCGATGACGACGAGGTGCAGTCCGACCCGTAGGCCTGGGAGCCGTCGCGCACGTGCAACAGCATCAGCGGCTGCTGGGCCGTCCACCATCAAGCTTGTGGTGCTCAGAATGCCGTTGCGGTGCGCTTCCTCAACGGCCTCGTTGACCGACACCGAGAGTCCGAAATCGTCCGCCGAGATGATCACCCGGCGTTCGCGATCGGATGTCAGGCGGCTTTGTTCCTGTCGCGCATGAACTGGAAGAACTCGACGCCTTCGCGCAGTCGCCGCTTCATCATCTGCGGGCTGCGGACCATTTCGCCCACGATCGAAGCGATCTTTGGCGCGCGGAAGTAGAAGCGCTTGTAGAACGTTTCAACACTGTCGAAGATCTCGCCGTGCGACAGATGCGGGTAGTTCAGCGGCGCGATCTGGATCCCAGTCTCGTCGATCAGTTCCGCATGTTCAGCACTCAGCCAGCCATTTTCCAGCGCCTGCTTATGCAGGAACGTCCCAGGGTAGGGCGCCGCCAACGAGACCTGCAGGGTATGCGGATTGATTTCCGTCGCGAACTTGATGGTCTGCTCGATCGTCTCTTTGGTCTCACCCGGAAGGCCGAGGATGAACGTGCCGTGGATCTTGATCCCGAGCTCGTGGCAGTCACGGGTAAACCGCTTCGCCACGTCGATTAGCATGCCCTTCTTGATATTGTGCAGGATCTGCTGGTTGCCGCTCTCGTATCCAACCAGCAGCAGGCGAAGGCCGTTATCCTTTAGCACCTTGAGCGTGTCGCGCGGAACGTTGGCCTTGGCGTTGCAAGACCAAGTTACACCGAGCTTGCCCAGTTCGCGTGCAATCGCTTCGGCACGGGGAAGGTCGTCGGTGAAGGTGTCGTCATCGAAGAAGA
>CAXTCJ010000100.1:0-20849 GCA_964242215.1 uncultured Acetobacteraceae bacterium | reverse complement strand
GCGGGCCCTCCACCACGGCCAGCCCCTCGCCGCTCGTCGATGGCAACGACTGCCCGACCGGGCCGGGCGCCAGGTCGGCAAGCCAGGACTCCACCAGGATGATGCTGCGCTCGATCTCCAACAATCGGAGCTGCAACCGGGCGGCGACGTCGCATCCGGTCAACACCGGGGCCGCAAAAGCTTCGTACGGTGGGTAGCCGGGCATGCTGCGCGCGTCGGCGTCCGACCCGGCGGACCGGCCGGTCACGCCACCTGGGTTGAACTCGTGCAAAGTCGGATCCGGCACACGGCCGATGCCCTCGCCGGTGCGGGCAACCCGCCGGGTCAGCAACGGCAGGTCGGCATCGATCGCGGTGAGGCAGGCGAGCAACGAAGCCGGGCCGCCCGGATCGATGTCGGCGGCGATCCCGCCCGGGACCACCGCGTCCATCATCATCCGGTGCCCGAACGCCGCTTGCGTCGCCTGCAGCAACTGCTCGCGGTGCCAGGCCAGGTGGGTCACGTGCGGGCAGGCCTTTGCCAAATCGGCGAGATGCGTGGCCACCCGTTCGGTCTCGGCCATGACGCCCCGCAGTAGTACGGCGCGGGTGGGTGCCTCGATCCCCAAGGCCGCCTCGGCGGCGCGGGCGAAGGCGAGGCTGTGCGCGACGGTCGTGTCGGCCGCCAACCGGGCCGCAAACCGCGCCGCCGCCCGGGCCGACTTGCCGCGCACCAAAACGAGCGTGCCCTTGTGCGCGTAACCGAGCCGCGCCTCGACCGACCGGACTACCCAGCCATCGGTGCCGACCCGCAGATGCACCGGCTCCTCCAGCTGGCCGGTCACGGGGCCGATCGGCAGTTGCATCAGCTCCTCGGGGACCGCCCGGAACTCGGGTTCGGAGGTGGCCGGCGGGCCGTGCCGGGGCGCGAGCGGCCGGGTGAAACCCCATTGGCCATGATCGAGCCAGGGGCGGGGATCGGCCGCCCCCTCCGCCTCGTGGCCCCACAAGTCGCGGATCATTCGTTCGGGCGCCGCGGCGGCGGGAAATTGGCGGGACAGGGCGGTGTAGCGCCCCTCCCGCGTCGCCACCGACGCGAGCAGCGGCTGCCCGGCGGCGTCGTTGAACAGGGCGTAAACCGATGCGGTGTCCGCCCAGAGCGCCTCCAGCGCCACATCGTCCGGCTGCAGCGCGGCCCAGGTTTCGGTCGCCAGCACGGCGCGCCGCCACGGGCGGCATTCCACCGAGGGGGCGGCGCGGATAGCGGCGGCGCTGCTCATCGCGCCGCCGCCGCGATGCCGAGCAGCCAGGCCACCGCGCCCGGCGGCAGCGCCCAACCGGCCCCGAGGGTGAGCACCAGGCTGACCCATCCGATCGGTGCCACCTTGCCGGGTTGCGGGGCGAGCCGGCGCAGCGCCATCGTCACCAGCACGAGGTCCAGCACGCCGAACGCCACCGCCAGCGGCAGGCTGCGGGCCAGCGCCGAGCCGAACAGGCCATAGGCGGATGCGAACAGGCCGAGCGGCGGCACGCCGACCAGGGCCGCGAGCCCAGCGGTGCCCACCAGGCCGCCGGCCTCGGCGGTCGCGAGGGCGAGGCAGCCGAGGGTTAGCTCCAGCAGCCCGGCCGCGGTTCCGGCGGCGCCCCCCAGGCCGAACCCGAACACGGCCGCGCCCACGAAGGCCACGATCGCGCCGGGGAGCAGCCGGTCGCGGCCCAACCGGATGCACAGCACGGCCAGCAGCATCAGCGCCAACCCGGCCGTCACCAGCAGGAACGCGGGGGCGATGGCGTGGCCGTTGCCGTCCAACACGCCGCGCAACCGGAGCGCCACCATCAGCCACACGCCCGCCAAGGGGCCGGACAGGATCGCGACGCCGGTCGGCATCGCCGTGCCGAAGACCGCGGCGCGGATCGGCAACACGAGGCAGCTGCAGCCGAACCCAAGCAACGCCAGCACGACCCCAGCGCCCAAGGCCGGGCCGCTGGCGTGCCGGGCGGCTTCGGCCAAAGTGGTCCAGTCCAGACCGGCCCCGGTGGCTGCATGCAGCAACGCCATGCCGAACAGGGCAAGTCCAAGCCCGGCGACCGCCATCGGTAAGGCTGTTCCGGACGGCTGCGCCAGGATCGCGCTCAGCGCGGCGGCACCGCCGGCCAGCACGGTCAGCTCCGGGCTGCCGGTCAACAGGGCAAGGTTCAGGCAGAACGCCATCGTGGCCGGGACCACGACCGAGCCACGGTCCAGCAGCGACGCCGCGAGCCAGCCGAACGAGGCCAGCACCGCAAGATGGATGCCGAGCGGGTCCGGAACCAAGCCCATCCCCCAATCGGCACCGGTCCAAGGCAAGCTCAGGCACGCCGCCAAGGTGACCCCGGCGCAGATTGGGGGGACGTACGGGTATGGCCGCAACCAGCGGGCGGACAGGGCCAGCAGCAAGGGGACCGCGATGCAGACGGCGATCATCGCAGCGCGCTCCAGGACGGCACGCCCTCCGCGGCCGTGATGGACGCCAAGACGGCCAAGGCGAGCACCACGACGGGGCCGGTGGACTCCGCGAGCAGGCAAACGGACGCCGCCACCCCGTTGAGCAGCAGGAGCACGCCAAAGCGCATCGACGGCCCGCGCGCGGCGGCAAGCAGGCCGAGCAGCACCATGGCCAGCGGAACGGCGAACCCGTCGGCGAACGGCACCGCCGCTGCTAGGACCGTCAGCACCAGGCCCAGCAGCGCGAGCACGAGAGGCGCCGCCGCGAAGGGCGGGGCAGCGCCGCGCAGCAGCCGGAAGAGGGCGAAGGCTTGCAGGAGCAGGACCGGCAGGTTCACCAGCGAGGCCCAGTGCCCGGTGGCACCCGCCGTCACCAGGGCGAACAGCGCGATGACGACCAGTTGCGCGGCATACAGCCACGGCCACGCGCGCGCGGCCAGCAACAGTCCGAACGACAGCAGCAGGGCGGCCACGTCCAGCAAGCGGAACAGCAGCTCGGTCACGCGAACTCCCCGCCCGCCAGCAGAAACAGCAGCCCGAGCACCAGCAGCAGCAGGGATCCGCCCAACAGCGTCGCACCCGACCGTGGCAGGGCATGCGGCAACGCGGCGCCCCCCAGGGCACAGCCCGCGCCGAGCACCAGGATCTTGGCGGCCCAGGCCAGGATCGCCAGCAGCCACGACCCGGCGTCGAAGCCCGGCAGCGCCAGGCTGGCGGGGAACAGCAGCGCCGCCAGCAGCGACAGCCACACCACCCGGCGCAGCGCGACCACGCCTTCGCCGGCTGCCAGCGACCAACCCGAGAACCCGTCGAGGCCGGTCTCCTCGGTCCCGGTCGCGAACACGAGGCCGGCCAAGCCGCCGAGCACCAGCAGGACGGGGATCGCCGGGGCGGGCACGTCGCGCAAACTGGCGAGGGCGAGCGGGAGATTGGTGCTGCCGGTCAGCAAAGCGAGCACCAGGGCGATGACGAGCAAGGCCGGCTCCGCCAACAGCCCCATCTGCAGCGACCTGGCTGCGGCCACCGACCCCGGTGCCGACCCGGCATCAAGCACGGCCAGCGCCATGCCCACCCGGGCGACGACGAGCAGGCCAGCGATCAGGATCAGGTCGGCCATGGTGGCGGTGGTCATGCCGAGGCTGAAGCTCGGCACCAGCAGCACGGCCACGGCCAGGCTCGCGAGGCAGGCGAGCGGTGCGGCTTCCTGCAACGGTGAGGCGCTCTCGGGTCGAACCGGGCGTTTGCGCAGCAGGCGCTGCCAGTCGTGCCACGGCTGCAGCAGGGGCCGGGCCGCGCGCCGGTCGAGCAGCGCACCGGCCCAGGGCCAGAGCGCCGCCAGCAGGAACGCCGCGCCCAGCATCAGCGCCGCGTGCACCACCAGGGCCAGCAACGCGATCATGGCGGACCGAACAGCAGCACGACCAGCAGCAGCACGACCGCCAGCGCCAGGAGCATCGCGGCGCCCGCACCCGGCGGCAGGGCTGGCCACTCTGCCTCCAGCCTGATGCGCAACCGGGGCCAGGGCAGGGTGAACGACCGGCGGGGCAGCAACAGGGCGAGGCCGGCCGGGGTCGTTTGGGTCGCCGGGTCACCGAACGGCATCCAGGCCGGCGGGGCGGCAAACCCGTCTTGCCACAGCGCGATCACCTGGGTGCCGGGAAGCCGCCGGCGCCAGGCGAGCAGCCCCCCGACCGCAGCGGCGACCAGCAGGGCGACGGCGAGCGGCACATAGCCCGGCGCCGCCTGTTGGGTCTGTACTCCGGCCCAGCCGGCCTGGCCCTCCATCTGGGCGCGGGTGAGCCATTGTTGCGCCGGGTCGGCCAGACGGACGAGCAGGCCGGGAAACAGACCCGCCGCCACGGTCAGGCCCGACAGCACCATCAGCGTGATGCGCTCCGGCCGGCTGGCTTCCTCGCTGGCGGCGGCGCGGGGGGTGCGGGGCCGGCCGAGGAAGGCGGTGGCCCCCAGCCGCACCATGGCGGCCACGGCGAGTGCGGCGGAGGCGATCAAGGCCAGCGTGGTGACGGCCACCAACACGTGCAGCGCGAGCCCGCCGAGCCGGGTGGCGATAAACAGCGCCTGCAGCAGCATCCACCCGCTGGCAAACCCGGCGCTGGGCGGCAGGAACGCCAGGCTCGCGCCCGCCACCAGCACGCCGATTGCGGCCATCTTCATCCCGGTGGCGAGGCCGCCGAGGCGGTCCAGGATCTGGCTACCCGCCCCGCGCGCCGCGGCATCGGCCGCGAGGCAAGCCAGGCTGCCGAACAGGGCCAGGTTCAGCACATGCAGCAGCATCCCGCCCCCGGCCAGCGTCGCGAGCGGCAACAGGTCGGCGGAGCGCGCCACCGCCACCACGCCGGCCCCGGCCACGATCCAGCCGGCATGCAGCGCGGCGAACCCGGCCAGCACGGCGTGCAACGAGGCGGCGCGCAGGCCGTACACCGCCCCGCCACATGCCACCGCTGCGCCCGACAGCAGCAACGGCACGCCCCACCATGACGGCGTGGCCGGGCCGCTGAGCTCCAGCACCACGCGGCAGATCAGATAGGCGGTCACGATCGGGCCGAGCGTGAAGGCGATGACCGAGGCGCCTTGGCCCGAGGCCAGTCGTCGGAACGGGCCACCCCAGGCCGCCAGCAGCAGGCCCGCGACCAGGGACAGCAGTACGGCGACGGCGCGCCAGCCGTCGGGCGGCACCGCGCGGATCGCTGCAAAGGCGCTGCCGGTGCCCAGCGACAACGCGGCCAGCGACAAGGCGGCGAGCAGTACACCGACGATGCCCGAGCGGTTGGCGCCGCAGAATGCGGTGAAGCCGGCCAAGCCGATCAGGGCCGTCCCGGTGTCGCCTGCCAGCACCGTCAGCATCGCCGTCGCCAGCAAGCCCGGCCGCCACCGCGTGCCGCCGCCAGCACAAGCTCCGGCCAGCCCAGACAGTGCGATGGCCAGGATGAACCACGCGGTCAACGGGTCGAGTGCGAGGACGCCACCGGACAGTCCGAGCCCGATCGGCAGCCCGACCGCCGAAACGCCGCCGAAGGGCAGCGCCCCGAGGGCTCCCAGCAGCACCAGGCCGCACAATCCGGCGGTCGCCGCCGCGGCCCCACCGGCGGGCAGCCGGGGCGACAGCAACGGGAGGCACAGCAACACCGCGATCACGCCGCCCAGCAATGGCAGGATCACGGCAGCCGGCGTCAAAGCATTTCGAGCGGCTGACGACGCTTCGGTGGGGGGAACGCACGGTCCAGCTCCGCCAGATCTGCCTGCGTCAGGGCGAGCGCCGCAGCGGCGGCATTGGCGCGGACATGGTCCGGGTCGGAGGCTTTAGGGATGCTGATCACGCCGGGCAGCCGCATCGACCACGCGATGGCGATCTGCGCCGGGGTTGCGCCGTGCCGGGCCGCGACGGCCTGCAGCGCCGGATGGTCGAGCAAGGCCCCGCCTTGGCCGACGGGGGAGTAGGCCATCGCCGGCATGTGGCGCTCGGCGCACCAGGGCAGCAGGTTGAACTCGATGCCGCGGGATTCGAGGTTGTAGAGCACCTGGTCGGTGGCACAGCCGCTCTCGGGCAGCTCCGCCATGTCGTCCACGTCGAAGTTGGACACGCCCCAACGCACGATCTTGCCTGCGTCGCGCAGTTGCTCGAACATCTCGATGGTCTCGGCCAGCTTGGTCGAGCTTCGCCAGTGCAACAGGTATAGGTCGATCCGGTCGGTGCCGAGGCGTTTCAGGCTCGCCTCGCAGCTGCGGACCATCGAGCGGCGGTTGGCGTTCTGCGGATAGACCTTGCTGACGAGGAACACGTCGTCCCGCCGCCCCGCGATCGCCTGGCCCACGACGCGTTCGGCGCCGCCGTCGCCATACATCTCCGCGGTGTCGATCAGCGTCATGCCGAGATCGAGCCCCAGCCGCAGCGCATCCGCTTCCTCGGCGGCCGACAGGTGGCCTTCGCCCATGTGCCAGGTCCCCTGCCCCAGCAGCGGCACGCTGGCGCCGTCGGGAAAGCGGACCGTCTTCATCGGAAGCATCCTCCCCCGTTCTTCACGGGGGAGGTGGCGGCGAAGCCGACGGAGGGGGCGTAGGCACGGGCGGCGCGTGTGGCAACGCCCCCTCCACCACGCTTCGCGCGGTCCCCCTCCCCCGCTGCGCGGGGGAGGATGTAGAAAGTTTTCATGCGCTCATGGCTTGGCGCAGGAGGGCGGGGAGTTCGGCTAGCGAGCGGATCAGCACGGCGCCGGTGGCGCGCAACGCCGGGTCGTCGCCGTGGGGGGCGAGGCCGACACAGGCCATGCCCGCGGCGCGCGCGGCCTGGGCGCCGGGGACGCTGTCCTCGACCACCAGGCAGGCGGAGGGCGGCACGCCGGCGGCCTTGGCGGCGTGCAGGAACACGTCCGGCGCCGGTTTGCCCAACGGTACGTCGCGGGCGCTGTGCATGCGGCCCTCGACCAGATCCACCATGGCCACGCGCTCGAATTTCACCGCCATCTCCTCGTGCGACGAATTGGAGGCGATACGATACGGCAAGCCAAGCGCCGTCGTCGCGCGCAAAGCGTCGTGGGCGCCAGGCATCGCGGCCAATTCGGTGCCGAGGATGTGGATCAGCTTGTCACGCAGCTGCCCGACCCAGCCCGGTGGCACGGGATGGCCCAGTTTAGCTTCGATGATCGGCGGGATGTCGGACAGGCGGCGGCCGACGAACAGGGTGCAGCTTTCCTCGGTGCTCATCGGCCAGCCGAGGGCGGTGATCTCCTCCGCAACCAGCCGGTTGGACGGGCCTTCGCTGTCCACCAGCACGCCGTCGCAGTCGAAGATCACCAGTCGCAGGGGTTCGGGGGTCACGCGGTGGGTTCGAGCTCCCTGGTGCCGGCACGGGCGTGGGGGCAGTCGGTGTGGTCGCGCGGGCAGGTGCGGCCACCCGCCCAACTGCACAGGCCCGGGCCACGCTTGCGGCTGGTGCGCACGAGGTCCGCCAGGCTGTGGATGAAGCCGGCGTCGGCGTTCTGGGTGGGGGCGCGGAAATAGCCCGGCACGCCCTTTTCCTCGGCCAATTCGCGGTATTCGACGTCCAATTCCACCAGCGTTTCGGAGTGTTCCGACACGAAGGCGATCGGCACCACCAACACCGCCACCTTGTCCTCGGCGGCCTGGTCGATCGCGTGCTCGGTGCTCGGATCGAGCCATTTCTGCGGCGTGGCGCGGGATTGGTAGCAGACCGACCAATCGAGCCCCGGAATCGCCAGCGCCTTCACCGTGGCAGCGACGCTGCGCTCGATCTGGAACTGGTAGGGGTCGCCGCGCTTGACGATCGTCTCCGGCAGGCCGTGGGCGGAGAACAGCACCCGCAACGGAACCTTGCCGTCCAGCTCCGCCATGGCCTTGTCGTAGGCCCGGCGCACGCCCTCGGCGGTCGCAGCGATGTAGCCGGGGTCGGCGTGGTAGCAGCACAGCGTCGTGACTGGGACGGCCAGGTTGGCCTTGGCCGCTGCCTCCCGCCACGCTGTCAGCGACGAGCCGGTCGTGGTGGTGGAATATTGCGGATACAATGGCAGCAGCACGACCTCGTCCGGCCCCCAATCGCGCACCGCGCGGGCCACCGGGTCGCTGAACGGGTGCCAGTAGCGCATGGCCACGAAGCAGCGCACGTCGAACTCGGGCAGGGCGGCCTCGAGCGCGCGGGCCTGCTCCTGGGTCAGCCGCAGCAAGGGCGAGCTGCCGCCGAGGATGGCGTAGTTGGCGGTGGCCGGCTTGGTGCGGGCGTAGGCGATGATGCGCGCGAGCAAGGGGCGCACGAAGAACGGCACCCGCAGGATCGCCGGGTCCTTGAACAGGTTGACCAGGAACGGACGCACCGCCTTGGGGGAGTCGGGGCCGCCGAGATTGAACATAACGACGGCAATACGGGTCTGCTGCATGGCAACAGAGGTGGCGGCCGATACGGGAGCGTCAAGCACGGCGGATGGTCTCGACCAGGGCAGCCACGTGCTCCGGCGGTGTCTGGGGCACAATGCCGTGCCCCAGGTTGAAGATTGCCGGCCGGCCGCGCCATGCGTCCAGCACGGTCTGAATGCCTGAGGTCAGGTGCTCGCCCCCGGCGACGAGGGCCAGCGGGTCCAGGTTGCCCTGCACCGCAATGTGCGCGGGAACCGCTTGTGCGGCCTGGGCCGGGTCGGAGCCGGTGTCCACGCCCACGGCGTCCACCCCCGTAACGGTGGCGTATTCGGCGAGCAGCGAGCCGGCGAGCCGCGGGAAGCCGATCACCTTCAGCCCCGGCCGCGCCTGGTGCAACTTGGCGACGATACGGCGCGTCGGCTCGATGACGTATTTGCGGAACTGGGCTGCGGTCAGCACGCCGGCCCACGAGTCGAACAGCATGACCACGTCCGCACCGGCCTCCGCCTGACGCAGCAGGTAGTCCGCCGTCTGGTCCACCAGCAGGTCGATCAGCGCCCCGAACAACGCCGGGTCGCGGTAGGCCATGTTGCGAGCGGCGGCAAATTCCTTCGAGCCATGGCCCTCGACCATGTAGCAGGCCACCGTCCACGGGCTGCCGGCGAACCCGATCAAGGCGCACTCCGCCGGGAGCGCGGCCCGGATGCGGCCGACCGCCTCCAGCACGGGGGCGACCGCGTTCGCCACGCGGCCCGGGTCAAGCCGAGCCAACGCGGCGCCGTCGCGGATCGGGTCGAGCACGGGGCCCTCGCCCTCGAGGTATTCCAGCTTTTGGCCGAGCGCCCAGCACAGCAGCGGCAGATCGCTGAACAGGATCGCCGCGTCGAAGCCGTAGCGGCGAATCGGCTGCAGCGTCACCTCGGTGGCCAGCGCCGGGTTGAGACACAGGTCCAGCATGCCACCGGCCTGGGCTCGCACCGCCCGATAATCCGGCAGGTAGCGGCCAGCCTGGCGCATCAGCCAGATCGGTGGCGGCCAAACGGTTTCACCAGAGAGCACGCGGAGGAGAGGTAACATCACATCTCCCTCTATAATTCAAAGAGAACGCTTAGATAGAGAGTGAAGGTAGATTGTACCTGTGGATGACGGGGTACACCGGTCCGCCCGATCGTCGCCCACGGTCTATCCACACGAGGAAATGCGGCTAACCAACTGGCCCAGGCGGCACTTCTCCGGTTGTCCCGAACATACGCCGCGTGACAAAGATAACGTCCCCGTGAGGACGAAACGGCAATGTTGTCCCCGCTCGCAAGGGCGAACCCGACGCCAGCCCCTGGCGGCGGCAGTTATCCCCGTTATGCTCCCAATCATGGGGACCGATCGGCTCAACCTGCACCTCGTCTCGGACGCCACCGGCGAGACCTTGAACTCGATCGCGCGGGCCACCGTCTCGCAGTTCGAAGATGTGTCGATCGTGTACCACCGTTGGAGCCTGATCCGGACCCGCTTCCAACTCCACCGCGTGCTGGAGGGGATCGAGGCGGAACCCGGCCCGGTGCTCTCCACCCTGCTGGACGCCGGGCTGCGCGAGGAACTGGCGCGCATGTGCGACCGGCTGGAGCTGACGGTGGTGAACGTGCTCGACCCGGTGATGGGCATGTTGTCGGAAGAACTGGGGGCGAAGGCGGCGGCGCGGCCCGGGCGCCAATACGTGCTGGACGCGGATTATTTCCGGCGCATCGACGCCATGCATTTCGTGCTCGCGCATGACGACGGCCAGGCGCAGGCGGGGATCGCGGAGGCGGACGTGATCCTGGTCGGCGTGTCGCGTTCGTCCAAGACGCCGACCTCGTTCTACCTGGCGAACCGTGGCGTGAAGTCGGCCAACGTGCCGCTGGTGCCCGGTCTGCCGGACCCGCCGGGCCTGGCCGAGCCGCGCTGCCCGGTGATCGGCCTGACGCTGGACCCGCAGGCGTTGATCGAGATCCGCCGCCACCGGCTGCGCATGATCGCGCATGGCGGTCCGATGCGGTCCGACACGTCCGAGTATGTCGACGCGGAGACCGTGAAGGAGGAGTTGCTGTGGGCCCGCCGCATCTGCAACCGCCGGGGCTGGCCGGTGATCGACGTGACCCGGCGTTCGATCGAGGAGACGGCGGCGACGGTGCTGCAACTGATGGAAGCCTGGCACAATCGCCAGAAGCACGGCGCCACGCCCCCCTGATGCTGCCGGACGCGCCGCCGCTGGTCTTGGCCAGTGGGTCGGCGGCGCGGCGGGCGTTGCTGCACGCGGCAGGCTTGGTGTTCCGGGTGCAACCGGCCGACGTGGACGAGGCCGCGATCAAGGCGGCGATGCGCTCAGACGGGGCCAGCCCAGATGAGACGGCGCTGGCCCTGGCGGATGCGAAGGCGACGAGCGTCGGTGCTGCGGGCGAACTCGTGATCGGAGCGGACCAGCTTTTGGTTTGTGAGGGCGAGTGGTTCGACAAGCCGCCCGATCTCGACGCTGCCCGTGGGCAGCTTCAGCGTCTGCAGGGCCGGCGACATGATCTGGTGACGGCGGTGAGTTGTTGGTGCGGGAGCCGGCGCGTTTGGCACCAGGTGGTGCGCCCAGCGCTTTGGATGCGGGACTTTTCGGACACGTTCCTGGCGGCATATTTAGCGGCCGAGGGCGAGGCCCTGCTGGGCAGTGTCGGGGCCTACCGGCTGGAGGGTTTAGGTGTGCACCTGTTCGAAGCCGTCGAAGGTGAGCACGCGGCCGTGCTAGGATTGCCGATGACTGCGCTGTTGCGATTTCTGCGGGAGGCTGGGGCCACGCTCGCCTGATGGGCAAGCCGACGTCGGTGTCACGCATCCTCCGACAAAAATGGCCAGACGGCTTCCCAACACTCCCGGCCATCCGGCTGGTCTCCCTCCAACTCGGACGGCAATGCCGGATGCAACACGACCGAAGCAGGGATCCGACCATAGGGTATGACGGGTTGCGACGCGGCTTCCGCGACATCCGACGCCAGGGACCGAGGCCGGGCCCGCATCGCTTGCAACTCGAAACCACCATCGAGGGGGCGTGCACAGCCGAAGCTCGGCAAGGACGCAAAATTCAGAACGTTGTCACCCGGAAGTTCGCCGGTGACCGAGTCGAACCCAGCAAACTCGACGTCGTCGACGAGATCATCGTCGGTATCCACGAAGCGAACGTAGTATTCGTCCATCGCATGTTCCCTCTCGACGTCGATAGAGCCCGGTCAAACGTGTTTGCACACGCGTGATAGCGGCGCCGTAGCAGGCCAGCGAGGCGGGCATCCATTGCTTGTTTCGGCAGCAGGCGTTGCTCAAACCGCAACGCGCCGGGCCACCTGCCTTGCGGCGGGGCGTGTGAGCCCTAGCCGTCGATCACGGGGCCGGACTGTTTGTAGAAACTGCGCGAGACCTGATCCACGAACTTGGCCGACGGAAGCGACAGCTTGCGCCCGCGCAGTTGGCACAACGCGACCTGCAACGGGGCGAGGTCACGCCGGTCGATCTCGCGCACGACCAACCCCGCCCGTCCGGTGGGTAGGCCGACTGGTGTCTCGAACGACACCACGTTCTCCCGGCGCACGTAGTTGCGCAGGAACTCGATCGAGCCTGATTCGATGGCGGTCGTCACGGCGAGTCCGGAGCGGGCAATCGCCGCATCCAGGACGTGGCGGATCGACAGCGAGCGGTCCGGCATGGCGACCGGGAAGCGAAAACACTCGCGCAACCGCACCGGGCCCGACCCGGCGAGTGGGTGGCTACGGTCCATGATCGCGCAGATCTGCCGATCGCACGTGAACAGGACCTGCAGCTCCGGTATCAGCGGCGGCTGCAGAATCAGTGCCAACTCGGCGTCGTGAGAGACCAGCGCCGCCGTCGCTTGGGCATGGTCGCGCACCTGAACCAGGAACGATACGTTGGGGAACCGCGCCCGGAACGCGCCTATTTCGTCCGGCACCACGGTGTCGGCGAAAGCCTGGCTGCAAACGATGGCAATATGGCCGCGCCGTAGCCCCGAGAGGTCGGCAATCTGGGCACGCACCCGGTCGAGATCGGCGGCCTGATCGCGCACATGTTGAACGAACAACTCGCCGGCCGAGTTCAACCGCATACCCTGGGCTGTCCGGTCGAACAGCGGCGAGCCGAGTTCTTCCTCGAAGTCCTGAATCCGGCGGGTCAGCGCCGAGGGCGTGATGTTGAGTCGCTCTGCGCTCTGCCGGATAGAACCACTGCGCGCGACGTCCGCGATGCAGGAAAGTGTGCGCAGATGCTTCATGCGCTTTGCAACTGATGGGCTGGCTCAAGCCCTGGCAAGACGCGAAATTGCGAGCGACTGTGGTCCGTTACGCCGATCCTAACCGCCGAACCCCTCCAACGTGATCTTGCCGATCGACCGGCCGCTCTCGATCAGCGCGTGGGCGCGGCGCAAATTGGCAGCGTTGACGGCTCCGAAATTCTCGGTATGCGTCGAACGCAGCGTGCCGGCGTCGACCATGCGGGATACCTCGTTCAGCAACACACCTTGCTCCGCCATGTCCGCCGTCCCGAATAGCGAGCGCGTGAACATCAGTTCCCAATGGATGGAAATGCTCTTGGGCTTGAGCGGGTCGATGTTGAGCGTCGGATTGGGTTCGTCGATCAGGGCGAAGCGGCCCTGCGGCGCGATCAACTTGACGATTTCGGCGACATGCTCGGCGGTGTTCGTGGTGGAGAACACGAAGCCGGGCAAGCCAATGCCCAACGCTTCGACCTGGGCCGCCAAGGGCTGGCGGTGATCGATCACGTGGTCGGCCCCGAGCGCGCGAACCCAGCGCTGGGTTTCCGGCCGGGAGGCGGTTGCGATCACCGTGAGGTCAGTCAGGGTGCGGGCCAGTTGGATCGCGATCGAGCCGACGCCACCGGCGCCGCCGATGATCACCAGGGCCGGCGCCGCACCGGGGACCGGCCGGCGCACGTCGAAGCGGTCGAACAGCGTTTCCCAGGCCGTGATCGCGGTCAGCGGCAGCGCTGCCGCCTCCGACCAGCCCACCGATGCCGGTTTGGTGCCGACGATGCGTTCATCCACGAGGTGGAACTCGGCGTTGGTGCCGGGCCGGTTGATCGCGCCCGCGTAGAACACGGCGTCACCGGGCTTGAACAGCGTGGCCTCGGGGCCGGCCTCGACCACGATACCGGCGGCGTCCCAGCCCAGGACCTTCCACTGGCCCGGCTCGGGGCGCGCATTGCGCCGGACCTTGGTATCGACCGGGTTCACCGAGATCGCGCGGATTTCGACCAGGAGGTCCCGTCCGGTCGGCACCGGACGGGGTAGCTCGATATCGGTTAGCGCGGCAGGATCGTCGATCGGACCGGGGTTCTGGTAGCCGACAGCGCGCATGAGGCTCTCCTTGCTCGTGCGCTGAACGCGGTCGATGCCGAGGGAGTTCGCGGCGTCTCAGGTCGCGTTGCTGATCTCGGCCTCGAGCGCTTGCAGGGTTCGGTCGAGCGTATCGGTATCGACACCGCTGCTTTCCAGGGCCTCGATGGCCGCTCGTCGGCATCGGTCGTGGCCGGCATCGGTATCCACGTCGCCGCGGATGCCCGCCAGGCAGTCTGCGTAGGCGTTCCCCGCTTCTTCCGCATTCAGCGGTGCGAAAATCTCGCGCACCCGGCGGTCCACCCATCCCGGGGTGGCCGGCGTCTCCTCCGTCAGGGACGATTGGTTCACCGCACGGCTCCGAGGGCCCAGGCCAGCACGCCCTTTTGCGCGTGCAGCCGGTTCTCCGCACCGTCGAACACCACCGATTGCGGGCCGTCGATCACCCCGGCGGTCACCTCCTCGCCACGATGTGCCGGCAGGCAGTGCATGAAGATCGCATCATCGGCCGCGCGGGCCAGCAGCCGCTCGTCCACCTGATACGGCGCCAATAGGTTGTGCCGGTTGGAGGTCGAGTCGTCCGCCATGCTGACCCAGCAATCCGTGACCACGCAGCGCGCCCCGGCCACCGCCGCCTCGGGATCGCTGCCCACCGTGATGTTGGCGCCGCGTGATCGCGCCCAGGCCAAGGCCTCCGGCTCCGGCTGCAGCTCCGGCGGGCAGGCGATGCGCAGTGTGAAGCCGAACTGCACCGCCGCCTCGATCCACGAGCGGGCGACGTTGTTGCCGTCCCCCACCCAGGCCACGACTTGCCCTGCAATTGGGCCGCGGTGCTCCTCGAACGTCATCACGTCGGCCATCAGCTGGCACGGGTGGGACTTGTCGGTCAGCCCGTTGATCACCGGCACCGTCGCGTTCGCCGCCAACTCCGCCAGTTTCCCGGCATCGTCGGTGCGCAGCATGATCGCGTCCACATAGCGGGACAGCACGCGCGCCGTGTCCGCCACCGTCTCGCCGCGGCCGAGTTGCAGCTCACTCGCCTGCAGCACCACCACGTCGCCCCCGAGCTGGCGCATGGCCAGCTCGAACGAGACCCGGGTTCGCGTGGACGGCTTCTCGAAGATCAGCGCCAGGCTTCGCCCCGCCAGCGGTCGGGACGACGGCACGCCCGACTGCTTGAAGCCGCGCGCCACATCCAGCATCTGGCGCAGCACCGCCGGGTCGAAATGGCGCAGATCGAGGAAGTGCCGCGGCTCGTCCTGGGCCGGCGTGGTGCCGTCCTCCGGCCGCAGCCGGCGCAGCGCCCCGCTCACTTTGCCGCCGCCATGGCCTGGGATGGACGGCAGCGGCGGGTGCCGCGGCGCATCATCTCGAGCCCGGTGGCGATATCCTCGTCGGTGATCACCAGCGGCGGCACCAAACGCAGGGTATTGTCGCCCGCCGTGATGCTCAGCAGGCCTTCGGCGGCGAATGCCTCCTGCACCTCGCCGCAGGGCACGCGGCACTTCAGGCCGAGCATCAGCCCGGCGCCGCGCACCGTCTCGAACACCTCCGGCTCGTCGTGCACCAACTGGTCCAGCGCGCCCCACAGCACGCGCCCCTTGCGGTCCACGTCCTCGAGGAAGCCTGGCGCCAGCATCACGTCCAGCACGGCGTTGGCCGCCGCGCAGGCGAGCGGGTTGCCGCCGAAGGTGGTGCCGTGGGTGCCGGCCTTGAGGTATTTGGCCACACCCTCCTTGGCGAGCACGGCGCCCATCGGGAAGCCGCCGGCGATGCCCTTGGCGGCGGACATCACGTCCGGCTCGATGCCGGCCCACTGATGCGCGAACAGCTTGCCGGTGCGTCCCATGCCGCACTGCACCTCGTCTAGGCCGAGGAACAGGCCGAACTCGTCGCAGGTGGCGCGCAACTCCTGCAGGAAGCGCAACGACGCCGGGCGCACGCCGCCTTCGCCCTGGATCGGTTCGACCAGGATGCCGGCGGTCTCCTTGCCGATCGCATCGCGCACGGCATTCATATTGCCGAACGGGACGTGGTCGAAGCCCTCCACCACCGGGCCGAAGCCCTGCAGGTATTTGGCGTTGCCGGTGGCCGACAGCATGGCAAGCGTGCGGCCGTGGAACGCGCCGTCGAAACAGATCACGCGGTAGCGCTCGCTGCGGCCGGTGTCCGCCATGGCGCGACGGATCATCTTCACCATGCCCTCGTTCGCCTCGGCGCCCGAGTTGCAGAAGAACACGCTGTCGGCGAACGTCGCTTCCACCAGCCGGGCGGCGAGGCGTTCGGCCCCCGGCACGCGGTACAGGTTGGAGACGTGCATCACCTTCGCCGCCTGCTCCGCGATCGCGGACACCAGGTGGGCGTTGTTATGCCCGAGGGACGAGGTTGCGATCCCCGCCCCGAAATCCAGGAATCGTCGGCCGTCGCCCGTGTACAGCCAGGCGCCTTCGCCCCGCTCGAAAGCGAGGTCGGCGCGGTTGTAGGTGGGCATCAGGGCGGCGATCATGACAAAGGGTAAACCTTGGCGGTCCCCACGCTTGCCAACCCGCGACCTTTCGCGGTCAGGGCGTGGGAAGCAAGAACCATGA
The DNA here is from genome assembly GCA_964242215.1 of uncultured Acetobacteraceae bacterium. Lineage (GTDB taxonomy): Bacteria > Pseudomonadota > Alphaproteobacteria > Acetobacterales > Acetobacteraceae > LMUY01. The sequence goes on along the minus strand of CAXTCJ010000100.1, from coordinate 4,538 downwards.
AACGCCCCAGCCCCGGAAGTCAAACAGAGTCGCTATAGTCCTGCGACTTGGTGAACCTCGGCCCACCAAATGCTAGTAGACGAAGCTTGGCTGTGCGTTCAGCGAGTCCTTCGTGGCCCCCGGCAGCATCAGCTTGCCATCGGCACTCTGTTGTAACTGCCCGATCGGCACCGCCACCAACTTGCCGCCCAGCCCGATGAAGCCGCCCACCGACAGGATCGCGAGCGCCACCTTGTCGTCCGGCGTCAGCATCAGATCGTCCACAGTGCCGATCTGCGTGTTGGCGTCGCTGTAGACGCCGGCGCCGATCACCTTGCTCGCCCGGTGGCCGTTCTGCATCCGCACGCTGGCGACCGACAGGTTCGGATTGCCCACGGCCGGGACCAGCGCATCGCTCGCAGGCGCCGTGGTGGCGGCCGACGTCGTTTGGGCCAACAACGGACCCGCCGCTAGCGTGGCGGCGACGGCAAGACAGAGGGTGCGGTTCACACAAACGAACTCCAAATCTTGTCAAGCAACGCCCCTAACACAAAGCAAGTTCCGGGCGGGCCGGGTTCCGGCACGGCGTGCGGCGTGGCAGGCTCGTCCGATGGCCCGCACTGCCCCTGGCTCGCCCCCGACGACACGCGAACGGCCGGCGGGACCGCCCCCCGATGAAGCCGCGCTGCGGGAGGCGGCGCTGACCTACCTCGCCCGCTACAGCGCGACGCAAACCGGCCTCCTGCGCGTCTTGAACCGCCGCATCGCCCGGTGGGCTCGTGCCGCCGACGCCCCGGCCGAGGCGACGCAAGCCCCTTTGGCCGCCGCCCGCAGCGTGGTGGCCCGGTTGGCTGCCTTGGGGGTGGTGAACGACGCGGCCTTCGCCGAGGGCCGGGCGCGGGCCTTGCAACGGGCCGGCCGGTCGCGCCGGGCGATCGCGGCGCATCTGCAGGCCAAGGGCGTGCCGGCCAGCCTGGCGACCCCGCCGGACGACCCGGCGGCCGAACTCGCCGCCGCCCTGCTTTACAGCCATCGCCGCCGCATGGGGCCGTTCCGTCCGATGCCCGACCCGGATGCGGCGGAGCGTCGGCAGGACCTCGCGGACCTGCGCCGACGCGACCTCGCGCGGATGGCCCGCGCCGGCTTCCCGGCTGCGGTCGCGGGCCGCGTGCTGGACCTGGATCCCGACGAGGCCGGGACGCTGCTGCTGGAGGCGCGGCGCGGCTGAATGGCGTGGTTGCGCCGGGCCGCTTTCCCATTGCCGATCGCGACGACAAGTAACGATTTTGTCGTGCGACTATGAAGACGAAGCCAAAAAGTCCTGATAGCCTTGGTTTGCACCCCGGAATCGGGGCATTTCGAGGAGTTTCTACGCATGACGATCCGCCTTAGGGGCCTGGTCCCCGCTTTCGCGCTCCTGGCCCCCGCTTGCGCGGTCCTGACCATGGGCGTCGCCCACGCCCAGCAACCCTACAACCCGAATGCTGGTCAGATGGCCTATCCGCAGTCGCTGCCGTCCGGACAGGTGACGATCCCCGCGCCGGCCGCACGCGACACCGGCAACATGGCCTATCCCGCTTCGCCGGGTGGTGTGAGCGAGACGGCGCCAAGGGGCCGTGACACCGGCAACATGGCCTATCCGTCCGGTGGCGGCGCTGTGCCCAGGACTGCAGCGGCCGCATCGATGGCCCCGATGACCGGTCGTGGCATGGCATCGCCGCCGATGCGCCCGGACGTGGCGCCGACCCCGGCGCAGACCGAGGCCGCGCGCTCGCTGGACATGGCCCCGAGCTCCGCTCCAGTGCCGTACACCGACTTCCTGCCGTCCGCGAAGCCGATGTCCGGCAAGCCCATGATGCACCGGCGCATGCCGATGCATAAGGCCGTCTTGAAGACCTCGGCCAAGCCCGCCCCGGCCGCTGCCACCCCGGCCGCGGCTGCTCCGGCTGCTCCCGCGAAGTAACGCGGAACTTCCACCGGATTATCAACTCGTTCGTTGAGCGGGTTGATTTCCGGTGTAAGCTGCCCCCGTCTCGATAGGCGGGGGTCCTTTTTCATGCGTGTGCAAGCCAGGGTTCTCTGCCTTGCCGCATCAGCCGCGTTATCCGCCTGTGCCGCTTCTCCGCCCGGCCGCTCGCGCCAAGCCGGGGCATGGCATTCGGACAGCGTCGAGTGCGCCCCCTATGCCCGCCAGGTCAGCGGCATCCAGCTATCCGGCGACGCGGCGGATTGGTGGGATGGGGCGGCCGGACGCTACCAGCGCAGCATGCAGCCCAGCCCCGGCGCCGTGCTCGTGTTCCGCCGCACCGCCCGCCTGCCGCACGGCCACGTCTCGGTGGTGACGAGCCTGCGGACGGCGCGCGAGATCATCGTGACGCAGGCGAATTGGGTGCACGGCCGCATCGCCCGCGACGAACCGGTGGTGGACGTCTCGCCCGCCAACGACTGGAGCGCCGTGCGCGTCTGGTGGGAGCCGGGGCACCTGCTCGGCACCACCACCTACCCCGCCTACGGTTTCATCGCGCCGCGGCCCGACACCGGGGCGCTGATGTCGGAAGCGGCGTTGCCCGGCCTGTGCCCCGCGCCGTCATAGTCTTGCCGCCGTAATACCAGGCATCCGCTGCTCCATCTGGCGTCTGACGTCTGGCGTCTGGTAGTCTGTTGCATGGCCGACTATCGCGACACCGTATTCCTGCCCACGACCCCATTCCCCATGCGCGGCGACCTGCCGAAGCGGGAGCCCGAGATTCTGGCGCGCTGGGACAACATCGATCTGTGGCAGCGCACGCGGGCGGCGGCGTCCGGGCGCCCGACCTTCGTGCTGCACGACGGGCCGATCTACTCCAACGGCCATCTGCACATCGGCCACGCGCTGAACCGCATCCTCAAGGACGTGATCATGCGGGCGCACCGCATGGCCGGGTTCGACGCCGACTACATCCCGGGATGGGACTGCCACGGCCTGCCGATCGAGTGGAAGGTGGAGGAGGAATACCGCCGCACCGGCCGCGACAAGGACGCCGTGCCGGTGCTGGATTTCCGCGCCGAGTGCCGCAGCTATTCGCAGGGTTGGCTGGACATCCAGACCGCGGAGTTCAAGCGCCTGGGCGTGACCGGCGACTGGGCCGGCCGCTACGCCACCATGGACTACCCGGCCGAGGCCGCCATCGCCGGCGAGATCGGCAAGTTCCTGCTCAACGGCGCGCTATATCGCGGCCTGCGCCCGGTGATGTGGTCCACCGTCGAGAAAACCGCGCTGGCCGAGGCCGAGATCGAGTACCACGACCACAAGAGCGATACGGTGTGGGTGCGCTTCCCGATCCTGAACGGCCCGCTCGCCGGCACGGCCGCGGTGATCTGGACCACGACGCCCTGGACCATGCCCGGCAACCGCGCGCTCGCCGCCGGCGCCGCGATCGACTACGCGCAAGTGCGGGTGGACAGCGTCGAGGACGGCTCGTTGGCGCAACCGGGAGAGACCATCCTGGTGGCGCTCGACCTGGTGGGTGTCGTCTGCGCCGCCACCGGCATCGCCACGCACCACGTGCTGCAGGTGGTGCACGGCGCCAGCCTGGAGGGCACGCTGTGCGCGCATCCGCTCCGCGGCCAAGGCTACGACGAGGACCGCCCGATCCTCCTGGGCGATTTCGTCACCACCGAGCAGGGCTCCGGCCTGGTGCACATGGCGCCGGCGCATGGTGAGGAAGACTTCGCCCTATGCCGCGCCCACGGCATCGCCGTGCCCGAGACGGTGGGCGAGGACGGCCGGTACGGGCCGGCCGTGCCGCTGTTTGCGGGCGGCCACGTGTTCAAGGCCGCCGGCCCGGTCGGTGCCGCGTTGGAAGCCGCCGGCGGACTGCTGGCGCGCGGCACGCTGGTGCATTCCTACCCGCATTCCTGGCGGTCCAAGGCGCCGCTGATCTACCGCGCCACCCCGCAATGGTTCATCCGCATGGACGGCCCGGAGCAGATCCGCGCCCGCGCCCTGGCCGCCATCGAGGCCACGCCGTTCGTGCCGCCGCAGGGCCGCAACCGCATCGGCTCCATGGTCGCCGGCCGCCCCGATTGGTGCATCAGCCGGCAGCGCGCCTGGGGCGTGCCGATCCCCGTGTTCGTCGACCGTACCACCGGCGAGCCGCTGCGTGACCCGGCCGTGGTCGCCCGCGTGGTGGAGGCCTTCACCACCGACGGCGCCGATGCGTGGTATTCCTCGGACCCGGCGCGGTTCCTCGGGGAGGGCCGTGATCCGGCGGATTACGAGCAGGTGATGGACATCGTCGACGTGTGGTTCGAGAGCGGCTCGACCCACGGCTTCGCGCTGGAGGACCGCGGCCTGCCCTGGCCCGCCGATCTGTATCTGGAGGGCTCGGACCAGCATCGCGGCTGGTTCCAATCCTCCCTGCTGGAGGCGATCGGCACCCGCGGCGCTGCCCCGTTCAAGGCCATCCTGACCCACGGCTTCGTACTGGACGAGACCGGCCGCAAGATGAGCAAGTCGCTCGGAAACGTCACCGCCCCGCAGGAAGTCAGCGACAAGTATGGCGCCGATATCCTGCGCC
>CAXTCJ010000099.1:0-21024 GCA_964242215.1 uncultured Acetobacteraceae bacterium | reverse complement strand
GGGGCGGTTGGCCTGCTCTGGACTGCGGATTGCTTCGTGGGCCTGCTGCTGACCTTGCCGCGCGTCCGCCCCATGTTGCCGCGGTGGCTGCCGGCCAGGTCGGTGAAGCGGACCACGAACCCGTTCCGTCTGTGCTTCGACCTGCACCGCGCCCTCGGACTCGCCGTCGCGGGGCTTGCTGGAAGCGGCGTGTGGCTGTGGTGGCGCAAACGCAACGCCCGCCCCAGGCTGGCGCGCGGGTTGCAGGCTCTTGCAGTCGTGAACGACCTGTCCGATGCCGGCGCTCGCGTCAAGAGGCCCTCCCCTACACCGGAATGATCGGACGGGGCGGCGTCCAGATAGCAGCGGCGACATCCACCTGGGTAGGAATGATACGTAGATCACGAAAACTGTCGGCGATGGTTTGCTGCTGGGCGATGATCGCCGGGTCCATGGCCTGCACCGCGAACAGGGTACGGGCGGCGACCACGCGCTGCGGACCGATCGGGACGTTGGTCACGGCGGCCATGGTCTGCGCGACCTGCTCGGGATGCGACTTCGCCCATCCCGCGGCGACGTTGATCGCGTTCAGCAGGGTCATCAACGTCTCGGGCTGGCCCGCGGCGAACCGCGTGCTGGCGACGAAGAAGAAGTTGGTCGGCGCCACGCCCTCGCCGGTGGTCAGTACCCGCACATTGGGTTCGGCCTCCGCAATGCCGAAATAAGGATCCCACGCCGCGAACGCGTCCACTGAGCCGCTGCGGAAAGCGGAGGCGGCATCCGCCACCGACAGGAAGGCGACCTGCATGTCCGACAGCTTCAGCCCGGCGGTGGCCAAGTAGCGAACGACCAGGTTCTGCACTGTAGAGCCCTTGGTGAACGCCAACCGCTTGCCGCGCAGATCGGATACGCCGTGGATCGGCCCATCCGCGCGGACGACGATGCCGATGTTCGCGCCCTTGTTGGGCTGCGCGCCGACATACAGCATATCCACCCCGGCCGCCTGGGCGAAGATCGGCGGGGTATCACCGCACCCGGCAAAATCTACCGCTCCGGCATTGATCGCTTCCATGATGGCCGGGCCTGAGTTGAACTCCACCCAGTCCACGGCCAGCCCGGGAATGCCCTGCTGACGCAGCAGAACCAGCGAGCCGGCCTTCTGCAAGCCCAGTCGCACCGGCTTGGCAGCCGCGCGTGCCACCATGGGCAGCGCGGCAAGGCCGGCCCCGAGGGCGCGTCGGGTCAACATCGAAGGACCTCCTCAGAGAATCGGCCAGCGGCCTAGACCTTCAGAGAGATCATTTCCCCGACCTTTGAGCAAACAACCTTGCGCCCAAGCTCATCAGTGCCCCTCACCCGCCGGACATCTCACGGGCGACACTTGGCTGACTGGCGGAGCCGCCTGGCTACACCACACACTCGCTGGCGTTTTCGGGATTGTCACCCAGGGTCGCGACATTGATCATGCTAAATGCCTCTCTGGCTAACTCCCGCACCTTCGGGACGGAGTTGGGCGAGGCGATAATTTCGCTCAACGTCTGCGTGAGAGGCTGGTCCAGTATGTCCGACAGGGATCGAGATGGCGTCATAAAACGACTACGAACGACGTCGACTTTGGATGCAGAAAATCGAGGTCCAAAAAGTAAGTGATATGATTTTCAACTTCGCCCCCTGCCTTGCGGTTGGGGTCATCGATGGCGCCTGGATTTTTCCAGCAGACAATACATCTGACAAAGGCCTGAAGGGAGGCCGCGCCATGCCCGACATCGGATTTTCGCCGGAGATACAGTCTGACATTGCCCCACGCCGTGGCGGGATGGCGAGGCGTGCGGCGTTGGCGAGCGCCATCGTAGCCGGCGTAGTGCTAGCCGCGCTGGCGACTCCGGCCGGCGAGGCAGCACGGGCGGCGCAAGTAGCTGGGCCGGAGCTGACCCGGCTGCTGCGAGCAATGGCGGGGCTGAAGATGATGTTTGCCGCAGGGCTGCTGGCAGCAACCTACTGGCGACTGGCTCTGCCGGCTTCAACCTGGCGGCTCGCGTGCTACGCCGCTGCAGGAGCAGCGATGGCGGCTGGGCCCGTGCTGATATGGGACATGGTGCACATCCGTTTCGGAGCGCTGCTGCTGCATGGCGGGCTGTTGGCCACCGCTCTGCTGCTATGGCGCGACCCGGCAGTCGGCGCGCGCCTCGTCGCCTTGGTGACCAGACGTCGCGCGATCCTCCGCGCACGAGGCTAGGTTAGGTCAATAGCCGAAAGGCCGCCGCTTGATGCTGCCAATTTCGAGGCAAAAGGCCTTGCCTACGCCGCTTGCCTTGCCGAGTACTCGGCCAGTTGCCGGCGGATGGCTTCCAGCTCGAACCCGCTTTCGACCCGGCGTGCGCAGTACTCAGCGATTCGTGCGCCATTCGCTGGCGCAACATAGCCGTGGGCGTTGTGGAAGATTGATCGGCTGCCGTCGTCGATGAAGGTCTCGGACGCGGCGCCCTCGGCGAAAACCACATCGTGACTGCTCAATTCGAGATGAATGTACTCCAACAGATCGACCCTGTCCGCCCGGGAAATCGTCGTGCCGTTGAGCAGGTGTTCTGCCGGGACGAGCAAGCCGCCCAGGAACATCGCGTGCTTCGGCGAAACCCACAGGTCTCGGCGCGGTACGCCAACACCTAGGGAACCCGCCTTGAAGCAGATCGGCCGGACCATCGGATTTCGGCTGGCGAACCGCCCCGCGTAACGCCGCCGCCCAATCCACTCGAGCCGCCGCACCGCCCCGGACACCGTGATCAGGCTGTCACCGATCGCGAGGCTCTCGACCGCAACCTCGCCGCCGGGAGTCAGGATCCGCGTGCCACGGCAGTAACAGGCAATTGCGGTGATTGTCGTCTCGTCGGTCAGTGCGTCGGGTAGGACGGTGAAGTTGCCGGGTCCATGGTCGGGAATGTCGAGGGTGAACGTTTGCCCGACACCCTGCAGCGTCAGTTCCCCATCGGCGTAGCTGTTCATGATGGCGTCGAAACCAGTGATGATGATCGAGTCAACGGGCCCGAAGTCGTCGATGACGTTGGCAGGCGCGTCGCCGGCCGAGAATGTCAGTGTCGGATCGGCGTTGGATGCAAACGCGATCGGCCCCGACCCGGCCGCGCCGGCCTGTCCGAGTTCGAGCGTGCCCTGCTCGATCGTGATGCCGCCGACGAAGCTATTGGCCGCCGCCAGATCCACCGTTCCGGTGCCGGAGATCGCGAGTTTCCCGGCGCCCTGAGTGCCGCCCGAGCCCAGCATGTCGGCGACCGGATCCAAGATCGTCAGCGGCGTGGCTGCCGTGGCTGCCAGGGTGATCGTCTCGTCACCCTGCAGGAAGATGCCGCCGCCCAGCCCCTCGCCGGCCGCCGCACCGGTGCCGCCGGTGGCCGTGCCGCCGCTCAGCAGGCCGCCGTCGAGCAGCAGCGTGCCGCCCTGTGCCACGAAGATGTCGCCGCCTGCCCCGAGCCCGCCGCCGCCGGCACCGCCCTGGCTGCCATTGGCACCGCCGCCCGCGCCGAAGCCGCCGACCTTGCCGGCGCCCCCGCTGCCATCCGAGCCGTCGGATCCGTCCGACCCGTCCGCGCCATCGGCGCCGTTGAGACCTGGGAAGGTTTGGCCGCCATAGTATTCACTCGTGAAAGGCAAGCCGCCGCCCCCGCCTTGGCCGCCGCCTCCCCCCTGCCCACCGGCGCCGGGTAGGCCGCCACCGCCGCCGCCACCGCCGAAGCCGCCGAAGCCGCCGGCCCCGCCATTGCCACCGTTGCCGCCGTCGCCGCCGTCACCGCCATTGCCACCGTCGCTGGCCATGCCCGGCATCGGCAGTGAGCCTGCCGGAAAGCCTTTCGTGTAGAAAGCCTCCGCGCCGCTGCCACCGTCACCGCCGCCGCCACCCGCCGAGCCCTCGGCGCCATTGCCGCCACCGCCACCGCCGCCGCCGAACCCACCGGAAGCACCGTTGCCACCATTGCCACCCGTGACGCCGTCGCCGCCATCGCCGCCGGTGAAGCCGGGGCTATCCGCCGTGCGGTGGGACCCCGTGCTGCTGTATTGGGTGTCGGTGCTTGCGCCGGTTGCACCGCGGCCGCCGGGACCACCGCCATAGCCGCTTATGGCAGCGTCCTCGATGGAGAGGTGAACGCCCGCACCCGAGCCGCCGCCGCCACCACCACCACCGAGCCCGCCCTGACCGCCATCGCCGCCATCACCCGGCGTGCCATCCGCACCGCCGTCGTATCCCGCGCCGCCCCCGCCGAACGACGTGTTCGGGTTGGTGCCCGTCGTCATGTCGGGGTTGAAGCCACCCATGGCGCCCGCGCCCGCGGCTCCGCCAGCCCCGCCGTTGCCGCCATGACCACCGATGCCGCCGGACCCACCATTGCCGCCCTTGCCGCCGTCGTCGCCATCGCCACCGGCGGCGTGGGAGCTGTAGGTGCCGGGGCTGCCAGTCCCGCCACCGCCGCCGTCGCCGCCGGGCTGGCCGAAGCCGCCGGCCGCACCGTCGCCGCCGTCACCGCCGCTGTCGCCGTCCGCGCCCTGCGCACCGACCACGCCGATCGGTGCCACGATGAAGCTGGCATTGCCGCCCACGCCGCCACCGCCGCCGGAGCCGCCATTACCGCCGACCGCCGCGTCCGTGCTGAAGGTCAACGACCGCGCGGTGACCTGGGCGGCCGTGCCAACGAACAGGCCGCCGCCGACACCTGCCCCGCCCCCGCCGCCCTGCTGCCCGGCGCCGCCCTGGGCGACCGTGTCTTCGATCGTCAGGCTCTCGATGGTCACTTTGCCGCTTAGCACGGCCAGGCCGCCATTCGCTCCGCCGCCATCCAACGTATGGCCGGCACCGTCGATGGTGAGGCTCGCCCCGCTCGCCAGGCTGATCGCGTAAATCCCGGCCGGCTGCCCGGTATCGCCCTCGGTGATGTTGCCGGTGAGGCTGATGGTGTACGCGGTCGAGCCGTTGCCTTCCTCTTCGATCGTCTCGATGGCGTTATTGAGGTCGGTCTGCGATCCGACGTCGAAGCTCAGCTGGCCGCTCATTCTTTCGGTCCTTGACGAAAATCGCGCCCAAACTTCCATATTCGAAACCGGAACGATACGACTTAGGACCACGGACATTGGTCGTAAGACCTTTCCGGTCTACCTCGGCGTTCTTAGGATCGGCCATCTTCAGTGAAGGCACGTGATTGAACTCCGAAGTGGCAAGCCCCACCGCGCTGTTCGAGGCAGCGCTCGGTCGCTACACCGCCGGTGCACCCGTCGAGGCCGCCCGACTGTTCGCCGAGGTGTTGCAGCAGCGCCCCGACCATGCGGACGCGCTGCGGCTGCACGGTCTGTCCCTGGTACGGGCCGGACGCGCGACCGACGCGTTGCCTTCGCTGTCACGGGCGCGCCGGTTAGCGCCGGGGGAGCCGCTGACCCACCTGCATTACGGCATGGGGCTGCTGGAGGCGGGACGTGCGGCGCGGGCCACGGCGGTGCTGCGTCGTGCAGTGGCGATGCTACCGGGGGAGCCCGCGGCGTGGGTCAACTTCTCGACCGCCCTGCTCGCTGTCGGCAAGGCGCCGGCGGCACGCGCGGCGGCCCGGCGGGCGATCAAGTTGGCGCCAAAGTCGGCCGAGGCCCATTGCGCGCTCGGGCTGGCCGAGCAGGCGGCCAACGATCTGCCGGCGGCGCAGACGGCCCTGACGCGGGCCACGGCGCTGGCGCCGGGCTTCGCCGATGGTTGGGTATATCTCGGCCTGGTGTGCTTCCAGATGGGCCAGGCCGGCGCCGCGACCCGGGCCATGCAGCGGGCATTGGACGCGAGGCCGGGCTACGCGGTGGCGGCAGCCAACCTCGCCGGGTTCCAGCTGCTGCAAGGGGATTTCGAGGGCGCGGCAAACCGGTTGCGGGCCGTGCTGGACCGCGACCCCGGTTGCGTGCCCGCCAAGCTCAATCTCGCCAACGCCCTGCTACTGGACCGCGAGAGCAGCGCGGCGCTGGCACTGTTCGACGGCACACCGCCCGCCGGTCGCGAAGGGGCACATTGGCGCGCGCACCGCGCAATGGCATTGCTGATGCTAAACCGGAATGCAGAAGCCGCCGCCGAACTCGACGGCATCCGCGCCCCCTACGACGCCGAGATCCTGATCGTGTGGCGCCGCCTCATCCTGGCCGAACGCGCCGGCGACGAGAGCAGCGTGCTGATGCAGGCCGAACGGCTGGCCACACTCGGCGCGGAGGAAGGGGCTGCGCTGCTGGAGCACCGCATCCTCAGCCACTTCGATCTCGCCGCCTTCCGCAACCGGCGCCGCGAGCCTGACCAGGCGTTTGCACACTGGACCGCCGGGCACGCACTGATGCGACGGGTGCAGCCGTTCTCGCGCCCAGACTTCACCGCCTTCGTCGATGCCAGCATTGCGGCGTTCGATGCGGCCCGGTTCGCGGTCGGACCGCGCGCCGAGCCAGCCGACCCGGCGCCGGTGTTCATCGTCGGTATGCCACGCTCGGGCACCAGCCTGACCGAACAGATCCTCGCGGCGCACCCGATGGTACATGGCGCGGGGGAGCGCCCGGATCTGTATCGAACGATCAACCAATTGGCGGGCCCACCAACCTCCCCCGCGAGCGTCCGCCGCCTAGCAGCCCTCGATGCAGCGGCGCTGTCGGATGCGGCGGCGCCCTATGTCGCCGCGTTGCAGGCGCTTGCCCCCGCGGCGCGTCATGTCATCGACAAGATGCCCGGCAACGCCCTGCATCTCGGCTTCGCCGCAACCTTGCTACCCGGCGCCCGCATCATCCTGTGCCGTCGCGATCCACGCGACATCGGGCTGTCGATCTTTCAGTTCCGGTTCTTCGGCTACCACCCCTACGCCCACGATCTCGGCGACCTGGGCTGGTACATGGGTGAACACGAGCGGCTCATGATGCATTGGCGCCGTGTGCTGCCCGTGCCGTTGCTGGAGGTCGAACTCGCCGATTGGGTCGGCGACTTCCGCGGCACGCTGACACGGGTGCTCGATTTTCTCGGGCTGCCCTATGATGAGGCTTGCGAGCGGTTCTATCTGCAGCGCCGCCGGGTGCAGACGGCCAGCGCCGATCAGGTGCGGCAGCCAATCAACGCGCGCGGCCTGGGGCGGTGGCGGACATGGCAGCGCCATCTCGGCCCGATGCTAATGGAACTGGAAGCAGCCGGCCTCGCCGACCCATCCCACTGATACCGAAGGAAACGCCTTCGGCTCGCCGTGGGGCCTGGTATCGCTGACCCGCGACACATTTGGCGGTCTGTCGGCATCGTCTCGCCGGCAATAAAGCGGCTGAGCGGCTAGCTCATGGTCGATATCGCAGTCGTTGACGCGATTTCTGCGTCGAGCTAGTGCTCACAGCACAAGCAGATGTTCGCATAGCGAGCAAAATAGGGATCGTTCCGTCGGCAGATACTGCCAAACACACGGTTAAAGCGGTCGCGAAAGCGGTCGAGGTTCTGCGCGCCTTCGGTCCGGGCCGGCCCGAAATGACCATCACGGATGTTACCGTCCATACCGGCCTCGACCGTGGCACGGCTTTTCGGCTGATCCACACCCTCATCGAGCTTGGCTACCTGGCGGCCATCCCTGGCGCGCGCCGTTTCCGCCTGACGTTGAAGTGCCTCGAGCTCGGCTTCAACGCTTTGGCTTCCGGCGGACTGAAGGCCCAGAGTGGCCCCCTGCTCCGCGAATTGGTCCCGAGCGCGGCTGAAGCGGCGTCCCTGGGCGTGCTCAACAAAGCGGACGTGGTGTACGTCGAGCGGGTGCAGGTCGACATGGGCCGGCACGATCTGGATCGCAGAGTCGGCAGTCGAACTGGCGCGTATGCCACCGCGCTGGGCCACGCCATCCTCGCCTGGAAGCCACCGGAGCCGGTGCTGGCAGCCAACGGCCGAGGCACTGCGGGGGTCAGCCTCACTGTGCGCCGGGAGACCGCGGCGGTGGACGCGTTCGTCGCCCGTGCCTTGCCACCGCTGACCCGCGTCGTCGAAAGCTTGTCGCGCGCCTCGACCATGCTGGCGGCCGCATGACGGCACCCACGCTGCGTCTGTTGGCGGACGACCTCACGGGCGCGCTGGACACTGCGGCCGAGTTCGTCGGCCTTGTGGGGCCGGTCCACGCCTTTTGGCAGGGCGCGCGACCTGGCACCCTACCGGCCAATGCCGCCATCGATACCGGCACGCGGGAAGTGGACGAAGCCAAGGCGCGCGCCATTGTCACGGCGGCCAGTGCGGCGCTCGGCGGCGCCACGATCGCCTACAAGAAGATCGATAGCTTGATCCGTGGCCAAACACTGCCGGAGCTGGCGGCCAGCTATGCCGCCGGGCCGTGGCGCCACGCCGTGCTGGCGCCGGCCTTTCCGTTCCAGGGGCGGGTCACGCGCGGTGGCCAACAGTTCATGGCGTCGGGTGGCGGCTGGGTGCCGGTCGGGCCGCCCTTGGTGGAGGCGTTGCGGGCGCTCGGCCTGCCAGCCTCGCTCGGCCCCCGTCTAGCCCCCGGAGTCACGGTGTTCGACGCCGAGACGGACCACGATCTGGACGCCGTCGTCGCCGCGGTCGGGGCCGGCGCGCCGGTGCTGTGGTGCGGCACGGGCGGGCTGGCGCGCGCGCTGGCTGGCGGCCATCGGCACCCGGCGCCGCCATCGTTGCCTGGCCCGGTGCTGGGCTTGTTCGGCAGCGACCAGGCGATCACCGCTGCGCAGCTCGAGGCCTGCGGTGTGCACTGGACCACGCTGCTCCACGGCGGCCCTGCCAGCGCCGACCATCTGGCCCAGCAGCTGCGCCGCCACGGCGTCGCCCTGGCCAGTTTGGACCTGCCGCCTGGCCTGTCGCGCGCCGAGGCGGCGTTGCGGATCGACCGGGAGCTGTGTGCCCTGACGTCTCATCTGCCGCCGCCGGGCACCCTGGTGGTCGCCGGCGGCGAGACCCTGCGAGGCCTGTGTATCGCGCTCGGCGCCAAGAGCCTGATCGTACAGGGGCGCGCCGTGCCCGGTGTTCCCATCTCCTGCATCCAAGGCGGCGCCTGGGATGGCGTCACTGTCGTCTCGAAATCCGGCGCCTTCGGCCACCCAACGCTATTGCGCGAGCTGCTGCGCCTCCCCGACCTGGAAAGGACTGCGTCATGACGCCCCGCCATCTCGCCATCACCATGGGCGACCCGGCCGGCATCGGCCCCGAGATCATCGTCAAGGCCGCCCAGCGCCTGCACGACCGCATCACGTCCGGGGGGCTCCGCCTGCTGGTGATCGGTAGCAACCCCGCGCTGGAGGCAGCCCGCCAAAAGTTCACGCCGAACCTGGACATCGCCGAAGTCACCGCTACCGACGCGCAATGGCCAGCCCTGGCCGCGATGCAGGCCGGGCCCGAAGGCGAGCCGATCCTACCCGGCGTGCTGTCGGCCGATGGCGGGCGCTTCGCCTTCCAGGCTGTGGACGTCGGCGTGAAGCTGGCGCTGGCCGGCCGCATCGGCGGCATCGTCACCGCGCCGCTGAACAAGGAGGCGCTGAACAAGGCCGGCTACCACTATCCCGGCCATACCGAGATGCTGGCGGAGCTGACCGGCGTGCGCGGCTCCTGCATGATGCTGGCGCACGGCAACATGCGCGTAAGTCACGTCACCACGCACATCGCGTTGGAGGACGTGCCGAAGCGTGCGACGCCCGAGCGGCTGCGCCGGGTGCTGGACCTGACGCATGACGCGGTGACCCGGCTGGGCCTCGGCCGCGCGCGCATCGCGGTGGCGGCGCTGAACCCGCATGCCGGCGAGGGCGGGTTGTTCGGCCGGCACGACATCGACGTGGCCGGCCCGGTGATCGCGCAGGCGGTGGCGGACGGCATGGACGTGGTCGGCCCGGTGCCGGGCGACACGGTGTTCGTGAAGCTACGCGCCGGGCAGTACGACGCGGTGATCGCCAACTACCACGACCAGGGCCACATCCCGGTCAAGCTGCTGGGGTTCGAGATCGACCCGGCAACCGGGAAATGGAACGACCTGTCCGGCGTCAACATCACCATGGGGCTGCCGATCATCCGCACCTCGGTGGACCACGGCACCGCCTTCGACATCGCCGGCCAGGGCATCGCCAACGAGCAGAGCCTGGTGGAAGCGATCGAATACGCCGAGTTGCTTGCACGCCCGGCGCCGGTGGCGGTGGCCGAGTGATGGCGCTCAACATTCCGATCGAAGTCCAGCGCCAACCTCGTCACCGCGGACCTCGCTTTTGTCTTCCACAACTACGCCGACCCGGCGCAGGCCGAAGCAGTGGAGGCGGCGCAGGCCCGCGTGGTTGCCGCGCGCAATCGCAGTTCGCGCGGCCGCCATTGCTGCCGCTCACGCAAGCGGAACAAGCGGCGCTGCTTGGCTGAGCATGGACGCGTCCGTCTGCTTACCGGTGCCGATGAATGAACGGCAGCAGCCGGCCGGTTTGGGAGTAACTGCAACCTTGACGGGACGGTGCACGGCACGGTCTCGCTCCGCTCCCTGACCGCGGCGCGTCAACAATCGGATCAGTGCCTTCACCGTCGGCTCCAGTTGCTGGCCGGACCGATAGGAGGTCGGCACGCTAGCTGTTAGTTTCTGTGTGACCATCCTCACTCCGAAACGCTACGAAATAGCTGCGCGCTTCGGCCAGAAAGGCGGCAACATTCGCCGTAGTGCGACGGCTTGGTTGATAGAGCGCGCTCACGGGTACTGGCGGTGGAGCGAACCGTTTCAACAAGGGAACGAGGCGACCGGCGCGCCGGGCCTCGTCCACTTGATAGGAGAGAACCCGTGTGATGCCCAGGCCGGCCTCGGCGGCGGCAATAGCGCAATCGGCCGTTGTAACGCTCAGCCGCGGGCGGATGCGAACCGCTTCATCTCGAAAGCGCCACTCATTCGTCTGTCCCAGCCCCTCGAAGACGATGAGGCTATGTTGCTGGAGGTCGGCGAGGCGCTCCGGAGCAGGGCGGTTGGCAAGGTATTGCGGGCTCGCGACGAGCACGTGACCCATGCTGCCGAGACGCTGTGCCATCAGGCTGCTGTCGGCAAGCAGCCCGATCCGGACAGCGACATCGATGCCTTCCTCGGCCACGTGCGCGTTGCGGTCCGAGAGCATCAGCCGAACGGAAAACGCTGCATGTCGCCGTAGCAGCTCGGCGACGATCGGAAGCACGTGCAAGCGTCCAAAGACAACCGGAGCGGCGACCACCATCTCACCTCGCAACTCGCCCGACTCTCCGCGTAGCGCTCGCTCGGCATCGTCCAACTCCTCGATGATGCGGCTACATCGATTGAGATGAGCGGCCCCCAAATCGGTTAGCCGCACCGAGCGGGTGGTGCGGTTGAACAACTCCACGCCAAGCCGATCCTCGAGCTGTGCCACGGCACGCGTCGCAACCGATGGCGACAGACGCAATCGGCGCGCGGCCTCGGCGAAGCTACCGCTCCGGGCCACTGCAACGAACATCCGCATTGCCTCGATATGATCCACGGCTATTGCTAGCCTAGCAATAGAGTACTGCCAAGGTGACCGATTATTCTCCTGGGCAGTTTAGTCCATATCAGCTGGGCACCAACCAGGAGGCACATGATGTCCCATATTTCTGTTCCCAGCCGCGATACCGTTCCCGCCGGGTCCAAGCCGCTGCTCGATGCGGTGGAGAAGCAACTGGGTCTCGTCCCGAACATGTTCCGCGTGATCGCACTGAGCCCCAACGCGCTGCAGGGCTACCTGAGCCAGAACGCCGCACTGGCGAAGACGCTCGACGTGAAGACGCGGGAGCGCATTGCCCTCGCCGTGGCACAGGTGAATGGCTGCGACTACTGCCTGTCCGCCCACAGCTACCTCGCCGTCAATTTGGCCAAGCTCGATGCCGCAGAGATCGCCAGGAACCGTCAGGGCGGCTCGGCTGACGCCAAGGCAAACGCCGCAGTCGCCTTTGCAGCAACGATCACGAAAACCCGTGGCCAGGTCACCGAAGCCGACATCCAGTCGGTGCTCGCCGCCGGTTACAGCGACGGACAGATCATCGATATCGTGGCGGTCGTGGCCGAGAACGTGTTCACCAACTTCCTGAACATCGTTGCAGGCACTGACATCGACTTTCCGGTAGTGACTACAAAGGCGGCCTGAACACATCATGCCCTACGGCTTCCTTGACCTTCTTGCGACGCCAAGTGTCCGCAACGCGCAGGCAGAGCAGGGAAGCCTGGGCTTATGGGACGGCAAAGGCGGTGACCGGACCTTCGATCGCTTTGGCGCCCATGAAGCAGCCTTCATCGCTGCGCGCGACAGCTTCTATCTTGCGACGGTTTCCGAGTCAGGCTGGCCCTACGTGCAGCATCGCGGCGGGCCGCCAGGTTTCCTCAAGCTGCTCGACGACAGGACGCTGGCCTTTGCCGACTACCGCGGCAACCGGCAGTATATCAGCCTCGGAAACATCAAGGCGGATGACCGGGTCTGCCTGATCCTGGTCGATTATCCGCAGAAAGCACGGCTTAAGATTCTGGCGCGCATGCATACCGAGGATCTTGCCGCATCGCCGGATCTGGCGGGAAGACTCCTCGACGCCGGCTACCGTGCAAAAGCGGAGCGGGCCTTCGTTCTGCACTTGGAAGCGTTCGACTGGAATTGTCCACAGCACATTCGGCCCCGCTACACCACCGACGAGATGGAGATTGCCATCTCGCCTCTTCGCCATCGTCTCGAGACGCTTGAGCAGGAGAACGCCAAGCTTTCCGCGCAATTGCTTCTGCACACCGAAAAGGAGGTTACGTCTTGACAGACCATGCCCGGCCGCCGCTCCCACCCTTTGATCTCGCGAGCGCGACGCAAAAAGTACGCAGGGCCGAAGATGCCTGGAACAGCCGAGACCCGGCCAAAGTGGCGCTCGCCTACACCGTCGATAGCCTCTGGCGTAACCGCGGCGAAATCTTCCAAGGCCGGGACGCCATCGTCGCTTTCCTAACGCGCAAGTGGGACACCGAAGCAGATTACCGGCTGATCAAGGAGCTTTGGGGTTTTCACGGAAACCGCATCGCCGTGCGGTTCTGCTACGAGTGGCACGACGAGAACGCCACTTGGTGGCGTAGCTATGGCAACGAGCTGTGGGAATTCGACGAGAAAGGTCTCATGCGCGTGCGCCACGCGAGCATCAACGACATTGCGATAGCCGAGTCTGACCGGCGCTTCCATTGGCAGCCCGGGCAGCCCCGGCCGGACAATCATCCAGGCCTGAGCGAGCTCGGGATCTAGTATCTACGGAGCGACACGGGACGGAGTAAATGGAGCGCCAGGTCTGGCCGGTCAGTCATGACGCCCGAGCACCGAGGACGATTGCCGCGGCCGCGACGTCAGAAGCTGGTCGGCCCGACCGCGCCGATCCAGCGGCTTACCTTCGAGGGGTCCTTTTCGCTCATGTAGAAGAAGTGTGTCATCGTCGAACGAACTGATGGGGTGGCCGGGTCGTCGAAGGTCATACCGACCTTGCCGTGGAAGATCTTGAGCAGCGGGCTGTCGAGGTACTCGACCACCTCGTGATGCGCGGTAAAGCCCTTGTCGATGAACTCGCGCAGGTTCTGCCGGATCGCCTCCCGACCGTGCCAATCCGCGACGCCCAGGTTGCAAATCGCGTCTTCGGCAAAGCAATCGAACCCCTGCCCGAAGGTCTTGTCGTCGATGTCCTGCCACATGGCCAGCAGCCACGCCGGAGCTTCGGTTTTGGTAAAGGTGATGGTGCTCATGGTCGTCTCCTTGGTTGAACGATGTACTCGGGGCTACGCGGCGGCGCTATCCGTGACATGGATGCCGAGCCGGGTGGCGACGCGCCGTGCCGTCGCTTCCCGCTGAGCGGTGATGCGCTGCAATGCTTGGCGGGCTGCCGCCAATATCGCCGGCGGCGCGGTATCGGGTGTGCCGCTATCGAAGGGCGGTTCGGGTGCGTAGACCATGTCCAATTGTATGGCCTGCGCTGCCGCCTCACCTCGGAGTTCGGCGGCAAGGCGGAGGGCGCCGTCGATCCCGGCAGTGACGCCGGCTGCGAACACCCAGTTGCCGTCAACGACCACCCGCTCATTCACCGGGATCGCCCCGAAGAACGGCAACAGATGAAACGACGCCCAATGTGTCGTTGCCCGGCGCCCCCGCAGCAGCCCGGCGGCCCCGCACAGCAGGGCGCCGGTGCAGACGGAGAACACGCTACGAGCGCCGGCCGCCTGCTGGCGGATCCAGCCGAGCACCGCCTCATCTTCCATGAGGGCCTCCTGTCCGAAACCGCCGGGTACGTGCAGCACGTCCAACTGCGGGGCATCGACCAGCGCCGCATCGGGCGTCAGACGGAGTCCCTTCAAGTCCCTGATCGGCTCGGCGGTCGTGCCGTAGATGCGGTAGGTCGCGTCCGGAATGCGCGATAAAACCTCGAATGGTCCGGTGAGATC
Source organism: uncultured Acetobacteraceae bacterium (assembly GCA_964242215.1). Classification (GTDB taxonomy): domain Bacteria; phylum Pseudomonadota; class Alphaproteobacteria; order Acetobacterales; family Acetobacteraceae; genus LMUY01. The sequence continues at coordinate 6,607 of CAXTCJ010000099.1, read as the reverse complement.
GATCTGATCCAGGCCCTCGAACAAGAGGGAGCCGATTTCGAGATGTGTGCCGGGCGGGATCATGATTGAGTTCCGTTCCTCGTTGCCTTGACACGGAAGTTAGGACTGACAGGATTGGCGAAGATGCCAAATATCCCTCGAATCCAGCCAAAGAGGCCACGGCTTGTCGAACTGCTCGCCTTCCCGCAGGTTCAGATACTGGACGTCACCGGGCCGCTGCAGGTGTTCGCCACGGCGAACGACATCGCAGGCGGCAATGGTCCGGCCTATGCAATCCAGGTCGTGTCCCAGGCGGGTGGCGCCGTCGCTTCGTCCTCGGGCGTGGCGCTACTCGCCTATTCGCTGCCGCCGCTTGACGCCGCACTGGACACGCTGATCGTCGCCGGAGGTCCCGGGATCGAGGCGGCGGCGGCGGATGAGGCACTTGTCGATTGGGTGCGAGGCCGGGCACGCCAGGCCCGCCGGTTCGCGTCCGTTTGCACCGGAGCGGTCCTGCTGGCGACATCCGGCTTGTTGGATGGACGCCGGGCCGCCACGCACTGGTCGCTGTGTTCGGAACTTGCCCGGCGCTTCCCCTCCGTACAGGTCGAACCCGATCCAATCTTCGTGCACGACGGCCCGGCCTGGACGTCGGCCGGTGTCACTGCCGGTATCGACCTAGCACTGGCATTGGTGGAGGAAGATCTCGGACGCGCGATTGCATTGGCGGTGGCACGCTACCTGGTCGTGTTCCTGAAGCGGCCCGGCGGCCAAGCCCAGTTCAGCGCCGCGCTGGCCCTGCAAGACGACGGCAGGTTTGACACGCTGCACGGCTGGATCGGCGCGAACCTGTCCGGTGATCTCTCCTTGCCGCGTCTGGCACAGCAGGCCGGAATGAGCGAGCGCAGTTTTAGCCGGCACTTTCTGCAAGCAACGGGTCAGACCCCCGCCCGCGCTATCGAAACTCTTCGCACCGAGGCGGCTCGCAGCCTGCTGCTGGACTCGCAGTTGCCAATAAAGCGCGTCGCGCAGCGCTGTGGGTTTGGCTCGGAGGAGACGATGCGGCGCAGCTTCCTGCGGCTACTTGCGGCAACCCCGCAAGAGTATCGCGCTCGGTTCGGGTCTTGATAGCTCGAGGGTGATCACATCGCCCTCTTCCGCCGAGTAGAGGCCGCGGGCGGTTATCTCGGCTCGGCCATGCTGGGCGGCGAGGACTTGTCACTGCCGTATCCTTGGATCATGCGCAACCTCATCACGGTGCGCGGCCAGTGGATGTACGATCCTGCCGCAGCGCCGGGCCTGGTGGGGCTTATCCGCGGGGGTCTGCTCGGCCTTGGGCAGTGGGCTGTGACGGAGTTCCCGCTAGCAGGCGTCAACGAGGCCGTGACACACGCGGCCGCTGTGGCAGGACCGTTCAAGCTCACGGTGCTTAGGCCGTGCTGGGCCGGCGGGCTCAGGCGAGCCCCAGCAGGCGGATCAGACCCAGGCTGATCGCACCCAGCACCAGCAGCGAGAGCGTCACCGCCGCGGTGACCCGGCCGCCAGCCCGGGCCACCACGCGCAGATCGGTGCCGAGGCCGAGTGCGGCCATCGAGATCACGGTCAGCAGATTGGCCACCCAAGCCGTCGGGCCGAGAGCTTCCAGGGGAACTGCACCGGCAGAGCGCAGGGCGGCAAGAACCAGGAAGCCGACGATGAACCAGGGCACCAGCTTGTGCAGCGGCAGGCGGCCGGGCACGGGGCGGTCACCCGCCGTTACATGCGGCGCCGCCTCGTCCGTCTCCTCGCGCATACGCCGGGTCAACAGCGACAAGCCGAGCACGACAGGGCCCAGCATCAGCACGCGCACCAGCTTGACCAGCGTGCCGAGCTGCACCGCGACCGCGCCCACCGGCGCCGTGGCGGCGAGCACCTGCGGCACGGCATAGACGGTCAGCCCGGCAAGAGCGCCGTATTGCAGGCCGCTGAGGTGGAGCAACGGCACAGTCAGCGGCAGCGTCAGAACCACCACGACGCCGAGCACCGCCGTGAAGGCGATGGACGCGGCCACGTCCTCGCCGTCGGCACCGATCACCGGCGCGACGGCGGCGATAGCGGAGTTGCCGCAAATCGAGTTGCCGCAGGCGATCAGCGTCGCCATCCGGTGCGGCAAGCCGAGCAGCCTTCCTATGCCGTAGCTGGCGGCAATCGCAGCGACCACCACGGCGGCGATCCCCAGCAGCAGGCCGGGCCCGGCAGCCAAGACGGTGCGCGCGCTTACGGAGAGGCCGAGCAACACGACGGCGATCTCCAGCAGCATCTTGGCGCTGAAACTGATGCCGCCCGCCCAGCGCCGGCCGGGTGTCCAAGCGGTGCGGATGCCGGTCCCGACCAGGATGGCCAGCACCAGCGCTTCTAGCCAGGCACGGCCCGCTATGTGTACTTCAACCCGCTCCAGCACGAACGAGACCGCCGTGACGCCGATGCAGAGCAGAACACCGGGGAGGATACCGCCACTGGCCTGGAACGCCCGGTATGCCGCGTTGGTCCGAGCACCGGCCTGATCGGAGTGGATCAATGTCGGAGCGACGGCGGGGATGGCCATTGGGAGTGTCCTTCTGCTGGGCGGACACTGAGCCTTCCTCACCGATCTATCTAAGGCATTGTTGTGATGGAATTGATCTCGCAATGCGATGAATGGCGCCGGGAAGCAGCTCGTGGCCCGAACGGGTGCCGGGGCGACGACGGTCCGGGCTCATGACAAGGTTCGGCCTTGGGCCGTCTGGTGCTACGATCCACGGACCGGCATCATGAGCACCATGACGCTGGAGCAGTTGCGGATCTTCGTTGCCGTCGCCGATCGGCAGCACGTCACCCGTGCGGCAGAGGCGCTCAACGTGGCGCAGTCGGCGGTCAGCGCCTCGATCGCCGCACTGGAGGCCCGGCACGGAACCAAGCTGTTCCACAGGGTCGGCCGCGGGATTGCGCTCACCGAAGCGGGGAGCCTGTTCCTGGGCGAGGCTCGGGCCGTGCTGGCGCGGGCGGAAGCGGCTGAGCTGGTGCTTTCGGAACTGGTCGGGTTGAAGCGCGGCACGCTGATCGTTCAGGCCAGCCAGACGATCGCTAGCTACTGGCTGCCCAGACACCTGGTCGCGTTCCGTCGCGCGTATCCAGGTATTTCCATCTCGCTCACGATCGGCAACACGGCCCAGGTCGCGGCAGCAATCACCGAGGGTTCGGCGGAGCTAGGCTTCGTGGAAGGCGCGGTCGACGACCCATCGCTCGAGAGCCAAGCCGTTGCGCGCGACCAGCTCGTCATCGTCGTTGGCCCAGATCACGAATGGGCGCGACCAGGCGCCTGCGTCACACCGCAGCGTTTGGCGGAGAGCGAGTGGGTGATGCGGGAGGCCGGGTCCGGTACGCGCTCGGTGTTCGAAGGAGCGCTGGCCGAGCTGGGCGTGCCGCCCGCGCGCCTTCGCGTAGTTCTTGAACTGCCGTCCAACGAAAGCGTTCGAGCGGCCGTCGAAGCAGGCATGGGCGCCACAGCGATCTCCGCCTCGGTCGCTGCACCCAGCATCGAGGCAGGGTTGCTGCACGCGGTGGATCTGACCTTGCCCGAGCGGCAGTTCCACGTGCTGCGGCACAGGGAGCGCTACCGCAGCCATGCCGGAGATGCCCTGCTGGGACTGCTAACCCCGGGCTGACATCGCCCGCCGTCGAAGGTATCGTTCAGCTCTGGATCGGCGCTCGCAAATGTCGGTTCGAAGTCGATCGAGTTCATCGACTGCGATGACTCCGCCTAAGGGCCGCGGGGGACCGTCCAGTGGGCCGGACTCCCGGCGTCGACAAGCTGGCCGGCTTGAACTCATCCGAGGCAGCGAATTAACCAGCCGACGCTCGATTGGCGCGGATCGCCAGGGCATGTGCGGCGTTCAATCCCGTATCACACCGGCGTACCGCTCCCCGGGAATGGGCCAAACGCTTCTTCGACGTGCATCGCTGAACGGAGATGCAAACCGGGGCCGCTTCGCCGTGATGGAACAGCCGGAACTGCTCGCCACCGACATAAGGGCTTTTTTCCGCCTGTGCGCGCGAATGCCTGAACTGCCTGAAGATGGAGAAATATGATGAAGCTATACTGGGGTCCCCATACCTGTGCGATCGGCACCCACATCCTGCTAGAGGAAATCGGCAAGCCCTACGAGGCCGAGAAGATCGACGCATCAGGCGGCGCTACGAAGGAAGACTGGTTCAAGGCGATCAACCCCAAGAGCAAGGTTCCGACCCTGGTTTTGGACGATGGGCGCGTGCTCACCGAGTTCGGGCCCATCGGGATCTGGCTGGCGCGCATGAACCCGACAGCCCGGCTGTTGCCGACGGAGCCGGATGAGGAGTTCCGCGCGTTGTCGATCACCGACTATGCCGTGGGTACAATCCATGGCCAGGGCTTCGGCCGCATCTTCATGCCCGCAAAGTTCGAGCCGCAGGACCCGGTGCACCAGGGACTAGGGCTTGGCCAGAGCTCCGTCAAACGGCAGGGCGAGACCATGGTCACCGAGGCTTTCGATATCCTGGAAAAGGAAATGGCGGGGCGCGAATGGGTGGCTAGCGACAGCTTCGGCGTGGCAGATGCGGCCTTGTTCTACGTCACCAGGTGGGCTCCTCAGGTCAAGATCGAGCTGCCGCCCAACCTTGCCGCCCACCTGCGGCGCATGAAGGAGCGGCCCGCGGTGCGCCGGGTCATGTCGATTTGGGGCGAGGATTAAGGCATGCGGCCTGCTCGGTCCCTTGCACGGCGGACTCCGCCGGAGCTGTCCCATTGCCACGCCAACCACACCTGAGACAAGGACCCACTTTGAAGCTCGACGGCAAGAAGATCGCGATCCTCATCGCTCCCCGTGGTACGGAGGACCCAGAGTTCGCCAAGCCGAAAGCAGCCGTGGAACACGAGGGAGCCCAGGTCACCGTCATCAGTCTGGAAGCCGGCGAGGCCAAGACCGTCAACAACGACCTCGACCCGGGTTCCACCTACCCAGTCGACAAGGCCATTGCAGACGTGTCCGCCTCCGACTTCGACGGTTTGGTCGTGCCCGGCGGCTGTGTGGGCGCCGACAAGCTCCGTAGCAGCAAAGCGGTCGTCGCCTTCATTGGAGACTTCTTCACCCAGAACAAACCGGTTGGCGTCATCTGCCACGCGCCTTGGACCCTCATTGAGGCCGGGGTGGTCAAGGGTCGCACACTGACCTCGTATCCCACGCTGCAGACCGACATCCAGAACGCCGGCGGCGCCTGGGTGGATCAGGAGGTTTGCGTGGATCAGGGCCTGGTCACCAGCCGCAACCCGCACGACCTGCCCGCCTTTTGCGCCAAGCTGGTGGAGGCATTCGCTGGAACGAGCAGTCGTTAGCCCAGCATCGACCACCAGGCGCAACGCCTTGGGTTAGGACGCTGTACCGGCAGTCGCGGCCGCGATCCAGTCAACCGTCGCGGACAGCGCCTGCCGGGCATCGCCGCTTGCCGCCGCGAACACGGCTAGCTGCCGGTCCGCACTCGCCCCCTGCGCTGCGACCGTGCGCAGCCAGTCTAACTCGGCCTCGCAGCCCAGCTTCGCTGCGTCTTCTTCCACCTGTGACAGCAAGGCCTCTAACCCGGTGGCGAACGGCACCGTGGCGCCATCGATGTCAAGAAACGCCGCGCGGATGCCATCGCGCTGGGCCCGCCAGAGATTCTCCGCCGTGATCGCCCGTGCGGTCCCGGTCTGTCCGCGGTTAAGTGTGGGCGAGCGATCGATGAGCCGCACCAGGCAGCGATACAGGGCGGCCACACCCAGCGTGTCGTCCACCCGAGTGCAGCTATCGGCGACACGGAGTTCCAACGTCGGGAAATGGATCGACGGCCGCAGCGTCCACCACAGGAAGCTGCCGTCGGCGATAGCGCCCGACCGGACCATGGCTGCGACGTAGCGATCGTAGTCGGCGGCAGTGTCGAAGAGGTCGGGCAAGCCGGTGCGTGGCATCTCGCCCCAGACCGACAGACGGTAGGCAGCCAGCCCGGTATCGCGCCCCTGCCAGAAAGGTGACGAGGCGGACAATGCGAGCAGGAGCGGGGTGAACGGCAGCATGCGGTTCATCAGATCGACGCGCTCCTCCGGTCGCGGCACCTCGACATGCACGTGCATGCCGCACACGACGTTGCGTTGTCCCAGCATCTGCATTTGCTGCATCAGCCGGTCGTACCGCTCCTTCTTGGTCTGCCGTTGCCGGTCCCAGCGGGCGAGTGGGTGCGTCCCGGACGCCAGCACCAGCATGCCGTGGTCCTGCCCGGTCTCGGTCAAGCCCGCGCGCAGTTCCAACAGTTGCGCGCGGGCGGTCGCGGGGCTGTCGGTTGGCGCCGTCGCCACCTCCACCTGTGCGGCGAGCAACTCCCGTTCCACCGTGGATACTCGTGTCCGGACCGCGTCGTGGAACGGCTTCGTGCGGCGGGGGGTGCCACGGGTGGTGGAGTCTGCCAGGAAGTATTCTTCTTCGATCCCGAACTTATAGTGCGCGGCCATGTCGATCCTTCATGCGCAACGGTGAGGAGGGCGCGGGTGGACTGTGCAACGATCGGACGCTTCCTGTGAACCCATGCCCAGCGTCGCGCTCCCATC
>CAXTCJ010000098.1:0-21222 GCA_964242215.1 uncultured Acetobacteraceae bacterium | reverse complement strand
CGCTGCTGGTGGAGGTGCAGGGCCAGCACGACCAGATGGGCCTGGCCGACCCGGCAGGCCATGCCGCCCTGCTGGACAGTTTCGCCGGCAACGAGCCCCTGCGTCAGAAAACCGGCATGGCCTGGAGCGCCTGGCGCAATGCCGAGGCAGCGCTGGAGGCCGCGCGCACCCAGATCGCCGAGGCCGCGCGCGAGGAGGACTGGCTGCGGCACGCCACGGACGAACTGGCGGCGCTCGCCCCGGAAGAGGGTGAGGAGGAACGGCTCGCCACCGAACGCCAGCGCCTGCAACAAGGCGAACGCCGGGCCGAGGCGATCGCCGCCGCCGTGGCCGAGATCGCCCCGAGAGATCGCCGCAGCCCCGGCCCGGCCGCAGCCCTGCGCTCCGCCGCCCGCGCGTTGCAACGGCTGAGTGGCCCCGAGGCGACCCTGGCTGCCCCCGCGCTCGCCGCCCTGGACCGGGCGGAGGACGCGTTGGCCGAGGCGGAGGGCTTGCTCACCCGGCTTGCGGAGGAGGCCGACGCCGATCCCCGTATGTTGGAACGGGCGGAGGAGCGGCTGTTCGCCCTGCGCGCCGCTGCCCGTAAGCACAGCATTCCCGTGGTGGAATTGCCGGCCTACCTCGACACGCTGCGGGGCCGCCTGGCCGCCCTGGACAGCGGCAGTGCGGCGGTGGCGGAGTTGGAGGCGAAGACGGTTACGTCCCGGGCCGCCTATGTCGAGGCCGCCGGGTCGCTCGGATCGGGGCGACAGGAGTCGGCTGCGCGGCTCGCAAAGCGGGTGATGCGCGAGTTGCCGCCGCTCAAGCTGGATCGGGCGCGCTTCGTGGCCGAGGTCGCGCCGCTGCTGGAGGCGAAATGGGGGCCGGGTGGCACGGACTCGGTGCGATTCCTGATCGCGACCAACCCGGGCCAGGCGCCGGGTGCGCTGGACCGGGTGGCGTCGGGTGGTGAGCTGTCGCGGCTCATGCTGGCGCTGAAAGTGGTGTTGTCCAGCCGCTCCGCCGTGCCGACGCTGGTGTTCGACGAGGTGGATTCCGGCGTGGGCGGCGCCACTGCGGCCGCGGTCGGCGACCGGTTGGCTCGGGTGGCTTCGGAGGTTCAGGTGCTGGTGGTCACGCACAGCCCACAGGTGGCCGCGCGTGGTTCGGACCACTTGCGGGTGTCCAAGCACGTGATGGCAGGCCGGGTGCGGACGGACGTGCAGGGATTGGACGGCCCGGCCCGGCGCGAGGAGATCGCGCGCATGCTGGCAGGTGAGACGGTGACGGAGGCGGCACGTGCCGCGGCCGACAGCTTACTCGGGGCCACCCCGGCGCTTTGATTGTAGGCAATCCTCCCCCGTACTTCACCGGGGAGGTGGTGGCGAAGCCGACGGAGGGGGCGCTGGCATTGTCGGTGCGCGCGGGCCCCCTCCACCATGCTTTGCATGGTCCCCCTCCCCCGCTTCGCAGGGGAGGATGAAAGCGGCTATTTGCTTAGTACGACACCGCCCATCGTGACGTAGCGGCCGTCGATGTGGGTGTTGAAGCTGCTTGGTTGGCCACCCTCCCCCGAGGCGCAGCCCGCCAGAAGCAGCAGCAGCAGCAAGCTCCTCATTCGCCCATGATCCGCTTGATCTCCGGTTCCAGCGCGGTGGCGATGATCGCGTAGCCGACGGGCGTCGGGTGCAGCAAATCGAACGCGATCTCGTTGGACAAATTGCCGGCTGGATCCACTAAGTAGTGCCCGACGTCGGCGAAGAACGTAGTGCGGTTGTCGGCGCATTGGGCAACCAGACGGTTCACCTCGACCGACTTTTGACGCAGCGGGTCGGCCGTGTTCGGACCACGCGGCAAGATGCCCAGGATCAGAATGCGCGTCTCGGACGAGTGGCGATGGATCCAGCGCACGATCTCGGCCGTGCCCAGGGCGATGTTGTCCGGCGTGCTGTAGGGCAGGTTGTTGGTGCCGATCAGCAGCACGACCAGCCGGGGGCGCAGCGGCCCCCATTCCTGCGGCAACCGGGCCAGCACGCCCTGCGTCCCGTCACCGCCGATGCCGAGTAGCACGGGCGCGCGGGTGCCGTAGAACTGGCTGAACAGCCCCGCATCCCAGCCCGCGGTGATCGAGTCGCCTAGGAACACCAGGCGGCGGGAGGATAGCTGCAGGCTCGGCAGCTTGGCGTCGAGCGCGGCGGTCTCGTCCTTCCAGAACTGCAGGTCGGTCATCCCGGGGACCGCCTCGGGCGGCATGGGCGTGCGCGGTGGCACGGCGGGGCAGTCGCCGCTGGCAGCCCAAGCGGGTGCGGCCAGCGATGCGGTCAGAGCGAGCGCGCCAGCAAACATTGCCCAGGAGCGACCGGCGAAGCGTACCACGGTCAGCTCCGCGGCGGCGCGATGGTGTCGCGCGCCAGGAACGACGTGAGCTGGCCGCCCAGGCGCATCATCCACACGCTATACAACCCCCCCGCTTCCAGCGTGCCGAGATCCAGCGGTTTCGCCTTGTCCCCCGCACAGGCCGCGACCACCGTGGCGCTGACGGGGTTGAGCGAGGCGGCCTGCACCGCGTCCGCCGCCACCGCCGGGAACACCGCCCGGCTACCCTGCGCCAGCGACCCGGTGCTGCAATCGTCGGTGGCGTTGTAGAAAGTCAGCCGCGCCTTGAGCTGGTTGTATTCCGGCTTGTCGGTGATGATGGAGCCCACCACGCCGTTGCCCTTCTCATGCAGGACCACGGTGATGAAGGTGCCGGATTTCGGCTGAATGGTAGCGGTTGCCGTTTTGCTGCCCTCCGCGACCTGCAGCGCCACCGTCTTGCCGCCCGCGCTGCCGGCGACGAAATACGGCGAGATGCGGTTGGCGTCGGCATTGCCCAGTGACACCGCGCCAGCGAAATCCGTCGTGACGGTTGCAGCCCCGGGCAGCGCACTGGCGAGCCGGATATACACCGTGCCCTCCGGCAGGCGCTGCGCATACAGCATCGGTTGGGCGCTGGCGGTACCCGCGGCGAACATGGCCGCGAGGGCGAGGAGCGGGCTGGGCCGGTTGAAACGAACAGTCAATTGGCAGCTCCTGGGCTGTTAGCGCGGCGGACCTTAGCGCGTGAACAGGCGCGGGCAAGTCCCACCATCCTGACCATCATCCTACGTCCGCATGTGGCTTATCTGCGCCCAACATGTGGCCGACCGCGGCCAGGCCTGGCAGGCGGTCGCACACGATCTTCATTACCGCGAGCAACGGCACCGAGAGCAGCGCCCCCGGCACGCCCCACATCCAGTCCCAGAAGAACAGCGAGACGATGACCATCACCGGGTTCAGCGTCAGCCGCTTGGCCAGCAGCATGGGCGTGATCGTCTCGCCTTCCATGACGTGGATCGCGAGATAGATGCCGGCGGGAACGAAGGCGAACAGCGGGCTGTCGAAGGTGAACAGCCCGACGATCAGGAAGATCACGACACCCGTCATCGGCCCGAGGATCGGGATGTAGTTCAGCAGGAACGCCATGGTGCCGAACAGCAGCGGGTTGGGCATGCCCAGAAGCCAAACCTGCAGGCCGTTCAGCGTGCCGACCAGGACGTTCATCACCGTGATGGTGGCGAGGTAGCTGGCGACGTTCTCCTCGATCTCGGAGGCGATGCCGACGGCACGCTTCTTGTCTTCCCAGGTGGGCAGCACCTCGATCAGGCGGCGCAGCAGCGTGTCGCCCGACGACAGGAAGAAGAACAGTAGCAGCAGGATGGTGAAGCCGTCGCCGAGCAGCGTCTTGAGCCCGCCCAGCAGCGACCCTCCGAACGAGGATAGGCTGGACAGGCCGGGCGCTCCGCCGCCGCCGCCCTGCTGTTGCCCGCCCTGCTGACCGCCACTGCCCATCATCCCAGTGAGCTGCTGGTAACCATGCTGGACGTAGTCGATGGGCTGCTTCAGGAACCCCAGCTTTTCCGCCAGTTTCGGCAGGGTCTGCGGCAGCTTCGTCACCCAGTCGCTGGCCGGGACCGAGATCGCCGCCGCAACGCCGCCGACGACGATGAACACCAGTATGATGAGCAGCAGGGCCGCGAGCACGCGGGGCAGATGGACCCGCCGGGTCAGGAAGCGCATCACCGGCGACAGCAGGAGGTACAGCACGATTGCCAGCACGAATGGCAGCACAATGGCTGAGGCCGTGTACAGCGTGTACAGCACGGCGAGGATCGCGAGCGTTCCCAAAGCCTTGCCGCCGGGCTTGCCAGGCTGCGCCATCTCGGTTTGAGCGCGATGGAGCCGCTGCGGCTCGTCCTCATGCGCCCCCGCGTGGGGGGTTTCAGCCACGTCCATCACCGCTCCTGTCGCGATACCGTGTGCTAAACGCGGCCGGGAGCGATCCGGTGCAAACTTATGTCGGCACGGGTGCGGCGATCGCCTGCTCGATCGCGCCCTCGAGCGAGGCGGGCTTGTCGGTCGGGGCGAACCGATCGATCACGTGGCCGTCGCGGCCAACCAGGAACTTGGTGAAGTTCCACTTGATCGCGCCGATGCCGAGCAGGCCGGACTTCTCCTTCTTCAGCCACTGATAGATCGGGTCGGCCGCCGCGCCGTTGACGTCGACCTTGGCCATGAGGGGAAAGGTCACGTCGTAGGTTGTGCTGCAGAAGCTGGCGATCTGCTCCGCCGTGCCCGGCTCCTGCCCGCCGAACTGGTTGCAGGGGAAGCCCAGCACCACCAAGCCCTGCTCCCGATACTTGCGCCAAAGTGCCTCGAGCCCTTCGTATTGCGGCGTGAAGCCGCATTTGGACGCGGTGTTGACGATCAGCAGAACCTTGCCGCGATATTCGGACAGGGTCTGCACGGCGCCGGACGGGAGAGCAGGGGCGAAGTCTGAGATCGTTGGCATGCTGGCGTTATAAGGGAGACGGCATCCGGCGGGAATGGATGGCAGCAACACCGGTCTTGGCGTAGTGTACTACAATGTCACAGTCGATGTATGACGCCGACTTCTTCGCCTGGTCCGAGCATCAGGCCACTCTATTGCGCCGGTTCTCCTCGGGGGAACGGACGAACGAGATCATCGACTGGCCCAATGTGATCGAGGAGATCGAGGATTTGGGCCGGTCCGAGTTGCATAGCTGCGAGAGTTTGCTTCGTCAGGCACTTTTGCATCTACTGAAGCTGCACATTTGGCGCGCAAGTCCGGATGTGCCGCACTGGCGGATCGAGGTAACGGGGTTTCTGTTCGACGCGCGGAGGCGGTACACGCCCGCGATGCGCCAACGGCTGGCCCTGGACGGTCTCTATGCGCAGGCGGTGCGACAGATGGAAGCAAGCGGCCGCCTTCCAGAGGCTCCACCCGCCACATGCCCCTTCCAGCTCGGCGAACTCCTCGCCTCCGAGCCGAACGTCGATGCTCTTTTAGAAGAGCTGGGCAAAGCTGCAGCTCTCGTTTCGCCGGTTCTACGCCGCGATTTAGACCCCAGCGCCTGAAACCCAGTTGGATGAAATCACGACCGTCATGCCAGGGCTTGACCCTGGTATCCACGGCCGTCAGCAAACGCCGGCCGCGCCATGTGGCGTGCGACGGTGCCAAATACTCGGCTGACGTCATCGGCCCACCCCGTGGATACCCGGGTCAAGCCCGGGCATGACGATGAGTGCCTCACCCCTTCGGCAGCAGCACAACGAACCGCGCACCCAGCACCTCACCGCTCTCGTCGCGGCGGTTCTCCGCGGCGATGCGGCCTTTCAGCGCCTCCACGATCTGCTTGCTGATCGACAGGCCCAGCCCGGAATGTTGCCCGAACCGCTCGCCTTTCGGCCGCTCGGAGTAGAAGCGGTCGAACACGTGCTCGAGCTTGGCGTCCGGCATCCCCGGGCCCTCGTCGTCCACGCTCACCTCGATCATCGGCCCGGCGTCGCGCGCATGCAGCACCACGCGGCCGCCCGCGGGGCTGAAGCTGTGGGCGTTGCCGATCAGGTTGCGCAACACCTGCACTAACCGGTCCTCCACCGCCTGGACCAGCAGCGGGCCCTCCGGCGCATCCACCTCAAGGCGCACGCCGCCATCGGACCGGGTCGCCTCGTCGATCTCCACGAGCAGCCGCAGGATCGCCACCACGTTGATCGGCTCCAGCGCGGTGCGGCTCAGCTCGGCATCCACCCGGCTCGCGTCGCTGATGTCGCTGATCAGCCGGTCCAGCCGGATCACGTCTTCGGCTATGATCGCCAATAGGCGGCGCTGAGCCGTAGGGTCCTCCACCCGGCGCAGCGTCTCGATGGCGCTGCGGATGGAACTGAGCGGGTTCTTGATCTCGTGCGCTACGTCCGCGGCGAACCGTTCGGTGGCGTCCATGCGGGACCACAGCGCCTCCGAGCTGTCCCGCAACGCATGGGCCAGTTCGCCGATCTCGTCGCTGCGGCGCAGCAGCGGTTCGGGCACCGCACCGGCGCGGCCGTGGCCCTCGCGCATGTCGCGGGCCGCCTGGCTCAGCCGCAAGATCGGACGGGCGATGGTGAGCGACAGGTACCAGGACAGCATTACCGTCAGCACCAGCGCGATCACGAACAGGCCCAGGATCGACATGCGGATCGCGACCAGGCTGTCATCCACCTCCCGCGCGTCCCGGGTCAGCTGCACGATGCCGACGGTGTGGCGGTTGCGCATGATCGGCTCCGCTACTGTCACCAGCAGGCGGTTGTCCGAGGTGCGGCGGATATAGGGCGGCGTCTCGCGCCCGTTGTCGGCCGACGACAGCTTCAGTTCCGCCTTCACGTCCGGCTGCCAGTCCGGCCCGGCGGCGGACGGTCCAGTGTCGACGGTGGCCGTCTCGCCATGCGGCAGGAACGACAGCAGCTTGTCGTACACCGCCTCCACCGTGCCCTCGAACGGTCCCCGCGCCGCGGCCGGTGGCAGCGGCTGCGTGTTGATGGCGCCCCCCGCCCCTTCCCGCACCCGGCTGTCGGCGATCACCTGGCCATCGGACGAGTAGATCTTGGCCTGGCTGTTGGGCGTCGGATCGGTCAACCGGCGCAGCAGCGGGCGGGCAATCTCCGGCACCAGCACGGGGTTGTCGGGATCGCTCTCCTTCACCGCGCTCTCGCCCAGGGCGCCGGCATAGATGCGGGCCTGTTCGCGCAGCGCGGTGACCTCGTTCTCCAGCAGGCCGTTCTGGTACTGGTCCAGGTACAGCAGCGCCGCGACCAACAGCGCCAGGGGCAGCGCGTTGACGAGCAGGATGCGGCGCAGCAATGGCGGCACCCAACGGCGCGGCAGGGTGTAGTCGCGCGGCCGCGGCAGCGTCGGGCTGGATGCCAGGCCTTTGGGGCCGATATCGGGCACTTACCCCTCCTTGTAGCGGTAGCCTATGCCGTACAGCGTCTCGATGTGGTCGAAGCTATCCTCGCCGGCCCGGAATTTCTTGCGGACGCGCTTGATGTGGCTGTCGATGGTGCGGTCGTCCACGTAGATGTTCTCGCCATACGCGGCGTCGATCAGCTGGTCGCGCGACTTCACCATGCCGGGCCGGGCGGCCAGCGCCTTGACCAGCAGGAACTCCGTCACCGTCAGCTGAATGTCGTGGCCGCGCCAGGTGCATTGGTGCTTGGTCTCGTCCAGCACCAGGTCGCCGCGCGTCATCACACCGCCGGGCACGGCGCCCGAGCCCTCCGCCCGGCTACTTTCGTTGCGGCGGAGCAGGGCGCGGATGCGTTCTATCAGCAGGCGTTGGCTGAACGGCTTGGTGATGTAGTCGTCGGCACCCAGGCGCAGGCCCATCAACTCGTCTACCTCCTCGTCCTTGGAGGTGAGGAAGATCACCGGCATCGAGGTTTTCTGGCGGAGGCGCTGCAGCAGCTCCATCCCGTCCATCCGCGGCATCTTGATGTCCAGCACCGCCAGGTCGACCGGACGCTGGGTGAGGCCGAGCAAGGCGCTCTCGCCGTCGGTGAAGGTGCGGACCTGGAATCCCTCCGCCTCCAGCGTCATGCTGACGGAGGTGAGGATGTTGCGGTCGTCGTCGACCAGCGCGATGGTTTGCTTCATTTAAAAAGTGCCTCGGCCGTGCAGCTTGGGGACATGCGACAGGATGGCACCCGATTATGGCGCAAAACGGACCGGCCGCAGATGATAAACGCTCTACCATGGTATGGCAGGCGAGAACGCTGTTGCGCAACGCCCGGGGTGCCACGCTGGCCACGGCGGATGACGGTCAGCCCTACGCCGCCCTGGTGACCCCCGCGCCGGCGCCGGATCTGTCGTTGCTGGTGCTGTTGTCCGGACTGTCCGCCCACACCCGCCATCTGCAGGCCGATGGCCGGTGCGCCTTGCTGGTGATGGGCGAGCCCACCGACGACAACCCGCAGACCGCGCCCCGCCTGACCGTGATGGGCGTCGCCTCGCCCGAGCCCGACCCGGCGCTCAAAGCCCGCTGGGTCGCGCGCCACCGCTATGCCGCGTTCTACGCCGACCTGCCCGATTTCCGCCTGCTGCGGATTCGCCCCACCGGCGGCCAGTTCATCGGCGGCTTCGCCAGCGCGCATCGCCTGGCTGCGGCCGACCTGACCCCCGACCCGGCGGCCGTCGCTGCGGTGGCGGAGGCCGAAGCCTCGGTGATCGAGCACATGAACGCCGACCACGCCGAGGCCGTTGACCGCATCGCCGGCAGCCCGGGGTGGCGCCTGGTGGCGGTCGATGTGGATGGCTGCGACCTGGCGCGGGAGGAGGCGGTGCTGCGTGTCCCCTGGTCCGCCCCCGTGTCCGATGCCAATGCGATCCGGGCCGAACTGATCCGCCTCGCCCGAACAGGAGTATCGTCGTGAACGTGTCCGAGCAGGCCGAGCGCTTCCAGGCCCTCCATCAGCAGGGCTGCTTCGTGATCGCTAATGCTTGGGACGCGGGGAGCGCCCGCATCTTGAGCCATGTCGGCTTCCAAGCCCTTGCTACCACCTCGGCCGGGCTTGCTTTCATGCTCGGCCGCAAGGACGCCCGTGCCGCCGTGTCGCGCGACGAGGCGATCGCCAACGGGTCCGACATCGTGCGGGCGACGACCCTGCCCGTCTCGGCGGACCTGGAGGACGGGTATGGCCCGGCGCCGGAGGATTGCGCGGCGACCGTTCGCCTGGCCGCCGAAGCCGGGCTGTGCGGCTGCACGATCGAGGACACCACGGCCGACCCGGCCGACCCCATCCACGGCTTCGACCATGCTGTGGCGCGTGTGAAGGCCGCGGTGGCCGCCGCCCGGTCGGCGCCGCACCCGTTCGTGCTCACGGCGCGGTCGGAGAACTTTTTGCACGGCCGGCCGGACCTGGACGACACCGTGCGCCGCCTGGTGGCCTTCGCCGAAGTGGGGGCGGACTGCTTGTATGCGCCCGGGCTACCATCGATGGAGGCGATCCGGACCATCGTCGCCGCGGTTGCGCCCAAACCGGTCAACGTGATGGCCAGCCCCCGCGACAAGCCGGTGCCGCTGCAAATGCTGACCGAGGCGGGGGTACGCCGCGTCAGCGTGGGCGGTGTGCTGGCGCGGGTGGCCTACGGGCATGTTCTGGACGCCGGGCAAATGCTACTGGGTGGCAACATCCCCGGGCTGTTGCAGGGCGTGCGGTCACATGCGGAGATCGAGGCGATGATGGCGGGGGATTGATCCCAACGGCCTCAAGCACCGACCCTCGTCATGCCGTGAAGGTGCAATCCTCCAAGCGGATTGCAGCCTACGCCGGTTAAGTTTGGCTTCCGTTTTGTCGTCTAACGCCGCCCGGGCGCGAATGACGGCCCTGCGCCTCCCGGACCTGCCGCGGGTCCTGCCGCCCCGCCAAACGGCGCGAACCCGCCCGCTCCGCCGGCCAGCGCGCCCGCCGGCCCGCCGATTCCCGGGCTGCCAAATCCGCTGCCGCCGAACCCGGAATCGCCCGAGCTGCCCCGCACGCCTCTGCCGGGGAACGACGGGACGGGGGTGAAATTGCCGGGGCCGCCGGACGGCACACTGCCCGATTGCAGCCCGGTAGCGACCAAGCCGCCGGGGCCCCTGGTGTAGCGCGCGATGCCGCGGTCCTGGCTGCCCGCAGCGCCAAAACCATGGCCGGACACGAAATCTCGGTCCACCAGGTAGCCGCCGGCCAGCACGGAGACGAAGCTCTCCACGATAAAATTGCTGACCGCCGGGCCGAAATAGGCCGAGGGGCTCTGGCTGGCCACATCCAGCGTCGCCGTGTCCGCCACCAGCACCCCGCCCTGCATCACCCCGGTGACCGTGACCGGCCACGCCGCCGGCAGGTTCGAGTCGGGCGGCAGCTGGACCGGCAACGAGCCGACGCGGGTCGCGCCGTAGATCCGCACAAGTTCGCCGCGCACTAGCAGGCGGCCGGGCCGCGCCGGGTCGACACGGGTGGCGGCGATCATGCCGTTGCCCATGCGCAGGCCGCTGACCGCGACCCACAGGCCGGGCTTGGCCGCCACCGCCGGGCCGGTGGCCCCGGTCAGGCCGATGAGCTGGCCGGCGACGGTCATGGTGCCGGGGCCGGTCGCCTCGATCGGGCCGATGACGGCGTGGCGCACGACGACGCGACGGGCTTGCAGGGCGCCGTCCTGGCCGGCCGCCTCGATCGCGACCACCTGGCCGGCACGCAAATCGTTCAACTGCGCCGGGTCCTCGTCCATACGGGCGGTGACGCCGGTGGGCAGTGCGACCTCCTCGCCGGCCACGCACACGCTGGCGAAGCCGGTGATCACGCCGATGATGCCGGTGCCGCCGATGCCACGATCCGCCGACTGCACGATCGCCCCGGTACCGCCGATGCCCCGGTCGGCCACTGGACGGGCGCCATCCGGGCCGATCCGGCATACCGCGGGGCTCGGCGCTTCGGCGACGGTCGGGGGAGCGGGACGCGAGCAGCCGGCCAGCCCTGCCAGTAGCAGCCAGGCCAGGCGCCTCACGCGGAAGGCTCGTCTTCGGACAAGATGTAGACGCCAAAGTTGACCCGGCGAGCCAAGCTGCCCTCCGGCACTTCCTCCGCACCCAGTGCCATCGCGTGCCGGTTGATGTCCAGCAGCACGCGTTGCGCCGCCGCCCGGCCCAGGCGTTCCAACTCGGCGGCGGCCTGCGGGGTCAGCCGGTCGTAGTGCACGCTGCGGTCGAGGAAGGGCGCGGGGCCGGACGCCAGCACGTTGGCCGCCGCCGCCGCTATGTGGTCGTGCACGTTGCGGGCAAAATAGAACAGCTGCTCCTCGCGCCCCTGCTGCGGAAGAAAGGCAGCGGCCGACAGGCTGATCCGGTCATCGCCGCCGATCGTCGCGATCCCCTGGCTCACCCAATCGTCCAGCACCGCGCGGGGCCGCACGTCGCGGGTGACGCTTTCCACCAGCCGATCGAAACTAGGCCCGTCCTCCGCCGCCCGCGGCAGCGGCAGCGGGGCGCCGGAGGCATCGGTGTAGCCGGGCGCGCCCAACCAGGTCGCGATCAGCTGCCCGTTGCGGGTCACCAGCGGCGGAGGCGTTTCGTCCACGGCGTCGCGTTGGCGGCGGATCTCCTTGCGGTGCACGCCCGTCAGCAGGCTGACGCGGCTGTCCGTCCGGTCGGGGCCGAGTTCGCCCGCCGCCACCTCCACATACAGGGCGCGCAGGATGTCCGCCGCGGCGGGGAAAGTGACGCCGCAGCGGATCATCAACCGCACCAACGGCCGCAGCAGGCGGCGCAGGGGCGGCAGCATCATCTCGGGCGCGGGGCGCGCAGTGGTCATGGCCGCACAGACGTCTCCTGAGTGGTCCCGGGTGGTAGCACAGCCACTGTGGGACAAAACCCCACAAACACTTGACGTGGGATATTTTCCCACGCAAGTGTGGCCTGGCTAGCACGGAGCATCCCATGTCGCACGCTGCCCTCACCCGCCTTCGCCAGCTTCCTTCGCCCGCCCGATCCTTGCCGGCCCGGCCTTTGGCGGAGATCACGCAACCGGATGACGACGCGCTTTCGATGCGGCTGCTCCGGCATCACACCAAGAACGCGCTGCAGCGGATCATCGCCCAGGTCGCCAACACCGACCTGCGGACGACCCCCGAGGGCAACACGCTGGCCGACGAGATCGAACACCGCATTCGCCTGAGTGCGCGGATCTCGGACGCGCTGTTCGGCCTGACGGAGGCGCCAGCCCCGCTGGATGCGCGGCTGAACGCGCTGTGCCAGGCCGTCGTGGAGTTGATGGCCGACCCCGTGCAGACCATCCAGACCAACGTCCAGATCACCGGACGCTGCCCCCCGCCGCTGACCGCCACCGTGCTGCAGATCACGCACGAGATGGTGACCAACGCCGTCAAGCACGGGCTGCACATGCGACTGGCCGGCGAGATCCGGGTGACGTTGGAGATCGACCGGCCGGCTTCCGGGCTGGGCGGCCTTGTTCTGGCGGTGCGGGACAATGGCTGGGGGCCGGACAAGCCGGGCTTCAACGAGGGGCTGGCGACGCTGGAACTGATGGCCGAGCGTCATGGCGGGACGGTCGAACTGGTGCGCGAACTCGGCTGGACCGTGTCGCGCCTGCGGATCCCGGGGCCGCTGTGAAGCAAGCGGGGCTCAAGCGGACCGTGCTGTGGTGGATGCTCGGCGGCGCGCTGACCGTCACCGCCGGGGAGGCGGAGCATGTCCGCCGCGATGGTCCCACCAGCCCGGGCGTCTGCATCGGGTCGACGTTGCTGCTGCGGGGGACAGCGTGTCCCACTCCGAGCGACGGCGCGCCGAACCCGCTATGATGGCGGCATGGACGGCCTGCGCATCACCCCCCGTATTCACCTGGCCGAGTCCGAGCTGGAGGAGCGCTTCATCGCGGCCGCCGGGCCGGGGGGCCAGAACGTCAACAAGGTGGCGACGGCGGTGCAGCTGCGGTTCGACGCCGCGCGCTGCCCGGCGCTGAGCCCGGCGGTGCTGTCGCGGCTGGCGGTGCTGGCCGGGCGGCGCATGACGAACGAGGGCGTGATCGTGATCGCCGCCAACCGGTTCCGCACGCAGGAGCGCAACCGGGCCGACGCGCGCGAGCGGTTGACGGAGTTGGTGCAGGCGGCGGCCGTGGCGCCGGTGTACCGGGTCAAGACTCGCCCCACGCTTGCCAGCAAACACCGGCGGCTGGAGGGCAAGGCGGCGCGGGCGGATGTGAAGCGGGGACGCGGGCGGCCCGGGGTGGAGTAGACGGCAAGCAGCGCGCCCCTCGGGTCGCTCTGCGAGCCGGTCGGGGTTGCGTGTTCGAGGCCAGGATATAAAACCGGCCCGGGACGACAAGGATGCTTACCGAATGAATGCCGGAATCGTGGTTAGCCTCTCAGCGTTCGCGCTGCTTGCCAGCTTCACCTGCAGCGAGGCGCAGACGCTCACGCAGCGCCAGACCATGGCTCACGAGGATCCCAAGCTCGCCGAGGAGGCGCAGACCGCCAGCCGGATCTGCGGCGCGACCATCACGTCGAGCTTCGACTGGAGCAGCTTCGTGGCGGCCAACAAGGTGGAGGATATGAACGGCGCCTTCAGAAACCCGCCTTCGAACATGTGCTCGGTTCCGCTGCTTGTGCTGCAGTCGATGTGCCAGGATCCAACGGGCAAGCAGGCGGTCGCCGCCAAGATCAAGTCCTACGAGTGCGTCTACCAGGACGGCCCGACACCGGCGATGTCGCTCGACCCGGCGGGCAAGCTGCAATACCGCTCCAGTTTCGAGGCCTACCAAAACCCGCCGCCGCCCAGCCAAACCCCCGCGGACTTCGTGCATGACTGGCTGGGCAACCATCTGTGATCCGGCGCTCCCGGCTTGCCCTCGTGGTCGCTGTGGGCGTCGCATTGCTCGGCGGGCAAGCGGGGGCGTCGCCTTCGGACAGCCTGACTGATCACGACGTGCACGACAAACTGGTTAGCCAGGCATCGGACCGGTGCCACGGCTACAAAGGAGCCTACGCCGAGCCCCTGCAAGGGATGGACGTGTCGCTCGCCCGCAGCGTCCTCGACCATCACGTGCTGATCTGCCCCGACCCAACCCTGGACCCGGCGCTTGCCGTTGTCTGGTACGGCAACCATCGCGCGATCACCTGGAACCCGGCGGTGGCAGGCAGCGATGGCGTGTTGAACCAGGTGATCCGGAACATGGCCCACGCGGACGACTTCTCCGACGGCATCGACGCCTACGACGCCCAAGGCAAGATCGTGAAGGGCCAGTTGCTCCCAGCCTTTACCACCCGATGCACCGACGTGAAGGATTGCAACGGATGAGCCCGCTCGCTTGGCCGCCGCACCTGTGCCTCGGTGTTCTCCTGGTGTCCGGCGGCTCGGCCCTGGCGCAGGATCGCCCACCGATCTATCCGACCCGCGACGTGACGGTGACGTATGCGGGCGGGCCGGGTGTGCCGCCGGTGCGGATGTCCTGGCTGGCAGCACAGCATCTCGCGCGCGGGGACATGGCGCCCGGGATCTGGAGCCTTCACGACGAATCTGCCCACACTACCGTGATGGTGAACGACGCCGAGAAAGCCGTGCTCGACATGCCAATGCCCGATCCGACCGAGATCGGCAGCCAGCCGGATGCACGGTTCACCCGGGAGGGCACAGATACCGTCGGCGGGCAGACCTGCACGATTTGGGACGTTCAAACGCAAGGCGTGGACGCGAAGATCTGCAAGACCGCGGACGGCGTGCTGCTGAGGACCGATGGCATGGGCATGGCGATCACGGCGACCACGGTCAAATACGGGCCGCAAGACCCTGCCCGCTTCCATGTACCAGCCGGTTACCACAAGCAGGATACGCCGTAACGAACCGGCTCCCGCATCGTCAGCCCGGCTTGAGTTGACGGGCGGCAGCCTCCGCCGTGTCCTCTGGACGCGTGTTGAACGCGATGGCGGCACCCGGCGCTGCCTTGTGGACGGTGTTGATGACGAACTCGAACAGGCCAAGGCTCTTGGGGGGAATCCGCAGTCCGCCCCCGATCACCACGCAGTCGTAGCGCGCACTCGCCAATTGCTTCTCGAGCATGGGGCCGGCTGTCTCGTCGGGTGAGATCATGCACGTGTCGCCTTGCCATCCGCGCTCCTCGATCTTTGCGACGGCCACGGCAATGCCGGCGTTGATCTTCGCCGCATCGAAACCCGGCGGCAGGGCGGGGTCGGAGAAGTCGACCGTCTCAGGCTTCTGGCCGACGAACAATATGCGGGTCATGGGGCTTGCTCCGTCCGAACATTCCACAGACCCTACACCGATCCAGCGATCGCGGCATGCGGGCGGCACCGGCTACGAGCAGCGCCAAACCGGCCCCGGTTGACGCGACCGATCGCACTCTCCCGCGTAGTCACCGGCGAGCACCTCAGGAGCCTGCCGTGTCGATCATGTCCACCCTTCTCGGCCGCACCCTCGCCAACCGCGAGGCGGAGGGCGACAAGATCGGCGTGCTCGAGGGCGTGCCGTCGATGGGGCTGGATGGGCTAGGGTCCGCGGCCTACGGGCCCGAAGCGGCGCTGACCGTCCTGGTGCCGCTGGGTGCGGCGGGGCTGGGCAGCATGGGGCCGATCACCATCGTGATCCTGGTGCTGCTGGCAGTGCTGTTCCTGTCGTACTGGCAGACCATCACCGCGTATCCGTCCAACGGCGGATCCTACACGGTGGCGCGCGAGAACCTGGGCACGGGCGCCGGGCTGCTGGCGGCGGCGGCGTTGATGGTGGACTATATGCTGAACGTGGCCGTCGGCATCTCGGCCGGCATCGCCGCGCTGACCTCGGCGCTGCCGGTGCTGCAGCGCTACACCCTGCCGCTGTGTCTGGCGGTGCTGGCGCTGGTCACGCTGGTGAACCTGCGCGGCACCAAGGAATCGGGGCTCGCGCTGGCGGTGCCGACCTATCTGTTCATCGCCGGGTTGGGGGCCGTGCTGCTGCTCGGCGTGTGGAAGCTGGTGACGGGGGATGGCACGCCCGTGGTGCCACCGCCGTCGCTTCCCGCGGCGACGCAGGCGTTCTCGATCTGGCTGCTGCTGCGTGCCTTCGCCGCCGGATGCACGGCGATGACGGGGGTGGAGGCGGTCAGCAACGGCGTCGGCGCCTTCCGCGAGCCGCGCACCCGCAACGCCCACGGCACGCTGGCCGTGATCGTGGCCGTGCTGGGGCTGCTGCTGGGCGGCATCGCGTACCTGTGCAGCCATTACGGCATCATGGCGATGGACCAGACCAAGCCCGGCTACCAGAGCGTGCTGTCGCAACTGGTCGCCGCGGTGCATGGGCGGGACTGGCTGTATTACGTGACGATCGCCAGCGTGCTGGCCGTGCTGTGCCTGTCTGCGAACACCTCGTTCGTGGGCTTTCCCCGGCTATGCCGCCAAGTGGCCACCGACAGGTTCCTGCCCTCGGCCTTCGCCCTGCCCGGCCGCCGGCTGGTCTACACGGCGGGCATCCTGTTCCTGACGGCCGGCGCCGGGCTGCTGCTGACGGTGTTCGGCGGCATCACGGACCGGCTCATCCCGTTATTCGCGGTGGGCGCGTTCCTGTCCTTCACCCTGTCGCAGGCCGGCATGGCGGCGCACTGGCATCGCAACGGACACGGCCGCGCGGACCGGACGCGCCTGTGGATCAACGGCGTCGGCGCGGTGTCGACCGGGCTCGCGTTGGCCATCATCCTAGCGGCCAAGTTCACCGAGGGCGCGTGGCTGACCGTGGTGGTGATCCCTGCGACCCTGCTGCTGCTGCGGGGGGTGCATCACTACTACGCCGGGCTCGACCGCCAATTGCTGCAGAGCCACGACGCCCCGCTGGACCTGCACCGCTATCGTCCGCCGCGCGTGATCATCCCAATCGCCCGCTGGGACCGCGTTGCCCGCAACGCCGTCAGCTTCGCTCTGGGCCTGTCACCGGACGTGACGGCGCTGCACTGCACCGAGTTGGAGGGGCCGGATGCCGAGGAACAGGAGAAATCCATTCGCAGCCAATGGGACCATTGCGTCGAGCGCCCCGCCCGCCAGGCCGGTCTGCCGGTGCCGACGCTGCTCGTCCGCGCCTCGCCGTATCGCAGCGTGCTCGGCCCGTTGCTGCGGCTGATCGAGGAACAAGGCGGTTGCGAGCCCGGCCGCCCGGTCGCAGTGGTGCTGCCTCAGTTGGTGGAGAAACACTGGTGGCAGGGCGTGATGCACACCCACCGCGAGCGCAAGCTTCGCTCCGCCCTGTTGCGCAATGGCGGCAAGGATATCGCGGTCATCGGCGTGCCCTGGCAGCTGCAGCCACCCGCGCCGGAGAAGATCCTCGCCGAGGAGGAGCCTGCCGCGGTATAAATCACGATAGATTGACGATGCGTTAAAGCCGGTTTGGCCTTACTTTCGGTCTTTTAACGTCTGGCTGAATTATGCGATTTCACTCACCCTTTACCGAGGCGCATCTCGCCAGCGGCGGGAAGCTGATATTCACAGTGGCCGTCGCGGCGATGTTCGTGGGCTTGCTGGTGTCCGGCATTCCGAACACCACGCCGGCCCCCGTTTTGCCCGAGACCCCCCGGCTCCCGACCGACAAGCCCGCGGGTCTGCGGCAGGATACCGCTCTTCCGACCTGCACGTCGCAGTTGGCGATTCAGGGCGTTCAAGGCCAGTTGGTCCGTACCAAGACGGCCCGCATCATCGGCCTGACGGACGTGCACGAGATCGACTACGACCAGAAATGGGCACGAACCTGCCAAGCCAAGGTGAACCTGGATTTCGGCACGCAGCCCGTGATCTATACCATTCGCCGGATCGCGGACGGCCCCCAGACGTGGGAATTGGTCGTCACAACGCATTAACCCCGTCATGCCAGGGCTTGGCCCTGGTATCCACGGGGTTGGGCTCATGACGTCAGACAGGCGATTGGCACTGACGAGTGCAACACGGCCGAGCGGTTTCGGCGGACGGCCGTGGATACCAGGGTCAATCCCTGGCATGACGGTAAAACACTGATTCAATTGGGTTTCGGGCGAACCGGACAGTAGCGGCTCCAGGCCTGGCATGACGATGTCAGAGACGGCGGCCGTCGCCGCCGAACAAATGCAGCGCGGCGGCGGGAAAGGCGACCGAGAGCGCATCGCCGATCGGCAGCGCACCGGCCTGTTTCACCAGCAGCTTGGTGCCGTCGGCCAGGTGGCCGTGGACCAGCGTCTCCGACCCGAGCGGTTCGACCAGGTCGACGCGCATCGGCAAACCGCCCGGTGCCAGGTCGATGTGTTCCGGCCGGATGCCGAGCGTCACGGCGGCGGAGTGGCCCAATTCCTGCGGCAAAGCCAGTTCGTGGCCCGAGGCGAGGCGGGCGGAGCGCCCGTCGCCACTCGCCGTGGCGGCCAGAAAGTTCATCGCCGGCGCGCCGATGAACCCGGCGACGTAGGTGGTGGCCGGACGCTCGAAGATCTCCATCGGCGGCGCGAACTGCACGGGGACGCCCTGGTGCAGCACCAGCAGACGGTCGCCCAGCGTCATCGCCTCCACCTGGTCGTGCGTCACATACAGGCTGGTGACACCCAGGCGGCGCTGCAATTGGCGGATCTCGGCCCGCATTTGCACCCGCAACGCCGCGTCCAGGTTCGATAGCGGCTCGTCGAACAGAAACAGCTTGGGCTCGCGCACGATCGCCCGGCCCATCGCGACGCGTTGCCGCTGGCCGCCGGACAGTTGGCGCGGGCGCCGGGCCAATAGCGCGCCCAACCCCAGCAGATCCGCCGTCTGCTGCACGCGGGTGGCGATCGCGTCCTTCGCCATGCCCCGGATGCGCAGGCCGTACGCCATGTTCTGCGCCACCGTCATATGCGGGTACAGCGCGTAGTTCTGGAACACCATGGCGATGTCGCGCGCCGCCGGGTCGAGCCGGGTGATGTCGCGGCCGTCGAGCAGGATGCGCCCGGCGGTCGCCGTCTCCAGCCCCGCCACCAGGCGCAGCAGGGTGGATTTGCCACAGCCGGAGGCGCCGACGATGACGAGCATCTCGCCGTCGGTCAGGGTCAGGTCGATCCCCTGCAGGATGGCGGTGTCGCCGAAGCTTTTGCGCAGGCCTTCGAATTGGAGGGTGGCCATCTATTTGTCGCTCTCGGTCAGGCCGGCCACGAACCAGCGTTGCATCAGCAGCACCACCGCGACCGGCGGCAGCAGGGCCAGCACGGCGACGGCCATGACGCGGTTCCACTCCACCGCATTCTCGACGCCGATCATCTTGACGATGCCGATGACGATGGTGTCGAGCCGCGGGTCGGTGGCGACCAGCAGCGGCCACAGGTACTGGTTCCAGCCATAGACGAACAGAATCACGAACAGCGCCGCGATGTTGGCAGCGGAGACGGGCAGCAGGATGTCCTTCAGGAACCGCCACGGCCCAGCGCCGTCCATGCGCGCCGCCTCCACCAACTCGTCGGGGATGGCGAGGAAGACCTGGCGGAACAGCAGCGTGGCCGTGGCCGAGGCGATCAGCGGCACGGTGAGGCCGCTGAACGTGTTGATCATGCCGAACCCGGCCATGACGGTGTAGGTGGGGATGATGCGCACCTCGACCGGCAGCATCAGGGTGATGAAGATGACGCCGAACGCCACCATGCGCAGTGGCCAGCTGAAGAAGGTGACGGCGTAGGCGGACAGCACCGAGATGACGATCTTGCCGAACGCGATCGCCAGCGCCATGCCGAACGACACCACCAGCATGCGCCACACCGGTTGCGCCCCCGCCCCGCCGCGGGCCAGCACGTCGGCATACACGCCGAAACCGGACAGGTTGGGGATCAGCGACAGCCCGCCGCGTGCGATCGCCCCCGACTCCTGCGTCGACCCGGCGAGCAGCATCCAGATCGGCAACGCGAACAGCAGCACGCCGAGGATGAGCACGGCGTGGGGGAGGATGTTGCCGGGCAAAGCGAAAAGCCCACTCCCCTTGAGGGAGGGGGTTGGGGGAGGGGTGGCCGCACGTGCGGATGTCGGTGGCGTGATACCCCTCCCCCCGGCCCCCTCCCGCAAGGGGAGGGGGAGTAGAGTTGCTTCCTCGCTCATGTCTCGCGGCGGCCTAGGAAGCGGAATTGCAGGGCGACCAGCACGATCACCCCCACCATCAGCACCACCGACTGCGCCGACGACGACCCCAGGTCCAGGTTGATCACCCCATCGCGATACACCTTCACCAGCAGTGTTTCGGTGGACTTGCCCGGGCCGCCCTGGGTCAGCGCCCAGATCGGGCCGAAGGTGTCGAACGCGGCGTAGACCACATCCACCACCAGCAGGAAGAACACCGTCGGCGTCAGCAGCGGCAGGGTGATGGTGCGGAAGCGGTGCCAGCCGCGCGCGCCGTCCATGCGGGCCGCCTCGGTGACGGTGCGGGGGATCGACTGCAGCCCGGCGACGAAGAAGATATAGTTGTAGCTGACCTGCTTCCACGCACTGGCCAGGATCACCAGCAGCATCGCCTGTGGGCCGTTCAGCGCGTAATCCCAGCCGACCAAATGGTTCAGCCAGCGGCCCACCAGGCCGATCTGCGGGTGCAGCAGGAACAGCCAGATCACCCCAGCGACCGCCGGGGCCACCGCATACGGCCAGATCAGCATGGTGCGGTAGAACGACCGGCCGCGCACCACGCCGTCGGTCATCACCGCCAGCAGCAGCGCCGTCGCCATGGACAGCACGCACACCGCCGCCACGAACCCGACCGTGCGCCAGATCGTCTCCACATACAGCGGGTCGGTGAACAGGGCGGTGAAATTGTCCAGCCCCACGAACACTTCGGACAAGCCGAACGGGTCGGTGCGGGTGAGGCTGGACCACACCGCCTCGCCGGCCGGCAGCAGGAAGAACACCACGGTCAGCGCCAGCTGCGGCAGGACGAGGCCGACCGGCAGAGCCCAGCCGGGGAAGATGGTGCGGCGCATCAGTGTTCAACCACTAAAAATCCTCCCCCGTAACGCGGGGGAGGGGGACCGTGCGAAGCATGGTGGAGGGGGCGCGGGCACGGACGGTGCCAACGCCCCCTCCGTCGGCTGCGCCGCCACCTCCCCCGTGAAGGACGGGGGAGGATCAAGTGTGGACGGATTTCTCGAACTCGCGCAGCACGCGGTTGCCGCGCGAGGTGGCGCTGTCCATCGCCGCCTGGGCGGTTTGCTGGCCTTGCAGCGCCTTCTCCACTTCCTCGTAGATGATGTTGCGGATCTCGGGCAACCGGCCGAGGCGCAGGCCGCGGCTGTTCGCCGTCACCGTCCCGCGGGTCAGTTGCTGGATCGGCAGCTCGGTGCCGGGGTTCTTCTCGTAATAGCCCTGCTGCTTGGACAGCTCGTAGCCGGCCAGAGTGA
>CAXTCJ010000097.1:0-21518 GCA_964242215.1 uncultured Acetobacteraceae bacterium | reverse complement strand
CGCCTGCCGTAGCTCCGGCGCCTGCCGCAGCCCCGGCGCCCGCGGCGGCCCCGGCGGTGACGCCCACCCCAGCACCGGAGGCGCCCGCGACTCCGCAATAGGCTATCGCGAGCGACGATGAGGGGGTACTGTCCGAAAGGGCGGTACCCCCTCTGCGTTGGGCGGTCCGAGCCGGCGGGCAATCTCGTTGCAATCCGTGGGTCACCGCCAAACTAGGGAGTGATGGCCGCGAGGCTGCCACATCGTTGCCGGGAGTTGCTGGATGAACAGTCTTGAGGTCAATAAAGCCTGCGCTGCGGTGCTTGTCGCCGGTATAACATTTATGGTTTCCGGCCTGATCGGGGATGCATTGGTGCACCCGAAGCGCCTCGAGACCTCCGCCATCAAGATCGACGTGCCGGCCGAAGGTGGTGCGGCCGCTCCCGTCGCCGCGGCGGATCCGCCGGTCGCGTTCGAACTGGCCTCCGCCAAGCCCGAAACCGGCGAGGCGCTGACCAAGCAGCAGGGGTGTGTCGCCTGCCACAGCTTCAACGAGGGCGGCAAGGCAGGGATCGGCCCCAACCTGTATGGCGTGGTCGGCGGCCCGCATGCCCACATGGTCGGGTATGAATACTCCGCGGCGCTCAAGGCGAAGCAGGGTCCGTGGACGTACGACGAGCTATATGAGTGGCTGAAGAAGCCCAGTGCCTACGCTCCCGGAACCAAGATGAGCTACGCCGGGCTTGCGGACCCACAGAAGCGCGCCGACATCATTGACTACCTGCACACACTCTCGCATTCACCAGAAGCGCTGCCACCGCCGCCTCCGGCCGGTGCGGCCGCAGCGACCCCCGCGCCGGCGGCCGGGCCGCCCGCCGTTCAACCGATCGCGGACCGTCTCGCCACGGCCGATGCGGGCGAGGGGCAAAAGGACACGCTGAAGCTCGGCTGCATCGCCTGCCATACCTTCAACCAAGGCGGCCGGGCCGGGCTTGGGCCGAACCTGTATGGCGTCGTCGGTGGGCCCCACGCCCACATGGTTGGGTTCGAATATTCGGCTGCGTTGAAGGCGCACACCGGGCCGTGGACCTTCGAGGAGCTGGACAAGTGGCTGACCAAGCCGGCGGCCTATGCGCCGGGCACCAAGATGACGTTTGCCGGCATTCCCGATCCAAAGGAGCGCGCCGACGTCATTGATTATCTAAGGTCGCTGTCTGCGACTCCGGAGCCGCTCCCGACCGCCGCTGCCGCACCTGCTGCCGCTGCACCCGCCGCCGCACCTGCAACGGCTGCACCCGCTGACGCCGATAAACCGGCGGAGCCTGCAGCCAAGTAACCGCTGCTGCTCCCTCTCCCGTAGAAGAACGGGAGAGGGAGGCGTAACGCGCTAGCCGCCAGCGGGGGCGTAAGCCACGCACCAGCCTTTTGGGTTGATCGTCCCGGCCACGATCTTGCAAGCGTTCGGCGGCGCCCAGTTGACGCACTTGTCGCATTCCGCCCCGTCCTTCGGCGTCTGCTGATACTGGACGAGACTCTGTTCGATCTTCTGGTCCTGGGCGCGGGCGGTCCCCGCGGCTGCGACGCCAGCGGTGGCCAGCATCAGCCCAGCCTTCATGACTCCCCGGCGCGATTTGTTCACGGTCTCATCCATTCCCTTGGCTCTCCTTTGATTATAGTGTCGCAACGCCAGACACGTTGGAGCGGTTTGTCCCGGCGCAAGTATTTGCGTGCCTCAAGCCGCGCGTTGCGTGCGCTGCAAGCACCGCTCCGACCAGACGGCCGATAGCGACGACACGAGATGGGCAATGTCGGCTTCGGTATGGAACGGCGACGGCGTGATGCGCAGCCGCTCTGTTCCTTTCGGCACGGTCGGGTAGTTGATCGGTTGCACGTAGACTCCGTACTGGTCGAGCAGCTGGTCGCTGACCTGCTTGCAGAGCGTGGCGTTGCCGACCATCACCGGCACGATATGGCTCGGGTTGGCGTAGTGCGGCACACCGGCGACATCCAGCGCCGCGCGCACCTCGGCCACGACACGCTGGTGCCGCTCACGCTCCGCGGTGCTCTGCTTCAGGTGCCGGATGCTGGCCAGCGCGCCCGCTGCGACCGCCGGCGGCATCGCCGTGGTGAAGATGAAGCCTGAGGCATAGCTGCGAATGAAGTCGCACATCGCGGTCGACCCGGCGATGTAGCCGCCCACCACGCCGAACCCCTTGGCCAGCGTGCCCTCGATCACGGTCAGCCGATGCATCAGGCCCTCCCGCTCGGCAACGCCGCCGCCATGCGGACCGTACAGGCCCACCGCATGGACCTCGTCCAGATACGTCATCGCGCCATAGCGCTCGGCCACGTCGCAGATCTCGGCGATCGGCGCGATATCGCCGTCCATCGAGTAGACGGACTCGAACGCGACCAACTTGGGTATATCGCGTGGCAACGTAGCCAACTTGCGCTCCAGATCCGCCGGGTCGTTGTGCGCGAACACCAGCTTCTCCGCGCGGCTATGGCGGATGCCCTCGATCATGGAGGCATGATTGCTCGCGTCCGACAGCACCACACAGCCGGGCAGGCGGCCAGCCAGCGTGCTCAGCGCCGCCCAGTTGGACATGTAGCCCGAGTTGAACAGCAACGCGGCTTCCTGCTGGTGCAGATCGGCCAGTTCCTCCTCGAGCAGCACGTGATAGTGGTTGGTGCCGGAGATGTTGCGCGTGCCGCCGGCGCCGGCGCCGCAGCTATCCAGCGCTTCGTGCATGGCGGCAAGAACGGTCGGGTGCTGCCCCATGCCGAGATAGTCGTTGGAGCACCAGACGGTGACCTCGGACCGTGCGCCGCGCTCGCGGACGTGGGTTGCATGTGGGAATGCACCGGCCCGGCGCTGCAGGTCTGCGAACACACGGTAGTTGCCCTCACGGCGAAGCACATCGAGCTGCTTACGGAAGAAATGCTCGTAATCCATCACTTTGTCCCCCATTTGGCCCGGCGTTCGGTCACGGTGCGGCCGTCGTCGTGCTTGCAACAAATCTCGCCGGAAATTGCATCGGCGCCGAGCGCGACCGCCGCAGCGTCAACGCCCACTCCCAAAGCCGCGCGAACGGCAGCGGCAGCACCAGGAACCAATGCTCGATGACGGCCAGCGCCAGCATCGTCGCGGTGAAGGTCAACCCAGCCGCCTGAAACGCGGTGACACCCGGCGCTACAGCCCGCGAGACAAGCCAGGTCACCAGCACGGTGCCCAGGCTGACGCAGAACGGAAACAGCAGGTTCATCGGCTTGACCGACATGAAGCTGCTGAGGAACTTGAGGTGCGGCGGGACGAATTGCTCGTTCAGGTTCAGCACGCCCAGGAACACGTTCAGCTTGGCGCTTTGCCGGGCACCCCACAGCACCTCGAAGGTCCATAGCCCAACTTGGTTAGGTGAGTGCCAGGTGGCAGCAATCACCAGGGCTGCCGTCAGCAGGATGGCCAGTTCGTGATACAAGCACGCCGCCACCCCATAGCCGAACCGCCGCCAGCCGGTGGCGTCCGGTGGGCAGGCCTGGCGCCGTGGGCCTGTCACGTAGCCCATGAAGAAGCTCATCTCGTGCCAGCCCCAGACCAGCAGGCCGTAGGTGAATGCCGCGTAGGCACCGGCCGTCGAGACGTCCGCATTGCCGGCCCAGAGCCGCCACAGCGAGGTGAGTGCCACCGCCGTTCCCGCCAGCATGCTCCACTTGAAGGTCCAGCGGGGCAGGTTGTCGAGCAGGATGATCACCCCGGTGCTGAACCACCAGATGAACAAGGCATATGCGGCCGGTTCGACGTAGAACAGCATGGCGCTACCAGGCCGGGCTCATGCGGACGGAAGCGGGCAGGGCGTTGTTCTCCACGGGCAGGAGGAACAGCCGTGCGAACGCCACAGCCGCAGACGCGGTCAGGCCAATGTTCTTGAGCTTGCCCGCAAGCCCGCCCTGCGCGCGGGCGCGGCGCTTGGCCTCGGTGATCACCCGCAGCCGCTCCAGACCGGCCTTGAACGCCGGGTTTTCCAGGTCGAGCGCCACCGGGAACACCTGCCGCGTTATGTCGGTGGTGATGCGGAACACGGTGAAGTCGTACTCCGTCGGGTCCACCCCCAACGCCTTGTGGAACACCGGGCGGGCGTGGTCGCGCACATACATCGTGGCGAACACGGCGATTAGGAAGAAGCGGATCCACAGCTTGTTCAGCCCGGTCAGCACCTTCGGGTCCGCCCGCATCAGCAGCGCGAACGCCTCGCCGTGGCGGAACTCGTCGGCG
Source organism: uncultured Acetobacteraceae bacterium (assembly GCA_964242215.1). Taxonomy (GTDB): domain Bacteria; phylum Pseudomonadota; class Alphaproteobacteria; order Acetobacterales; family Acetobacteraceae; genus LMUY01. The sequence goes on along the minus strand of CAXTCJ010000097.1, from coordinate 17,266 downwards.
CACCATTGCTCGAACCACAGGAAGATCGGGTGGATCACCCGGTCCGGATTGCGCTCGAGATGGCGGAAGATGGTGATGTAGCGGGCGTAGCCGATCTTCTCGCTGAGATAGGTGGCGTAGAACACGAACTTAGGCCGGAAATACGTGTATTTCTTGGCCTTGGTCAGAAAGCTGAGGTCCACGCCCACGCCGAAATCCTTCAGCGTGTCGTTGATGAACCCGGCGTGCCGTGCCTCGTCCCGCGCCATGAAGGTGAACAGGTCCTTGATGTCACCGTCACGGATGCGCTTCTTGATCTCGGAATACAGCACGCAGCCGGAGAACTCGGCCGTCACGGACGAGACCAGGAACTCCAGCAACTCCGCCCGCAGATCAGGCGGCAGGGTCGAGAGGTCCAGGTCGAATTTCTCGTTGCGGATGAAGTGGCCTCGATTGGTGTCCGCCCGCAATTCGGCGATCAGGCCATCCCACTCGGTCCGCACCCGGCTGACGTCGATCTTGCCCATGGCGTCGAAATCGGTGGTGTAGAACCGCGGGCTGAGGATGGTGTCCTCCGTCGCGAGTTTCGTCGTCTCGTTCAGCGGGCGCGCAGCCCGGGTCGGGGAACGGCCCTCGACTGAACCTTGGGTGGAAACGCTCATAGTGTCTCCTTCGGCAAGAAGCCGACTTCATACAGTTCGGTGAGCTCGAACATGGCCGTGAACTCCGTCCACAACCGGGTGAGCAGGCCGGCGCGGGTAACGGTGGCCGTGCAACGGGTGATCAGCCGATCCCCAAAGCCGATATCGGTCGGCACGCCGTGCACCACGACGACGTCGCCGGGCCGAATGTCGATGCCGTCGGGTACTGCATAGGCGTGAAAACTGTCCGCCGTTTTCTCGATGTCGACATCAGCGTGGATCGCAACCGTCCGCGGCGTGAAAGGCCACATTACGCGCCACCCTCCGCCGCCTGTTCCAACCCAGGCAGCATATGGGCGAACACGCCGGCGTTGGTGTGGCCGAAGGCTTCCAACTCCACGTGGCGGCCGGTCGCCGGGTCGTCAAGGGTCAGCCTTCCGTCGCTCCAAGCGGCGAGGTGGAACGGTTGCGAACTATCCAGCCCCTCGCTCCGCCGCGTGCGGGCCAAGCCGCGCAGCGTGCCGCGGAGGAAGCCATTCTGGCCCTCCACCACTTCGAACGGCGTGGTGCTGTTGCCGTCGTAGATCAGCACGGCACCGTCCGCCCGGTCCTCGAACCGTAGATCGCGCGCCGCGACCGCCCGGCCGCGTTCCGGCTCGCTGGTCGGCCCGGTGATGCGGCCGGCGATCGCCCCCGCTAGTCCCACCGTGATCATGCCGACGACGGCCAGCGCCGGCAGCTTCGCCAGAATGGTTGAGCGGTTCAACACCATCACCGATCTCTCCTCCGCCCCGCCGCGCTTAGGCCGCCGCTGCGGCATGCGGGTGGGTTTTGTCGATCTTTGCTGCCTCTGTGTCGCCTTGCAACTGCTCAATGCTCACCGGCGGCATATCGGCGGAAGCCGCGAGCGCGCGGGCCAGAATCTGTGCCACTTGGGCGGCTTGTGGCACCGCGCGAAGCATCGGTTCCGCCTTTGCCATGCGCCACGGGCGGGCGTGCGGCCACAGCATGAAATAGGCCACCCCCTCGCCCCCCGCGAGCTGCAGCGCGACATCGCCCGAGCCATCCCGCGCCGGCCGAAAGTTCGCGCCGTCGATGCGGACGAAGGGCAGGTTCATCGTCATCGGCAACGCGATCCCCATCTTGATCGCAACCCGCCGGTTGGTGATCGTGTAGATCGTCGCGAGTCCCGTGCCCCAGGCGTACAGCCCGAGCACCGCGATCGGGATCAACGCCAGCCCAGCCAATTCGGCGGTGTCGTGGGCGACCTCCGCCAGCGGCGTGCCCCGCCCGAACGAGTTCGCAGCGAAATACGCCAGCAACACGCCGAAATAGGCCGCCAATGCGCGCAGATGGAACACGCGCCGGATCATCACCCGCCAATCCGGGCTGCCCTGCCACAGGATGCGCTCGCCCTCCGGCAACCGCCCCGGCAGACCCCGGTTCAGAGCGCGGGGGCTCACAGCAGTGGCTCCGTGCGGGCGGGAAGGGCATAGAAGCAGCCAGCTCCGTAATACGCCATGACTTTCTCCTCCTCGAGGAATGTGATCACGTCCGGTGATTTGAGCACCGGCACATTTGCGAATTGCGCCGCGGTAATGAAGCTCGTGTTGATGCGCCGCGCCCGGCCGTTGATCGACAGGAAGTTCATCGGCATCAGCACGCTTTTGTCCGCGGGTTCCAGCAAGGCGATTTCCACGTAGCGGATCACGACCTCGGACCGGTCGATCCATGCATCCTTCACGACGCCGGCTTGCACGCCGTCCAGCCCGAACACCGCCATCCCCAGGACGTTCGGGTCCTCCCAGGCCAGGAAGAACTCCGGCACCGAGCGGAGCGGCACGATCTTGGGCAGGTTGTCGTCGAAGGTGTAGTCCGGGATGTCGGCGCGGTTCTGCGCGTAGGCGCCGGGTCCCATGCCGGCCAGCATCGGGTCACCTATCGGATCCAGGGGGGAGCCGAGGCCCCGGGCGGACGCGATGCCGTTGACCACCTGCGGCGGCTCGGCACGCGGCGCGTAGATCGGACCGTGCTGCGTGAGGAAGGTTTTGGGCGCCGGGATTTCCGGAAAGCCCTGCACGGTAATGTAGGGCGAGCGATCGGAGAGCAGCGGATAGCCCTCCCGTTTGTCCTCGCGATGGAGGTAGTAGATCAGCCCGGCGAAAAATGCCCAGAAGACGTAGAGCGTCAATTGGGCCACGTCGATGTATCCGGTAATCGCGCCAATTTCCATGGTATTGCCTCAGCTATTCATGACGACGGACGAAGGGGTGGCGAAGGCGGAGTGGGCTGTGCCGCGCCGCTGCACGCCGGAGCGGACCAACGGGCCGATGGCGATCAAGGTCGCGAACAGCAGCGCGATCTCGATGACGTAGACGGTGACGTAGCCGGTCGCGGGAACGGTCAAGGTCGAGCCGAGAACGCCACGCTCGGCGAGTGCGCCGACGCCATCGCGGATCAGCCCGCCCATCGCGACCGACGACCCGGCAGCCGACGCCTGCACGGCGCCCCAGATGCCTAAGGTCAGGCCTACTTGGCCAGGTGCCGCCGTCGCCATCGCCGCGGTCAGCGTGCAATGCGCGAACAGCCCGGCGCCGAGCCCGATCAATGTGACGCCGATGGCGAATAGCGCCGTGCTGTCGAACGGCGCCGCGAAGATCACGCAGCTGAATGCGGCCAGCCCGGTGAGCGCGCCCATGCTGGCCAACCGGTAGGGATCCGCACCCCGGCCCAGCACCCGCGCCGCAGTGGCGAACCCGCACAGGCCGCCCACGGCCAGCAGCCCCGTCATCACGGTGGTCGCGGCAACCGGCAGCCCGAGCACGCGGCCGCCATACGGCTCGAGCAGAATGTCCTGCATGGAGAACGCGATGGTGCCAATGCCGAGCGCCACCAGGCGGCGCCGCGCGCGCTCGCCGCGGTTGAAGTCGCGCCAGGTCTCGGCAAAGGTCGGGCGGGCGCGATCCGGCCGGGTGCGGCTTGGATCGCGCGGCTCCTGCTTCCACAACGCGATGCCGTTCAGCACCATGGTGGCGAGGGCGCTGCCCTGCACGACCTGGATCAGCCGCACCTCGGAGAAATGCGCCAGCAGGGCGCCGAACAGCAGCGCACTCGCCAGCATGCCCAGCAGCAGCATCATGCACAGCAGCGCCACGACCTTCGGGTGGGTCTCGGGCGGGGAGAGATCGGTTGCCAGTGCCAGCCCGACCGTCTGCGTGGTGTGCAGCCCGGCGCCGACCAACAGGAAGGCGAGGCCCGCCGCCGCCTGGCCGATGATGACCGGGCCGTTGCTGTCGCCCGAGAGGATGATGAGCGCGAACGGCATGATCGCCAGCCCGCCGAACTGCACCAGCGTGCCCATCCACAGATACGGCACCCGCCGCCAGCCGAGCACGGAGTTGTGCGTATCGGACTTGAAGCCCACCACGGCCCGGAACGGCGCGAACACCAGCGGCAGGGAGGTCATCACGGCGACGAGCCAGGCCGGCACGCCCAGCTCCACGATCATGACCCGGTTCAGCGTGCCGATGAGCAGCACGACGGCCATACCGACCGAAACCTGAAATAGGGACAGCCTCAGCAGCTTCCCCAGCGGCATGGAGGGCGAGGACACGTCCGCGAACGGCAGGAAGGCCGGGGTGAGCTTGCCCCACTTCTTGGCCATGCGCTGGTTCAGGCCAACGACGCCGCCGGCAGTGGTGGCGTCCCGATATCGGTTCAGCGTGGGCGACAGCACGTGCGTCCCCACACGCGTGCGCGCGGCGTTGTCCTGATGCGTCATGCCCGCACGAGCTCCTGCGCACACGATATGTAGAAGCTGCTGTTCACCCGGTGGCTGCGCCCGGGCGCCCACCCGGCCATGGATGGCGTCGCGGCGATCAGCCGGCGGATCGTGCTGCCGGCGACCGGTTCGATCGCGGGTGCGCGGTCGCCGCGGGGGAACAGGCGGCCAGCCGTGTGCATCGCCCACAGCAGCGGCGTCTGCGGCGCGAAGGTGAACATCACCGACCCGGTGGCCTGTGACGCCAGCCCCGCAACCACGCGCGCCATGTCGGGTGCGTTGTAGTGGATCAGCGAGTCCATGCCGACCACGTGGTCGAACAGGCCGAGCGCCGGGTCGAGCATGTCACCGACGCGGAAGTCGATCCGCAGGCCGGCCGGCAAACGCTCGCGCGCCAAATTCACTAGCGTGGCGGACAGGTCGATCGCCACGACCTCCGCCCCGCGCTTGGCTGCCTCCACGGCGAGCGCCCCGGTGCCGCAGCCGGCATCCAGGATGCGCCGCCCGTGCAGGTCTGCCGGCAGCCACTCCAGCAGCGTCGCCCGCATCCGGTCCCGCCCGGCGCGCACCGTGGCACGGATGCCGCTGACGGGCGCGTCGGAGGTCAGCCGCGCCCAGGCCTGTGCCGCAGTACGGTCGAAATAGGTCTCGAGCTGACCGCGGCGGGTGAGATAGGTCGCCCCCCCTGAAACAGAGCCCATTAGTCGTACCCCAGCAGATCGAAGATATCGCGGTCGCGCATCGGGGTGCCCTCGAGCGGCTTCGTCCCGGCCCAGAGCGTGGCGGCGAGGCGGAGGTATTCGAGCTTCACCGCCTCCAGCTCCGGCGAGCTCTCCATCTCGAACAGCGTGCTCTTTTTCAGCCGGCTGCGGCGGATCACGTCCAGATCGGGGAAGTGCGCCAGCGTGCTGAGCCCGGTGGCGTTGTTGTAGCGGTCCACCTGGTCGGTCGCGGCGGAGCGGTTGGCAATGACGCCGCCCAGCCGCACGTTGTAGTTCTTCGCCTTGGCCTTGATCGCCGCCACGATGCGGTTCATCGCGAAGATGCTGTCGAAGTCGTTTGCGGTGACGATCAGCGCCCGGTCCGCATGTTGCAGGGGCGCCGCGAAGCCACCGCACACTACATCGCCCAGCACGTCGAAGATCACCACGTCGGTCTCTTCCAGCAGATGGTGCTCTTTCAACAGCTTCACCGTCTGCCCGACCACGTAGCCGCCACACCCGGTGCCCGCAGGCGGCCCACCGGCTTCCACGCACATCACGCCGTTGTAGCCCTGATAGACGAAGTCCTCGACGCGGAGTTCTTCGCTATGGAAGTTCACCGTCTCCAGCACGTCGATCACCGTCGGCAGCAACTGCTTCGTCAGCGTAAAGGTGCTGTCGTGCTTCGGGTCGCAGCCGATCTGCAGGACGCGCTTGCCCAATTTGCTGAACGCGACGGACAGATTGGAGGAGGTCGTGCTCTTGCCGATACCGCCCTTGCCATAGACGGCGAACACCTTGGCGTTGCCGATCTTCAGCGCCGGGTCCAGCTGGACCTGAACGCTTCCCTCGCCGTCGCCGCGGCGCAACTTGTAAGGCAGGTCTGCTACTGGGGTCATGCCGCCATCTCCACTTCGATGCCTTCAAGCCTGTCTTCGATATCGTGCCCGGCTTGGATGAGGGCGTTCAGCGTAGCCGCGTCCGGAGACCAGTATTTACGCTCGGTCGCCTCGATCAGACGGTTGACGATCTTAGCCGACGCCTTCGGATTCAGCGCTGCGATCTGGTTGCGCATCGCCTCGTCCAGCACGTAGGCCTCGGCTAATTGCTGGTACACCCAGGGCTGCACCTCACCCGTCGTGGCGGACCAGCCCAGCGTGTTGGTCACGGTGGCGTCGATCTCCCGCACACCCTCGTAGCCGTGCTTCAGCAGCGCGCCATACCATTTCGGGTTGAGCGCCCGGGTGCGGGTCTCGAGCGAAACCTGCTCGGACAATGTCCGGACCAGCCCGTCGCCGCGCGTCTGGTCGCCGATATAGACCGCGGCCCCGGTGCCACCGCGCGCCCGGCGGACCGCTCGCGTGATGCCGCCGAGCGTGTCGAAGTAGTGGTCGACGGTCGTCACGCCCAGTTCGACGGAGTCGAGGTTCTGGTAGGTGATGTCCACGCTCGCCAACAGGTTTTCCAGCACCGCCGCGTGGCGCGCCGGCCGGCCGGACACGCCGTAGGCGAAGCCTTTGCGCGCGACGTAGGCCTCGGCCAACTCGTCTTCCTCGTTCCACATGCCGGAACCGACCAATTGGTTCACGTTGCTGCCGTAGGCGCCGTCCGCATTGCCGAACACGCGCAGCGCCGCCTCCTCCATCGTGCCGCCATGCTGGGCCAGGAAGGCCAATGCGTGTTGGCGGACGAAGTTCTGCGCCACCGGCTCGTCGGCTGACGCGGCCAGCAGGGCGGACTCGGCGAGCAGCTTGGTCTGCAACGGTAGCAGGTCGCGGAAGATGCCGGAGACGGTGATCGCGACATCGATCCGCGGCCGGCCCAGCGTCTCCAATGGGACGAGTTGCGCCCCACACAGCCGGCCGTACGAGTCGAAGCGCGGCGCGGCCCCCATCAGCCAGAGCGCCTGCGCGATCGGGCCGCCTTCGGTCTTCAGATTATCGGTGCCCCACAGCACCATCGCCACCGTCTCGGGCAGGCCCTTGCCCTCCGCTTCGTGCCGGGCGAGCAGGCGGTCGGCCTGGCGCGCACCGTCCTGCACCGCGAACGCGCTGGGCAGGCGGAACGGGTCGAAGCCGTGCAGGTTACGGCCCGTCGGCAGCACTTCCGTGGTGCGCAGCAGATCACCGCCGGGTGCCGGGCGAATGTAGCCGCCGTCCAGTGCATGGATCACGGCGGGGAGTTCCGAGTCCGTCGCGAGCAGTAGGTCCAGCCGCGCCCGCTCGGCCGGCTCGGTGATGCGGGCGGCGTCGAGCATGTCGGCGCGTTCCTCGGCACTGGGCGGCTGGCCCAGCACATGGAGCCCGTGCGGGATCAGCGTGTATTCCAACTCGAGCAACGCTGCAGACAGCCGCACGACCTCGCTCTCGGGTTCGGCCCAGGCGGGTTCCGCCGCGGCCAGTTCGACCGCGGCCGCTTGCGCCTGCACCAGGGCGGCGAGATCGGCGTCCGGCGCACCGCTGCGCCAGCGGTCCAGGCTCGCCTTCAAATCCAGCAGGCCGCGATACAATCCGGCATGCGCCACCGGGGGCGTGAGATAGCTCAGCAGCACGGCGTTGGCGCGGCGCTTGGCGATCATGCCCTCGGAGGGATTGTTCGACGCATACAGGTTGAAGTTCGGCAGCGTACCGATCAGCCGGTCCGGCCAGCATGTGTCAGACATCCCAGCCTGCTTGCCGGGCATGAATTCCAGCGCGCCATGCGTGCCGAAATGCAGCACCGCGTGGGCGGCGAAGTCCTGCTGGATCCAGCGGTAGAATGCGGTGAAGGCGTGGGTCGGCGCGAAGCCCTTTTCGAACAGCAGGCGCATAGGATCGCCCTCATATCCGAACGCAGGCTGCAGCCCCACGAACACGTTGCCGAACCGCTCGCCGAGCACGAAGATGCTCGCCCCGTCCGACTGCGCGCGACCCGGCGCCGCACCCCAGCTCTGCTCGATCTCGGCGAGCCAGGGCTGGCGGCGCACATGGTCCTCGGCGGAGATGCGGGCGGCCACGTTGGCGTCGGTGCCGAAGCGCTCGGCATTGCCGGTCAGCAGCTGCTCGCGCAGGTCGTCGACCGTGGCCGGAACATCCACCGTGTAGCCGGCGTCGCGCATGGCGAGCATCGTGTTGTGCAGCGAGGCGAACACCGCGAGATACGCGGCGGTGCCCGCCGCGCCGGCGTTGGGCGGGAAGTTGAACAGCACCACGGCGACCCGCTTGTCGCGTCGTGCGGCCCGGCGCAGCGCCACCATCGCGGACACCCGCGCCGCTAGCATCTGCACGCGCTCGGGGTGGGCTACCATGTCCTTGGCGCAGGTGAGGCCGTCGCATCCGGGGCAGCGCTGCTCCGAGTCCGACCGTCCGCACCGTCCGCCGAATGTCGCGGGCAGCATCCCGCCATCCAACTCGGGCAGCGCCACCATCATCGTGGCTTCAACCGGCAGCAGCCCGCGCGGGTCTTGCTCCCACTGCACGATGGTCTGGAATTCGAGCGGGTGCGCGGTGACGTAGGGCACGTCCAGCCGGGCCAGCAGATCCTCGGCGGCGCGGCTGTCGTTGTAGGCGGGTCCGCCCACCAGCGAGAACCCGGTCAGCGACACCACGGCGTCCACCGTCGCGACACCGTCCCGCATGAAATAGGCCTCGATCGCCGGGCGGGCATCCAGGCCACTGGCGAAGGCCGGCACGACGTTCAGGCCCTGCGCCTCGAGCGCCGCGATCACGCCATCGTAGTGGCGGGCATTGCCGGCGATCGGGTAGGAGCGCAGCAGGATGACGCCCACGGTGCCTTTCGTGCCCGCGGCCGGCAGGTCCCGCAGTTGCTCGCTGAACTGCGTTGGCAGGCGCGGGTGATACAGGCCGAGCTCCGGATACTCGACCGGCACCGCGACCTTCAGCGCGGCGGCGGGCTTGCGTGACCCGGCGGCGTAGCGGTCCACCAGCATGCGCACCATGTTGGCGATGTTCTGCTCGGACCCTGCCAGCCAGTATTGCAGCGACAGGAAATAGGTCCGCATATCCTGCGCGGTGCCCGGGATGAAGCGCATCAGCTTGGGCAGCCGGCGCAGCATCTTCATCTGCGACTGACCGGACGCGGCGCCGCCCTTGCCGCCGCGCAGGCGCTTGAGCAGGGCCATCACCCCGGTGGCCTCGGTGGCCATATCGAGCCGCCCGAGCCGGGTCAGCCGCGTGACCTCGCCGGCGGACATGCAGCACAGCATGGCGTCGCACGACTCGCGTCGCGCGGCGAGCGCCGGCTGTACGGCGCGGATGTGATCTTCCAGGAACAGCATGGTGGCGACGACGATGTCGCCTTCCGCAATATCGCGGTGGCAGTCGGCAAGCCGCTCCGGGTCCGACGCCCACTGGTCGGCGGCGTGCACGCGGAGCACCAGGCCGGGGATGTCACGCCGCAGGGCCGCCTCGGCTCGTGTTGCCGCGCCGGTCAGATGGCTGTCCATCGTGACCAGCACGACCTTGATTGGCGCAGCTTTCGCTGCGACGCGAATAGGATTGCCCTCAGCGGCCATAATGTGCCTTGGCGTCATACAGCGTCTCCACTGTGATGGTGGCGAGCCCGCGCTCCTGGGCGAAGCGCTCGGTGTTGCGTCGGGCCTTGCCGCGCACGAAGAACGGGATTTTGCCGACTTCGCGCTCGGCATCGGTGGCCCACTGGATGGGACCCGCCGGCACGGCCACTGCTTCCGGCCGGGGTGCGGCGTGGCCGAGATGGCTGGGCGCAGCCTCGACGTGGAACTCGGAGTCTTCCCGAAACATCCCGATCAGATGCTCCTCCAGGCCCATCATCAACGGATGCACCCAGGTGTCGAACAGCACGTTGGCGCCTTCGAAGCCCATTTGCGGTGCGTAGCGGGCCGGGAAATCTTGCACGTGCACGGGGGCGGAGATCACGGCGCACGGAACACCCAGCCGCTTGGCGATGTGGCGCTCCATCTGCGTGCCCAAGACCAGTTCCGGTTGCGCCGCCGATATCGCCGCCTCGATCTCCAGGTAGTCGTCGCTGATCAGCGGCTCCACGCCATACACCTTGGCGGCGGTGCGCACGTCGCGGGCAAATTCGCGGCTGTAGGTGCCCAGGCCCACCACGGTGAAGCCGAATTCTTCCGCGGCAACCCGTGCCGCCGCCACCGCGTGAGTCGCATCGCCGAACACGAACACACGCTTGCCGGTCAGGTAGTTGGAGTCGACCGAGCGCGAGTACCACGGGAGATTGGAACTGGCTGCCACGCCATCCACGCCCGCAAGCTCAGCGCATTCTGCAATGAAGTCCCGCGTGGCGCCGACACCGATCGGGATGGTGCGCGTCGCTGGCTGGCCAAAAATGCGCGTCAGCCAGGCGGCGGCCTGGCCGCCGGTTTCGGGATACAGCAGCACGTTGAAATCGGCATCGCCCAAACGAGCCAGATCCGCCGGGGTGGCCCCGAGCGGCGCCGTCACGTTCACGTCGATCCCCATGCGGCCGAGCAGCCCGGTGATCTCCAGAACATCGTCGCGGTGACGGAAGCCGAGCGCGGTCGGGCCTAGGATATTGCAGCATGGCCGCACGCCGGGTTCGCGGGCGGGACGAACCGTGCCGGGTGCCGGGGCCTGCGGGCCGGCGAAGGCGCGGACCATCTGGTAGAAGGTCTCGGCCGCGCCCCAATTCTCCTTCTTCTGGTACGAAGGCAGCTCCAAAGCCACCACGGGCACCGGCAGGTTCAGCGCCCGCGCCAAGCCACCCGGATCGTCCTGGATCAGCTCGGCCGTGCAGGACGCACCCACCAGCATCGCCTGCGGTTGGAACCGCTCGTAGGCCTCGCGCGCCGCGGTCTTGAACAGCTCCGCCGTGTCACCGCCGAGGTCGCGCGCCTGGAACGTCGTGTAGGTGACGGGCGGACGCTTCTGCCGCCGCTCGATCATGGTGAACAGCAGGTCGGCGTAGGTATCGCCTTGCGGTGCGTGCAGGACGTAGTGCACGCCCTCCATCGCCGTCGCCACGCGCATCGCACCGACATGGGGCGGACCCTCGTAGGTCCAGAGCGTGAGTTGCATCGCGTTACACCCGCAACCGTGTGCGCCGCACCAAGGGGCGGGCGAACAGTTCGGCTAGATCGGCGGCCTGGTCGTAGCCCTGGATCGGCGTGAAGAGCAGCTCGATCGACCATTTGGTGGCAAGGCCCTCCGCCTCGAGCGGATTGGCCAGGCCCAGCCCGCACACCACGAGGTCCGGGGCGGCGGCGCGGCAGCGATCCAGCTGCCGGTCCACATCCTGGCCTTCGCTGAGCCGCGTGCCCGGCGGCAGCAGCGCCAATTCGGTGGCCATATGCTCGCGGTGCAAATAGGGGGTGCCTACTTCGGCCAAGCTCATGCCCATCTCACGGGACAGGAAGCGGGCGAGCGGGATCTCCAATTGGCTGTCCGGAAATAGAAAAATGCTCTTGCCCTCGAGCAGCGGGCGGTAGCGCTCCATCCCCTGTTCCGCGCGGGTGCAGGCCGGGCGAATGACCTGCTCGAACTTGCCCGCCGATACGCCCCACGCATCGGCCGCGGCGCGCAACCAAGCGGTGGTGCCCTCGACGCCCAGGGGAAACGGCGCCTGCAGCCGGGTCGCCCCGCGGGCTTCCAACGCCCTTGCGGTATCGGCCAGGAAGGGTTGCGCCAGCAGCAGCCGGGTGTTCGGCCCGACCGGCGGCAGATCCAGCGCGTTGCGCGGCGGCAGGAAGTGAACCGGGCCGATGCCCAGCGCCTCCAACAGGCGGCGCAACTGGTCTTCCACCACCTCGGCCAGCGCACCCGCCACCAGCAGCGCCGGCGGCGCATTCGGCGCCTCGCGCGGCAGGATGGGCACCAGCGCGGCCAGGCAGGCATCCTCGCCCTGGGTGAATGTCGTCTCGATCCCGCTGCCGCTATAGTTCAGCACCCGCACCTGGGGGGCGTAGCTGGCGGAGAGGCGTTCGGCCGCCCGGGACAGATCGAGCTTGATCACCTCGGACGGGCAGGAGCCTACCAGGAACAGCAGCCGGATCTCGGGGCGGCGGGCGAGCAATTGGCCCACGACCCGGTCCAGCTCGTCGTTGGCATCGGCCATGCCCGCCAGGTCCCGCTCGTCGATGATCGCGGTGGCGAAGCGGGGCTCGGCGAAGATCATCACGCCGGCGGCGGATTGGATCAGGTGGGCACAGGTCCGGGAGCCGACCACCAGGAAGAACGCGTCCTGGATCTTGCGGTGCAGCCAGATGATGCTGGTCAGACCGCAGAACACTTCACGTTGGCCACGCTCGCGCAGCACGGGCGCTGCGGTGCAGCCAAGCGTGTCGGGGGCTGGCAGCGTGGCGCTCACGCCCGGGCGCCCGACCAGACCGTCTGCTCGCGCCGCGCCATGCGGAGTTTCAGCACGAATTGGGCGGCGTTCACGAGGTAGGTGGAATAGGCGGCGAGAGCGAGCAGCATGAGGTGATGGGTGTCCAGCGCACCTGACATCAGGGCCGCGATGTAAGCGGTGTGCAGGGCCAGCACGAGCATGCTGACCATGTCCTCCCAGTAGAAGGCTGGGGCGAACAGGTAGCGGCCGAACACGGCGCGCTCCCAAATCGAACCCGTTACCATGATAAGATAGAGTACGGCCGTCTTGAAGACGACGGAGGCGATCGCAACCGCCTCGCCTCGTCCGGTCAGCAAGAACCATGCGACCAGGCCCAAGCTGACGAGGAACACCGCGAACTGTGCTGGTGCCAGCACACCCTGCACCATCGTCCAGGGGGAGGCGTCGCGGCGGGCTCTCTCTTCAGGTGTGTACAGCTGACCTTTCTGCCTCGCTCGCGGAAACGTTACCTGGCTCCGTGCCGTGCGCCCGACGGCGCCGCCCCAGGGGCAACAGTCAAATTGGTCCACTAAGCGTTCGACGGCAGTGGTAAACATGGCTTGACAGTGCCTCCCCAATTCGGCTGCGCTCACGACTTCGGGAGCAGCCATTCGATCGCCCAGCGGTCGTCTTAGCAATTAGTGCTTTTACAGCTCCTGGCCCGGTTCTCTTGGAGTGACTCCAGGGGCTCCGGTGACTGTGAGGCTAAGGCGAGGTCCGAGAATGTGTCAAGTCTATCTGACGTAAATCTAGGTTGACAGTCTCACGAACAATCAACAAAGTGTCTCAGGAAAGTGATCAGATGGTGTCGATGCGGCAGCAATTCACAGACGAACAGGGCCACATGCAGGCGAAGGGCGGATCCGCCGTTCCGCCGTCTGCCTGGGAGCCGGAGCCCGACGAAGCCGGTTCGCGGCGGCGGTCTATCGTCGAGAGCACCGTCGAACAGGACGTCATTCCGCGCCTCCTGCAGGCTCGGCGCGATACGGCCCAGCCGAAGGTTCTACCGCTCGTTCCCCATACCGTCACCGAGGCCCACGTGGCCGAGCTCGTCCGGCTGGTGCTCGCCCGCGAGGAAGCCAACGCGATCTGCTTCGTAGAAGGGCTGTTTGCGGCGGGCTACCCGGCCGAGACGCTCTACCTAGACCTATTGGCACCCACGGCCCGCCAGCTCGGCCAGATGTGGGTGAACGACGATTGTGACTTCACAGACGTGACGGTCGGATTGTTTCTGCTGCAAAACAGTCTGCGGGAACTCGGCGCCACGTATCACGACAAAGCGGCGCTCAACCCCACCGCGCCGCGCATCCTGCTGGTGCCGCTGCCGCGTGAGCAGCATACATTTGGCCTCTCCATGGTGTACGACTTCTTCCGCCGGGCCGGATGGAACGCTTGGAGCGGCCCGATCGACTCGGAGGCCGAGCTGGCCAACATGGTTCGCGAGTCGTGGTTCGACATCGTCGGGTTCTCCATGCCGTGCGACGAGCAGTTGGAGGATGCGCGGGCGATGATCCGCATCGTCCGGGCCGCCTCGCTCAATCCCGCCGTCGCGGTCATGGTCGGCGGCCCTGGATTCACGGCCAATCCGGACCTGGCGGCCTCGATCGGGGCCGACGGTACGGCGGTGGACGGCCGGCAGGCGGTTCGCGCCGCCGATGCGCTTTTGGCCCTAGCGGCGGGCCGGCAATGTTCCTAAGGAGGTCAAAATGGTCACACCCTATGTCAGCTAGGGACGGCTACCGCTTGGAGCTCCTCTCGGAGTGACGGGCGGCGAACAAACAGTGATTGGGGAAGATCAGGGAACGCGCGTGTTTTGGGGGAATACAGCAGCCGTGCGGACGTTTGTTTCACCCGACACTTCCCTGGGCGACCTCGACCTGGCATCCGCAGCGACGCTGATCGGCGCCGCGTCGGACATCACGCTGGTGATCGATGCCGACGGCACGGTTCGCGATCTGGTCGTCCGTAATGACGACCTTGCGACCGACCTCGACGACAGCCCGAACTGGATCGGGCAGAAGCTGAGCAACCTGGTTGCCCTCGATAGCCGTCCCAAGGCCGCGGTGCTGATCCGGGAAGCCACGACGAACGTCGAGTCACGGTGGCGCCACCTCAACCACATGACGGCCGGCGGCCGCTCGGTGCCGGTGCTCTACTGCGGCGTGCAGATGACGGGCGGTGGCCGGATCGTACTGTTTGGCCGCGATCTGCGCGCCATGTCGGAGCTGCAGCAGCGCCTGGTGAACGTGCAGCAATCACTGGAGCGCGACTACTCGCGCATGCGCGAAGTCGAAACGCGCTATCGCCTGTTGTTCGAGACATCGAGCGAAGCCGTGCTCATCATCGACGCCGACAAGGGGCGCGTGAGCGAGGCCAACCCGGCGGCGGCTAATTTATTCGGCGCCCACGTGGAGGAGTTGATCGGGCAGCCGCTCGCCGGGGTGATTGCGCCCGACAGCTTGCCTGCGGTGCAAGCCTACCTGGCCGCCGTCCGGGCAGGCGGGCGGGAGCCGGAGGTTCAGGCCCAGGTGGCGCCCCGCCGGCGCAACGGCCACAGCCAGATCGTGCAGCTTCGTGCATCGCTGTTCCGTCAGGGCGGTACCACCCTGTTCCTGTTGCGTGCGTCCGCCCCCGCTGGTGCGACCGTCCTGCCGGACGTGCGCAGCAAGTTACTCGCCGCCGTCGAAGGCGCCCCGGACGGATACGTCGTGACCGACGATGCTGGCAACATACTCACCGCGAATGCCGCCTTTCTGGAGATGGCGCAGCTCGGCCGCGAAAGCCTGGCGGTGGGTCAGCCGCTCGATCGTTGGATCGGGCAGACCGGGGTCGATCTGGACGTGCTCGTCAGCAACCTGCGCCAGCGCGGGACCGTCCGTTTCTTCTCGACCGTGATGCGCGCCGAGGATGGCGGGACGGTGCAGGTCGAAATCTCCGCCGTGTCGGTCCGCAATGGCACCGGATCCTGCTTCGGCTACGCGATGCGCAATGTCGGACCCCGCGTCCACGTGGCGCCGAGGGCGGCCAAGGAACTGCCCCGCTCGGTCGAGCAGCTCACCGAACTGATCGGGCGGGTGGCCCTGAAGGACCTGGTGCGCGAGGCGACCGAGGTGATCGAGCGTCTGTCGATCGAGGCCGCGCTGGAATTGACCGGGGACAACCGCGCCTCGGCCGCCGAGATGCTCGGCCTCAGCCGGCAGAGCCTGTATGTCAAGCTGCGGCGGTACGGCCTCGGTGATCTGACCGGGGCGGAGCGGGAGTAGCGATGTCCGCCTCCAACATGTCCATTTCCGCGCCCCCCCGCTTCTCCGCGGCTGCGGTGTTGGAGTTGCTGAAGCCGATTACCTGGTTCGCGCCGATGTGGGCGTTTGCCTGCGGCGTGATCTCCGCCGGGCAGCTGATCGCTGCAAAATGGCCACTCGCGGTGGTCGGCGTGGCGTTGGCTGGGCCGTTGGTGTGCGCGATGAGCCAGGCCGCGAACGACTGGTTCGACCGGCACGTGGACGCGATCAACGAGCCGAACCGTCCCATCCCCTCCGGACGCTTGCCGGGTCGCACGGGATTGTGGATCGCGCTGGGTTGGACGGCCTTGTCGCTGCTCGTGGCGGCCGCACTCGGGCCCTGGGTGTTCATCGCCGGGCTTTTGGGCACCAGCCTGGCCTGGGCCTACAGCGCCCCGCCGCTGCGCCTGAAGGAGAATGGCTGGTGGGGCAACACCGCGTGCGCCGCCTGCTACGAGGGGCTGCCGTGGTTCACCGGTGCGGCGATCATGGCCGGGCATTGGCCGGACAGCCGCATCGTGCTCGTCGCCGTGTTGTACAGCGCTGGCGCCCATGGCATCATGACGTTGAACGACTTCAAGTCGGTCGAGGGCGACCGGCAGATGGGCGTGAACTCGCTGCCGGTGCTGCTGGGCGTCGACCGTGCGGCCCGGCTGGCTTGTTGGGTGATGGCGGTGCCGCAGGTTCTGGTGGTGGCGCTGCTGGCCTACTGGGGCTTTCCGATCCGCGCCTGCGTGGTCGCCGTGCTGATCGCAGTGCAGGGCGTGCTGATGGTGCGCTTCCTGCGTCGCCCGCGGGAGCTCGCACCTTGGTATAACGGCACCGGCACCACGCTGTATGTGGCCGGCATGATGGTCACCGCCTTCGCCCTCAGCGCCGTGGTGGCCGGATGACGCGCCCGCTCGGTTGGCTCGGCATCGTTCGGCTCGGGGCGGTGCAAGCGGCGCTCGGCTCGATCGTGGTGCTGTCGACCTCCACGATGAACCGGGTGATGGTGGTGGAGTTGGCGCTGCCGGCCGTGCTGCCCGGCGCATTGGTGGCGCTGCATTACGGCGTGCAGGTGTTGCGCCCTCGCATGGGCTACGGGTCGGACATGGGCGGCCTGCGCACGCCCTGGATCGTGGGCGGCATGGCGGCGCTGTCGGCCGGCGGGATCGGTGCCGCGTCCGGGACGGCGCTGATGGCGACCGCGTTCGTGCCGGGTCTGTTGCTGGCGCTCGCGAGCTACGTGCTGGTCGGCCTCGGCGTGGGCGCTGCCGGTACATCGCTACTGACACTGATGGCTGCCCGAACGGATGAGAGGCGGCGCGCACCGGCGGCCACGATCCTGTGGCTGATGATGATCTTCGGCATCGTCGTGACCTCCGGCGTCACCAGCAAGCTGCTGGACCCGTTCAGCCCCGCTCGCCTGGTCTGGGTGACGGCGTGTGTGGCGGGCGTTGCGTTCGTCGTGGCGGTGCTCGCGGTCTGGGGCGTCGAGGGCGCCGTTTCCAAGCTTCACCGCCCCCTGACCGTTCAGGCGGGGACCGTTCAGGCAGG